>NZ_JBIASZ010000016.1:0-201808 GCF_042891345.1 Streptomyces sp. NPDC001903
TATCAACTTCTGGCGTTGATTTTTGGCACGCTGTTGAGTTCTCAAGGAACGGACGCTTCCTTTGTACTCACCCTCTCGGGCTTTCCTCCGGGCTTCGTTCTTCGTTTCCAACTCTACCAGATCATTTCTTCGTCGTTTCCGACTCGGATTTGAATTCGGCGGCCGTTGGGGGCCTTTGCCTTTCGGCGTTCCACCACTTTAGCGCTTATCCCTTGCGACTCATAATCGAGCCGCCGGATTCGAATTCGGGCACGCCGAAATCGACCCCGCCAGGGGAACGTCGTAGGTAGTGGGTTGGCCGCCCCGGGGGTCTGCTGATGGCAGTGCCCCGTTCAAGCGGCTCGGGCTACGTTAGGCGTCCGCCAAGGTGGAGTCAAGTTGAACGGCGGCGTGGCGCATGGGCGCGATAAGGGCTCACCGTCGGGTCGTGCGTGATCCAGTAACGGTACGGATGGCCCGCGCCGGCGCCGCCGACTCCCGTGCGCGGGCCGTTGCTCACCAGGTCGGACGAGGTGGCGGTTCCCGTCAGGAGTGTCAAGGGGGATTCGGGGCCGTCACAGAGGTCGGTGCCGTCCAGGGAGCGGTCGACCGCCAGGGCGGTGGCCAGGCGGGCCGGGCCTTTGGCCAGTTCTCGGTCGCTTCTGGCGGAAAGTCGACGTTTGCGGGCCAGGTCGGCACCCACGGTGATCTCGCCCGCGCGCAGCAGCACCCCGCTCGCATGCCCCGGCGGGCCGCACACCAGGTTGAGGCTGAACCACATGCCGTAGATGAAGTAGACGTACGCGTGTCCGGGCGGGCCGAACATCGATGCGTTGCGCTCCGTGCGTCCCCGGTAGGCGTGGGAGCCCGGGTCGGCCTCCCCTTCGTACGCCTCCACCTCCGTGATGCGCAGTTCCATCGGGCCCTCGGGCGTACGGCGGACCAGGATCCGGCCGAGGAGGTCCGGGGCCACGGTGAGGACCGGCCGGTCGAAGAAGGACCGGGCCAGGGGCGTACGGTCGGGGCGCGCGCTCATCCGGTCGAGCGTAGTCCAACGCGTGGACCTGCAACCGGGGCCTAAGGTTCCGCGTTTGTCAGGGTGTACTCGTAAGCGGTAGTCGCACGAGCCTTCAAGGGGAGTCAGAGCATGGGGTTCAAGAAGCTGTTCGCGGCGCTGGGTGCCGGCGGTGCTTCGGTGGACACGATCATCACCGAGCCGAACGTCGTGCCCGGCGGGATCGTCCAGGGCGAGGTCCGCATCCAGGGCGGTTCCGTGGAGCAGCAGATCGAGGGCCTGTCCGTCGGTCTCCAGGCGCGGGTCGAGGTGGAGGGGAACGACCAGGAGTACAAGCAGGACATCGTCTTCACCAAGCAGCGTCTCGGCGGTGCCTTCCAGGTGCAGGCGGGCGCCCTGCACGTGGTGCCGTTCGGGCTGGAGATCCCGTGGGAGACGCCGATCACCCACTTCGGGGGCCAGCACCTGCACGGGATGAACATCGGGGTCAGCACCGAGCTGGAGATCGCGCGCGCGGTGGACGCCGGCGACCTCGACCCGATCAACGTGCACCCGGTGCCGGCGCAGCAGGCGATCCTCGATGCCTTCCGTCAGCTGGGCTTCAGCTTCCGCAGCGCGGACATGGAGCGCGGGCACATCCGCGGGACCCGCCAGACGCTGCCGTTCTACCAGGAGATCGAGTTCCTGCCGCCGGCTCAGTACCGCGGGCTGAACCAGGTCGAGCTGACCTTCGTCTCGGACGGCCGCGAGATGGACGTCGTGCTGGAGATGGACAAGAAGTCGGGGCTGTTCTCCGAGGGCAGTGACACGTACCGCTGCTTCCAGGTGGGGCTGCAGTCCTACCAGGGGACCGATTGGGCGGCTTACCTCAACCAGTGGATCGCTTCCGTCGGTTCGCAGCGCAACTGGTTCTAGGCTCGGCCCGGTACAGGTACCGGTACAGGTGGCTGCACCGGTTCGCGATCAGGAGGTTCAGCAGTGGCCGAGCAGAACAGGGCGCCCCTTCCGCACGATTTCCACCCCCGGGTGCACGCGTTCTCGGTGGAGAGCGTCGATCTCGAGCCCGGTGGGGAGCTGGGCGACGCCCAGGTGCTGAAGGGCGGGAACGTCTCTCCGCACCTGCGGTGGGAGGGGTTCCCGGAGGGGACGAAGAGCTTCGCCGTGACGTGCTTCGACCCGGATGCCCCGACGGGCAGCGGGTTCTGGCACTGGGTTCTCTTCGACCTGCCCGCTTCGGTCACCGAGCTGCCGGCCGGGGCGGGCAGCGGGAAGTTCGAGGGGCTGCCCGCGGGGGCCGTGCACGTGCGCAACGACTACGGCACGAAGGACTTCGGCGGCGCGGCTCCGCCGGCCGGGGAGCGGCACCGGTACGTGTTCACCGTCTACGCGGTGGACCAGGAGAAGCTGGGCCCCGGTGCGGACGTCTCGCCGGCGGTCGTCGGATTCAACCTGCGGTTCCACTCCTTGGGACGCGCGCAGTTGATCGGTGAGTACGAGGGCCCCTCCAGCTGATCGTTCGCCGTGCGTTTGCCCGGTCCTGGTCTAAAGGCGACCAGGACCGGGCATTTTTATTGCGTTGTCCCGCGTGGCGCGCGCGGCCAGAGTGGTTGCGGGCCCTGCCGCCGGTGTGGTCGCGGGCCTGCACACGGGAGGTGGGCGAGATGCGGGACACGCTGGTGCTGAATGCGAGCTTCGAGCCGCTGTCGACGGTGACGCTGAACCGGGCTGTGGTCCTGGTGCTCCAGGACAAGGCCGTGGTCGAGCAGTCGCATCCGGAACTGCGCGTGCGCGGTGCCTCCCTGGATCTTCCGCTGCCCCGGGTGATCAGGCTGTGCCGGTACGTACGGGTGCCCTTCCGAAGACATGCTCCCTGGTCACGGAGGGGGGTGCTGGTCCGGGACCAGCACCGGTGCGCGTACTGCGGGAAGCGCGCGACGACCGTGGACCACGTACTTCCGCGGGCCCAGGGCGGTGGGGACACCTGGCTGAACACGGTGGCCTCGTGCGCCGAGGACAACCACCGCAAGGCGGCCCGGACTCCGGAGGAGGCGGGGATGCCGCTCCTCCGGAAGCCCTTCGTACCGTCTCCGGCGGACGCCATGCTGCTGGCGCTGGGGGTGGGCGGCCGGGACGTCCTGCCGGAGTGGCTGGAGCGTTCCGCCTAGTACGGCCGGGGCGGCCGGTACCGCCGGATGATCGCGGGTGCGTTGGGCGACGTATTTCTCGTACGTCGCTCAGCGCAGCAGCAGCTGGACGATGGCGAGTACGCCGACCACGACGATGACCCCGCGGAGCACGGTCGGGGACAGCCGCCGGCCGACCTTGGCTCCGATCTGGCCACCGAGCGTGGAGCCGACGGCGATCAGGACCACGGCCGTCCAGTCGAACTCGGCGACGAAGAGGAAGAAGACGGCCGCGATGCCGTTGACGAGGCCGGCCAGGACGTTCTTGACGGCGTTGATCCGCTGTAGGTCCTCGTGGAGCGACAGGCCCATCAAGCCGACGTAGAGCACTCCCTGGGCGGCACCGAAGTAGCCCCCGTACACGCTGGCGAACAGCATTCCGGTGAGCAGGGCGGGGCCGCCGTCGGGGTGTCCGGGGTCGGTGCCGGCGGCCTCCTGACGTCTGCGCAGGGCCGCGGCGAGCCGGGGCTGGAGGACGACGAGCACGAGAGCGAGTCCGATGAGGACGGGCACGATCGTGTCGAAGGAGTCCGACGGCAGGGTGAGGAGCAGGACGGCGCCCGCGAGCCCCCCGACGAGACAGACGGCGCCGAGCCGCAGGATCCGGCCGCGCTGGCCCTGGAGCTCCTTGCGGTAGCCGATGGCTCCGCTGATGGAACCGGGCACCAGGCCGAGGGTGTTGGACACGTTGGCGGTGACCGGCGGGAGTCCGGTGGCGAGCAGCACCGGGAAGGTGATGAGGGTGCCGGAGCCGACGATGGTGTTGATCGTGCCGGCGCCGACGCCGGCCGCGAACACCGCGAGTGATTCCCAGGGGGACATCGAGAGCAGAGACATGGACTGAGCCATCCCCTTTGCATGAGTGAGTCGCCTCCCCGCCATGAAGGTCGAGGGGCCTCACTGATCATGCAGGAGGGGACGGGCCGGTCAGTCGATGGGGGGCTGTTCGCGGCGCTCGGCGGCGGCCTTGTCGGCCGCCGGTCCCTTGCCGCCGTCCTTGCCGGGGTTCTGCGGGTTGAAGCCCGAACCGCCGCCCATGGGGCCGAAGTTGCCCATGGCTCCCGAGAGGCCCTTGAGGGCGTCTCCGATTTCGCTGGGCACGATCCAGAGCTTGTTGGCGTCGCCTTCGGCGATCTTCGGGAGCATCTGGAGGTACTGGTAGGCGAGGAGCTTCTGGTCGGCGTCCCCGGCGTGGATGGACTCGAAGACCGTACGGATGGCCTGTGCTTCACCCTCGGCCTTCAGCGCGGCGGCCTTGGCCTCGCCCTCGGCGCGCAGGATGGAGGACTGCTTCTCACCCTCGGCGCGCAGGATCTCGGACTGTCGGACGCCCTCGGCCTGGAGGATGGCGGCGCGCTTGTCGCGGTCGGCGCGCATCTGCTTCTCCATCGAGTCCTGGATGGAGGTCGGCGGCTCGATGGCCTTGAGCTCGACGCGGTTGACGCGGATGCCCCACTTGCCGGTGGCCTCGTCGAGGACTCCGCGCAGGGCCGCGTTGATCTCCTCGCGGGAGGTCAGGGTCCGCTCCAGGTCCATGCCGCCGATGATGTTGCGCAGGGTGGTGACGGTGAGCTGCTCGATGGCCTGGATGTAGCTGGCGACCTCGTACGTCGCGGCCCGGGCGTCGGTCACCTGGTAGTAGATGACCGTGTCGATGTTGACGACCAGGTTGTCCTGGGTGATGACCGGCTGCGGCGGGAACGGCACGACCTGTTCGCGCAGGTCGATGCGGTTGCGGATCGAGTCGATGAACGGGACGACGATGTTGAGGCCCGCGTTGAGGGTGCGCGTGTAGCGGCCGAATCGTTCGACGATGGCGGCGCTGGCCTGCGGGATCACCTGGATCGTCTTGACCAGTGCGATGAAGACCAGAACCACCAGAATGATCAGGACGATGATGATCGGTTGCATGCGGTTCCCCGTGCCCTTCCGGCTGTCTGTGCTGCCCCGTTGAGCGGAGTCTCGCAGACCCCGGGGCCGCGGGTCGGCTGCTTTGATCAGAAGCTCACATGACGATCGCGGTGGCCCCGTCGATCTCCACGACGTCCACCTGCTGCCCCGGTTCGAAGCTGCTGTCCGCGTCGAGGGTGCGGGCTGACCAGATTTCGCCGGCGAGTTTGATCCGGCCTCCGCTGCCGTCGACGCGTTCGAGGACGAGGGCGCTTCTGCCCTTCAACGCGTCGATTCCGGTGCGGTGTTGGGGCCGCTGCTCGCGGTGGTGGTTGGCGATCGAGCGGACGACGGCGATGAGCGCCACCGAGACGATCACGAAGACCAGGACCTGGGCGACCACTCCCCCGCCGAACGCTGCCGTGACGGCGGCCGCGACCGCGCCGACGGCGAACATGCCGAACTCGGGCATCGCCGTCAGGACGAGCGGAATGCCCAGTCCGACCGCGCCGATGAGCCACCACAGCCACGCGTCGATGTTCACATGGTCATGGTAGGTCCGGCGGGCGCGGTCGGGACAGGGTGCGACGGATCGCGGACCGACGGTGTGCGCCTGCCCGAACTAGCGCAGCGGGAGGCCCTGGGCGGTCCAGCGGTCGCTGTCGTTGCGCTCGACGACCAGGGGGAGGCCGAAGCACAGCGAGAGGTTGCGCGAGGTCAGTTCGAGGTCGATCGGGCCGGCGGTGACGACCTTGCCCTGGCGGATCATCAGGACGTGGGTGAAGCCGGGGGCGATCTCCTCGACGTGGTGCGTGACCATCGCCATGGACGGCGCGAGCGGGTCGCGGGCGAGGCGGCCGAGTCGCCGTACGAGGTCCTCGCGGCCGCCGAGGTCGAGGCCGGCGGCCGGCTCGTCGAGGAGGAGCAGCTCGGGGTCGGTCATCAGCGCGCGGGCGATCAGGGTGCGCTTGCGCTCGCCCTCGGAGAGGGTGCCGAACTTCCGGTCGAGGTAGTCCGTCATGCCGAGGCGGTCGAGGAAGGCGCGGGCGCGCTGCTCGTCGATCTCCTCGTACTCCTCCTGCCAGGTCGCCGTCATGCCGTACGCCGCGGTGAGCACGGTCTGCAGGACGGTCTGGCGCTTGGGGAGCTTGTCGGCGAGGGCGATTCCGGCCACGCCGATGCGCGGGCGCAGCTCGAAGACGTCGCTGCCGGGCTTGCCGAGGGTGCTGCCGAGGATGGTGGCGGCGCCCTTGGTGGGGAAGAGGTAGCTGGAGGCGAGGTTCAGCAGCGTGGTCTTGCCGGCGCCGTTGGGGCCGAGGATCACCCAGCGCTCCCCCTCCTTCACCGACCAGGAGACCTGGTCCACCAGAGCCCGGCCCTCGCGGACCACGGATACGTCCACCAGCTCCAGAACATCGCTCATGAGCGTGTTGTCTCCCCTTGCAGTCTCGGTTTCGTCTGTGCACCGGTAGGCGCAGCCCCAGGGGAAAACCTACGCCACTCGGCGGGCGGTCCGGGCGCCAGGTTGGGCGCGGGGCCGGATCCGGGGTGATCCGTAAAGTGGGGGGATGCTTTTCGAACCACGTTCAGGGCGGTTGGCCGCCTGGGGGAACGCACTGCTGGCCGGTTTGGCCTCGCCCGACGAGGCCGTGTTGTCGATCGTGGGCGAGGACGCCGTGCACCGGGTGGAGGGGCTGCCGGGCGAATCGGGTCCGGTGGGCCTGACGCTGGCGCTCGGCCGGATGCGGGCGCTGGGGGTGACCGGGCTGCGGGTGGCGCTGCCGGCGCCGGGGCATCCGCTGGGGCTGAGCGGGCCCGCCGAGTTCAACGCGCGGGCGCTGGATGCCGAGGAGGCGGTGGTCGCGGTGGGCGCGGCGCTGGGTCTGGTGCCGGAGGTGGCGGAGGCCGGGCCCGCGGGGGACGTGCACGTCGCGGTGACGTGGCACTGCCTGCCGGTACGGGAGGCCCCGCCGGCGGACGTGCCGTCGCTCGGTGAGGCGGAGCGGGAGCTGGCGGAGGCGCTGCGCGAGGCGACGGTCGTACTGACCCGGCTGGACGTGGCGGGGTCGGGGCCGGTGGCGGAGGCCGCGCTGTCGGCGTACCGGGCGCGGGCGGACGCCGGGCGGGAGGTGCTGGCGCCCGGGTACCCGCCGCGGGCGGTACGGGTGCTGGCGCTGGCGCAGCGGGTGGACCTGCTGGTGTCGCTGGCGTACGAGCACGGGCCGGGCGGCGCGGTGGCCGCCTCGGAGATGGCGGCGCGGGCGGAGGCGCTGCGGCCGGTGGAGCGGGTGGCGCGGCGCGCGCTGGTGGCCGCGTACAACTCGGCGGTCGAGGAGCGCGGGCGGGGCTAGGGGTGTCCGCGAAGTGGCGCCGTGCGCCCGCGGGGCAGGCGGGGCTTCGCGGACACCCCCTGGGGACACCCCCCCCCGGGGGGGGTGCGCCGCGGCCCCGCTTCCCGGGGAGAGGTGGGGGAAGCGGGGCCGGTGGGCGGGGCTGGTCAGGCGTTCACGCCGGTGTTGCCCCAGGCGCCGTTCAGCAGGCCGATCACGGAGACCGCGTTGCCGACCACGTTCACCGGGACGTGGACGGGGACCTGGACCTGGTTGCCGGAGACGACGCCGGGCGAGCCCACGGCCTCACCCTCGGCCGAGGCACCGCCGTGCGCCGAGGAGACGCCGGCGCCCGCGGCAAGGAGGCCTCCCGCGATCATGGTGACGGCAGTGGCCTTCTTGATGTTCTTCACGTTCTTCGTCCTCCAGTACGTCTGCCGCGGCCAGCCGCCGCGGCACGTCATGAAGAACGGTCATCGGACGAACGGGATGCGCCATGTGGGCGACATCCACCCGACCGTATGAATCCGCGATCGGAGCCGGACGGACCACTGCGGCCCGGTTCAGTCCGTGATTCCGTGCCTGACCGCCCACAGCGCGGCCTGGGTGCGGTCCGCGAGGTCCAGTTTCATCAGGATGTTCGAGACGTGCGTCTTGACCGTCTTCTCGGACAGGACGAGCGCGCGGGCGATCTCCCGGTTGGACCGGCCGTCCGCGATCAGCGACAGCACCTCCTGTTCCCGTTCGGTCAGGGAGCCGCCGCGGCTCGATGCCGGCGGCCCCTCCTGGGAGAGCAGGGCCTCCGCGACCTCCGGCTGGAGCAGTACGTGCCCGGCGTGGACGGAGCGGATCGCCCCGGCCAGGGCGTCGGGGTCGATGTCCTTGTAGACGTATCCGGCGGCGCCGCCCCGCAGGGCCGGGACCACCGTCCGCTGCTCGGTGAAGCTGGTGACGATCAGCACCCGCGCCGGGTTCGCCAGCGCGCGCAGCCGGCGTAGGGCTTCGATGCCGTCGGTGCCCGGCATCTTGATGTCCATGAGGATCACGTCGGGTTTCAGCTCCTCGGCGCGGGTCACGCCCTCCTCGCCGTCGGCGGCCTCCCCGACCACCTCGATGTCGTCCTGTACCTCCAGGAAGGTGCGCAGGCCGCGGCGGACCACCTGGTGGTCGTCCACCAGCAGGACGCGGATGGGCATGTCAGCCACCGGGGACCTCCATCTCGATCGTGGTGCCCGTGCCGGGCTCCGAGTGCACGGTGAGCCGGCCGCCGACGCCGCTCGCCCGGTCCCGCATGGAGACGAGGCCGAGGTGGCGTCCGGCCGCGCGGATCGAGGAAGGGGAGAAGCCGCTTCCGTTGTCCGTGACGGTCAGTACGGCTCCCGCGGCCCGGCGGGCCAGGGCCACCTCGACGCGGTCGCCGCCCGAGTGCCGCAGGGCGTTGTGGAGGGCCTCCTGGGCGACCCGCAGGAGCGCCTCCTCCTGGGTGGCCGGGAGGGCCCGTACGCCGTCACAGGCGAAGGTGACGTGCGCGGTGTGGGCGCGGTCGAGTACGTGGACCTGGTCGCGGAGGGTGGCGGCCAGGCCGTCCTCCTCGAGGCCGGCGGGGCGCAGCTCGGTCACGGCGGAGCGCAGTTCGTCGGCGGCCTCGGCGGCGAGGGCCGCGACCTGCTGGAGCTCGTCCTTGGCGCGGGCGGGGTCGCGGTCGACGAGGGCGGCGGCGGCCTGGGCGGTCAGGCGGAGCGAGAAGAGCTTCTGGGCGACGGCGTCGTGCAGCTCGTGGGCGAGGCGGGAGCGCTCCTCGGCGATGGTGAGCTCGCGGCTGCGCTCGTAGAGCCGGGCGTTGGTGAGGGCGATCGCCGCGTGCTGGGCGAGGAGGGCGAGGAGCTCCTCGTCCTCCTCGGTGAAGCCGCCGGGGCTCCTCTTGTTCGCGAGGAAGAGGGCGCCGAGGGTCTCCTCTCCGTCGCGGACGGGCTGGCCGAGGAAGTCGGACATCTCGGGGTGGGCGGGGGGCCAGCCCTCGAAGCGGGGGTCCTTGCGCACGTCGGCCAGCCGCTCGGGGCCGTCCTGGTGGAGCATCGCGGCGAGGATGCCGTGCTGGCGGGGGAGCGGGCCGATCCGGCGCCACTGCTCCTCGCTGATGCCGTCCACGACGAACTGGGCGAAGCCGCCGTGGTCGTCCGGGACGCCCAGGGCCGCGTACTCGGCGTCGAGCAGCTCGCGGGCGGAGACGACGATCGTGCGCAGGACGTCGCGGACCTCAAGCCGGCGGCTCATGGCGAGCAGGGCGGTGCTCACGGCGGCGAGGCCGCCCCGGGGGCCGCCGAAGACGGGACTACCAGTCATGGGCTCACCGTACTCGCGGCCCTGACCTGCGGGATCGGGCTCGGGCCCTAGGGCCGGGGGCGGTGTGTCCTCCTCCTTGGGGAGGGGGTCCGCGGGTCCGTCTCTGCCCTGGGGATGAGGGCGGCGGCGGGCTTGTGGTCCTCAGGATGGAGAATTCCGTTACAGGGTGCATTGCTCCAGCAACGCATGGTGAGACTGTTACGTGGCCGATGTGAGCCCGCACATAGGACCCACGTCACTTACGAAGGTGCCTAGTGGATGCATAAAGACCGTGTCAGGGCTGGAGCGCCTAGCGCCCGGCCCCGAATTCCGGGCTCGTCGGCGCCCCCTGATCCACTAAGCGGGATCGTACGTCACACCTTTGCCAGGCGATTTTGCCGCCGCTAAGAATTGCTCCCGTCGCACAGCGCCGCGGATCCCGGATCCGAGCGGCGCTTTCCTGCGGCTCCCCGATTCGAAGAGGTTGCTACGCATGTCCAAGACCAGCACCCCCGGCCACAGTCGTCGCCTGACGAAGGCGCACAAGATGTCCTTCGCCGCGTTCGCCACCATCGGCGCCGCCGCCCTGGCCGCCACCGTCGTCCCCGCCGGCTCCGCCGACGCCGACACGACCGTGACCGCCGCCCCCGTGGCGTGGACCCAGGCTGTCGAGGGTGTCCAGTCGAAGACCGTGCAGCACCTCAGCACCCAGTCCAAGCTGGCCACCGACGCCGCGAAGGTCGAGGCCGCGATCAAGGCCAAGGCCGCCGCCGCCAAGGCGAAGGCGGACGCCGCGAAGGCGAAGGCCGACGCCGAGGCCAAGGCGAAGAAGGACCGCGAGGCGAAGGCGGCGGCCAGCCGCTCCACCGTCCGCAAGCCGGTCTACGCGAACAACCTTGACGGCTGGATCAAGGAGTCGCTGGCGATCATGAAGGCGCACAAGATTCCGGGCACGTACAACGGCCTGTACAAGAACATCATGCGCGAGTCGAGCGGCAACCCGCGGGCGATCAACAACTGGGACATCAACGCCCAGAACGGCATCCCCTCGAAGGGCCTGCTCCAGGTCATCAAGCCGACCTTCCTCGCGTACCACGTCCCCGGCACCCCGCTGGACCAGTACCACCCGGTCGCCAACATCGTCGCCGCGGCCAACTACGCCGCCGACCGTTACGGCTCGATCGACAACGTCAACAGCGCCTACTGACGGCGACGGGCGTAGCAACCCCCATGCGCCTCAGGGCGGCACCCGGTGACCGGGTGCCGCCCTGAGGCGTTTGTGCGTGGGGTGCGCCGGAGCGGACCGGCTAGTTGCGCATGACCTCGGGCTCGTGGCGGCGCAGCAGCTTCTGCACCGCGAAGCCGCAGGCCACACCGATGAGCAGCAGGATCGTGATGTTCACGCCCCACTGCGCGACGGAGTGCTCCCACAGCGGGTCGGTGTTGGTCGGGTTCTGCTGGTCCCACGGCGGCATGAGCTTGCCGAGGTCGAGCGTGGTGCCCGCGGCGGCGACCGCCCAGCGCGAGGGCATCAGCCAGGCGAACTGCTCCAGGCCCGGCGAGTCGTACACCTGGAAGAGGATGCCGGTGAAGACGACCTGGACGATCGCGAACATGACCAGCAGCGGCATGGTCTTCTCGGCGGTCTTCACCAGCGAGGAGATCACCAGGCCGAACATCATCGAGGTGAAGCCGAGCGCGGTGACCGACAGGCAGAGCTCGACGGCCGGCGGCATGAGCAGGCCCTCGGTGGGCAGGTCGCGCGGGACGAATCCGATGGCGCAGATGACCGCGCCCTGGATGGCCGTGATGAAGCCGAGGACGATCACCTTCGACATGAGGTACGCCGACCGGGACAGACCGGTGGCGCGCTCGCGCTCGTAGATGACCCGTTCCTTGATCAGCTCACGGACCGAGTTCGCGGCGCCCGAGAAGCACATGCCCACGCAGAGGATCAGCATGATCGTGCCGGCGTCGCCGTTGAACCGGGACGGCGGCTTCGGCGGGGCGAGGCCGAAGGTCGCGGGGATGACCGTCGAGACGATGCCCAGGACGGCGGGCAGGATCAGCATCAGGGCCATGAAGCCCTTGTCGGACGCGATCACCGAGACGTAGCGGCGGATCAGGGTCCACAGCTGGTCGCCCCAGCCCTGCGCCTTCGGCGGCATCATCTGCTGCATCGGCGGCATGGCCACCTGCTGGGGGGCGACCGCGTCGAGGTCGGCGGCGTACAGCTGGTAGTGCTGCGAGCCCTTCCAGCGGCCGGCCCAGTCGTAGTCGCGGTAGTTCTCGAAGGCCGAGAAGACGTCCGCCCACGTGCTGTAGCCGAAGAAGTTCAGCGCCTCGTCCGGCGGGCCGAAGTACGCGACCGATCCGCCCGGGGCCATGACCAGCAGCTTGTCGCACAGCGACAGCTCGGCCACGGAGTGGGTGACGACGAGGACGGTGCGGCCGTCGTCGGCGAGGCCGCGCAGCAGCTGCATGACGTCGCGGTCCATGCCCGGGTCGAGGCCGGAGGTGGGCTCGTCCAGGAAGATCAGCGAGGGCTTGGTGAGGAGCTCCAGGGCCACGGACACGCGCTTGCGCTGACCACCGGAGAGCGAGGTGATCTTCTTGTCCTTGTGGATGTCGAGCTTGAGCTCGCGCAGGACCTCGTCGATGCGGGCGGCGCGCTCGGCCTCGGCGGTGTCGCCGGGGAAGCGGAGCTTGGCCGCGTACTTGAGAGCCGTGCTGACCTTCAGCTCCTTGTGCAGGATGTCGTCCTGCGGGACCAGGCCGATGCGCTGGCGGAGCTCCGCGAACTGCTTGTACAGGTTGCGGTTGTCGTAGAGGACGTCGCCCTCGTTGGCGGGCCGGTAGCCGGTCAGCGCCTTGAGCAGCGTCGACTTTCCGGACCCGGAGGGGCCGATGACGCCGATGAGCGACTTCTCCGGGACGCCGAAGGTGACGTCCTTGAGGATCTGCTTGCCGCCGTCGACCGTGACCGTGAGGTGGCGGGCCGAGAAGGAGACGTCACCGGTGTCGACGAACTCTTCGAGCCGGTCGCCGACGATCCGGAACGTCGAGTGGCCGACGCCGACGATGTCGTTCGGGCCGAGCAGCGCGGTGCCGGACTTGGGCAGCGGCTGGCCGTTGACGTACGTGCCGTTGTGGCTGCCGAGGTCGTGGATCTCGAAGCGGCCGCCGGTGGAGCGGAACTCCGCGTGGAGGCGCGAGACCTGGAGGTCCGACACGACCAGCTCGTTCTCCAGCGCGCGGCCGATGCGCATGACGCGGCCGACGGCGATCTGGTGGAACGTGGTCGGGCTGCGGTCACCGCCGTAGGCGGGGCCCGCGCCCTGCTGCTGCGGGATGTGCGGCTGCTGCGGCTGCTGGTGCGCGGCGGCCTGCGGGGGCTGCTGCTGCCAGGCCTGCTGCTGCGGCTGGTGGGCCTGCGCCTGGGCCGGGGCCTGGTACGCCGGGGCGGCCGCCTGCTGGGCAGGGGCCTGGTAGGCGGGCGCCGGAGCCTGGTAGGCGGGCGCCGCCTGCTGCGGTACGGCCTGCTGCGGCGCGGCGGCTGCGCTCAGATTCAGCCGCGGGCCGTCGGTGGCGTTGCCCAGGTGCACCGGCGTACCGGGCACGAGCTCGGTCTGCTGGACCCGCGCGCCGCGCACGTAGGTGCCGTTGGTGCTGCCGTGGTCCTCAATGCCCCAACCCCGGCCGTTCCAGGCGATGGTGGCATGCCGCCACGACACCCGGGCGTCGTCGATGACCACGTCTCCCTGGGGGTCGCGCCCCAACGAGTACGACCTGGACGGATCGAGCGTCCAGGTCCTTCCATTCAATTCCAGTACGAGTTCCGGCACTCCAGCCCCACTTAAGTCCCCCGAGAATCCCCCTGACGCCAGGGAGTCCGACGTCAGGGAGTCTAGGGATGGCGAACATCCGGGGGAACTATTTCAGGCCTGCGGCCACATGTGGAATCGGGGCCTTCCCGGGGCGTCTACGTCTGCCCGTTGACGGGGGCGAAAGTCACCCGGAGAGTGAGATACGGGACTTCTCGCCCCGCCCGGCCCCGTCCCGCTCGGCACGCACGCTCGACACGCACCGGGGGTACGCATGCGCCGCATTCGCTGGGGAGACGTGGTTCTGTCGGGCATCGCCGCCACCGGCTGGGCCCTCGTCACCATGGCGGTGGTCGCCGCCCTCGGGCTGCGTCTGCTGGGCGCCGACGCCGCAGGAGGCTCGCTCGGGGCGATGACCGCCGCCGTGGTGGTGCTCGCGATCGGCGGCACGGTCACCCCGTCGGGGGACGTGTCCGTCCTCGGGATCACCGGCCAGGCGGCCCATTCCTCACTGGACGTCATGCCGCTCGGGGTGGGGCTGGCCGGGGCGCTGGTCCTGGCCCGGATCTTCCTGCGCTCGATCCGGACCGGGGCGCCGCGCGGGGAACTCGCCGCCCGGGCGGCCGCGGTGGCGGCTCTGCTCGTCGCCGCGGCGGGGGGGCTGGCCCGGGCCGGGCACGACGTGGTCACCCTGGACGGGCCGCGGCTGCCGGCGACGGCGCCGCCGAAGGTGGTGGTCCCGGGGATCGGGGACGTCGGCGGGCTGCTCCCGGACCGCATCGGGGACCTCGTCGACACCCGGGCCCGGGTGGGGTTCTCGGTGGAGTCCGGGCCGACGCTGCTGGGCGCGGGGGTGTGGGTGCTCGCCGTACTGGCGGTGGCGCTGCTGGCTTCGCGGCGCGGGCCGGCGGCGTTCGCGCGGCTGCGGCCCGCGGTGTCGGCTCTGGTGACCGCCCTGCTGGTGGCGGTGACGGCCGGGCTTGCGGCCGCGGTGTGGGCGGCCTCGGGCGACGAGCATCCGGGGCGGGTGCTGGGCGCGGCGCTGCTGGGGGCGCCCAACGGGGCGTGGACGGGGGTGCTGCTGGGGCTCCTCGTGCCGTTCGACGGGCGGGCCACGGGCACGCTGGGCCGACTGCTGCCCGATCCGCTCGACGATCTGCTGGGGGCGGCGGCGCGGGAGCCGGTGACGGTGTCCCGGCTCGCGCAGTACGACGGGCGGATCTGGCTGCTGGTCGCGGGGGCGGGGCTGCTGCTGCTCTGCGCCGGAGTGCTGGCGGCCGTACGGACTCCGGGGCGCGGGGTCGCGGCGTGCGCGGCGCGGCTGTCGGTCGTGACCGGGGTGGCGCTGGCGGTGCTGGCGGCGCTGACCGGGGTGTCGGTGGACTCCTCGCTGTCGGTGCTCGGCGTCGACGCGGTGGATGCCGGGGTGGAGCTGCGGGGGGACGCGCTGTACGCGCTGCTGCTCGGGGCGGCGTGGGGCGCGGGGGCGGGCGGGGCGGGGGCGCTGCTGGCGGGGCGGCGCCGCCGGCCGGCGGCGGTGCCCGCCGGCGGGTCCGGTGGGGCGGCCGGAGCCCCGCCCGACGCGCCGACGGCTCCGTACCGGCCTCCGCCGGGGCGGCCGTACCCGTACGCCCGTCCGGAACCCGAGCCCTGCCCCGAGCCGGACGGCTCCTGGGACGTCACGATCACGCGGCTGCCCCGGAGGCCCGCCGCGCGGCCGGCGCCGCGCCACCGCCCGCCGTTCACCCCGCCGCCGCCCCCTCCCCCGCCTCCGCCGCTGGGGCCGCCGGGCTGAGCCGCGGGAGGGGAGCGGGGCGTACCGAATCGAACACGCTCGGCCACGGCTGGGCCCCGACGGCCTCCGCCACCTCTCCGTCGGCCCGTATTCACCCCGCCGCCACTCCCCCGCCGTCCCCCGGTCGCCCGCGAACGGCGGCGCCGGAGGGCGCCGCGCCGGAAAATGGTTCCGGCAGGTGGGACGGGGGTCCTGGCAGGCAGGACGGGAAGATACGGTGAGGGCACCATGAGCGCTTCGCAGACCTCCGACGTCCCCACCCTCCTCGTCAAGATCTTCGGCAAGGACCGTCCCGGGATCACCGCCGGGCTGTTCGACACCCTCGCCGCCTACTCCGTCGACGTCGTCGACATCGAGCAGGTCGTCACCCGTGGCCGCATCGTCCTGTGCGCCCTCGTCACCAAGCCCGCCGACAGCGGCGAGGGCGAGCTGCGGGCCACCGTCCACAGCTGGGCCGACTCGCTGAAGCTGCAGGCCGAGATCCTCTCCGGCACCGGTGACAACCGGCCGCGCGGCAGCGGCCGTTCCCATGTCACCGTGCTCGGGCATCCGCTGACCGCCGAGTCCACGGCCGCGATCGCCTCCCGGATCACCGGGACCGGCGGCAACATCGACCGCATCTTCCGGCTCGCCAAGTACCCGGTGACGGCCGTCGAGTTCGCCGTCTCCGGGGTGGAGACCGGGCCGCTGCGCACCGAGCTGGCCACCGCCGCCTCCCACATCGGTGTGGACGTGGCCGTGGTCTCGGCCGGTCTGCACCGCCGGGCACAGCGCCTGGTCGTGATGGACGTGGACTCGACCCTCATCCAGGACGAGGTCATCGAGCTGTTCGCCGCGCACGCCGGATGCGAGGCCGAGGTCGCCGAGGTGACCGAGCGGGCCATGCGCGGGGAGCTGGACTTCGAGCAGTCGCTGCACGCCCGGGTGAAGCTGCTGGCCGGGCTGGACGCCTCGGTCGTGGACAAGGTCCGTTCCGAGGTGCGGCTGACGCCGGGGGCGCGGACCCTGATCCGCACCCTCAAGCAGCTCGGCTACCAGGTCGGTGTGGTCTCGGGCGGGTTCACCCAGGTGACGGACGATCTGCAGGAGCGGCTGGGGCTGGACTTCGCCTCGGCCAACACCCTGGAGATCGTCGACGGGCGGCTGACCGGCCGGGTCACCGGCGAGATCGTCGACCGGGCGGGCAAGGCGCGGCTGCTGCGCCGCTTCGCCGAGGAGGCCGGCGTACCGCTGTCGCAGACGGTGGCCATCGGCGACGGCGCCAACGACCTGGACATGCTGAACGCGGCCGGGCTGGGGGTGGCGTTCAACGCCAAGCCGGTGGTCCGCGAGGCGGCGCACACGGCGGTGAACGTGCCGTTCCTGGACGCGGTGCTGTACCTGCTCGGGATCACCCGGGAAGAGGTCGAGGCCGCGGGCCTGACGACCTGAGCCGACGGCGTACGAGGACGGGCCCCGGCGCGGTCGATCCGCCGGGGCCCGTCCTCGTACCTGCGTACGGTGCTCAGTGGTCCTTGGGGGTCCAGAAGTCCAGCAGCGTGCCCACGCCGTGCTCCACGGACTTCCAGGAGCCGGAGAAGGAGACGACGGCGAAGGCGGCGGTCGGGAAGCCGGTGCGGCTCATCCGGGCCAGGGCGTCGCCCTCGGCCCGGCCCGAGAGGGCGTCGGCGAGGGCGTGCATGCCCGGGTTGTGGCCGATGACGAGGAGGTCGTCGACCTCGTCCGACGTCTCGTTGAGCAGGGCGATGAGCTCGCCCAGCGAGGCGTCGTACAGCCTTTCCTCGTACGAGGTGCGCGGCCGGTGCGGCATCTCCTGGACGGCGAGCTTCCAGGTCTCGCGGGTGCGGGCGGCGGTGGAGCAGAGGGCCAGGTCGAAGGCGATGCCGGTCTCGGCCAGCTTCAGCCCGACGGCCGGTGCGTCCTTGCGGCCCCGTTCCGCCAGCGGGCGGTCGTGGTCGGCCACCTGGGGCCAGTCGGCCTTGGCGTGCCGGAGGAGGACGATCCTGCGGGGTGTGTCGGCGCTCATGGCTCCCAGCTTCGCATGAATCGGGCCATGGGGCGCAGGGTGTTGGGGGCTTGGCGGCGGCCGGCCGCGGGCTCGGCCGCAGGGCTCGGCCGCGCGGGCCGGGTCAGCCGACCACGCGCAGGATCTGCTCGGTGACCTGGAGGATCGCGGAGGCTTCGCCGGTGGCGGCATGGGCCTGGCCGGAGCCGGCGAGGAGCAGCAGGAGGAGGCCGAAGGCGAGCGCGGGCAGGGCCAGCGCCCACCAGTGCAGCCGGGTGCTGGCGCCGTGGACTCGGGGACCGGGGCCGGGGATGTGCGGGGGTGTCATGGGGGCCGACATGGCCGCCTCCGTGGGTACGCGGGGTGGGACTGGCTCGCTCTCTTCGAATCTATGGATTCGAAGGCGCGGTGCCCATCCGGGACACACCCCAGACGACCCTGACCCTGGCCCCCTAGGGGTTGGGGGGTTACCCCTACCCCCGGGCACGGCCCGGGGGCGTCAGGGGGAGACGACGGTCGCGAGGACGGAGATGATCACGGTCACGACCAGCATCGCGCCCAGCACCAGGCCGAGCTTCTTGTGACTGTTCTGCGGGTTCGGTTCGAGTACGGGCGACATGCCGCTCAGTCTCGCATGCCGCATTCGTCCTCGATCGTGCGGTCCCGGCCGGCCAGGATGCCCAGCGCGATCTGCGGGACCAGCAGGGCCGCCATGACGGTGAGCGGCAGGTCCCAGCCGCCGCTGTGCTGGTACAGGGCGCCGATGAGGAGCGGTCCGGGGATGGAGATGAGGTAGCCGACGCTCTGGGCGAAGGCGGACAGCTTGACCACGCCGGCCGGGGACTTGGCGCGCAGCCCGATCATCGTGATGACGAGGGGGAAGGCGCAGTTGGAGACGCCGAGCAGGAGCGCCCAGGCCCAGGCTCCGGCGGCGGGCGCGAAGTGGAGGCCGGTGTATCCGACGAGGCCGAAGAGGCCGAGGGTGACGGCGATGGCCCCCTGGTTCCTCATCCGGCCGGCCAGGTTGGGGATGACGAAGGCGAGCGGGACGCCCATGACCATGGTGACGGCGAGCAGGACGCCCGCCGTGGAGGCGGAGACCCCGGCGTCGCGGAAGATCTGCGGGAGCCAGCCCATGGTGATGTACGCACCCGTGGCCTGGAGGCCGAAGTAGCAGGCCAGGGCCCAGGCGGTGCGGCTGCGTACGATCTTCGGGCCCGCGTCCGCCCGTACGGTCGCGGCCGTCTCGGAGGCGGCGGCCCGCTTCTCCCGCCGGGCGGCCGCCGCGACGGGCAGCCAGGGCAGCACGGCGACCAGCGCGAGCACGGCCCAGACCATCAGGCCCGTACGCCAGCTGCCGCCGAGGGCGGAGGTCATCGGGACGGTCACGGCGGCGGCGAGCGAGGTGCCGAGGGCCAGGGCCATGGAGTACAGGCCGGTCATGGTGCCGACGCGGTCCGGGAACCAGCGCTTGACGATGACCGGGAGCAGCACGTTGGTCAGGGCTATGCCCGCCAGGGACAGGGAGCTGGCGGCGAGGAAGCCGGCGGCGTTGTGCGTGAGGGGCCGGATGAGCAGCCCGGCGGCGACGGCGGCCATGCCGGCGCAGACGACGGCGGCCGGGCCGAAGCGGCGCGAGAGCCGGGGTGCGGTGACGCCGAAGACGGCGAAGCAGAGGGCGGGAACCGAGGTGATGAGTCCGGCGACGGTGCCGCTCATGCCGAGGCCCGTGCGGACCTCTTCGAAGAGGGCGCCGAGGCTGGTGATGGCGGGCCGCAGGTTGAGGGCGGCCAGCACGATGCCGACGATGAGGACCGGTCCGAGCCAGGCGGGCTCCGGCTTCGGCTGCGCTTGCGGGCTCGCGGGAGCGGCCGGACGGGACGGTGCGGGTATCGTGCGCGCGGCTTCGGGCCGGTTCATGGTCTGTATTTCTTCGTCGGGCATTACACCATCATAGAATCATGGGATGATTGGTTGTCACCCCCGAGACCGAACTTGGAGAGGAACCCCGCCCGCATGCCGCTGACCTCGCCCCGGCGATCCGCGCTGGTCGACCAGGTGATCGCCCAGCTCCGGAACCAGATCACCTCCGGCGAATGGCCCGTAGGAGCCCGCATCCCCACCGAGCCGGAGCTCGTGGAGCTGCTGGGCGTCGCCCGCAACACCGTCCGGGAGGCCGTACGGGCGCTGGCGCACAACGGGCTGCTGGACATCCGGCAGGGCTCGGGGACGTACGTCATCGCCACCAGCGAGCTGGCCGGGGTGATGCACCGCCGTTTCGCGGGCGCCGACCCGCGACACGTCGCGGAGCTCCGCTCGACGCTGGAGTCGGCCGCGGCCCGGATGGCGGCGGAGCGGCGCACCGAGCGGGACCTGGGGCAGCTGGACGCGCTGCTGGCGCGGCGCGAGGAGGCCTGGGCGAGCGGGGACGCGGAGCGGTTCGTGGCGGCGGACGTCGCGCTGCACATGGCGGTGGTGGCGGCCTCGCAGAACGAGGTGCTCATCGAGCTGTACGCGGACCTCGGCGACCTGGTCGCGGACTGGCTGCGCACGGACGTGGGCACGGAGCTGGATCCCGCGGCGCATCTGGACCACGCCCGGCTGATCGAGGCGATCCGGCGCGGGGACGGGGACACGGCGGCCTCGGAGGCGGCGGGCTACCCGTACGTGTGCCTCGGCAGGAAGTAGGACCGCGCACGGCCGGGCGCCGACAGGGGCACGGCCGGCGGTCGGGTCACGGCCGCCGGCGGGGTCACGGCCGCCGGCGGGGTCACGGCCGCTGGTGGGTGACCCAGGCCGAGCGGACCTCCTTCCAGCAGCGGCTGGTCAGCTCGATCCGGCCGGCGGGCGCCAGGGCGACGGCGGCGCTGTCCGCGTCCAGGTCCCACCAGCGGTCGCACTCCACGTGCAGACGCAGGAGGTCGGTCTCCGGGTAGCCGTTCTGGCAGGTGGCCGTCACCTGCGAGCCCTCGATCACGGTGTCGCAGTCGGCGCCGAACAGGTCCCGGGCGACGGGCGGCCGCGGCCGTACGGGCGGCTCGGCGGGGATCTCGTCGAGGTCGACGGCGGCGGGCTCGACGACGGCCACCGCCTCCGGTGCCGACGGCGCTTCACCCCCCTCGGGCTGCGCGTCGGCCCCCGGGATCAGGAATCCCGTCAGGACCACCGAGGTCACCAGCAGCGATACCGCCCGGCTCCGCCTCGCGCGCACTCGGCACCTCCTCCCCGCACGAGCCGGGAAGATCCCGACTCGGTCAGTTTGCAGGCATCTGTCCTGGTTTTCGACTCGGGAAGATCCGGTCGGAGGGCGAAAATCTGATCGAGCGTCCGACCGGAATCCCCGCCCCCCACCGGCGGATACGGCGGGGGGGGGGGGGGGGGGGGGGGGGGGGGGGGGGGGCCCCCGCCGCCCCCCCCCCGGGGGGGGGGGCGGGGCCCCCCCCCCCCGGCGCCCCCCCCCCCCCCCCCGGGCGCGGCCGCCCCCGCCCCCCCCCCCCCCCCGGGGGGCGCGGGGGGGGGGGGGGGCCCCCGGGGGGGCCCCCCCCCCCGCCGCCGTACGGACGTACCGGTGCCTGGCTCAGGCACCCATCGCGTGCAGGCCGCCGTCCACGTGGACGATCTCGCCGGTGGTCTTCGGGAACCAGTCCGACAGCAGGGCCACGACGCCCTTGCCCGCCGGCTCCGGGTCGCTCATGTCCCACTCCAGCATCGAGCGGGAGTTCCAGACGTCCGCCAGCTCCGAGAAGCCCGGGATGGACTTCGCGGCCATCGAGCCGATCGGACCGGCCGAGACCAGGTTGCAGCGGATGTTCTCCTTGCCCAGGTCACGGGCGAGGTAGCGGCTGGTGGCCTCCAGCGCGGCCTTGGCCGGGCCCATCCAGTCGTACTGCGGCCAGGCGTACTGCGCGTCGAAGGTGAGGCCGACGACGGCGGCGCCCTCCGCCGGGAACAGCGGCTTGCAGGCCATGGTCAGCGACTTCAGCGAGAACGCCGAGACGTGCATGGCGGTCGCGACCGACTCGAACGGGGTGTTCAGGAAGTTGCCGCCGAGGGCGTCCTGCGGGGCGAAGCCGATGGAGTGCACGACCCCGTCGAGGCCGCCGAGCTCCTCGCGGACGAGGCCCTCCAGGCGGGCCAGGTGCTCGTCGTTGGTGACGTCGAGCTCGATCACCTTGACCGGCTTCGGCAGCTTCTTGGCGATGCGCTCGGTCAGCGTCGGGCGCGGGAACGCGGTGAGGATGACCTCGGCGCCCTGCTCCTGGGCCAGCTTGGCGGCGTGGAAGGCGATGGACGACTCCATCAGCACCCCGGTGATGAGGATGCGCTTGCCGTCGAGAATTCCGCTCATGGTGATCAGTGACCCATGCCCAATCCGCCGTCAACGGGAATGACGGCTCCTGTGATGTACGCGGCGTCGTCGGACGCCAGGAAGCTCACGGCTGCCGCGATCTCCTCGGGCTGGGCGTAGCGGCCCAGCGGAACCTGGCCCACGATGCCCGCGCGCTGCTCGTCGGTGAGCACCTTCGTCATGTCGGTGTCCACGAAACCGGGGGCCACGACGTTGAAGGTGATGTTGCGCGAGCCGAGCTCACGGGCGAGCGAGCGGGCGAAGCCGACCAGCGCGGCCTTGGAGGCGGCGTAGTTGGCCTGGCCCGCCGAGCCCAGCAGTCCGACGACCGAGGAGATCAGGACGACGCGGCCCTTCTTGGCACGCAGCATGCCACGGTTCGCACGCTTGACCACCCGGAAGGTGCCGGTGAGGTTGGTGTCGACGACGGAGGCGAAGTCCTCCTCGGACATGCGCATCAGCAGCGTGTCCTTGGTGATGCCGGCGTTGGCCACCAGCACCTCGACGGCGCCGTGCGCGTCCTCGATCTCCTTGTAGGCCTGCTCCACCTGCTCGGAGTCGGTGATGTCGCAGCGGACCGCCAGGACGCCGAGCCCGGTGAGCTCCTGCGGCGGCTCACCCGACCGGTACGTGATCGCGACCTTGTCGCCGGCCTGTGCGAAGGCTCGGGCGATGGCGAGGCCGATGCCCCGGTTTCCTCCGGTGACGAGAACCGAGCGGCTCAACGGATCACCCTTTCGACTAGCGGTCTGAGTACCAGAAACCTATAGGCCGGGCTGCCCGCACGCAGAATCGATCTCCCACAGGGCCTCGGTACGGGCTCTGTCGAGTCCCTACAGAAAGATGTAGGCACAAGAGGCCCGAGCGCGACATGATCGAGGCGACCGGCCCCGACTCCGGGAGGACTACCGTGCCCCATTCCATCGACGCGGCCTTCACCGCGCTGCCCTTGCGGGCGCTCGCCGACGCGGCGCTCGCCCGGGCCCGCGCGCTGGGCTGCGACCATGCCGACTTCCGGCTCGAACGGATCCGCAGCGCCTCGTGGCGGCTCCGGGACGCCAAGCCCTCGGGCGGTTCCGACACCACCGACCTCGGGTACGCGGTCCGCGTGGTGCACGGGGGCAGCTGGGGGTTCGCCTCCGGCGTGGACCTGACCATGGACGGCGCCGCCAAGGTGGCCTCACAGGCCGTGGCCATGGCGAAGCTGTCCGCGCAGGTCATCAAGGCCGCCGGATCGAACGAGCGGGTGGAGCTCGCGGACGAGCCGGTGCACGCCGACAGGACGTGGATCTCGGCGTACGACGTGAACCCGTTCGAGGTGCCGGACGCGGAGAAGGCGGCCCTGCTCGCCGACTGGAGCGCGCGGCTGCTGGCCGCCGACGGGGTGGCGCACGTCGACGCCTCGCTGCTCGCCGTCCACGAGAACAAGTTCTACGCCGACACCGCCGGCACCATGACCACGCAGCAGCGCGTGCGGATCCACCCGCAGCTCACCGCGGTCGCCGTGGACGCCACCACCGGCGAGTTCGACTCGATGCGCACCATCGCCCCGCCGGCCGGGCGCGGCTGGGAGTACCTGACGGGCACCGGCTGGGACTGGGACGCCGAGCTCGAGCAGATCCCCGTACTGCTCGCCGAGAAGATGCGGGCGCCGAGCGTCGAGGCCGGGCGCTACGACCTGGTCGTGGACCCGTCCAACCTGTGGCTCACCATCCACGAGTCCATCGGCCACGCCACCGAGCTCGACCGGGCGCTGGGTTACGAGGCGGCGTACGCGGGGACCTCCTTCGCCACCTTCGACCAGCTGGGCAAGCTCAAGTACGGCTCCCCGATCATGAACGTGACCGGTGACCGCACGGCCGAGCACGGCCTGGCCACCGTCGGCTTCGACGACGAGGGCGTCCAGGCGCAGAGCTGGGACCTGGTCAAGGACGGCACCCTGGTCGGCTACCAGCTGGACCGGCGGATCGCGAAGCTCACCGGCCTCGGCCGGTCCAACGGCTGCGCCTTCGCCGACTCCCCCGGGCACGTGCCCGTCCAGCGGATGGCGAACGTCTCGCTCCAGCCGGATCCCGGCGGGCTGTCCACCGAGGACCTGATCGGCGGGGTGGAACGCGGCATCTACGTCGTCGGCGACCGCTCCTGGTCGATCGACATGCAGCGCTACAACTTCCAGTTCACCGGGCAGCGGTTCTTCCGCATCGAGAACGGCAGGCTGGCCGGCCAGCTGCGCGACGTCGCCTACCAGGCCACGACCACCGACTTCTGGGGGTCGATGGAGAAGGTCGGCGGGCCGCAGACGTACGTGCTCGGCGGCGCCTTCAACTGCGGCAAGGCCCAGCCGGGCCAGGTCGCGGCCGTCTCGCACGGCTGCCCGTCCGCGCTGTTCCGCGACGTGAACATCTTGAACACCACGCAGGAGGCCGGCCGATGAGCACGCTTTCGAACGGACGCACCAAGCCCCACGAGATCATCGAGCGTGCGCTGGAGCTGTCCACCGCCGACGGCTGCGTCGTCATCGCCGACGAGCAGTCGACGGCCAACCTGCGCTGGGCGGGCAACGCGCTCACCACCAACGGCGTCACCCGCGGCCGGACCCTGACGGTCATCGCCACCGTCGACGGCAAGGAGGGCACGGCCTCGGGGGTCGTGTCGCGCTCCGCCGTGACCGCCGAGGACCTGGAGCCGCTGGTCCGGGCCGCCGAGGCGGCCGCGCGCGGCGCCGGCCCCGCGGAGGACGCCCGGCCGCTGGTCACCGGGACCCCGGCCTCGCCGGACTTCACGGACGCCCCGGCCGAGACCTCCTCGGCGGTGTTCGCGGACTTCGCCCCGGCCCTCGGCGAGGCCTTCGCCCGGGCCCGGGCGGGCGGCCGGGAGCTGTACGGCTTCGCCAACCACGAGCTGGTCTCCACGTACGTCGGCACCTCGACCGGGCTGCGGCTGCGCCACGACCAGCCGAACGGCACCCTGGAGCTCAACGCCAAGTCCCCCGACCGGCAGCGCTCGGCCTGGGCCGGCCGCTCCACCCGGGACTTCAAGGACGTGGACCCGACGGTGCTGGACGCCGAGCTCGCCGTACGGCTGGGCTGGGCGGAGCGGAAGATCGAGCTGCCCGCCGGCCGGTACGAGACCCTGCTGCCGCCGACGGCGGTGGCCGACCTGCTGATCTACCAGATGTGGTCCGCGGCGGCCCGGGACGCGGTGGAGGGCCGGACGGTCTTCTCCAAGCCCGGCGGCGGCACCCGGCTCGGCGAGAAGCTGTCCGAGCTGCCGCTGACCCTGCGCAGCGACCCGAACGCGCCGGGCCTGGAGTCCGCGCCGTTCGTGATCGCGCACAGCTCGGGCGACGACGCCTCGGTCTTCGACAACGGGCTGCCGGTCCCGGCGACGGAGTGGATCCGCGAGGGCGAGCTGGCCCGGCTGACCACGACCCGGCACAGCGCGGGCATGACCGGGATGCCGGTCGCCCCGGGCTTCGGGAACCTGATCCTGGACGGCGGCGGCGACCGCTCGCTGGAGGAGATGGTGGCCTCCACCGAGCGGGGTCTGCTGCTGACCTGCCTCTGGTACATCCGCGAGGTGGATCCGGCGACGCTGCTGCTCACGGGCCTGACCCGGGACGGCGTCTACCTGGTGGAGAACGGCCAGGTCGTGGGCGAGGTGAACAACTTCCGGTTCAACGAGTCGCCGGTGGACCTGCTCTCGCGGGCCTCGGAGGCGGGCCGGACCGAGAAGACCCTGCCGCGCGAGTGGAGCGACTGGTTCACGCGGGCCGCGATGCCCGCGCTGCGCATCCCGGACTTCAACATGAGCTCGGTCAGCAAGGGTGTCTGACCACCTAGACTGAATCCTCGGCGCGACGCAAAACCATTCGAAGGAGTCGAGAAACCGTGACGGACATCGTCGACGAGTTGAAGTGGCGCGGGCTGTTCGCCCAGTCCACCGACGAAGAAGCGCTCCGCAAGGCGTTCGCGGACGGTCCGGTCACCTTCTATTGCGGCTTCGACCCGACGGCGGCCTCCCTGCACGTGGGACACCTCGTGCAGGTGCTGACCGTACGCCGGCTCCAGCAGGCCGGGCACCGGCCGCTGGCGCTGGTCGGAGGGGCCACCGGTCAGATCGGCGACCCCCGGCCGACCGCGGAGCGGACGCTGAACGACCCGGAGACGATCGCGAACTGGGTGGCCCGGCTGCGCACCCAGATCGAACCGTTCCTGTCCTTCGAGGGCGAGAACGCGGCGCTGATGGTGAACAACCTGGACTGGACGGCGGGCATGTCCGCCATCGAGTTCCTGCGGGACATCGGCAAGCACTTCCGGGTCAACAAGATGCTGACGAAGGACTCGGTCGCCAAGCGGCTCGACTCCGACCAGGGCATCAGCTACACCGAATTCAGCTACCAGCTGCTCCAGGGCATGGACTTCCTGGAGCTGTACCGGCGCTACGGCTGCGTGCTGCAGCAGGGCGGCTCCGACCAGTGGGGCAACCTGACGGCCGGCCTCGACCTGATCCACCGGGTCGAGCCGGGCGCGGTCGTGCACGCGCTGGCGACCCCGCTGATGGTCAAGGCGGACGGCACCAAGTTCGGCAAGTCCGAGAGCGGGGCCGTGTGGCTCGACCCGGAGATGACCACCCCGTACGCGTTCTACCAGTTCTGGCTGAACGTGGACGACCGGGACATCTCCACCTACATGCGGATCCTTTCCTTCAAGTCCCGCGAGGAGCTGGAGGAGCTGGAGGCGCAGACCGCCGAGCGGCCGCAGGCGCGCGCCGCCCAGCGGGCGCTGGCGGAGGAGCTGACCACGCTGGTGCACGGCGCCGACCAGTGCGCGGCCGTGATCGCCGCGTCGAAGGCGCTGTTCGGCCAGGGCGAGCTGGCGGACCTGGACGAGGCCACGCTGGCCGCGGCCCTGTCCGAGCTGCCGCACGCCCGGGTCGCCGAACTCGGCCTCGTGGTGGACCTGCTCGCGGAGACCGGGCTGGTGGCGAGCAAGTCGGCCGGCCGCCGGACCGTGAAGGAGGGCGGCGCCTACGTGAACAACGCGAAGGTCACCGCCGAGGACGCGGTCCCCGCCAAGGAGGAGCTGCTGCACGGGCGCTGGCTGGTGCTGCGGCGCGGCAAGAAGAACCTGGCGGCCGTCGAGGTCACGGGCTGACGCCCGGGGCCTGACGCCTGAACGCGGCGGAGGGGCCGGTCCGGACACCACGTCCGGCCGGCCCCTCCGGCATGCCGCCCTCAGGTCATCTGCTTGCTGCCGCCCTTGAGCGACTTGTAGGCCATCTCGCCGAGAGCGACGATCAGCACCGCTCCGGCGAGTTGCAGCAGGTGCCGGGTCCAGTCGATGCCCTTGGTCTCCCCGACGCCGATCCACACCGCGACAGCGTTGCCGAGGATGCCGCCGGCGATGCCGAACAGGGTGGTCAGCCAGAGGGGCTGATGCTGCTTGCCCGGCAGGACGGCCCGGGCGATGAGGCCCAGCACGAAACCGACGATGATCGCCCACAACCATGACATGTCGAGCCTCCTCGTGGCGCGTTGTGCGCATGTGGGCCCAGTGTCGACCCGTACGGCGTACTGCGCATTTCGGACAGCCCCATTCGGGGGACACCCCCTCTCCTCGCCACGGAGCGGGCGGCGTACGGTGGGAGGGGTCCGGACCGGGGAGTGTCCGGCAGGCGGATCGGGCGGTGGAGCGTGGAGCGGAAGAAGCGGAACGGGGCCGAGGTCTTCCGGATCACCGGAGCCCGGATGGGCCTCGACGAGGACGTGCGGGGACGGCAGCGCCGGTACGTCATCTCGATGTCGATCAGGACGCTCTCGGTGCTGGCGACGGTGATCCTGTGGAACGTGGAACGTCACGTGGCGATCGTGACGCTCATCGCGGGCGCGCTGCTGCCGTACGTGGCCGTGGTCATCGCCAACGCGGGGCGCGAGTCGACCCCCTCGCTGCCCTCGCACTTCATCCCGTCACCTGTGCGCCCTGCACTGGACGCGGGAAACCTCAAGAAAAGCTCAGATCAATCATGAAGTTCCGGTGCACCGCACCGGGTCCTGCGTGACATACTGCCTACGCGCTCCGCATCCCCCGTCGGAGCGACGGACCGACGCCGGGCAGCTCCCCCCGTGGCTGCTCGGCGTCGCCTTTCCGTGGCAGGGGTTTGTAGGGTTGAGGCGTGAACTCCCCTGACTCCCCCGACCTCCCCGAGGCGCCCGCGCCCTCCTGCTCCGCCAAGGGCTGCCGCGACGCGGCCGTCTGGGTCCTGGCGTGGAACAACCCGAAGCTGCACACGCCGGAGCGCCGCAAGACCTGGCTGGCGTGCGAGGAGCACCGGGAGCACCTCTCGCAGTTCCTGGGGGTCCGCGGGTTCCTCAAGGA
This sequence comes from Streptomyces sp. NPDC001903, assembly GCF_042891345.1. Taxonomy (NCBI): domain Bacteria; kingdom Bacillati; phylum Actinomycetota; class Actinomycetes; order Kitasatosporales; family Streptomycetaceae; genus Streptomyces; species Streptomyces sp. NPDC001903. The sequence goes on from NZ_JBIASZ010000016.1 coordinate 28,069, forward strand.
CGTCGTGAAGCTCGACGAGTGGGTCCAGCCGGAGGGCTCGGAACGCCCGTAGCGGCCGGTGCCGGCCGAGACGCCGGCCGGCGGCGGCCGGCGTGCGCCGCCGTCAGCCGCCGATCGCGGACATCGGGCGGTCGGGCTGGAGGAAGGACGGGTCGTCGAGTCCGGACCCGGCCTTCTTGCCCCACATCGCCACCTTCCACAGGCGGGCGATCTCCTCGTCGGGGGCCCCGGAGCGCAGCGCGGCGCGCAGGTCCGACTCCTCGGTGGCGAAGAGGCACGTACGGACCTGGCCGTCGGCCGTGAGCCGCGTACGGTCGCAGGCCCCGCAGAACGGGCGGGTGACCGAGGCGATGACGCCCACGGTGGCGGGGCCGCCGTCGACCACCCAGCGCTCGGCCGGGGCGGAGCCGCGCTCGTCGGCGCCCTCCTCGGTGAGGGTGAAGCGGGTGCGCAGCGAGGCGAGGATGTCACCGGCCGTGATCATGCCCTCGCGCTTCCAGCCGTGCTGGGCGTCGAGCGGCATCTGCTCGATGAAGCGGAGCTCGTACTCGTTCTCCACGGCCCAGGCGAGCAGGTCGGGGGCCTCGTCCTCGTTGAGGCCCGGCATCAGGACGGCGTTGACCTTGACGGGGGTCAGGCCGGCCTCGCGGGCCGCGGCCATCCCGTCGATGACGTCGCGGTGGCGGTCACGCCGGGTGAGGGTCTTGAAGACCTCGGGCCGCAGGGTGTCGAGTGAAACGTTTACCCGGTCCAGCCCGGCGGCCTTGAGCGCCTGTGCGGTGCGCTTGAGGCCGATGCCGTTGGTGGTCAGGGACATCTGGGGGCGCGGCTCCAGGGCGGCGCACTGCTCGACGATCCCGACCAGGCCGGGGCGGAGCAGCGGTTCACCGCCGGTGAAGCGGACCTCGGTGATCCCCAGCTGCGTGACGGCGATGCGGATCAGCCGGACGATCTCCTCGTCGGTCAGCAGATCCGACTTCCCGAGCCACTGCAGGCCTTCCTCGGGCATGCAGTAGGTGCAGCGCAGATTGCACCGGTCGGTGAGCGATACGCGCAGGTCAGTGGCCACGCGGCCGTAGGTGTCCAGAAGCATTTCGGGCCCCCTCCCTGTCCGGTCCATAGAGACGTTCACGCCACTTCGGTCAAAGGCCTGGCGCTGTATTCGAGCCTACGCGACGGCCGTGGCGCGCAGGGATGCCCAAATGAACGAGACACGGCGTGGCCGCGTCGTAGAGAAGTACGACGCGGCCACGTTGCGTGCTCGGCTCATCTCACGATGAGCACAGTGTCAGTGCGCGCCCGTTCCCGTAAGGGAGCGGACCTCGAGTTCCGCGAACTTCCTGGGGTCGGCCTTCTCCTTGGACAGGACGGTGCCCAGCCAGCCCAGCAGGAAGCCGAGCGGGATGGAGACGATGCCCGGGTTCTCCAGCGGGAACCAGTAGAAGTCGGCGTCCTTGAACATCGAGGTGGGCTTCCCGGAGACGACCGGGGAGAAGAGGACGAGGACGACCGCGGAGACGAGGCCCCCGTAGATCGACCACAGCGCGCCCTGGGTGCTGAACCGCTTCCAGAAGAGGCTGTAGAGGATCGTCGGCAGATTGGCGGAGGCGGCGACCGCGAAGGCGAGGGCTACGAGGCCGGCGACGTTGAGGTCGCGGGCCAGGGCCCCGAGGCCGATGGCGACGGCGCCGATCACGACCGTGGACCAGCGGGCCGCGCGGACCTCCTCCTGCTCGGTGGCGTTGCCCTTGCGGATCACGTTCACGTACAGGTCGTGGGCGAAGGACGAGGAGGAGGCGAGCGTGAGCCCGGCCACGACCGCGAGGATGGTGGCGAAGGCGACCGCGGAGATCACGGCGAGCAGGACCGCACCGCCGGTGGAGCCGGAGCCGCCGCCGAGTTCCTGGGCGACGAGCGGCGCTGCGGTGTTGCCGGCCTTGTTCGAGGCGATGATGTCGGTGCGCTTGAGCAGGGCCGCGGCGCCGAAGCCGAGGGCGATGGTCATCAGGTAGAAGGCGCCGATGATGCCGATGGCCCAGTTCACGGACTTGCGGGCGGCCTTGGCCGTGGGGACCGTGTAGAAGCGGATCAGGATGTGCGGCAGGCCGGCGGTGCCGAGCACGAGCGCGATGCCGAGCGAGATGAAGTCCAGCTTCGTCGTCGCGTCCTTGCCGTACTTGAGCCCGGGCTCGAGGAACTTGGCGCCCTGGCCGCTGTTCTCGGCGGCCTTGCCCAGCAGGTCGGAGATGTTGAAGTTGAACTTCAGCAGCACCAGGAAGGTGATGAGCAGGGCGCCCGCGATGAGCAGGACGGCCTTGATCATCTGGACCCAGGTGGTGCCCTTCATCCCGCCGATGGTGACGTAGAGGATCATCAGTACGCCGACCAGCGCGACGACGGCGACCTTGCCGCCGTCGCTGGTGATGCCGAGGAGCAGCGAGACGAGCACGCCGGCGCCGGCCATCTGGGCGAGCAGGTAGAAGATCGACACCACGATGGTGGAGGTGCCCGCGGCGGTACGGACGGGCCGCTGGCGCATCCGGAACGCGAGCACGTCGCCCATCGTGTAGCGGCCGGAGTTGCGCAGCGGCTCGGCGACGAGCAGCAGGGCGACCAGCCAGGCCACGAGGAAGCCGATGGAGTAGAGGAAGCCGTCGTAGCCGAAGAGCGCGATGGCGCCGGCGATGCCGAGGAAGGACGCGGCGGACATGTAGTCGCCGGAGATGGCCAGGCCGTTCTGGAAGCCGGTGAACTGGCGGCCGCCCGCGTAGAAGTCGGCGGCGTCCTTGGTCTGGCGGCCGGCCCAGATCGTGATGATGAGGGTGGCGACGACGAACAGCCCGAACAGGGTGATGATCAGCGGCCGGTGCTCGGTGGCACCCGCGGCCACGTTCACCGCGAGCGGGAGCGGGAGGGTGTCGCTCATTCGCCGGCCTCCATCCGCGCCTTGATCGCCGCGGCCTTGGGGTCGAGCTGCGCGGCGGCGTGCCGGGAGTACAGCCAGGCGATCAGGAAGGTCGTCGCGAACTGGGCGAGGCCGAGCACGAGGGCGACGTTGATGTTGCCGAAGAGCTTGGTCCCCATGAAGCCGCCGGCGTAGCTGGACAGCAGGACGTAGAGCAGGTACCAGGCGATGAAGGCCACGGTGAGCGGGAAGGCGAAGGACCGGTAGGAACTGCGCAGTTCGGCGAATTCGGCGCTCTGCTGGACGGCTGAGAACTCTTCGGCCGTGGGGCTCGCCGTGGGCGTTCCCGCGCTGCCGTGCGGCGGCGCTGCTTCGGTGGTCACGGGGGGCTCTCCTTGTGACGCGGGTGCGGTGGGGACGACGGACAAAACAACCTCCGTGTGGGGGGACGGTGGCGCTGATCCCCCCCTGTCAACGGCACGTACGGCGCGTCAGGACGGTTCAACACCCGTTGATTCTTCGGATGAATCTTCGGAATCGGATTTCGTCGAACTGATGGCGGAAAGTCGATCGTCGGCACTAGGTTCGGTTGACATGAACCCGCCGTCCGTCGCGACCCCGCGCGGACGGCTCTTTCACGGATGATGTGGAGAACCCATGGCTCAGCTGGGGTCACGATCCCCTGAATGGCGCGGCCGTATCGCCGTTCCGGTCGGCCTGGCGCTCACCGCCTCGCTCGCCTTCCTGCCCTCGGTCGCGGCCTCCGCCGCCCCGCTGGGCAACACGGCGGGTACGGCGGCCGCGGCGAAGCCCGACACCACCGGCCCCAAGCTCTCGTACGTCGCGAACCTGACCACGTACGCCTCGGTGAAGGCCGCGAAGAAGGCCGTCGAGCGGGCCGGTGGAACGGTGGTGACGTCCTATGAGCAGATCGGGGTCGTCGTCGCACACTCCCAGAACCCGGACTTCGCCAAGCAGCTGCGCGCGCAGCGCAGCCTGTTCGTGTCGGTCGGCGCCACCCGGACGGCTCCCCTCCAGACGGTGGCGACCACCGAGGAGGGCACGACGCAGAAGCTCAGCGCGGCGGACGCCGCCAAGGCGGCGGCGTCGGCCACGGACGGTCAGGAGCCGCTGGAGCCCAACCAGTGGGACCTGCGGACGATCAAGGCCGATCAGGCGCACAAGATCAACGATGGCAGCCGGAACGTCACCGTGGGCGTCATCGACACGGGTGTCGACGACACCCACCCGGACCTCGCCCCGAACTTCTCCAAGGGCCAGTCGGCCAACTGCGTCGGCGGCGTGGCGGACACCACCGACGGCGCGTGGCGCCCCTACCCCGACGGCAGCGACCACGGCACGCACGTGGCCGGGACCATCGCGGCCGCGCGCAACGGCATCGGTGTCGCCGGGGTCGCGCCGGGCGTGCAGGTCGCCGCGATCAAGGTGAGCGAGCCGGGCACCAGCCTGTTCTTCACCGAGGCGGTCGTCTGCGGCTTCATGTTCGCCGCCGAGAAGGGGATAGAGGTGACCAACAACAGCTACTACGTCGACCCCTGGCTCTACAACTGCAAGGCGGACGACGACCAGAAGGCGCTGGTGGAGGCCCTCGGCCGGGCGACCAAGTACGCCGAGCGCAAGGGCGTCCTCAGCGTGGCCTCGGCGGGCAACTCCAACCACGACCTGGCGTCCAACGCCATCGTCGACGAGACGAGCCCGGACGACGGCACCCCGGTCCCGCGCACGATCGACCCGCACGTCTGCCTGGACATCCCCACCCAGCTCCCGGGTGTGGTCACGGTGAGCGCGACCGGTGACAAGGGCTTCCGGTCGTACTACTCCAGCTTCGGGCTGGGCGTCGTCGACGTCGCGGCCCCCGGCGGCGACAAGTGGCAGGTCCCGGCAACGCCGGACGCCAACGGCCGCGTGCTGTCGACCGTCCCGGGCGGCGGCTACGGCTACAAGCAGGGCACCTCGATGGCCGGACCGCACGTGGCGGGCGTGGCGGCGCTGCTGAAGAGCGCGCACCCGAAGGCCACGCCCTCGCAGCTCCAGGCCATGCTGAAGGCCCAGGCCACGAAGACGGCCTGCCCGGAGAAGGTCTACGACGCGACGGGCGCGCTGGTCGACGCCACGACGTGCCAGAGCAAGTGGGGCCAGACCGGGTACTACGGCTACGGCGTGGTGGACGCGCTGAAGGCCGTGAAGTAGCGGGTCTCAGGCTTGAACGGGAGGGGCCGGCCCGGGGGAAGCTCCCCGGGCCGGCCCCTCCCGCCGTTCAGGGTCTTCAGGGCTTGATGAGCACCTTCAGCGCGCTGCGGTCGTCCATCGCGCGGTAGCCGTCCGGGACCTCGTCCAGGGACACGGCCCGGTCGAAGACGGGCGCCGGGTCGATCGCGCCGCTCAGCACGTCCTCCAGCAGCTCCGGGATGTACGCGCGCACCGGCGCGACCCCGCCGCGCAGGGTGATGTTGCGGTCGAACATCACACCGAGGTCGAGGCCGGTGCCGCTGCCGTGCGGGACGCCCACGTAGCCGATGGCCCCGCCGTCGCGGGTGATGTTGACGGCGGTGCGCATGGACTGCTCGGTGCCGACCGCCTCGATGACCGCGTGGGCGCCCTGGCCGCCGGTCAGCTCGCGGACGGCGGCCTCGGCAGCCTCCCCGCGCTCGGCGACGATGTCGGTGGCCCCGAAGAGCTTGGCGATGTCCGTACGGGCGGTGTGGCGGCCCAGTGCGATGATCCGCTCGGCGCCGAGGCGCTTGGCGGCGAGGACCCCGCACAGGCCGACGGCGCCGTCGCCGACGACGGCCACGGTGGAACCCTTGCGGACGCCGGCGCCCAGGGCGGCGTGGTGCCCGGTGCCCATGACGTCGGAGAGGGCCAGCAGGCCGGTCAGCAGCTGGTCGTCGGAGACGGCCGCGGCGGGCAGCTTCACGAGGGTGCCGTCGGCGTGCGGGACGCGGACGGCCTCGCCCTGGCCGCCGTCGAAGCCGACCGAGCCCCAGAAGCCGCCGTGCACGCAGGAGGTGTAGAGGCCCTCGGAGCAGTAGTCGCAGGTGCCGTCGGACCACATGAAGGGGGCGACGACCAGGTCGCCGGCCTTCAGGCCGGACACGGCCGAGCCGGTCTCCTCGACGACGCCGAGGAACTCGTGGCCGATGCGCTGGCCGGGCTGGCGCGCGGCTTCGCCGCGGTAGGCCCACAGGTCGCTGCCGCAGATGCAGGCACGCAGGACGCGGACGACGGCGTCCTCGGGGCGCTGGATCGCAGCGTCGGGCACCTCCTCCACGCGGATGTCGTGCGGGGCGTGGATGACGGTGGCGCGCATGGGTGTGCAGCCCTCCGGATCAAATAGTTCAGTCTTGTATGACGGTCCTACCGTACGCCTGCGTCGGGGTGAGTGCCCCGGTGGCCAGCAGGTACTGGGCGGCGACGTAGGTGGCCATGATCCAGAAGTCGGGGCGCGGCAGCTGCGGCCAGTCGGCGACCCCGGTGGCGATCAGCGTGTCGGAGAGCAGGAACAGCGCCCCGCCGAGGCCGGCGCGCAGGCCGAGGGCGCTGGAGCGGTAGGCCATGGCGGTGAGCAGCAGGCTGTACCCGGCGACCGGGATGCGCAGGTCGGCCGGCAGGTCCGCCCAGAGCAGCGCGACGGTCCCGACGAGCGCGAGGGCGTACGCGCCCCCGAGCGCGGGATGCGTCCTGCCCCGGCCGAAGAGCACGAGGTAGCAGACGTGCCCGGCGGCGAAGGAGCCCATGCCGACGAGGAAGGCGGGGTCGGCGTCGAAGAGCAGGGCCAGGTCCCCGCCCCACCCGAAGAGCAGGGCCGCGACCAGCAGGCGGGGAGCCTTGCGCGTGATCACGTACGCGACGAGCAGCGGCATGAGCAGCGGCTTGGCGAGGACGTGTCCGAGGTGCCAGCCGGCCAGCAGCGAGCCGAGGTCGAGTGCGGTGGCCACGGCGAAGGCGGCGAGCAGGACGCGGCCGGCGGCCCCGGCCGGCTCGGGTACGGGCCGCGCCCAGGAGGGCGTACGGGCCTCCGTGTCGCTCACGCGGCGTGCTCCGAGGCCTTCGCGGGGGCGGCGGGCTCGGCGGATGCCGGGGCGGTGGGCTCCGCGGATGCCGGGGCGGCGGAGTCGGCGGATGCCGGGGCGGCGGGCTGCCAGCCGGGGCCGCGGAAGACGCGTCCGGCGCGCTCGCGCCAGCTGCGGGCGGCGCGGACGTCGCGGGCGATGGCGGCGTACTCGTGGGTGGCGACGCGCAGGGGGTTGTAGGTGCTGATGTTCTTGGTGAGTCCGTAGACGGGACGGTCGGTCTCCCCCACCCAGGAGCCGAACATCCGGTCCCAGACGATCAGGATCCCGCCGAAGTTGCGGTCCAGGTAGCCGCCCTGGGAGGCGTGGTGGACGCGGTGGTGGGAGGGGGTGTTGAAGACGTACTCGTAGGGCCGCGGCAGCTTCCCGATGCGCTCGGTGTGGACCCAGAACTGGTAGAGGAGGTTGATCCCGTAGCAGAAGGGGATCGCGGCCGGGTGCACGCCGACGGCGACCATCGGCAGGTAGAACCACCAGGTGGTGGCGCTGGTCCAGGGCTGGCGCAGGGCGGTGGTGAGGTTGAAGTTCCGGCTGCTGTGGTGGACGACGTGGCAGGCCCACAGGATGCGGATGACGTGGTGGAGACGGTGCTGCCAGTAGTAGAGGAAGTCCTGGACCAGCAGCATCAGCAGGACGGTCCACCACAGGAACGGCACGCGCAGCGGGGTGAGTTCGTAGACCGCCGTGAACACGGCGACGACCGGGATCTTCCAGAGGAGGTCGAAGCCGATGCTGCCGATACCCATGGCGACGCTGGTCGCCGCGTCCTTGGTGTCGTACCCGGCGGCGTCCTCGTCGGGATGGAGCCGGTAGCTCACCACCTCGATGACGGTGAGCAGCACGAAGGCAGGTATGGACCACAGCACGACATCGGGCAGGTTCGGCATGCCCGCACCATAGAGCGGGTTCGCGGGCACCGCCAGAGGTTGTTACCGATCGGTATCCATCGGGGTTACCGGCGGTTCACGCGATAATCTCCGGGCCAAGGGGAGGGCAGGGGGATGACGGGCTTCGAGACGGTTCTCTTACGCGTGGCGGGCACGGCGGCGGGGGCGCTGGTGAAGTCCCTCGTGGCCCGTTCCCCGGGCGCGGGCCTGACGGCGGACCCGGCCGCCCCGGCCCCGCGCTGGCGCCGCCCGACGGAGCTCGGCGACCCGGAGATCCGCAGCCTGACCCGAACCCTGGCCTCCCGCCTGGGCGAGGCCACGGCGGGCCTCCCGGAGCACGAGCGCCTGGCGGCGGCCGACGCGGTGGCCGACGCCTTCGCCGCACTCGGCCCCGTGGACGCGGAAGCCCTCTTCGCGGCGGACCTCGACCCCGCGGCCCTGGCGGCCACCCTGCCGCCCCCGCCGCCGGGCCTGAACGAGGCCGCGCAACGCCTGTACCGGGACCTGGCCCGGCTGTGCTGCGCGCACGCGGTGGAGTACCTGACGACCCTGCCGGGCTTCGGGGCCCGGACCGGCGTGGAACTGGTCCGGCGGACGGGCGAGCTGGGACGAGCCCTGGACCGCCTCGACCACGCCGGTGGCGGGACCGCGTACGCCTTCGAGGAGCGCTACGCGCGGTACGTCGCGGAGGCCCACGGGCGCCTCCGGCTCTTCGGCCTCACCCTCAGCCGCTCCCGCCAGGAATGGCCGCTGGACGTGGCGTACATCAGCCTCGCCGTGAGCGGTGGGCAGCAACTGCCGCCCGACGGGGCGGAGGTACACCAGGCCGCGGTCAGGGCCGAACAGGCCCTCGCCGCGAGCGAGCGGGTGCTGCTGCGCGGCCCGGCCGGCTCGGGCAAGAGCACGCTGGTGCAGTGGCTGGCCCTCAACGCGGCGCGGCAGACTGCGGGTCCGTGGAGCATGTACGTCCCGTTCGTTCTGCGCCTGCGCTCCTTCACCTCGTCCAACAGCCTGCCGCTCCCCGAAGACTTCCTGCGCGCCTCCGGCGTCCCGCTGTCCGCACCGCCCGGCTGGGTGGAGGACCTCATGGTGAGCGGTCGGGCACTGGTCCTCGTGGACGGCGTCGACGAGGTCCCACAGCGGCTGCGTACCCGGACGGAGACCTGGCTGCGCTCCCTCGTCTCCGCCTTCCCGAAGGCCCGGTATGTCGTGACCACCCGACCGTCCGCGGTCCCTGAGGGCTGGCTCGCGGGCCAGGGGTTCACCACGCACTCGCTGCTGGCGATGGAGCAAGGGGACGTCCGGGCGTTCGTCGCGCACTGGCACGGGGCGGCCCGCGCGGAGGGGCAGGAGGTGGATGCATACGAAGCCTCGCTGCTGGAGGCCCTGGGAGCACGCCGCGATCTGGCCCGCCTTGCGACCAACCCGCTGATGTGCGCGCTGCTGTGCGCGCTCAACCAGGACCGGCGGATGCAGCTGCCGCGAGCCCGCAAGGAGCTGTACGACGCCGCCCTGGAGATGCTGCTCGTCCGGCGGGACACCGAGCGGGAGATCAGCGGGGTGGAGGGGGTCTATCTGACCCGCGACGAGCAGTTGGCTCTGCTCCAGCGGTTCGCGTACTGGCTGATCCGCAACGGCCAGGTGGAGGCGGGTCTCGACGACGCGGCCGAGATGGTCGGCGAGTGGCTCGACGCGATGCCACAGGTGCAGGGCACCGCGGGGCAGGTCTTCTCGCACCTGCTGATCCGCAGCGGGCTGCTGCGCGAACCGGTGGAGGGGTCGGTGGACTTCGTCCACCGCACCTTCCAGGACTACCTGGGCGCCAAGGCCGCGGTGGAGTCCCGGGACTTCGGCGTGCTGGTGAAGAACGCGCACGACGACACTTGGGACGACGTGGTCCGCATGGCAGTCGGGCACGCCCGCCCGGACGAACGCACCCGCCTGCTGCGGGGGCTGCTCCGCCGTGCGGACAAGGTCAAGGGGGTGCGCAGCCGCTTGGTCCTGCTGGCCGCGGCCTGCCTGGAACACGCCCCGGAGCTGGACCCGGCACTTCGCGCCGAGATCCAGTCCCGGACGGCGGAGCTGATGCCGCCGCGCAGCCGCCGCCAGGCCCAGACACTGGCCAAGGCGGGGGAGCTCGTCCTGGAACTGCTGCCGCGCGAGAGCGGCCTGGACGAGCAGGTAGCCCAGGCGGTCGTTCTCACCGCGGCCGAGATCGGTGGCCCCAAGGCGTTGGATGTGATCGCCCGGTTCCGATCGGATCCGCGCCCCCGCGTGGCCTACGCGCTCTCCGAGAGCTGGGGAAGCTTCGACACGGCGGAGTACGCGGACGCGGTGCTCAGCGGCGCCGACCTGGGCCTGGCGAGCCTGCTGGTGAACACGGCGGAGCAGGCCGCGTGCCTCGACCGGCTTACCCACCTCAAGCGGGTGAACCTGCACTGGGCACCAGGCCTGTCCGGGTTGCTGGAGCGCCGCCGAGACCTGGAGTGGCTGTTCCTCTACCGCAACGAGGCCCTGATCGATCTGGCCCCGCTGCGCGCCCTGGACCGTCTCGACTACCTCGGTCTGTCCATGTGCCCCGGCATCCGTGACCTGGGGCCGCTGGCCGACCTGCCGCTGCGGAACCTCAGTCTCTTCGGCCTCCGGGACGGGCTGCCGCTCGGTGCATTGCGTACGCTCGCCCTCGATTCGCTGCACCTCGGCTACCGGCCCCCGGTGGGATGCGTCGGCGATCTTCCTGTCTCGGACGGGCTGCAGACGCTGAGCCTGGGGATGGCGGCCCGCGACATTCCCCTCGCCGGGTTGGATCGATGGACGCGGCTCCGCTCCCTGTCCATATGCGGCGACGACCAGCTGCGGCAGCTCGTGGCACACCACCCCCAGCCGTCACTGACCAGCCTGGACATCGCGGAGGCGGCCGTCGATCCGGCCCTGCTGAGCCGGTTCGATCGGCTCACCCGTCTATCACTGAGCTGGTGCACGGTCACGGGCTCGTTGGAGCCGCTCGGCTCGCTCCCGCACCTCAGCAGCCTCGCCCTCAACCAGCGTGGCGGCGTTGTGGACCTTGCCCCACTCTCGCGGACGGAGCGGCTCACGATCCACGTGAACGGCGAAGTGACGGTCAGCGGAGTCGAGGCCATCCCGCCGGAGCGGCTCGTCTACATGAGCTGAGCCGCCCCGGCGGCGGGCGGGGTCGCGGGGCTACCAGACGCGGACCGAGCCGCCCTTGGCGAAGGCCGGGCTCGTGGCCTCCCGGGGGATCTCCTTCAGGGGTTCGGCGATCTCCGCGACCGTCGGGCCGTGTTTGGCCGCGACCGCGTCCAGCAGGGCCAGGTCGAAGCCGTACACGCGGGCCGCGTTGCCGCCGGCCATCGCGGCGACCTCGTCCCTGGGGAGGCCCGCGTAGGCGATGCGGAGGCCTTCGCGGGAGAAGGGGGTGGTGCCCTCGTCGTGGGGGTAGTCGCTGCCCCACATGATCTTGTCGAGGCCGATCCGGTCCCGCAGCGGGACCTCGTGGGGGCGCATGAAACTCGCCCCCACGAAGCAGTTGTCCCGCCAGACCTCGCTCGGGCCCTTGCCCATCGCCTCCGCCAGCCCCGCCCCGAATTTCGACTCGGCCGTCGCCGACGCCGCGACCAGGCGGCCGTGGTAGTAGTCCAGCATCTCCATGACCCCCGGGATCCAGCCGGAGCCCTGCTCCGTCAGGACCAGCTTCAGGCCCGGGTGGCGGCGGAAGGCCCCGCCGAAGATGAGGTGCCACAGGGCCCGGTGCGAGAACCAGGTCGTCTCCACCATGAAGACCGCCCGCGCGGCCGGTTCGTCGCCGAGCGGCGGCGACGCCGAGCCGCCGTGGTGGTTGACCGGGACGTCCAGTTCCTCGCACACCGCCCAGATCGGGTCGTACGCGGCCGAGTACAGCTCGGGGACCGAGGAGCCGGGCGGGACGCCGGGCAGCAGGATGCCTCCCGTCAGCCCGGCTTCCCGCGTACGGCGGATCTCCTTCACCGCCGCGTCCACGTCGTTCAGCAGGATCTGCACCACGCCCGCGCGCCGGCCCGGCGCGTCCGCGCAGAAGTCCGCCAGCCAGCGGTTGTGCGCCTGGAGCCCCGCCCAGCGCATCGTGTACTCCGCGGCCGTCGGCGGCTGCGCCATCAGCGAGGCCTTGGGGAAGAACGGCGGGATCGTGTTCGGGAAGACGACCTCCGCCACGATGCCGTCCGCCTCCAGCTCGGCGAGCCGGCGCGCCGAGTTCCAGTTGCGGTCCGCCGTGTCCGCGAGGAGGTCCTCGTACGGGTTCACGTACGTGGCGGCCCAGGCGTCGAACTCCTCGTGGTACCGCTTCTCCAGGTACGGCTTGTAGTCCAGCAGGTCCGCCCCCGCGTGGCAGTCCGCCGAGATGACCGTGTACCGGTCCGCGTCCGTCATCGGTCCACCCCCAGGGCCGGGAAGTCCTCGCCCGTCAGCCAGTGGCGGCCCGTCTCCCGCGAGCGGGCCCACGAGGACTCCACCGCCGCCTGGTCGGCCGGCTGGCCCAGCTCCGCCGGGGTGGGGCCGATCCGCCGGGCGATCGGAGCCAGCTTCCCGGTGTCGAAGCCGAAGACCTCCGCCGCCGCCAGACCCAGCATCCGGCGGGTCTCGCCGACCGGGATGTCGTGGAAGGTGTTCTTCAGCCAGGTCCGGGTGTTGGGCCAGGTCCCCTCGGGGTGCGGGAAGTCCGAGCCCCACAGGATGTTGTCCACGCCGATCTCGTAGCGCTGGGCGAGCTCGCGCCGCTTGGTGTTCGTCGCGCAGATGAACACCTGCCGGTCCAGGTACTCGCTCGGCGGGCGCTTGAGCTCCTCGAACGGCGACAGCTTCTTGCCGCCGTGTGCGCCGAGGTAGAGCCGGTCCATGAACCACAGCTGGTTCGGCAGCCACCAGCAGCCCGACTCGGCGACGCCGAACTTCAGCCCCGGGTGCCGCTCGAAGACCCCGGACCAGAGCAGGAACCACAGCGGGCGGGCCGGCCACCACGTGACCTCGGAGACGAAGATGCCCAGGTGGTCGCCGTACTCGTGGCGCGGAGAGGACCCCGAGTGGGTGACGATCGGCATCCGCGTCTCGGCCGCGGCCGCCCACACCGGGTCGTAGCGGCGGTCGTGGTAGGGCGCCTTGTCCACCCACATCGCGGGGATCATCAGCGCGCCGAGCCCCGACTCCTTGGCCCGGTGGATCTCGGCCACGACCTTCGACGGCTCGCCCGTGATGGGCAGCAGGGCGACCCCGCAGTGCCGCTCGGGGGTCTCGGAGACGAACTCGGCCAGCCAGCGGTTGTGCGCCTGCGCACCCGCCATGCCGAGCTCGGGGTCCTGGTCGCCGGAGAGCCCGAGGCCCACCCCGAAGGGGGCGGCGGTCTGGCTGTCCACGGCGTCGGCGTCGGGGAAGACGACCTCGGCGGCGACCCCGTCGCCGTCGAGCTCCTTCAGGCGCTGTCCCGTGTCCCAGCCGCCCCGCAGGCCTTCCTCGTGATCGTGGAACCACTTCTCGGCGAAGGCCTCGTTGCGGACGCCGAGCTTCGTGGCCTCGGCGCGGCGGGCGTCGCGCTGGCCGAGGAACTCGTCGAACTGCGGGTGGAAGCGGGAATCGAGGTACGGGCGGTACTGCTCGGTCGGCAGTCCCGCGTGGCAGTCGGAGGAGATGATCAGGTACGGGTCTTCGTACGCACTGCTGTCGTTCAACGGTCGCTCCTCAGTCGAGGATGAAGCTCTCCAGGTAGGCGGGGTTGGCGCGGTCGAGCATCGACCGCGACCGGGCGCGGATCTGCCGGTCGCTGTGCTCGCTCGCCGGGAGCATCCAGAAGCGGTCGGCGCGGATGCCGTCGACGACGTGCTCGGCGACCTCCTCGACCGGGGTGAAGTCCACCGCGTGGCCGGCCTGCTTCATGGCGGCCTCGTACTGGTCGAGGCTGCGGTACGGGGTCTTGCGCGGCCGCTGCTTCGCGTACCGCTCGGGCCGGTTGCGGTGCGACTCCCACAGCCCGGTGCGCAGCATGTGCGGTCCGGGGAAGAGGACGGAGGCGCCGACGGGCGCGCGCTCGGCCTTGAGGTGGGCGTAGAGCGATTCGGTCATGGTGACCACGGCCGCCTTGGTGACGGCGTAGACGGAGGCGGTGGGCAGCGGGGCGATGCCGCCGTCGCCGGAGGAGGTGTTGACGACGTGGCCGGGGCCTCCGCCCGCGATCATGCGCGGGACGAAGGCCTGGATGCCGTGGAAGACGCCCCAGACGTTGACGGAGAAGGCCCACTTCCAGTCGTTGGGCTCGTGCTCCCACATCCGGCCCTCGGCGCCGGAGCCCACGCCCGCGTTGTTGCAGAGCACGTGCACGGCGCCGAAGGCCTCGTACGCGGCGTCGGCGAGCGCGATGACGGAGTCGCGGTCGCTGACGTCGACGAGCCGGGCGAGCACCCGGGCGCCGTCGGCGGTCAGCTCGTCGGCGGCCTTGTGCAGGGCCCCCTCCTCCACGTCGGCGAGGACGACCCGCAGCCCCTCGGCCGCGAAGCGGCGGGCCATCGCGCGTCCGATGCCGCTCGCGGCGCCGGTGACGACGGCCACCTGTCCGGGTTCGAGTCGCATGTCAGTCCCTCCCTCCGGACGATCCCTCCGGGGGTGCGTCGAGGATCTGCATCGGGTCGTCGTAGCGCTGGTGGATGTACGGGAGGAGGGCCTGGGCGCTGACGCGCTCGACGACGCGGCCCTTCTGGTCGGTGGTCTTCTCGCCGATGGTGATCTCCACGATCCGGCGCACGGGGAGGTCGGCGACGGGGTCGAACATCGACTCGCGCAGGACCACGTCACCGGTGATGTGCTCCAGCTTGCGGACCTTCTCGTTGCGGGTGACGTGGACGAGCACCGGGTCGGCGTCGAAGCCCGAACCGTCCACCGACGGGAGGAACTTGAAGTAGAAGTCGGTCTTGGCGGCGGGCTCGGGCAGCGGCAGTGCGCGGTCCACCGCCCCGCGCACCTCCACGAAGGCGATCCCGTGCCGGGCCAGGGAGGCCCGTACGACGAGCCCCTCGCGCTCGACCTCGACCTCGCCCAGCTTCTTCGGCTCGCCGAAGACCTCGCGGCCGCCGATCAGGGCCCGTTCGTGGGTCATCGGCATGACCAGCGGGTACCAGCCCTCGACCCCGCCGTGCTGCGCGGCGACGGCCACCGAGCCGGCGCCGAGGGGGTAGCCGGGCAGGTCGACCTTGCTGATGTTGGCCCGTACGAGGGGCCGCTCGGCGGGCTTGAGCGGCGGCGGCAGGACCGCCGCCACCACGTCCGGGTCGCTCTCCCAGACCGCCACCACACCGGTGGACCAGATGTCGGGGAGCTTGGCGCTCTTCTCGCGCGACGCCGTGATCTCGGCCTCGGTGCGCGCTCCGTACCGTACGCGTGCCATGTCTCGCACCATCCCTCGTCCTTGAGCGGATCGGTTCTGTAACACAGTTACACCGCCACCGATGAAGGGTAAAGACCCCTGCACCGACCAGAACTGACGATCCGACAGATTGGCGGGAGACGGCCATGGCCAGAACCACGCTCACCCGTGACGAGGTACTGGCGGCGGCCGCCTCCCTGGTCAAGCAGCACGGCCCGGCGGCCCTCACCATGCGCAAACTCGCCGCCGAGCTGGGCACGGCGGTGACCTCCATCTACTGGCACGTCGGCAACCGCGAATCGCTGCTCGACGCCCTCGTGGAGCGGACCGTCCAGGAAATGGGCGCGATACGGCCGGCCGGCCGCACTCCCGTCGAGCGGATCCTGTCCGTGGCCCGGATCCTGCGCCGCGAACTGCGCGAGCGGCCGCACCTGATCGCGATGGTCCACGAACGCGGCCTCACCGAGCGGATGTTCCTGCCCGCCCAACAGGCCCTGGTCCACGAGGTGCACGCGGCCGGGCTGCGCGGGGCGCGGGCCGCCGACGCCGTGCGCGCGGTCCAGTTCCAGATCGTCGGGTACCTCCTGGTGGAGCGCAACCGCGAGCGCTCCCCCGCCCAGTCCCCCGCCGAGAGCGAACTCTGGGACCCTTCCCTGGCCCCCGACGACCCGGAGCTCGCCCGCGCCCTCGCCCGCCCGGCCGACCCGGAGCGGCTGTTCCTGCTCTCCCTGCGCGCCCTGGTCCGCTCCTTGCTGGCATCACCGATCCCGCCCCTGCGGTGATCCGGTGCGCGGACCCCGCGCCCGGGCCGGCCGAACCCGAGGGGCACCGCGTGTCAGTGTGTGCCGATATCCTCTGTGACCATGCTCGACGACCGTACGACCGCAGAGACGACGTGGCCGACCGCGTACCCCGAGGGGTACGCGGTCGTCGACGTGGAGACGACCGGGCTCGCTCGCGACGACCGGATAATCTCCGCCGCCGTCTACCGGCTCGACGCGCAGGGCAATGTCGAGGACCACTGGTACACCCTGGTCAACCCGCAGCGGGACCCGGGCCCGGTCTGGATCCACGGGCTCACCAGCGACATGCTGCAGGACGCTCCGCTCTTCAAGGACATCGCCGAGGAGTTCGCGGACCGGCTCGCGGACCGGGTGCTCGTCGCGCACAACGCCATGTTCGACTGGCAGATGATCGCCCGGGAGTACGCGCGGGCCGCCGAGACCGCGCCGGTCCGCCAGCGGCTGTGCACCATCGCGCTGTCGAAGGAGCTGAACCTCCCGCTGCCCAACCACAAGCTGGAGTCCCTCGCGGCGCACTTCGGCGTGGTCCAGCAGCGCGCCCACCACGCCCTCGACGACGCCCGCGTGCTCGCGGAGGCGTTCCGTCCGTCGCTGCACGCCGCCGCGCGGGACGGCGTACGGCTGCCCCTGCTGGAGTGCCGGCCGCTGACGGAGTGGTCGGACTCCCCCGTCACCCCCCGGATCGGCCGGCAGGCCTCGTACGGGAGCAACAGCTGGCGGCCCTCGCGCAAGCGGCCCGCGTGCCCGCACCCCAACCCGGGGCGCTTCGAGGACGGCAAACCGCTGAAGCAGGGCATGCGGATCGCCTTCTCGGGTGACACCTCGGTGGACCGGGAGCTGCTGGAGGACCGGGCCGTCGAGGCGGGGCTGCACGTCGCGACGAGTGTGTCGCGGCTCACGAGCCTGCTCGTGACGAACGACCCCGACTCGGCCACCTCCAAGACGGTCAAGGCGAAGTCGTTCGGTACGCCGGTGGTCGACGAGGCGGCCTTCACCCAACTGCTGCGGGACGTGGCTGCGGCAGACGGGTGAGCGTCGGGCGACTCGCCCGGCGCCCGCTTTCCCGTCCCGCCCGTCCGGTCCCACCCTGTGGCGCATGGCACGTTGTGAGGTCTGCGGAAACGATTACGGCATGTCCTTCGAGGTGCACGCGCAAGGCAGCGTGCACGTCTTCGACTGCTTCTCCTGCGCCATCCACCGCATGGCGCCGATCTGTGAGCACTGCCGGGTGCAGATCATCGGGCAGGGCGTCGAGGTCGAGGGCCAGTGGTACTGCGGAGCGCACTGCGCCCGCGCGGAGGGGAAGGTGGGCATCGTCGACCGCGTGTGACCTTCCCCCGGTTCCGCTTCCCGGTCCCCTTCCCCGTCCGCTTCCCCGCTCGCTTCCCCCTCCCTTCCCGACCCCGGACGGCCACCCGGCCGCCGGGGTCTCCTCGGCTGGGGGTACCGTCGTGGGCGTGTACCGCTTTGTGCTGACCCGGCAATGGGTGTGCCTCACCCTCATCGCCCTCGCCCTCATCCCCGCGATGATCAAGCTGGGCTTCTGGCAGTACCACCGCCATGAGCACCGGGTCGCCCAGAACGAGCTGATCGCGGCGAACCTGTCCGCGAAGCCGGTGCCGATGACCGAGGTGACCTCCCCCGGCCACCAGGTCCCGCGCTCCGACTTCTGGCGCGCCGTCACCGCCACCGGTACGTACGACACCGCGCACGAGGTCGTCGTACGGATGCGCACCGACAACGACGACAAGGTCGGCTTCCACGTCCTGACCCCGCTGGTGCTCGCCGACGGCCGGGTGGTCCTGGTCAACCGCGGCTGGGTGGCGGGCGGCGACGACCCGCGCGCCTACCCGCCGGTGCCGGCCGCGCCCTCGGGCGAGGTGACCGTCACCGGGCGGCTGAAGGCCGACGAGACGAGCGGCGGCAGCGGCATCAAGGACCGCAAGGGCCTGCCGGACCGCCAGGTGATGCTGATCAACAGCGCCCAGCAGGCCCAGTACCTGGGCAAGCCCGTGCTCGGCGGCTACATGGAGCTCACCGCCCCGGCCCCGGCGGGCGGCAGCCCCGAGCCGATCGCCGATCCCGACCACGATTCGATCGGCCCGCACATGGCGTACGCCGTGCAGTGGTGGCTGTTCGCCGCGGCGGTGCCGGTGGGCTGGCTGGTCCTCGTACGGCGCGAGAAGCGCGACCGGGCGGCGGCCGCGGCGGCCGGTGCCACCCCCGAGCGGGAGCCCGTGCCGACGGCGTAGCGTGTCGGGCATGGATCTTGGACTGAAAGACCGTGTCTACGTCGTCACCGGAGCCACCCGCGGCCTGGGCTTCGCCTCGGCCCGCGAACTGGCGGCGGACGGCGCGAAGGTGATCGTGACGGGCCGGGACGCGGCGCGCGCCGCCGAGGCGGCGGCCTCGCTGGGTCCGAACGCCGTGGGCGTCGCCGCGGACAACGCCGACCCGCAGGCGGCGGCCGCGCTCGTCGCCACCGCGAAGGAACGCTTCGGCCGCCTCGACGGCATCCTCATCAGCGTCGGCGGCCCCGCCCCCGGTTCGGCGGCGAGCAACACCGACGAGCAGTGGGCGGCGGCGTTCGAATCGGTCTTCCTCGGCGCGGTGCGCCTGGCCCGCGCGGCCGCGGCCGAGCTGGGCGAGGGCGGGGTCATCGGCTTCGTCCTGTCGGGCTCGGTCCACGAGCCGATCCCGGGCCTGACGATCTCCAACGGGCTGCGGCCGGGGCTGGCGGGCTTCGCCAAGTCCCTGTCGGTGGAGCTCGGACCGCGCGGCATCCGCGTGGTCGGACTCCTGCCGGCCCGGATCGACACCGACCGCGTCCGCGAGCTCGACGCCCTCTCGGGCGATGCGGCGGCGGCCCGCGCGGCCAACGAATCCGGCATCCCGCTGCGGCGCTACGGCACCCCCGAGGAGTTCGGTCGCTCGGCGGCGTTCCTGCTGTCGCCCGCGGCCTCGTACCTGACGGGCCTCATGCTCCCGGTCGACGGCGGCTCCCGCCACGGCTTCTGACGCCCCCTCCCGACCCGCCGGGCACCGGACACCGGCTACGTCACGCGGCGGGCGCGGTGGGAGGCGATCCGGAAGCGGGCCTCCGCGGGAAGTCCGGGGAGGCCCGCCGACCGGCGGGCGTGGCCGAGCACCGGCCCCGCCAGCCCCGCCAGGGCGTCGGCCGGGACGGCGTGCGGCTCCAGTTCCAGCTCCATCCGCAGCTGCGGCCCCCTGCGCCGGCTGCGGCGCCCCTGCCTGCCCCGAAGCCTGACGCTGCACCGGGCGACCCCGTCCAGTGCACCCGCCTCCGCGGCGACCGCCTCCTCCAGCGCACGCCCGCGCAGCACCGCGAACGCCCCGTCGCCGGTGTCCACCACCACCGCGGCCAGCCGCGGCCGCCGCAGCTGCGCCAGCAGCCACCACAGCGCGAGCAACACGCACACCCCGAGCCCGGCGAGCACCGCCCACCACCACCAGCCCTCGGCATGCCAGTACCGCTCGCGGGTCGCCGCGCCCAGCAGCGGCTCGTGGCGGCCGCCCAGTGGCCGCAGCGCCGTCAGCACCGCCACCCCGGCGACCAGCAGCACGGCGCCGATGATCCCGAGCAGGATCCGGTTCACCGTCCCGAGCATCCCCTCACCTCTTTCCGACGGGGGCCCTGGTGACCCGTACCCGGGGCTGCGGCGCGTGCGCGAGGCCCAGCTCCCCGATGCCGACGGCCAGGACCTCCTCCAGGTCGGCCCGTACCTCGTCCAGTTCGCGGAAGTGGGACTGCGCCCGGACCGCGACGCGGGACCGCCGCACCACGACCCGCGCCGAGCGCACCCCGGACACCTCCATCGCGCGGTCCCGCAGCACCAGGGCGGCGGCCTTGCGCGCGAGCCCGGCCCGAACCCCGCCCTCCGGGTCCGGCGTCCGCATCGGCAGGATCCGGCGGAGCCCCGGGGTGAGGGCGAGGAACAGGAGCACCGCCCCCGCCACGGCGAGGACCGCGGCGCCGACGAGCACCCACGGGTCCGCGGGAGTCTGCCGCTGCAGCTGCCGGGCCAGTTCCCCGCGCCACTGCATGCCGGGGCGGCCGGCCCGTACGGCGGCGAGGTCGTACAGGAACAGGCCCGCCACCCCGAGCACGGCCAGCGCCGTCAGCGCGGCCGGGATCCGCCGGGCGGACCGGAAGCGGCGGACGCGGGCCGGGGCGGCTTCCCGGGGCGGGGCTTGGCCGGGGGCGGGCGCCGTCACCGCAGCTTCCGGTCCCGCAGGGCGGCGGTGCGGGTGTGCGCGGAGTGCAGGTGCTCGACGTCGATGTCCACCTCGGGCACGGACATGCCGGCGTACTCCTCGACGCGGCGGACGACCCGGCTGCGGACGGCCGCGCACCGGGCGGCGAGATCGCAGGGGTAGTCGAGCTCCAGGCTCACCCGAACCCGGGCGATGTCGTGGTGCACGGTGACGGTGGCGTGCGGGGCGCCCGGCGCGGCGCCGCCCGCCGCGCCGGACCGCCCGGCCTCGGGCGGCCCGTCCGGCGGTGCGGCCAGCGCCTCCCGGGCGGCCTGGGCCGCGATCTTGGCGACGACCCGGTCGGCGATCCGGGTGGCCCCCCGTTCGGCGGCGGGCGCGTGCGGGGGAACCACCCGTGGCGTGGTCATCGGGGCCTCACCTGTCGCGGTCGCGGGGGCGGAAGAAGACGCCGGGTTCCAGGTCCCCGTCCAGGAACCGGCCGACGACGAAGCCGATGGCGCCGAGCGCCGCCACCAGCAGGAAGGCCCCGAATCCGCCGAAGTATCCGGCGAACGCGAGCGCCATGCCGGCGAAGAGGCCGACGACGGCCATCCTCATGCGGGCTCCTCCTTCACTGGAGTCGGGACTCCGGCTCCTCGTCGGGTTCGTCGGGCAGCTTCACGTCGCTGACCGCGATGTTGACCTCGACGACCTCCAGGCCCGTCATCCGCTCGACCGCCGAGATGACGTTCTCACGGACGGCCCTCGCGACGTCGCGGATCGACACGCCGTAGTCGACGACGATCTCCAGGTCGAGGGCGGTCTGCACCTCGCCGACCTCGGCCTTCACCCCGCGGGAGGCCGAAGACTTCGCTCCGCCGGGCACCCGGTCGCGGACGGCGCCGAAAGTACGGGAGAGGCCGCTGCCGCTGCCCATGGCGTGCACGCCGACCACCTCGCGGGCGGCGAGACCGGCGATCTTCTCGACCACCCCGTCCGAGATGGTGGTGCGGCCGCGGTCGGCCGGGTTGCGCGAGGCACCCCCGGATGTGGATTCGGTCATCGCGTGTCCCTTCGCGCGGATTGGACTCACTCCGCACCACGGTATGCGCGGTGCACCGGCGGCGCACCGGGACTACGCCGGTCGGCCGGGAACGGATCCCCGCCGGCGCTTGACCTCAACTGCGGTCGAGGTCGGAGAGTGGGCAAGTGGTCAAGGCCGAGAGGCCGTTTTCGGACAGGGCAGGGGGAAGGTCATGCGGGCGATACGGGTGGACGGGTACGGCGGTCCGGAGGTCCTGGTGCCGGTGGAAGTGCCGGATCCGGTCCCGGCGGCGGGCGAGGTCGTGGTCCGGACCGAGGCCGTGGACACGATCTTCGTGGAGACCCAGATCCGCGGGGGCTGGGGCGAGTCCTTCGGCATCCACCCGCCGTACGTGCCGGGGGGCGCGGCCGCGGGGACGGTCGCCGCGGTGGGCGAGGGGGTGGACCCGCACTGGCTCGGCCGCCGGGTGGTGGCGGCCCCGGGCACGAAGGGGACGTACGCGGAACTGGTCCGCGTCCCCGTGGACCTGCTGGTCCCGGTCCCGGACGGACTGGAGTCAGCGGAGGCGGCGGCGCTGGCGCACGACGGGGTGACCGGTTCGGGCATCGCCGAGGGCGTGGGCATCAAGGCGGGCGAACGGGTGCTGATCCTGGGCGCGGCCGGCGGGATGGGGACGCTGCTCGTGCAGATCGCGGTGGCGGCGGGGGCGTACGTCGTGGGGGCGGCGCGGGGCGAGCGGAAGCTGGCGCTGATCCGGGAACTGGGTGCGGACCGGGCGGTGGACTACACGGAGCCGGGGTGGACCGCTGCGGTCGGCGGTCCGGTGGACGTCCTGCTGGACGGGGTCGGCGGCGAGCTGGGCCTGGCCGGATTCGGACTGGTCCGCGACGGCGGACGGGTCTCGGCGCACGGCGCCCCCAGCGGCGGCTTCACCGCTCTGGACCCCGCGGAGGCGGAGCGGCGCGGTATCGGCCTGCGCGGGATCGCCGACGTACAGTTCCCGCCCGCGGAGATCACCCGGCTGGCGGCCTCCGTCCTGGCCGAAGCGGCGGCGGGGCGGCTCCGCCCCGTGATCGCGCGCCGGTTCCCGCTGGCTCAGGCGGCGCAGGCGCACCGAGCCATCGAGGCGCGCGCCATCGCGGGCAAGGCCCTCCTCATCCCCTGAGGGAGCTCCTGACGGAGACCCCCGACGGAGATTCCCTGACGGCCGGCCGCTGCGGTCCGGGGGCGAGCCCCCGGACCGCAGGGAGCCGGATCAGTCCGAGAGGCCGGCCAGGTCGCGCAGGCGGCGGGCCTGGGCGGCGCGCTCCGCCGAGCGCTGGGCGTCGTACGGCCGGGACACGGCATCGCGGAGCAGCGCCTTCGTCTCGATGACGGCGTCGCGCGGCGGGGCCAGCAGCGCCGTCGTGAGGTCCTGCACCGCCGCGTCCAGCTCATCGGCCGGCACGACCAGGTTGGCCAGGCCGACCCGCTCCGCCTCCTCGGCGTGCACGAAGCGGCCCGTCGCGCAGATCTCCAGCGCGCGGGCATAACCGACCAGCGAGGTCAGCGGCTGCGTCCCCGCCAGGTCGGGCACGAGACCCAGGCTGGTCTCGCGCATGGCGAACTGCACGTCGTCCGCGACCACGCGCAGGTCACACGCCAGCGCGAGCTGGAAGCCGGCGCCGATCGCATGCCCCTGAACGGCGGCGATGGAGACGATGTCGTTGCGCCGCCACCAGGTGAACGCCTCCTGGTATTCGGCAATGGTGGAATCGAGCAGCTCGTCCGAACCACGCGCCAGATCGAGGAAGGACGGCTCACCCTCGAAACCCTCGGGGGTGAACGCCTGCCGGTCGAGTCCGGCGGAGAAGGACTTGCCCTCACCGCGCAGCACCACGACCCGGACGGTGCCCGGCAACGACCTTCCGGCCTCCGCCAACGCCCGCCAGAGCGCGGGGGACTGAGCGTTTCGCTTGGCCGGATTGGTCAGTGTCACCGTCGCGACCGAGTCGTCCACGGTGAGCCGTACGCCGTCCTTGTCGAGCAGAGCCATCTGTGTGCCTCCGGTGTGCAGTCGGCCGCAATCCCGGCCTAAGTGACTGCACAGTAACCACCCAGTCGGCCGGACGGCCGACCGGGGGTCACCGAAGGATCCGCGGTGTGGGCAGGCGAGCGTGACCCGCCCCGGCCCGGGCCTGACGGCCCGGATCGAGGTCAGGCCGAAGCCGCCTTCTTGCCGCGCGTCGCGCCACCGCGACCACGCAGAATGACTCCGGACTCACTGAGCATCCGGTGGACGAATCCGTAGGACCGGCCCGTTTCCTCGGCCAGCGCACGGATACTCGCACCGGAGTCGTACTTCTTCTTCAGGTCTGCCGCGAGCTTGTCGCGCGCGGCGCCGGTTACCCGGCTGCCCTTCTTCAGAGTCTCGGCCACCCGTGCCTCCTCATGGGAAGTGCGCTCTGGACTTCTCATGATCACCCCTCCCCGGCTTCCTGGCCACCCATTCAGCAAGGTCGGTACGACGACATTTCCCGAGTCGTGGACACATCAGCAGAACGGAATCTTCTCTTCCGCTGCATGACGTCCGTCACACTTCTCCGCCCTCACCGGGAATCTCCAGGTCAGGGGCCGGACGGCAGAAAACGGAGGCCCCGGACACGTACCCGGGCGGGTACGGCCGGGGCCGTCGTACAGAGCGCAGAGGTACGAGACCGTCTCACTCAGATGATGGATCACGCCTGAGCCGAATGATCCATAAGGAACTGGATCACCGGCTCCGGGGAGATCAGGCGAGCGCGACGAGGTCCCGGTAGTCCGGGCCCCACAGGTCCTCGACGCCGTCCGGGAGCAGGATGATCCGCTCCGGCTCCAGCGCCTCGACCGCGCCCTCGTCGTGCGTGACGAGGATGACCGCGCCCTTGTACGTGCGCAGCGCGCCCAGGATCTCCTCGCGGCTGGCCGGGTCCAGGTTGTTGGTGGGCTCGTCGAGGAGCAGCACGTTCGCCGAGGAGACGACCAGCGTGGCCAGGGCCAGACGGGTCTTCTCCCCGCCGGAGAGGACCCCGGCCGGCTTGTCCACGTCGTCGCCGGAGAAGAGGAAGGAGCCGAGCGTCTTGCGCACGGCGACCAGGTCCAGGTCGGGCGCGGCCGAGCGCATGTTCTCCAGGACCGTGCGGTCGGGGTCGAGCGTCTCGTGCTCCTGGGCGTAGTAGCCCAGCTTGAGCCCGTGGCCGGGGGTGACCTCGCCGGTGTCCGGCTTCTCGGCGCCCGCGAGGAGGCGCAGCAGCGTGGTCTTGCCGGCGCCGTTGAGGCCGAGGATGACGACGCGGGAACCCTTGTCGATGGCCAGGTCGACGTCGGTGAAGATCTCCAGGGAGCCGTACGACTTC
Source organism: Streptomyces sp. NPDC001903 (assembly GCF_042891345.1). NCBI lineage: Bacteria > Bacillati > Actinomycetota > Actinomycetes > Kitasatosporales > Streptomycetaceae > Streptomyces > Streptomyces sp. NPDC001903. The sequence goes on from NZ_JBIASZ010000016.1 coordinate 52,794, forward strand.
GACAGGCCCTCGGCGGTCAGCGGGGTCTTGCCGCAGGGCGCCGGGTCCGGGAAGCGCAGCTTGGCGACCTTGTCGGAGACGCGGACGGCGTCCAGGCCGGCGAGCAGGCGGTCGGCGCGCTTGGCCATGTTCTGGGCGGCGACGGTCTTGGTCGCCTTGGCGCGCATCTTGTCGGCCTGCGAGTTCAGGGCCGCGGCCTTCTTCTCGGCGTTCTGGCGCTCGCGCTTGCGGCGCTTCTCGTCGGCCTCGCGCTGCTGCTGGTAGAGCTTCCAGCCCATGTTGTAGATGTCGATGACCGAGCGGTTGGCGTCCAGGTAGAAGACCTTGTTGACCACGGTCTCGACCAGGTCGACGTCGTGGGAGATCACGACGAAGCCGCCGCGGTAGTTCTTCAGGTAGTCGCGCAGCCAGACGATCGAGTCGGCGTCGAGGTGGTTCGTCGGCTCGTCGAGGAGCAGGGTGTCGGCGTCCGAGAAGAGGATCCGGGCGAGCTCGACACGGCGGCGCTGACCGCCGGAGAGGGTGTGCAGCGGCTGGCCGAGGACCCGGTCGGGCAGGCTGAGGGCGGCCGAGATCGTCGCGGCCTCGGACTCGGCGGCGTACCCGCCCTTGGTGAGGAACTCGGTCTCCTGGCGCTCGTACTGCTTGAGCGCCTTCTCGCGGGTGGCGCCGGAGCCGTTGGCGATGCGCTCCTCGTTCATGCGCATCTTCTTGAGCAGGACGTCGAGACCGCGGGCGGAGAGGATCCGGTCGCGGGCCAGGACGTCGAGGTCGCCGGTGCGCGGGTCCTGCGGGAGGTAGCCGACCTCGCCGGAGCGGGTGATGGAGCCGCCGGCGGGCTGGCCCTCACCGGCCAGGCACTTGGTGAGCGTGGTCTTGCCGGCTCCGTTGCGGCCGACCAGGCCGATGCGGTCGCCCTTGGCGATGCGGAAGGAAGCGGACTCGATGAGGACGCGGGCGCCGGCGCGCAGCTCGATGCCGGTGGCGGTGATCACGGAAATACTCCAGGGCGGGGGGACGGCGGAAGGGGGGCAGGACGCGATGCTTCGACGCCGCTAATCCGCGAGGAGATTTGCCATGGGATTCATTCTACCGGGGGTGCGCAACCAGTTTTGGGGGCGTCCCGCCCTTGACATGTCCCCCGTTCGGCGTACGGATCTCCCCGGTGGGCCGGGGCGCGTATCAGGATGGACCGGGTGATACTCGCCGCAGGGGCGGCCACGTTGAATCGAGGCGGTGCGGGATGCAGTTCGACGACGACGCCAACCTGGACACGTCCGAGGTCAAGGATGTGCGCGGCAGCCGCGTCCCGGGCGGACGCGCGACGATCGGCGGCGGCATCGCGGGCCTCATCGCACTGATCCTCGGACTGCTCTTCGGCGTCGGCCCCGAGCAGCTCGGGCTGTCCTCCGGGAACCCGGAGCCGGTGGCGACCTCCTCCTCCGTCAGCGAGGTGCAGCAGAGCTGCAGGACCGGGCGGGACGCGAACACGCGCGAGGACTGCCGGCTGGTCGCCGTCGTCAACAGCACCCAGGACTTCTGGAAGGACGAGTTCACCCGGCGCGGCGGCCGGTACACCCCGGCGTCGACGGTCTTCTTCACCGGCCGCGTGAACACCGCCTGCGGGACCGCCACCTCGGCGGTCGGCCCCTTCTACTGCCCCGCCGACCGGCAGGTCTACCTGGACCTGGGCTTCTTCGACGAGCTGCGGACGAAGTTCGGCGCGAGCGGCGGCCCCTTCGCCCAGGCCTACGTGGTCGCCCACGAGTACGGGCACCACATCCAGAACCTGACCGGAACCCTGCAGAAGGCCCAGGACGGGCGGCAGGGCGCGAACAGCAACGCGGTCAAGGTCGAGCTCCAGGCCGACTGCTACGCCGGGGTGTGGGCGCACAACGCGACGAGGACCCCGGACGAGTCCACGGGCCGGCCGCTGATCACCAGCCTGACCGACCAGGACATCAAGGACGGCCTGGACGCGGCCGCCGCGGTCGGCGACGACCGGATCCAGGAGAAGTTCCAGGGCCGGGTGACCCCGGAGTCCTGGACGCACGGCTCGGCGCAGCAGCGCCAGCAGTGGTTCTACCAGGGCTACCGCACGGGCGACATGGCCCAGTGCAACACCTTCCGCTGACTGTCGGCGGCGCCTGCCATGCTGTGACACAGGTCACCGTCACGAGAGGAAGTGGTCGTCATGGCAGGCGTTCCGTCCATCTGTCCCACACTGCGCTATCGCGACGCGAAAGCGGCGATCAAGCTGCTGACCGAGGCCTTCGGCTTCAGCCAGATCGCCGTGTACGAGGGGGAGGACGGCGCGGTGATGCACGCGGAGCTGGCGTACGGCAACGGGCTGGTGATGCTGGGGAGCAAGGGCACCGGCAGCGTTTTCGACAAGGCCATGGGGGACGGCGGGCCCGTGGGGGTCTACGTGGTGGTCGACGACGTGGACGCCCATCACCGGCGGGCCGCGGAGCACGGCGTGGAGATCCTCATGGAACCCACCGACCAGGACTACGGATCCCGCGACTACATGGCCAGGGACGCCGAGGGCAACATCTGGAGCTTCGGGACGTACGCGCCGCAGGTCTGAGACCCGCGGCGCGTTCCCGTTCTCCCGTTCCTCCCCTGCGCGGCGCCGCGGGCGCTACGCGCCGCCGGTGTGGACCTGGAAGGCGGCCCGGCGGACCGCTTTGGCCAGGGCCGGGTCCGGGTGCGCGGCCGCCAGGGCGACCAGGACCTGGACGGTGCGCGGGTGGCCGACCGCGCGGACCTCGTCCAGCAGCCGCGGGACGGTGGTGCGGACGGCCGAGTCGAGGTGGCGCGCCAGCAGGTCCGCCTCGCCGTGGTCGGCGATGGCGGCGGCGGTGTCCACCCAGAGCCAGGTCGTCTCCTCGGCGGTGAGCACGTCCTGCGCCTCGTCGGGATCGACCCCGTCGTGCTCGGCCAGCCAGAGCAGGGCGTAGGGCCGCAGCGCCGGGTCGCGCACGGCGGCGCGCACCTCGGGTTCGGCCGGGGCGCCGACCACGCGCAGTGCCTCGAAGGCGAGCCCGCGCAGCAGGGCGTCCTCGCCGCGGGCCGCGTGCAGCAGTTCGCTGACGGCGTGGCCGACGGGCCGGGCGGCGAGCCAGGCCTGGTATTCGGCGCGGGCCGGTCCGGGGGTGAGCCGGGCGCAGCCGTGCAGCATCGCGGCGGCGGACTGCTCGATGTTCCCGGCGGGGCTCTGCGCGGCGACGCAGATCTGTTCGAGCTTGACCCAGACGGCCCAGCTGCCGAGCGGGGTGAGGGCGGCCTGGGCGGGACCGAGGGTGACGGCGTCGACGGCGGCGAGCCCGCCGAGCGCCCAGCGCAGCAGCCGGGCGAGCGGGACGGGCGCCGTGTGGCCGTTCGCCTCGGGGGCGGCCTCCGGGCCCGCGCCCGCAGCCTCTGCGGGCGAGGCCTCCCGCGCGGGGGCGTCGTACGGGATCTCGCAGCGCTCGTCGCGCAGTTCGGTGACCCGCTGCCCGAGCAGGTCCAGCAGATCCGGAACGGTCACGGGACCGGCGGACAGCTGGAGCAGGGACAGCAGTTGGGGCATCGCCTCGACCACTTCGGCGACGACCGCCGGGGCGATGTCGGCGGGGGCCGGATGGACCAGCGACCAGGCGTCGAACAGGGCGACCCAGCCGCGCAGTACGGCGGTGTCGTCGCGGTCCCAGGCACGCAGCCGCCAGCCGGGCCGAGCCTGGCCGCCGTGCACCTCGACGAGGCCGGCGAGCCGGGCGCGGTCCCAGCCGACCCGGATCTGTCCGTGTGTCAGGTTCAGTTCACCGGCGGCGCGTTCGACGTCGGCGGCGGGCAGCGCTCCCGCCGGGGCGGGCCTGCCCCCGTCGCCGGCGCCGAGGTTGAGTTCGGCCCAGCGGGCGAGCCGTACCGCGTCGGCCAGCGAGGCCCGGGCCCGGCTCGCGAGTTCGGCCGTGGCCGGGGTGCCCGCGGGGGGCCGGGAGGCGGTACGGGCGCGTCGGTCGGTCACCGCCTTGCGGGCCGCGGCGACGGAACGCGGGGAGACGAGTCGGAGTCTGGAGTCGCGAGCCAACTGCTCATCAGGCTTTCGGGACGTCACGGAAGCAGTCTCGCCCGTCACCGGCCTAAAGCCCAAACGGAACCAGCCATTATCGCCAGTCGACGGGGGGACATACCAGGAGAATCCCCCCTCCCCGTCCCGTCCGGCACACGGCCTTCACATAAGAGGGGTGAGGAAGCGCCTCAGGGCTTCCTCGTATCCGGCCGGATCCGCGTTCCACATGGCCCCGTGCGGGGCCTCGCGGACGGTCCTCAGCGTGACCAGGTCGGGGCGGGCGGCGGCGAGCCGGCGCGAGGGCTCCCAGGGGGCGAGGGTGTCGTCCGGCCCGTGGAAGATCAGTACGGGCACGCGCAGCGCGGCGGGGTCGGCCCCGGGCGGAAGCCGGTCGGCGCGCAGTCCCGCGCGCCCCTCGGCGGCCCGTACGGCGAACGGGACCAGCGCGGCCGGGGTGCGGCGGGCCGCGACGAGCGCGCGCAGGGTGGTGTGCCAGTCGAGGACCGGCGAGTCCAGCACGAGCCCGGAGATCCGGTCGGCGAGCGCCGAGCGCTCGGCGGCGTGCAGGGCCATGGCGGCCCCGGTGGACCAGCCGTGCAGGACGACCCTGCGGGCGCCGTAGCGCACGGCGTAGCGGATGGCGGCGTCCACGTCCCGCCACTCGGATTCACCGAGGTGGCCGAGACCGTCCGGTGACGCGGGCGCCCCGAGGTCGCCGCGGTAGGCGAGGTCGAGGACCGGCATCCGCTGGCGGTGCAGGAAGGGCATGACCACCATCGGGTGCTCGCGGCCGGCGCCGAGCCCGTGCACGGTGATCACCCAGGTGTCGCGGGCGGCGGGCACGAACCAGGCGGGCAGCCCGCCGAGCTCTCCGGGGACGTCCACGTCGGCGTGGTCGAGCCCGAGGGCGGTGCGGGGGTTCCCCACGTACACCTGGGGGGTGAGGGTGACCCGGGTGCCGGGGTCGAGGCTGCCGTGGGTGACGGCGAGGAGCCGGCGTACGACGGCGTCCGGGCCGGGATCGAATCCGTCGAGGACGGGTCCGACCACGGCGTGCACCCCGGGTGCACCGAGCCCGTACGTACCCGGGCGCAGGGAGGCCAGCGAGCGGGTCAGCGTGATCCGCCCGGAGCCGCTGGAGTGGACGCTGAGCCGCGGCCCGCCGGGCAGGGGGCGGCCGGGGTCGTGGCGCAGGGCGGCGTCGGCGGCGTACCGGCCGGCGGCGACCGCGGCGGCGCCGGCCCCGACGAGAGTGGTCGCGACGGCCGCGGCCGTCGCTGTGGCGGAAGGCACGGCTCCAGTGTCGAGGCGGGAGGGCCGGCGGGCCACTGGAGCGGAATGCTCCGATTGGGGCCGGGAGGGGGCGGGAAGGGATGACCGGGCGGTCCGGCGGGTCTGCCGGTTCCAAGTGATCTGCATCTCCCCCCGAACCCCTCCGGGGCGGCCCCGGGGCCCTTCGGCCCCTTCCCGAGCCGCCGGGTTACCGGGCGTTGACGTGCATCAATCGCCGTATCAGCCACAAAATGGGGATGAAGGTCCCGATGGCACGACGGGCCAGTACACCGCTCCGCCGGAGTCAGTTCACCTTCCGTTCATCCAGGTTGCCTACGGTCGCCGAGCCACTGACGTCAAACAGAAGCCTGGGTAAATGGAGCACATAACGCTTCTCCTCGGGATCGTGATCATCACCGCTCTCGTGTTCGACTTCACGAACGGTTTCCACGACACGGCCAACGCGATGGCCACCACCATCTCGACCGGCGCCCTCAAGCCCAAGACGGCGGTGGCCATGTCCGCCGTGCTCAACCTCGTCGGCGCGTTCATGTCCGTGGAGGTCGCCAAGACGATCTCCAAGGGCCTGGTCAACGAAGAGGGCATCCAGCCAGAAGTGATCTTCGCGGCCCTGGTCGGCGCGATCCTCTGGAACCTCGTCACCTGGCTGGTCGGCCTCCCCTCCAGCTCCTCGCACGCCCTGATGGGCGGCCTGGTCGGCGCGGCCGTCGCCTCTGCCGGCCTCGGCGCCGTCAACGGCGGCACGCTCGTCACCAAGGTGCTGCTCCCCGCGGTCGCCGCGCCGATCGTGGCCGGTGCGGCCGCGATGCTGGCTGCCAAGATCACGTACAAGCTGGGCGGGAACGTCGGCAAGAAGACGTCCGCCAAGGGCTACAAGGCCGGTCAGATCGCCTCGGCCGGTCTCGTCTCCCTCGCGCACGGCACCAACGACGCGCAGAAGACGATGGGCATCATCACCCTGGCGCTGGTCGCCGGCGGCGCGCTCGCGCCCGGCTCCAACCCGCCGGTCTGGGTCATCGTCTCCGCCGGCATGGCGATCGCGATGGGCACCTACCTGGGTGGCTGGCGCATCATCCGCACCATGGGCAGCGGCCTGACCGACCTCCAGCCGCAGCAGGGCTTCGCCGCCCAGACCTCGGCCGCGAGCGTCATCCTGGCCTCCTCCACCCTCGGCTTCTCCCTCTCCACCACCCACGCGTGCTCCGGCGCCGTCATGGGTGCGGGTCTGGGCCGCAAGGGCGGCGTGGTCCGCTGGTCCACCGCCACCCGCATGTTCATCGCCTGGGGCCTGACCCTGCCGGCCGCCGCCGTGGTCGCCTCCGGCGCCGAGCTGGTCATGCGCACCGGTGACGTCGGCGTCGCCGCCGTCGCGCTCTTCCTCGTCGCCTCCTGCGTCGCCATCTGGGTCATCTCGCGCCGCCAGGTCGTCGACCACAGCAACGTCAACGAGGTGCAGCAGGCCGCCGCCGAGGAGCCGGGTGTCGTCACCACGGCCATGGCCGCCGTCACCGTCCCGCCGACGGTGGCCGCCGAGGCCGCGGCCGGTACGACCGCCGCGGTCACGGACGAGGCCCTGAAGGCCACCATCCCGGCGGCCGCCCCGACCACGCCGGCGGCCCCCGCCGCCGCGGTCTGACCCCGAGAACGACAGAGGAATCCGCAGTATGAAGATCGACTGGGCAGCACTCGGCTCCGTCTTCGGGGTCAGCCTCTCCGCCACCGTCGCCCTCGTGGCCCTGTTCACGCTGGGCCTGGTGGGCCTCTCCAAGCACGAGGCCGCCACCGAGCAGGGCGGCGCCGCCACCCTCGCCCGCAGCGGTGCCTACGCCTGCTTCGCGCTCGTCGCGGGGGCCGTCGCGTACGGGATCTACCTGATCGTCACCTGATCCGGGTCGGCGCGATCCGATCGATTCGGGCACGGTGTACGAAAGCTCCCCCCGGGGTTTCCCGGGGGGAGCTTTCGTACGCCTGTGACGTGTGCCGTCCGCCCGCCCCGCCGCAGGTCAACGGCGAGTTGACGGGCCTTCGCGGTGCGTGGTGGACTGCCCGAGCCAATACGGCGGCATGGAGAGGAAGTCCGGTGCGAATCCGGCGCGGTCCCGCCACTGTCACCGGGGAGCACGCGGCTCGTGCGCCCCGGGAGCCAGGAACTCCCACCGCCGGACACGTCGAACCAGGGCGCGGACCCTGAGTGAGGACATACCTGCACCATGCGTGCCGATCGCGTCTTCGCGTACGGCGCCGCGGCGGGCCTGATAGGCGACCGGATCCTCGGTGATCCGCGCCGCGGGCACCCCGTGGCCGCCTTCGGACGAGCCGCCGCCGCCGTCGAGCGCGCCCTGTGGCGCGACGACCGCGGCCGGGGCGTCGTACACACCCTCCTGTGCGCCGGGGGCGCGGCCGCCGTCGGCGCGCTGGGCGCTCGCGCCGTGCGCTCCCGGCCCGCGGCCGCCCGTATCGCCCTGACCGCGGCGGCCACCTGGGCCGTCGTCGGCGGCACCTCGCTGGGCCGGGAGGCCCGCGCCATCGGCGGCGCGCTCGCCGCCGGGGACGCCGAGGTGGCCCGTGAGCGGCTGCCGCACCTGTGCGGGCGCGATCCGCAGGCCCTGGACGAGCAGCAGATGGCCCGCGCCGTCGTGGAGTCGGTCGCCGAGAACACCTCCGACGCGGTGGTCGGGGCCCTGGTGTGGGGCGCCGCCGCCGGTGTCCCGGGGCTGCTCGCCTTCCGCGCCGTGAACACCCTCGACGCGATGGTCGGCCACAAGTCCCCGCGCTACCTGCGCTACGGCTGGGCCTCCGCCCGGCTCGACGACCTCGCGGGCTGGCCGGGCGCCCGGCTGACCGCGCTGGCCGCCGCAGCGGCCGGGCCCGACCGGCGGGGGGCCGTACGGGCCTGGCGCGCGGACGCGGCCAAGCACCCGAGCCCGAACGCCGGGCCCGTGGAGGCCTCCTTCGCGGGGGCGCTCGGCGTACGGCTGGGCGGGACCCTGGCGTACGGGGGCCGGGTCGAGCACCGGGCCGTGCTGAACGGCGAGGAGGGGCGGCCGGTCGAGGTCGCGGACATCGAACGCGCGGTGCGGCTGTCACGTCAGGTGACGTGGCTGGCGCTGGGGGCGTGTGTGGCACTGCGCTGTGCGGTGTCGTACGGCATACGGAAGGGACGCGCATGAGCGGCGGCAGGCTCGGCGGAGGACTCCTCGTCGCGGGCACCACGTCGGACGCGGGCAAGAGCGTGGTCACGGCGGGCATCTGCCGCTGGCTGGCCCGGCAGGGCGTGAAGGTGGCGCCCTTCAAGGCGCAGAACATGTCGCTGAACTCGTTCGTGACGCGAGAGGGCGCCGAGATCGGGCGCGCGCAGGCGATGCAGGCGCAGGCGGCGCGCGTGGAGCCGACGGCGCTGATGAACCCGGTGCTGCTCAAGCCCGGCAGCGACCAGAGCAGCCAGGTGGTGCTGCTGGGCAAGCCGGTGGGCGAGATGAGTGCGCGCGGGTTCTTCGGGGGGTCCGGGCCCGCGGCGCAGCCGCAGTCAGGCGCCGTGTCCCCCGGGAAGGCGCTGCACGGTGGGCGGCAGGAGCAGTTGCTCGGCGTCGTCACGGACTGCCTGGAGCAGCTGCGGGGCACGTATGACGCCGTGATCTGCGAGGGGGCGGGCAGTCCGGCCGAGATCAACCTGCGCCGGACGGACATCGTGAACATGGGCATCGCGCGGGCCGCGCGGTTCCCGGTGGTCGTGGTCGGGGACATCGACCGGGGCGGGGTCTTCGCCTCGTTCTTCGGGACGACGGCGCTGCTGTCACCGGAGGACCAGTCGCTGATCGCCGGATACATGGTCAACAAGTTCCGCGGCGACGTGTCCCTGCTGGAGCCCGGCATGGAGATGCTGCGCGACCTGACCGGGCGCGCGACGTTCGGCGTCCTCCCCTTCCGGCACGGGCTGGGCATCGACGAGGAGGACGGGCTCCGGGTCTCCCTGCGGGGGGCGGTGCGCGAGTCGGTGGTGGCTCCGCCGGTCGGCGAGGACGTGCTGCGGGTCGCGGTGTGCGCGGTACCGCTGATGTCGAACTTCACGGACGTGGACGCGCTGGCGGCGGAGCCGGGCGTGGTGGTGCGGTTCGTGGACCGGGCCGAGGAACTGGCCGACGCGGACCTGGTCGTGGTGCCGGGCACGCGCGGCACCGTGAAGGCGCTGGAGTGGCTGCGCGAGCGCGGCCTCGCGGACGCGCTGCTGCGCCGGGCCGCGGAGGGCCGGCCCGTGCTGGGCATCTGCGGCGGCTTCCAGGTGCTCGGCGAGCACATCGAGGACGAGGTCGAGTCGCGGGCGGGCTCGGTGGACGGGCTGGGCCTGCTGCCGGTGCGGATCCGCTTCGAACGCGAGAAGACCCTGGAGCGGCCCTCCGGGACCGCGCTCGGCGAGGCGGTCGACGGGTACGAGATCCACCACGGGGTGGCCGAGGTGCTCGGCGGGGAGCCGTTCCTGGACGGCTGCCGGGTCGGTTCGGTGTGGGGCACGCACTGGCACGGCTCGCTGGAGTCGGACGGCTTCCGGCGGGCGTTCCTGCGGGAGGTGGCCTCGGCTGCCGGCCGCCGCTTCGTCCCTTCCCCGGACACCTCGTTCGCCTCCCTGCGGGAGGAGCAGCTGGACCTGCTGGGCGATCTGATCGCCGAGCACGCGGACACCGATGCCCTGCTCCGCCTGATCGAGGGCGGCGCCCCCACGGGCCTCCCCTTCCTCCCCCCGGGCGCGCCGTGACGGCCCGGGGCCCGCGGGCGCCCTTCCCCGCCCCGTACGACCGCACCCTCCCGCACGCGCGTACCCGTACCCGTACAAGGAAAGGCATCGCATGAGCACGCCCTACCCGTTCACCGCAGTCGTCGGCCAGACCGACCTGCGGCTGGCGCTCCTGCTCAACGCCGTGAGCCCAGCGGTCGGCGGCGTCCTCGTGCGCGGCGAGAAGGGGACCGCCAAGTCCACCGCCGTCCGCGCGCTGTCCGCGCTGCTGCCGCAGGTGGACGTCGTCCCCGGCTGCCGGTTCTCCTGCGCTCCCGGCGCCCCCGACCCCGCCTGCCCCGACGGCCCCCACGAGCCCGGTCCCGGGGCCGCCCGGCCCGCGCGCATGGTCGAGCTGCCCGTCGGCGCCTCCGAGGACCGGCTCGTCGGCGCACTCGACATCGAACGGGCCCTCGCCGAGGGCGTGAAGGCCTTCGAGCCCGGCCTGCTCGCCGACGCGCACCGCGGGATCCTGTACGTCGACGAGGTCAACCTCCTCCACGACCACCTCATCGACCTCCTCCTCGACGCCGCCGCGATGGGCGCCTCCTACGTCGAGCGCGAGGGCGTCTCCGTACGCCACGCCGCCCGCTTCCTGCTCGTCGGCACCATGAACCCCGAGGAGGGCGAGCTCCGCCCGCAGCTCCTGGACCGGTTCGGGCTCACCGTCGAGGTGGCCGCCTCCCGCGAGCCCGCCCAGCGCGTGGAGGTGGTGCGCCGCCGGCTCGCGTACGAGGACGACCCGGCCGCCTTCGCCGACCGCTGGGCCGGTGACGAGCGGGACGTCCGCGCCCGCGTCGTGGCCGCCCGCGCCCTGCTCCCGAAGGTCCGCCTCGGCGACGCCTCCCTGCTGCAGATCGCCGCGACCTGCGCCGGCTTCGAGGTCGACGGCATGCGCGCCGACATCGTGATGGCCCGCACCGCGACCGCGCTGGCCGCCTGGGCCGGGCGGAGCGACGTGCGCAAGGAGGACGTACGGCAGGCCGCGCTGCTGGCGCTCCCCCACCGGCGGCGCCGCAACCCCTTCGACGCGCCGGGCCTCGACGAGGACAAGCTCGACGAGATCCTGGACCGGTTCCCCGACGAGGAGCCGCAGGACGAGCCCGACCCGGAGCCGGACCCGGAGCCCGAGGGTCCGGACGACGGAGGCCCGGAGGACGGCGGCCCCGACGGCGGGGGCGGCGGTGTCCCCCCGCAGGGCGGACCCGAGGCGCCCGACGCGCCCGAGGCCCCCGCCCCGGACGACGCCCCCGAGACCCCCGACTCCCCCGCCCCCCAGCCCGCCTCGCAGGACGGCGCCGCGCCCGAGCAGGCCGCCGTACGGGCCGCCGAGCCGTTCCGGACCAAGATGCTCAGCGTCCCCGGCCTCGGCGAGGGCGCGTCCGGGCGGCGCTCGCGCGCCCGCACCGCGCACGGCCGGACCACCGGCGCCCAGCGCCCCCGCGGCCAGCTGACGAAGCTGCACCTCGCGGCGACCGTCCAGGCCGCCGCCCCGCACCAGAAGGCGCGCGGGCGCACCGGGCGCGGGCTCGTCGTCCGCAAGGACGACCTGCGCCAGGCCACCCGGGAGGGCCGCGAGGGCAACCTGGTCCTCTTCGTGGTCGACGCCTCCGGCTCGATGGCGGCCCGGCAGCGCATGAGCGCGGTCAAGGGCGCGGTGCTGTCGCTGCTGCTGGACGCCTACCAGCGCCGGGACAAGGTCGGCCTGATCACCTTCCGCGGCTCCGGCGCCGAGCTGGCGCTGCCGCCCACCTCCTCGGTGGACGCGGCCGCGGTCCGGCTCGAACAGCTGCCGACGGGCGGGCGCACCCCGCTCGCCGCCGGCCTGCTCAAGGCCCACGAGGTGCTGCGGATCGAGCGGCTGCGCGATCCCAGCCGCCGCCCGCTGCTCGTGGTCGTCACCGACGGGCGGGCCACCTCGGCCGGTTCGACCGGATCCGCCGGTACCGACGGCGGGGACCCGCGCCGGCTCGCGGGCCGCAGCGCCCGGCTGCTCCAGGCCGAGGGCGTCGCGTCGGTGGTCGTGGACTGCGAGTCGGGGCCGGTCCGGCTGGGGCTGGCCGGCGTGCTGGCCGGCGACCTCGGCGGGCCCGCCGTCACGCTCGACGGGCTGCGGGCCGACTCGCTGGCCGGGCTCGTGAAGAACGTACGTACCGCATCAGACACCCACAGGAGGGCCGCGTAATGCCGCAGGGACAGCCGACCGTCGTTCCGGACGACGGACTCACGACGCGCCAGCGCCGCAACCGCCCGCTCGTCTTCGTCCACACCGGCCCCGGCAAGGGCAAGTCGACGGCGGCCTTCGGGCTGGCGCTGCGCGCCTGGAACCAGGGCTGGCCGATCGGGGTGTTCCAGTTCGTCAAGTCGGCGAAGTGGAAGGTCGGCGAGGAGAACGCGCTGAAGGTGCTCGGGGCCTCCGGCGAGGGCGGCTCGGTCGTCTGGCACAAGATGGGCGAGGGCTGGTCCTGGGTCCAGCGGGACGCGCAGCTCGACAACGAGCAGGCGGCCAAGGAAGGCTGGGAGCAGGTCAAGCGCGATCTGGCCGCCGAGACGCACAAGCTGTACGTGCTGGACGAGTTCGCGTACCCGATGCACTGGGGCTGGATCGACGTCGACGAGGTCATCGAGGTGCTGCGGGGCCGCCCCGGCACCCAGCACGTGGTGATCACGGGGCGCAACGCACCGGAGAAGCTGGTGGAGTTCGCGGACCTGGTCACGGAGATGACCAAGGTCAAGCATCCGATGGACGCCGGCCAGAAGGGCCAGAAGGGCATCGAGTGGTGACTTCGCTCCACATCCCCCGGCTGGTCATTGCCGCGCCGTCCTCCGGCAGCGGCAAGACCACCGTCGCCACGGGCCTGATGGCGGCCTTCTCGGAGCGCGGCCTCGCCGTGTCCCCGCACAAGGCCGGGCCCGACTACATCGACCCCGGCTACCACGCGCTGGCCACGGGCCGGCCCGGGCGCAACCTGGACGCGTTCATGTGCGGGCCGGAGCTGGTCGCTCCGCTGTTCGCGCACGGGGCCTCGGGGTGCGATCTCGCGATCGTCGAGGGCGTGATGGGCCTGTACGACGGGGCCGCGGGGCGGGGTGAGCTGGCGTCGACGGCGCAGGTCGCGAAGGTGCTGCGGGCCCCGGTGGTGCTGGTGGTCGACGCCTCGTCGCAGTCTCGGTCGGTGGCGGCGCTGGTGCACGGCTTCGCGTCGTTCGACCCGCAGGTGCGGCTGGGGGGCGTGATCCTGAACAAGGTCGGGTCCGACCGGCACGAGGCGATGCTGCGCGAGGCGCTGGAGGAGGCCGGGATGCCGGTGCTCGGCGTCCTGCGGCGGGCCCCGCAGGTGGCCGCGCCCTCGCGGCACCTGGGGCTGGTCCCGGTCGCGGAGCGGCGCGCCGACGCGCTGTCCTCGGTCGCGGCCCTGGCCGAGCAGGTCCGGGCGGGGTGCGACCTGGAGGCCCTGATGGAGCTGGCCCGATCGGCCCCGCCGCTGGCCTGCGAAGCCTGGTCGCCGGAACTCGCCCTGAGCCGTCGTGGCGCGGCCCCGCCGGCGCTCGACGCCCGGGTCAGCGGCCCGCGACCGGTCATCGCCGTCGCGGGCGGGCCGGCGTTCACGTTCTCCTACGCCGAGCACGCCGAGCTGCTCACCGCCGCCGGGGCCGAAGTCGTCACCTTCGACCCGCTGCGGGACGAGGCCCTGCCCGACGGCACCGACGGCCTGGTCATCGGCGGCGGGTTCCCCGAGGTGTACGCCCCGGAGCTCGCCGCCAACGCGCCGCTGCGCAAGGCCGTCGCGGTCTTCGCGGAGACCGGCGGGCCCGTCGCCGCCGAGTGCGCCGGGCTGCTGTACCTCGCCCGCTCGCTGGACGGCAAGCCGATGTGCGGGGTCCTGGACGCCGACGCGCGCATGTCGGAGCGCCTGACCCTCGGCTACCGCGAGGCCGTCGCGGTCTCGGACAGCCCCCTCGCCGCCACCGGCACCCGGCTGCGCGGCCACGAGTTCCACCGCACGGTGATCGAGCCCGGCGCCGGCGCGGCCCCCGCGTGGGGGTTCACGCACCCCGAGCGCCGGGTCGAGGGCTTCGTACAGCGGGGCGTGCACGCCAGCTACCTGCACACGCACTGGGCGGCGGAGCCCTCCGTGGCCCTCCGGTTCGCGGAAGCCGCGGCGCGGGCCAGGTGAGTTCAGTCCGCGAGGCCCACCACCAGCCAGATCCCGGCCACCCCGCCCACCGTGCACATCAGCGTGGACAGGGCGGGGTGCTTGTGGTGCGCCTCCGGCAGGATCTCGGCGGCCGCGAGGTACAGCAGGGCTCCGCCGAAGAAGCCGAGGTACGCCCCCAGCGGTTCCTCCGGAAGGGTGAACAGCAAAGTGGACACCGCGCCCAGCACCGGGGCAACGGCGTCCGCGAAGAGCATCATCAGGGCCTTGCGGCGGGCGTTCCCGTAGAGCCGGGTGAGCGTGTACGTGTTGAAGCCGTCGGCGAAGTCGTGCGTGATGACGGCCAGCGACACGGCCACGCCCATCCCGCCGCCGACCTGGAAGGCCGCGCCCAGGGCCACGCCGTCGGCGAAGCTGTGGCCGACCATCGCCGAGGCCGCGGTCAGTCCGACCTCGGGGACCCGGCCCCCGTTCTCGGCGCCGTGCGCGGCCTGGCGCACCGCCAGCAGGCGTTCCACGACGTGCGCGATCAGGAACCCGGCCACGAAGAGCAGCAGGGCGAGCGGGACGCCGAACACCTTGCGGCCGGCCGCGTGCAGCGACTCGGGCAGCAGGTCGAGGCCCACGACGCCGAGCATCAGCCCGCCGGCCAGGCCCAGCACGAGGTGGCGGCGGTCGGTGACGCGTTGCGCCGTCCAACCGCCCGCCAGGGTCATCAGGAACGCGCCCAACGCCACGATCACGGCCATGTGCCCCTGAATACCGACTCCTCGCCCGGCGCGCACGTGTGCGCGCGGGCGGCGGGCCACGAACCATTGACGACTACGAAGGGGGCATGATCCCGGTGGGCGAGTACGCGACGCAGCTGGTGGTCGGGGTCGGCGGACGCGCGGGGGTGTCCGTGGCGGAGGTCTGCGCCCTCGTCGAGGAGACGCTGCGCGGGGCCGGGCTGGCCGCCGGGGCGGTGAAGGCGCTGGCCACGGTGGAGTCGAAGGCGGGCGAGGCGGGGATAGCGGGCGCGGCGGAACGTTTCGGCGTTCCCCTGCTCAGCTATCCCGCCGAGGAGCTGGCCGGCATCCCCGTGCCGCACCCCTCCGACGCGGTCCGTGACGCCGCCGGGACCTCCTCGGTGGCGGAGGCCGCGGCGCTCGCGGGCGGCGGGGAGCTGCTCGTGCCCAAGCGCCGGTCGGTGGCCGCGACCTGCGCCGTGGCCACGGCGCTCCCGCACGACCTGCGCCATCACGGGGACGCGGAGGTGCGCGGCGACGGCAGCGCGCTGGTGGACCTCGCGGTCAACGTACGGGCGAACACCCCGCCGGACTGGCTCAAGCAGCGCATCGCGGCTTCGCTCGACGGCCTCTGCGCGTACCCCGACGGGCGGTCGGCCCGCGCGGCGGTGGCGGCCCGGCACGGGCTGCCGACCGATCGGGTGCTGCTGACGGCGGGGGCCGCGGAGGCGTTCGTACTGATCGCGCGGGCCCTGGGCGCGCGGCGGCCAGTGGTGGTGCACCCGCAGTTCACGGAGCCGGAGGCGGCGCTGCGCGACGCGGGCCACACGGTGGAGCGCGTGGTGCTGCGGGCGGCGGACGGGTTCCGGCTGGACCCGGAGGCGGTGCCCGAGGACGCGGACCTGGTGGTGGTCGGCAATCCGACCAACCCGACGTCGGTCCTGCACCCGGCGGCGGTGCTGACGGCGCTGGCCCGGCCGGGCCGGATCCTGGTCGTGGACGAGGCGTTCATGGACGCGGTTCCGGGCGAGCGGGAGGCGCTGGCCGGGCGGACGGACGTGCCGGGTCTGGTGGTGCTGCGGAGCCTGACCAAGACGTGGGGGCTGGCGGGGCTGCGGATCGGCTACGTCCTGGCCGAGCCGCAGGTGATCGCGAAGCTGGCGGCGGCGCAGCCGCTGTGGCCGGTGTCCACGCCTGCCCTGGTGGCGGCGGAGGCGTGCGTGACCCCGGCGGCGCTGGCGGAGGCGGAGGCCGCGGCCCGGCAGATCGCGGTGGACCGGGCGCATCTGCTGGCGGGGCTCGCGGAGTTCGAGGAGATCAGCGTGTCGGGGGTGGCGCAGGGCCCGTTCGTCCTGATCCAGGTGGCGGGCGGCGCGGAGGTCCGCACCCGGCTGCGCGCCCTCGGCTTCGCGGTCCGCCGCGGGGACACCTTCCCGGGGCTGGACCCGTCCTGGCTGCGGCTGGCGGTCCGCGACCGGGCCACGACGGGCCGTCTCCTCCAGGCCCTGGACCACGCCCTGGCGCTGACGGCGCGCTGACGGCGCCATGATCGGGGCGGATCGCACCCGTTCCCGCCCGTGGGGCGGGGCAGCTATCCGGACGCTCGGGCTCCGTTGGCGGGGCGGAGGGAGGTAGGCGATGATCTCCGCATCAGCAGGGAAGCCCCGGGGGGTCCGGAATGAAGACATCAGCCACGACAGCCGTGGCCGCGGCCGCGGTGGCGGCCATAGCCGGCGGCATCCTCGCCCTGCCGAGCCTGCTCGCGCACGGCGAGGACGCCGGCGAGCAGCGGCTCCAGGCCAAGCCGGGGCAGGGCAGGACGGGCCAGGGCAAGGCGAGTCCCACGGCCCCCGCCGGAGCCAAGCCCTTCACGCTGGTGGCGACCGGCGACATCATCCCGTACCCGTCGATCGTCCAGCGGGCCGCGGACGACGCCCGGGGCAGCGGCGAGAGCCACGACTTCCGGAAGATACTCGCGGGGGTCAAGCCCCTGGTGGCCGCCGCCGACCTGGCGATATGCCACCACGAGATACCGTACGGCCGGCCCGGCGGCCCCTACACCGGCTATCCCGCCTTCAAGGCCCCGCACCAGCTGGCCGACGCCCTGAAGGACGCCGGGTACGACAGCTGCTCGACCGGCTCGAACCACACCCTGGACGACGGCTACGACGGCCTCGTCCGCACCCTGGAGCACCTCGACCGGGTCGGCATCAAGCACGTCGGCTCGGCCCGCAGCGCCGATGAGGCCAAGGCCCCGGCGGTGCTCTCCGCCGGCGGCGCCAAGGTCGCCCAGCTGGACTACACGTACGGCACGAACGGAATCCCGGTCCCGGCCGGCAAGCCCTGGTCCGTCAACCTGATCGACCAGAACCGGATCATCGCCGACGCCCGCGCGGCGCGGGCGGCCGGCGCGAACGTCGTCCTCCTCAGCGTCCACTGGGGCACCGAATGGCAGACGGCGCCCGACCAGCAGCAGCGCGAGCTGGCGCAGGCGCTGACCGCCTCGCGCGGCCCGGACGGGCTCCCCGACATCGATCTGATCCTCGGGACGCACAACCACGTGCCGCAGCCCTACGAGAAGATCAACGGCACGTGGGTCGTCTTCGGCATGGGCGACCAGATCGCCAGCTTCTACGAGGCCGACAAGGCGCGCGGCAACATGTCCTCGATCCCGCGCTTCACCTTCACCCCGGCGGCCGCCCACCCCGGCCGCTGGGACGTGACCAAGGCCGAGTACCTCACGCAGTACTCGGACATGAACCCGCCGTTCCGCGTCGTGTGCACCTCCTGCGCCGCCACCGACTCCGGGCTCGGGGCCGCCGCGAAGTCCGCGTACGCCGCCGTCGACAAGCAGGTCGGCGAGGCCGTGCTGTCGCGCGGAGCGGACAAGCAGGGCCTGGAGCGCGCCACCCGCTGAGCACTCGCGGGGCCGCCCACCGCAGCGGCTACGAGGCGCGGCCGCGCCGGGTCACGACCAGTGCGGCCGCGCCGATGCCGAGCAGGACCAGCGCACCGCCCGCCACGTACGGGGTCGCCGAACTGCCTCCGGTCTCGGCCAGGTTGGCCGTGTTGGAGATGCCGGCGCCGGTGCCGGAGGCTCCCGTCTGCGGATTGATGTCGGACTTCGGCGAGGGTTCGGGGGCCGGCGCCCCGGCCGGGGACTCGCAGTGCGCCTCGGCGAGCACGACCTCGCCCTCGACCTGCGCCACGTTGAGGTCCAGCGGGTTCACGGACACCTTCAGCCGGAGCGCGGCCGCGGCGGCCGTGGTGGAGCTGGTCTGAGTGCCGGAGAGCTCCAGGCTGACCATCCCGACCTTGGGGATCTCGACCTTGGTCGGACCGCCGGCCGAGAGCGTGACCCTCTTGCCGAGCACGGTCACCGACCCGAGCACGTTCGAGCTGGCCACGGGCTTCTTGCCCGCCTCGCACACGGCCTTGGACGTGACCTTCTCCACCTGGATCAGGGAGAGCGCCGGCAGCCCCGGCACGTGCACCTTGGCGTTGGCCAGGTTGGCCTCCGCCTCGGCGCGGTTCTTGTCGGCGGTGGCCTTGGAAGTGGCCACGTCGGCGCGCAGCACGCTCACCGGCTGCCCACCCTCGACGCCGTCCAGGGTCACGGCCAGGGCGGTCTTCTGCGCCGCCGCGGGGGCGCTGACCTCGTTGAGGGTGGTCGTCAGCGGCAGGTGGACCGTCTTGTCGAGCAGGCCCACGTCGAGTCCGGCGCGCAGGACGACCGCACCGGCCTTGCCCTCGCCGGCGCCGGTGGAGCCGCTTCCTCCGGTGGCGGAGGCGGGCGGGGCGGTGAGCAGGGCGACCGCTCCCGTGGCGATCAGGACGGCTGCGGGCATGCGGAAGGTGTTGCTGTTCACGGTGGTGGAACCCCCGGGGAGATGGGAGCCGTCGCGCCGCCAATGGGGGACATCGCGCGCCGACGGCCTCTAACCCTGGGAATCTTTACGCACGGAGAGTGAACGGGCGACAACCTGACGTGAGTTCATTCCAAAGGGTGGTTTCCATGCATGTATTCGATTAACTGCGCCTCACAAGGAACGGGAGTTCTTTTTCGCCACATCGTCGCGGGGAAAACGCCGACGCCGATGCCCCGGGCGGCCGTTCACAACGACCACCGGGACACCGGCGTCACGCGGCACGTCAACACGACGCTCAGGCGCGGACCTTGCCGTTCACGACGACCCGCCGCGGCTGCGCCAGCGCCCGTACGTCGGCCCGCGGGTCGGCGTCGTAGACCACCAGGTCCGCCGGCGCCCCCTCGGACAGGCCCGGCCTGCCGAGCCACTCGCGCGCCGCCCACGTCGTCGCCGAAAGGGCCTCCAGGGCCGGGATCCCGGCCCGCACCAGCTCCGCGACCTCGGCCGCGACCAGGCCGTGCGGCAGGGAACCCCCCGCGTCGGTGCCGACGTACACGCCGATGCCCGCGTCGTAGGCGGCCCGTACGGTGTCGTACCGGCGCTCGTGCAGCCGCTTCATGTGCGCCGACCAGCGAGGGAACTTGGCCTCGCCGCCCGCCGCCATCTTCGGGAACGTCGCGATGTTCACGAGCGTCGGGACGATCGCCACCCCGCGCTCCGCGAACAGCGGAATGGTGTCCTCCGTGAGCCCGGTGGCGTGCTCGATGCAGTCGATGCCCGCCTCGACCAGGTCGCGCAGCGAGTCCTCGGCGAAGCAGTGCGCGGTGACCCGGGCGCCGAGCCGGTGCGCCTCGGCGATGGCCGCCTCGACCTCGGCCCGCGGCCAGCAGGGCGCGAGGTCCCCGACCTCGCGGTCGATCCAGTCGCCCACCAGCTTCACCCATCCGTCGCCGCGCCGCGCCTCGCGGCCCACGTAGGCGACGAGGTCGGCCGGCTCGATCTCGTGGGCGAAGTTGCGGATGTAGCGGCGCGGGCGGGCGATGTGCCGGCCGGCCCGGATGATCTTCGGCAGGTCCTCGCGGTCGTCGATCCAGCGGGTGTCGGAGGGGGATCCGGCGTCGCGGATGAGCAGGGTGCCGGCGTCGCGGTCGGTCAGGGCCTGGCGTTCGGCGGTCTCCGCGTCGACCGGGCCGTGGGCGTCGAGCCCCACGTGGCAGTGCGCGTCGACCAGACCGGGCAGGGCCCAGCCGGACACGGTGGTGATCTCGCGGGCCCCGTGCGGGCGTTGGTACGAGATCCGGCCGCCGACCACCCAGAGCTCGTCGCGCGCGTCGTCGGGTCCGACGAGCACACGCCCCTTCACATGCAGCACGTCATCGGTCATGTTCCGCACTGTACGTGCGGTCTCGGTACGCTCGTGCGGGTAGACCCCGGACGCAGCGGACGAAGAGAGAGCACCACCGTGACCCACCCCCTGCTGGACCTCCCGCCGCTCACGGCGGAGCGCTTCGCGTCGATCGAGCGGGGGGTCGCGGACCTCCTCTCCACCCGGCAGGAAGTGGTGATCACGCAGGGCGAGGCGCTGCTGCCGCTGGAGGGGTGCATCCGCTCGGGGGCGCGGCCCGGTTCGACGGCGCTGAACGTGGTGACCGGCCCGTACGGGAACACCTTCGGCAACTGGCTGCGCGACTGCGGGGCGGGCGTCGTGGACCTGGCGGTGCCCTTCGACACGGCGGTGACGGCCGAGCAGGTGGCCCGGGCACTGGCCGAGCACCCGGGAATCGACTTCGTCTCGCTGGTCCACGCGGAGGCGGCGACCGGGAACACCAACCCGGTGGCGGAGATCGGCGAGGCGGTACGGGCCCACGGGGCGCTGTTCATGCTGGACGCGGTGGCCTCGGTGGGGGCGGAACCGCTGCTGCCGGACGCGTGGGGCGTGGACCTGTGCGTGATCGGCGCCCAGAAGGCGATGGGCGGCCCGGCGGGGGTCTCGGCGGTGTCGGTCTCGGACCGCGCCTGGGACCGCTTCGCGCAGAACCCGGCGGCCCCGCGCCGCTCCTACCTCTCCCTCTTGGACTGGAAGGAGCGCTGGATCGACGCGGGCCGCACGGCGCTGCCGCACGCCCCGGCGCAGCTGGAGATGCTGGCGCTGGAGGCCTGCCTGGACCGGATCGCGACCGAGGGCCTGCCGGTGGTGATGGCCCGCCACAGCGCCGCCGCGGCGGCCACCCGCGCGGGCGCGCAGGCGCTGGGCGTCGCCCCGTACGTCACCCGCCCCGAGGAGGCGGCCCCGGTGGCCACCACGCTCCGCGTCCCGCAGGCCGCGCTGGTGGCGTCCAAGGCCCTGGCCGCCGCCCCCGCGGCCCCCGTTTCGGCGGCCGGGGAGATGATCCGCGTCAACCACTACGGCCAGGCGGCGTCCCTGGAGGCGGTCCTCACGTCCCTGACGGCTCTGGCCACGGCCCTGGGAACGGATCCCGCCGACGCCGCGGCCGCCGCGGAAGCCGCCTGGTCGGAAACCCTGTACTGACCGGAGCCCCCGGACCGGCCGGCCGCCGGGCGCCCCGTGGAGCGGCCCGGGGCCGCCCGGGCGTCAGGTCCGGGCGTCAGGTCCGGGAGCGACCGTCAGACCCGGGATCGACCGTCAGGTCCGGGAGCGACCGTCAGACCCGGGCGCCGGCCGTCAGGCCTGGGGGGCCGGGCAGGCGCCGGCCGGGTCGCAGGCGTCGGCGGTGGCCTGCTCGGGGACCTCGCGGCCGGCCCAGGCCTGTTCCAGGGCCTGGGTGAAGACCTCGGCGGGCTGGCCGCCGGAGATCCCGTAGCGTCGGTCGAGGACGAAGAACGGCACGGCGCTCGCGCCGAGTTCCGCCGCCTCGCGCTCGTCCGCCCGCACCTCGGCCGCGTAGGCGGTGCCGTCCGCGAGGACCGTACGGGCCTCCGCCTCGTCCAGGCCGGCCTCGACGGCGAGGGCGACCAGCACCTCGGCGTCGAACACCGACCGCTCCTCCGCGAAGTTGGCGCGGTAGGCGAGGTCGAGCAGCTCCTCCTGGCGGCCGCGGGCGGCGGCCAGGTGCAGCAGGCGGTGGATGTCGAAGGTGTTGCCGTGGTCGCGCCCGTCGGTGCGGTACGTCAGCCCCTCGGCCCGTGCGCTCGCGGCGACGTGCTCCTCCATGGCGCGCGCCTCGTCGAGGGTCCGGCCGTACTTCTTGGCGAGCATCTCCAGGACCGGAGCCACCGTGCCCTTGGGGCTGTTCGGGTCGAGCTCGAAGGACCGGAAGACGACCTCCACCTCGTCGCGGTGCGCGAACTCGGCCAGCCCCTTCGTGAACCGGGCCTTGCCGATGTAGCACCAGGGGCAGGCGATGTCGCTCCAGATCTCGACGCGCATGATCCTTTTTCTCTCCTTGTTCCGGGATGGGGCGGTTTCGGCTTCAACCACCTGCCGGGGCGTCGCATTCCCCGGACCCGACGGTGAGCCACAGCGTCAGGTGCGAGCCGGACCGCCCCGCACCGGCCGGATCGCTCCGCCACCCCTGCCGGGCGTAGAAGGCCTGGGCCCGGAGGTTGTGTGCGTAGACCTCCAGCCGGACCCGGCCGACACCGGCCCGCCGCCACGCGTCGACGCAGGCGGCGTGCAGGGCGGCCCCGGTGCCCCGGCGCCAGTGGGCCGGGTCCACGTGCAGCTGGGTGAGCGTCGTCTCGCCGTCCGTGGTCCGGAAGGCGGCGACCCCCGTGAGCTCCCCGTCCTGCTCGGCGCACAGCACCCCGCCCTCGTCGGCGGCCCGGGCCACCGCCAGCGACCAGCCCGCGCGGGTCCGCGCGAGTTCGGCTTCGCCGGCGTACGCCTCCTGGGGGACGCGGCCGCGGTAGTAGGTGGCCCGGGCGCGGGTGTGCAGGGCGGCTATGGCGTCGAGGTCTGCGGGGTGCGCGGTCCTGATCATGGGAAGGGAAACGCGCCGGGAGCCATGTCGGTTCCCGGCGCGTCGTGGAGCGAGCGGCGCGGCTACTTCTTCAGCCACGCCTCCATCATCTTCTGGGCGATGGGGGCGGCGAGCTTGCCGCCGCCGATCTCGGAGCGGTCGGTGTCCGAGTTCTCGATCACGATGGCAACCGCGATCTGCTTGCCGCCGAGCTTGCCGTACGAGGTGAACCACGCCAGCGGCGGCAGGCTGTTGTTCACGCCGCGCTGCGCGGTGCCGGTCTTGCCGCCCACCTCGGCGCCGGCCACCTGTGCGGGCTTGCCGCCGCCCTCGGTGGCGACCGTCCGCATGGCGTCCTGGAGCATCGACGCGGTCTTGGCCTTCATGACCTGTTCGGACTTCGGGTTCTTGAAGCTCTCCAGCACGTTGCCGTTCGCGTCGGTGACCTCGGAGACCGAGTGCGGGGCGACGAGCTTGCCGCCGTTCTCGATCGCGGCGGTCACCATCGCCATCTGGAGCGGGGTGGCCTGCACGTCGAACTGGCCGATACCCGTCTGCGCGACCTGGTCGACGGACATCTTGTTCGTCGGGTACTTGCTCGCCGGCCGGGCGGTGACGGGCGTCGCGATCTCGGTGTTGAAACCGAGCTTCTCGGCCATCGCCCGCATCTTGTCCTGGCCGAGCCGGTGCGCCAGCTCGGCGAAGACGTTGTTGCACGACAGCCGCAGCGCGGTGCGCGCCGAGACGTTGTTGCAGGCCGCGGAGCCCGCCTCGCTGGGCAGCAGGGTCCGGGTCCCGGGGATCGTGTACGGGTCCGGGGTGCCGGTCGGCGTGTCGAGGTTGGTGACCAGCCCGTTCTCGATGGCCGCGGCGAGGGTGACCAGCTTGAAGGTGGAGCCGGGCGCCTGCGGCTTGCGCAGGGCCACGTTCTCCAGGGCCTTGCCCTTGTCCTCGATCAGCTTCTCCCAGGCCTCCTTGTCGTTGGCCCCGGCGATGCTGCCCGGGTCGAAGGAGGGGTTGTTCACGATGGCGAGGATCTCGCCGGTCGCCGGGTCGATGGCGACGGCGGCGCCCTGCTTGCCCTGGAGGGCGTCGTACGCGGCCTTCTGGACGTCCTTGTCGACGGTGGTCAGCACGTTGCCCGGCGAGGCCCGCTTGTTGGTGAGCATGTCCATCACCGTCTTGAGCCGGTCGTCGGACCCGTTGAGGATCTTCTTGTAGACGCCCTCCAGCATGCTCGTGCCGAAGGCCTGCGAGCTGTAGCCGGTCAGCGGCGCGTAGAGCGGGCCGTTGACGTACGTGCGCTTGTAGCCGAAGTCCTTGCCGTCCGTCTTCACCGAGCCGGTGATCGCCTCCCCGCCCACGATGATGTTGCCCAGCGGGTTCTCGTACTGCCCGATGAGGTTCCGCCGGTTGTTCTCGTTGTCTGCGAGGGCCTGGCCTTGGTAGGCCTGCACCCAGGTGACCCGCACCAAAAGGGCCAGCACCAGGAGCAGACAGAAGACCGACGCACGCCTGATCGTCTTGTTCATCCCCCAGAAGGACGTCCCAAGGCCCTCATGCGTTCCGCTCTGCCCCGATTGTGGCCGGGTTCTCAGCCTTTCTTCATGAAGCCGCCCTCATAGGCCGCGATGACCGCCTGGGTGCGGTCGCGCGACCCGGTCTTGGCGAGGACCGCGGCGACATGGCTCTTGACCGTCTGGGGCCCGACCCCGAGGCGCTTGCTGATCTCGTGGTTGGACAGCCCCGTGGCCATCAGGCGCAGCACGCCGGCCTCCCGGTCGGTGAGCCGCGCCACCCAGGGGGCGGCGGGGCCCCGGCCGCCGGGGGCGTGCGAGGAGGCCAGGGCGCGGACGGCCGCCGGGAAGAGCAGGCTGTCGCCGCGGGCGACCAGGCGGACCGCGCCGATCAGCTCGTCGGGACGGGCCCGCTTCAGGAGGAACCCGCAGGCGCCCGCGCGCAGCGCGTCGTAGACGTACGCGTCGTTCTCGAAGGTGGTGACGACCACGATCCGGGGCGGCCGCGGCATCGTGGCGATGATCTGCCCGGTGGCCCGGATGCCGTCGATCTCGGGCATCCGGACGTCCATCAGCACCACGTCGGGGGCCAGGGAGCGCACCAGCGGGACGGCCTCGGCGCCGGTGGCCGCCTCGCCGACGACCTCCAGATCGGGTTCCGCTTCGAGGATGACCCGCAGGGCGGTGCGGACCATCCGCTCGTCGTCGGCGAGCACGATGCGCAGCGGTGGCGGGCTCTGGGCGGTCATCGGGAGCCTCCGCCGAGCGGGAGGACGGCCCGCAGCCGCCACAGCCCCCGGTGCGGGCCGGCTTCGAGGCGGCCGCCGAGCAGGGCGGCCCGCTCGGCGGCGCCGTGCAGCCCGCGGCCCCCGGTGGTACGGGGCTGCGGCTCCGCCGCGGGGCCCGGCGGATTGGTCATGGTGATCTCCAGTTCACGAAGGGTTCCGTCCGCCGTGCCCCGTACGGCGATCCGCAGCTCGACGGGGCCCGTGCCGTGGCGCAGGGCGTTGCTCAGGCCCTCCTGGACGATCCGGTACGCCTCGCGGGAGGCGATCGCCGGGAGCTGCTCCCAGCTCCCGGCCGGTCCGGGGTCCTGGCGGGCGGTGACGGCGGTCCCGGCGGCGCGGGTCCGGGCCAGCAGTCCGTCGAGGTCGGCGGCGAGGGTCGGGGCGGGCGCGCCCCCGGGCCGGGCCGGGTCCCCGTCCCGCAGCAGGCCGAGCACGGCGTCGAGCTCGCCCACCGTCCGCCGGGTGGTGTCCTCGATCGCGGCCAGCGCCTCCCGCACGAACGCGGGGTCGCTGTCGAGCACCCGCCGGGCGGCGACCGCCTGGAGGGTGACGGCGCTCAGGGCGTGCCCGACCGCGTCGTGCAGCTCCCGGGCCAGCCGGTTGCGCACGGCCAGGTCGGCGGCCCGCTCCTCGGCCGCGGCCAGCCGGTCCGCCGCGGTCGGGCCGAGCAGCACGGGCGCCGCCCGGGCCAGCAGCGCCCCGGCCCCGGCGGCGCACAGGACCAGCCCGGCCAGCAGCCCGGTCCCGAGCAGCGGGGCGACGTACGGCGCGGCATCCGTGCCGAGCCGGCCCAGTCCCAGCTCTTCGGCCCGCGGCCCGCTCACGAACGGCAGCGCGATCAGCACCACCGCCATGGGCGGTACCGCGAGGCTGATCCCGCTGACCACCGCGCCGAGCCCCAGGTGCAGGGTCCACCAGGCCGAGGTCCGCCCCCGCGCCGCCCAGGACCGGGCCGGCCCCTCGGCCAGCCTCCCGCCCGGCACCCCGCACAGGGCCCGTGCGGCGGCGGCCGACAGCGGCCGGACGAGCCCGAACACGGCGGTCGCCGCGACCAGTGGCAGGGCCAGCCCGTACGAGGCGAAGGTCAGCGGCACGGAGCTGAAGAAGCCGCCCTGGCCGGCCCAGACGCCGACCACCACCTGGGCGAGGAGGAAGTACGGCATCAGCAGGGCCCCGCCGAGGACCAGGTGGACCCACCGCAGCCGGGCCCGGGCCCCCAGCAGCCGGGACGCCGCCGTCCGCATCACTCCTCGCGGCGAGAGGTGAGGAACCGGGCCAGCACGGCGGCGGCGCATATTCCGGTGATCATCTGTCCAGCGTAGATCAACTGGACGGCCGCGGACGGCTGTTCGCCTCCGTCGAGCTGCGGGCCCAGGGAGGCGGCCCACGGCCACAGCCCCCAGCACAGGGCCGCCGCCGAGCCGATCCAGGTGAGGGCCAGCGGCCACCACGCGGCCCGGCTGCCGCCCCGGACCAGCAGCAGCGCCCCCGCGGCGGCGGCGAGCGCGCACATCGCGTGCACCCCGGACACCACGCCCGCGGTCGCCGTGTGGGCGGCCCGCTCCTCCCCCAGCCCGGCGGTCCCGCCGAAGGCCCAGTACACGTGGACGGCCGCGATCACCGGGCCGAGCGCCGCCGCGGCTCCCGCCACCACCCCCGTGGGTGACGGGAGCCCGCGGCCCAGCACGCCCTGCCAGCGCCGTCCCCAGCGCTCGCGCGCATAGGGCACGAACAGCCCGGCCAGGGCGAGTCCTTGGACGGAGAAGCCGGTGTAGACGACGGTGAACACCCAGGAGTCGAGGAAGGGCCGCGCCGCCTCCCCGGCGGGCGCCGACCCGCCCGGACCCGCCGCCCGTATGAGCAGTTGGACCGGGAACGCGATCAGGATCGGGGTGAGCAGCCCGGTGGCGGTGAAGGCGGGGACCGTGAGCAGCCAGGGAGGGACCCGCATCCCCCAGGGTCTGGTGAGGACCAGGACGAGCACGATCACGCTCGCGTCCATGGCCAGGGTCACCGCGTTGGCCACGGTGAGGAACGTCCCCGCATCCAGCAGCGGGCTGTCGTCGGGAATCCCGACCCGGCTCCCCGACAGCCAGGCGGACTTGAGCACGAGATAGGGCACGGTGGCGGCCAGCGCCACCGCCCCCAGGGCCTTGCGTCCGGCCCCCAGGTGAACGGCTTGTGTGGTCATGACCCAACGGTCCCGTGTCCGCCGCCCCGCCACCTCCCCCGCATTGGGGAACCCTCTCCCCCGCCCGGGGGAGGAACCTCCCCGTCCACCGGCTCACATCCGCCGGGTCGCCACCGACAGTCGGTCCCGCGCCTCGAACAGCGCCGCCTTGATGCGCTGTTCGTGGTCCGCCGTCAGCCGGGCCACCGGCACCGAGCAGCTCACCGCGTCCCGGGCCGGCGTCCGGTACGGCACCGCCACCCCGAAGCACCGCAGCCCGAGCGTGTTCTCCTCCCGGTCCACCGCGTAGCCCTGCTCCCGCACCAGCGCCAGCTCCTCCACGAGCTGCTCCCGGTCGGTGATCGTGTGCTCGGTGACCGCCTCCAGCCGCCGCGGCAGCAGCGCCCGCACTTCATCGTCGGAGTGGGTCGCCAGCAGCGCCTTGCCCAGCGCCGTCGAGTGCACGGGCAGGCGCCGCCCGACGCGCGTGAACGGCCGCAGGTAGTGCTGGGACGGGCGGGTGGACAGGTAGACCACGCTCGTGCCGTCCATCCGGGCCAGGTGGATGGTCTCGGTGGTGTCGTCGGAGAGCCGGTCCAGGGTGGGCCGGGCCGCGGCGACCACCTCGTCCCCGTCGATGTACGAACTGCCGACCAGCAGGGCCCGTACGCCGATGCCGTACCGCGTGCCGGTCGCGTCCGTCTCCACCCACCCCAGGTTCACCAGCGTGCGCAGCAGCATGTAGAGGCTGGACTTGGGCAGCGAGAGGTCGTGCTGGATGTCGGCCAGGCTGTGCAGTCCGGGCCGCGCCGCGAAGTGCTCCAGCAGCACGACCGTACGGACGGCCGATTTGACGGCGGCCGGCGTCCCCGCCCCCGGTCCCGCCCCCGCTCCCGGTCCCGTCCCCGCCCCTGCTACCGGTTCGGGTTCTGATTCCGATTCCGCGCCGGATCCGCCCGGTTCACCTGTGGTCATTCGCCTTCTTGCCCCTCTTGTCCCTTGTCAACGCGGAAGACCCGGAAATAGAGTCCGGAACGGATGTGATCATCCATCCATCGGAACGGCGTTCAGAATACTGAACGCCACCGCGCGGGTCAGCGTAGATCCAGGAGGCAGTGCGCCATGGCAGCAACACCAGTCTGGAGTGTGGACCCCCGCACCGGGAAGCAGCGCGAACAAGTCGCCGTCGAAGCCACGTCCGGGGAAGTGGACGAAGCCGTACGCGCCGCCCACGCGGCCCGCGGCGCACTCGCCGACCGCACCGCCCGCGCGGCCTTCCTGCGCGCGGCCGCCGAACTGCTCGACGAGGCCGCGGCCCACGTCATCGAGGCCGCCGACGCCGAGACCGCCCTCGGCCCGGGCCGGCTCACCGGCGAACTCGCCCGCACCACCGGCCAGCTGCGCGCCTTCGCCGACGCCGTGGACGAGGGCTCCTACCTCGACATCCGCATCGACCGCCCCGACGCCGGCGCCGTCCCGCCGCGCCCCGAGCTGCGGCGCTACAAGGTGCCGCTGGGCGTGGTCGCGGTGTACGCCGCCTCCAACTTCCCGCTCGCGTTCTCCGTCCCCGGCGGGGACACCGCGAGCGCGCTGGCCGCCGGCTGCCCGGTGGTCGTCAAGGCGCACCCCGACCACCCGGCCACCTCCGAGCTGTGCGCCTCGCTGCTGCGCCGGGCGGCCGTGGCGGCCGGGCTGCCGGCCGAAGTGGTCGCCGTCGTCCACGGGTTCGACGCGGGCCTGGAGCTGATCCGCCACCCGCTCGTCTCCGCCGCCGGATTCACCGGTTCCATCCGGGGCGGCCGGGCGCTGTTCGACGCGGCCGCCGCCCGGCCCGTGCCCATCCCGTTCCACGGCGAACTCGGCTCCCTCAACCCCGTCGTGGTCACGCCCGCGGCCGCCGCCGAGCGCGCCGAGGAGATCGCCGCCGGGCTGGCGGGCTCGGTCACCCTCGGGGTCGGCCAGTTCTGCGTCAAGCCGGGCCTGGTCCTCGTCCCCGAGGGCGCCGACGGCGACCGGCTCACCGGCGCGCTGACGAAGGCCCTCGGCGAGACCGAGCCGGGCGTCCTGCTCGACCACCGGATGCGGGAGAACTTCGTCTCCGGCGTACGCGAGCGCGCCGCGCTGCCCGGCGTCGACGCGCCCGTCACCCCGGGCTCCGGCGGCGAGCACACCGTCGGCGCGGGATACCTGACCGTGTCCGCCGGAAACCTGCTGGAGGGCGGCGCGTACGAGGTGCTGCTGGAGGAGTGCTTCGGACCGGTGACCGTGGTCGTCCGGTACGCGGACCAGAGCGAGGCGGGGTCGGTGCTCGGCCTGCTCCCCGGGAACCTGAGCGCCACGCTCCAGCTCTCCGCGGCCGAGGCCGACGGCGGCCCGGGCCCGGCGGCGGAGCTGATCGCGCAGGTGACGGCTCTGGCCGGGCGGATCCTGGTCAACGGCTGGCCGACCGGGGTCGCGGTGGCCCCGGCCCAGCACCACGGCGGCCCGTACCCGGCGGCGACCTCGCACTCCACCTCGGTCGGCGGGACCGCCGTCGAGCGCTGGCTGCGGCCGGTGGTCTACCAGTCGGTGCCGGACCCGCTGCTCCCGGCGGAGCTGCGCGAGGCGAACCCGCTGGGGCTGCCGCGCCGGGTCACGCCCGCGGCTCCGTAATTGCCTTGCCTGCCCCCGCGCCGCGGGGGCAGGCTGCCGGTCATGCCGAGACCTCACGGATTCACGTACGAACAGCGCGCCGACGGGAGCGTGGTCATCACCCACCAGGGGCGCTCCGCGAGCACCCTGCGCGGCGGCCGGGCCGAGAAGTTCCTCGCCGAGGTGGGGTCCGGCGACGAGCAGCTCGTGATGGCCCGCTGGACGGGGGCGTACAAGTTCGGCAACGAGCGCACGGCGAAGAACCACCCCCGCAACAGGCGCTGAAATCCGCCACGAGGGTAAGGGAACGGCAAAGCACCTCCGGTCGTTCTCCGGGCATGACCGCTATGACCCCAGGTTCCAACCTGCCGCTCAACACCGTCCGCGTGACGGTGGACGTGGCTGCCCCGGTGCGGCTCGACGTGTCGGGACTGCTCCTCGCGGCGGACGGCAAGGTGCGCTCCGACGCCGACTTCATCTTCTACAACCAGCCGTCCGGGCCCGGTGTCAGCTACCGGTCCGGCGGCGGTGCGGCGCCGGATTCGATCACCGTGGACACGGGCGCCCTGCCGCCGGGCATCGAGCGGATCGTGGTCACGGCCAGCCCCGACGCCGCGGGCCAGACCTTCCAGGGCATCGAGCCCACCGCCACCGTGCGGCACGCCGAGACCGGCGCGGTGATCGCCACCTTCACCCCGCCGCAGCTGGGCACCGAGACGGCGCTCGTGGTCGTCGAGGTCTACCAGCGCGGCGGCGTGTGGAAGGTGCGCGCGGTCGGCCAGGGGTACGCGAACGGCCTCGCCGGCATCGCCACCGACTTCGGGGTCTCCGTGGACGAGGAGCCCGCCGCGCCGCCCGCGGCCGCCCCGCAGGCCCCGGCCGCGCCCTCCGCTTCGTCCTGGCCGAGCGCCCCGGCGGCGCCTGCTCCCCCCGCGCCCCCGGCGGCCCCGTCGTTCCCCGCGGCCCCGCAGGCCGCCCCGCCCGCCGCCGCGCCGCAGGCCGCCGCCGGCACCGGGAAGATCAACCTCGACAAGGGCCGGGTCAGCCTCCAGAAGAACCAGACCGTGTCCCTGGTCAAGAACGGCCGCCCGCTGCTCTCCCAGGTGAAGATGGGCCTGGGCTGGGAGCCGGCGTTCCGCGGCCGGGACATCGACCTCGACGCCTCCGTCATCGCGTACGGCCCGCAGCGCAACCACATCGACAGCTGCTACTTCGGCAAGCTGTCCATCCTGGGCGGCGCCGTCAAGCACTCGGGGGACAACCTCACCGGCGAGGGCGCCGGGGACGACGAGGTGATCGTCGTGGACCTCGGGCGGCTGCCCGCCGAGGCCACGGGCCTCGTCTTCACGGTCAACTCCTTCTCCGGCCAGAAGTTCACCGAGGTCGCCAAGGCGTACTGCCGCCTGATCGACGCGGCGAGCGGGGAGGAGCTGGTGCGCTTCGACCTCACCAGTGCCGAACCGCAGACCGGGGTCATGATGGCCAAACTGATTCGCCAGTTCTCGGGCGAATGGGAGATGACGGCCATCGGAGAGTTTGTGAAGTCGCGCACAGTGCGCGGGATGGTCAAGCCCGGCTCCCAAGCACTCTGAGCAGGTGGGCGGGCACATGGAGCGACGGGGGCCGTCGACCGCCGCACCGAGGTGACGGATTCCACCCTTAATAGGTGGGTGACTGTCAGTGCCCGCCCGTAGCCTTGAAAGCATGTACAGCACACTCCGGCCCGCGGGTCCCGCCCGCCCGTCCGCCGCAGAGGCGAACGAGGCGATACGGCACCTCGTCGAGACCCGGGTGGACGACGAGTGGCCCTCCGAAGCGTACGAGTTCCTTCTGGAGGAATGGGCCGCCGCCAGCCGCGCCGATGTCGCCGAGGTCGCCGCCGCCCAGTGAAGGGGCGGCGGCGCAGCCGTCGATCGGTGAAACCGGGCGTCAGTGCGCGCGGCGCCAGGGGCCGGTGATGGCCAGCATGATGCCCGGGTCCTGGATGTTGGCGTACAGCGTGCGCCCGTCCGGCGAGAAGCAGACACCGGTGAACTCGGAGTACTCCGGCTCCTGAGCCGTCCCCATGTTCAGCTCGTTGCGCGCCAACGGATAGGTGCGCCCCGACTCGGTCGCGCCGAACAGGTGCTGCAGGCCGCTGCCGTCCTCCGCGATGACCAGACCGCCGTACGGCGAGACCGTGATGTTGTCGGGGCCGTCGTAGGAGCCGTCCTTGGCCGGGTCTGCGTTCACCCCGAGCACCACCGTCAGCCGGATCGTGCGCCGCTTCGGGTCGTAGAACCACACCTGGCCGTCGTGGGCCGCGCCCGGGCTCTCCTCACGGGCGTACGAGGAGACGAAGTACGTGCCCCCGTCGGCCCACCACATGCCCTCCAGCTTGCGGGCGCGGGTCACCGCACCCTCCCCGAACTGCTTGCGCACCGACACGGTCCGCGCGTCGCGGTCCGGGACGGTCACCCAGTCGACCCCGTAGACGGTGCCGATCTTCGTCGCGCGCGAGAGGTCGTCGACGAACCGGCCCGCGCTGTCGAAGCACTTGGCGGCGGCGAGCACGCCCGCGTCGGCGGCGAGGGTGCGGAGCTTGCCGCGCCCGTGCCGGAAGCCGCTCGGCGGGGTCCAGCGGTAGAGCAGCCCGTTGGGGCCGGAGGCGTCCTCGGTCAGGTAGGCGTGGCCGTGGCGCGGGTCGATGACCACGGCCTCGTGGGCGTACCGGCCGAAGGCCTTGACCGGCTTCGGGTCGCGGTTGGCGCGCCGGTCGTGCGGGTCGACCTCGAACACGTACCCGTGGTCCTTGGTCATGCCGTTCTTGCCGGCGAGGTCCTCGGTCTCCTCGCAGGTCAGCCAGGTGTCCCAGGGGGTGGCGCCGCCCGCGCAGTTGGTGGACGTACCGGCGACGCCCACCCATTCGGCGACCTCGCCGCCGCGCCGGACCTCGACGACCGTGCATCCGCCGGCCGCGCCCGGGTCGTAGACGAGGCCCTCGGTGAGCGGGACGGGGTGCGCCCAGTCCGTCCGCTTGCCCTTGAGCTCGTGGTTGTTGACGAGGAGGGTGACCCCGCGGTGGCCCTCGAAGGCGGCCGTGCCGTCGTGGTTGGAGGGGGTGGACTCGCCCGAGTCGAGGGTGGTGACCCCGCTGTGGGTGATCACGCGGTAGCTGAACCCGGCGGGGAGGGCGAGCAGTCCGGCCGGGTCCGCGAGGAGCGGGCCGTAGCCGGGCTCGCAGGGACGGCCGTGCTCGTCGCGGCCGGTGCTGTCGTCCGCCGCCAGCGCTCCCGGGGCGGTGGCGAGTGCGCCGACCGTCCCGGTGAGCGCGACTCCCGCGCCGGCGATGACGGTGCGGGCGGTGAAGTCTCTACGGCTGAGCGGCATCGGGTCTCCAGGGGTGGGGAGGTGGTGCGCCTGTCGTGCGGTCGTCGGCGCACACGCTCCCGCCCGCACGTGAACGGCGGCTGAACTACCCTCGACGCGGAGCCGACCCCTTGCCGGTGGCCGCAATGGCCGACTCCCGCTCAGGAACGGCGCGTTCCGGCCGCCGTACCACCCCGCGTACCACCCCGCCCCGGCCGCCGCTTCAGCCCCGGGGACCCGCCCCGTCAGGCCCGGCGCGAGCGGGCCTTGAAGGCGGCCTTGCGGGCCTCCTTGGCGGCCTTCCTGTCCGGATGCATCCGGCCCATCGTCTCCAGCACGTACGTCGTCGCCGGGTGGTCCACCCGCCACACCTGGTCGAAGAAGCCCGTGTGGTGCTCGGTCAGCGACCGCATCAGCAGCGGCAGTTCCTCCGTCTCCCCGTCCGCCGCGAGCTGCGCCGCGATCGTGTCGACGGTCAGCCAGAACACCATGGCCTCGTCCGGCGCCGGTACGTCGGCCACCCCGCGCTCGGAGAGCCAGACCCGGGCCAGCCCGCCGAGCTCCGCGTCGTCCAGCACCGCGCGGACCGCCTGCTCGGCCTCCGGACCGGCCGGGGCGAGGGCCTGCTGGCAGCGCAGCCGGCGCAGCGGGCCGCCCTCGTCGGAGCCGCGGGCCGCGGCCAGCAGTTCGGCGACCGCGCCCTGCAGTTCGCGGCCGGCCAGCCACTGCTCGATCTCGGCCTGGGCCGCGCCCTCGGGGTATCCGGCGACCGCGTCGAGCAGGGCGTCGGCGCCCTTGTCGGCCAGTTCGCCGACGGCGGGGGCGGTGACCCCGGCCTCCAGCAGGCGGGCGCGGATCCCGTACATGCCGAGCGGGGTCAGCCGCACCAGGCCGTACCGGGAGACGTCCTCGTCGTCGACTCCGCCGGAGCCCGCACCGGCGCCCGGAGCGCCGGCCGAGCCGGCCGCGGCGAACTCCTCGTCGTCCGCCTCCGCCATCAGCGCCTCGTCCACGGGCCGGAACTCGACGAGCCCGATCGGCTCCAGCTGCCGGAACTGGTCGTCGAGGCGCATCATCGCGTCCGAGACCTGCTCCAGCACGGCGTCGGTCGGCTCGCCCATGTCCTCGGGGACGACCATCGAGGCGGCGAGCACCGGCAGCGGAATCGGCCCGTCCGCAGCGCCGCGCCCGGAGGCGGTGAGCAGGTACAGGTTGGCGAGGACCCCGTCGAGGAAGTCCGCCTCGCGGCCCGGGTTCCAGTCCAGCCGGTCGAAGTCGATCTCGCCGCCCGCGTCCAGCGCGTCGACGAGGTCGTCCAGATCGGGCACGGCCGCGTCCGCGAGGACCGTGTCCAGGGCCGCCAGCCACAGGTCGAGCACCTCGCCGGGCGTGCCGCCGGTGACCAGGGCCAGGTCCTCGCCGGGTACGGCGGTGCCGGACTCCTCGTCGCCGTCCTCGTCGCCGTCGCCGGGGTCGGCCACGTCGACGAGGCCGGTGTCCACGGCCACCCGCCAGGCCTGGCTCGCGAGCACCGGCCCTTCCTCGTCGGCGGGGTCGAGGCCGAGCACGGCGGCGGCCTCGGGCAGCTGCGCGGCGGCGAGTTCGCCGCCGATCTCCACGCGGGTGTGCGGTCCGGCCCAGCGGGCGAGCCGTACGGCGCGGGCGAACAGCGGGGCGCCGAGGGCGTCGCGGGCCAGTTCCGCATCGGAGGGCAGCCGTACCGGCGGCAGCGTGGGGTGCGGCTCTGCGGACATGGGACGGTCTCCTCGCGAACGCTGTGGGGCGATGGGGCACGGCCCCGCGGGACGGTGGTTCGGCTGCCCCGGGGCTGGTCCGGGGCGCTGGTCCGGCCGCCGCGGGACGGCCGTCCGGCGCACCAGCGTAGACGCATATCGGGCGCTCCCGGGGGGCCATCTCCTTTGGTTCATCCCACAGTCAGCTTCCGTATCCCCTGGAGACCTTGACAACTTCCCTGGTCACACAGGAAATTGACGCGCGTAGATCTATGGGGAACCTCCGGGATTCCTGCGGATCTCCCGCGGCCCGGCCGCGGAGCGCCGCACAAATCCCGCCAAAAACACGCAACACCCCTTTCGCTTTCGCCTTCCACACACCGGAGTTCTTGACCATGCGCTCCTCGCATCCCCGTTCCGCCGCCGTCTCGGCACTCGTCGCCACCGCCCTGGCCACCGGCCTGCTCGCGGGCACCGCCGACGCCGCCGAAGGCGCCGCGTCCGCCGAGCCGATACGCATCCACGACATCCAGGGCACCACCCGCATATCGCCGCTCAACGGCAAGCAGGTCGCCGATGTCGCCGGCATCGTGACGGGCGTGCGCACGTACGGCTCGCGCGGCTTCTGGATGCAGGACCCGGACGCCGACGACAACGACGCGACCAGCGAGGGCGTCTTCGTCTTCACCAGCTCCGCCCCGACCGTCGCCGTCGGCGACGCGGTCAAGGTCTCCGGCGTGGTCGGCGAGTACATCCCCGGCGGCGTCTCCTCCGGCAACCAGTCGGTCACCCAGATCTCCAAGCCCGCCGTGACCGTGGTCTCCTCGGGCAACGCGCTGCCCGAGGCCACCGCGATCAACGAGTACAACGTGCCCGCCGAGTACGCCCCGACGGGCGACCCGGCCGCCGCCGGCAGCATCAACGGCCTGACCCTGGAGCCCTCGCGCTACGCCCTGGACTTCTACGAGTCCCTCGAGGGCATGAACGTGAAGATCGGCACCTCGCGCGTGGTCGGCGCCACCGACCCGTACTCGGAGCTGTGGGTCACGGTGAAGGGCTGGGAGAACACCGCCAAGCGCGGCGGCACGCTCTACGGCTCGTACGAGTCCCAGAACACCGGCCGCCTGCAGATCCAGCAGCTGGCGCCGATCGCCCAGCAGCCCTTCCCGGTGGCCAACGTCGGCGACAAGCTGACCGGCACCACCGAGGGCCCGCTCGACTTCAACCAGTTCGGCGGCTACACCCTGGTGGCCCGCACCCTCGGCACGGTCAAGGCGGGCACCCTCGCCCCCGAGAAGACCAAGGCGCAGGCGGCGAACGAGCTCGCGGTGGCCACGTACAACGTGGAGAACCTCGACCCGAGCGACCCGCAGGAGAAGTTCGACAACCTGGCGAAGGCCGTCGTCACGAACCTCGCCTCGCCCGACATCCTCGCCCTGGAGGAGATCCAGGACGACAACGGCGCCAAGAAGGACGAGACCGTCTCCGCCGAGGAGACCATCAAGAAGTTCACCGCGGCCATCGTGGCGGCCGGGGGCCCGGCGTACCAGTGGCGCACCGTCAACCCGGAGAACAACAAGGACGGTGGCGAGCCCGGCGGCAACATCCGCCAGGTGTTCCTGTTCAACCCGGCCCGCGTCTCCTTCACGGACCGCGCGGCGGGCGACGCGCTGACCCCGACCGGTGTGACGCAGGTGGACGGCAAGGCCGCCCTGACCCACTCCCCCGGCCGGATCGACCCCGCGAACCCGGCGTGGGCCGACAGCCGCAAGCCGCTGGCCGGCGAGTTCGTCTTCAAGGGCAAGACGGTCTTCGTGATCGCCAACCACTTCGGCTCCAAGGGCGGCGACGAGGGCCTGACCTCGGTCCACCAGCCGCCGGTGCGCTCCTCGGAGGCCAAGCGGCTGCTCCAGGCGCAGGCCGTGAACGGCTTCGTCAAGCAGCTCCTGGCGGCGGACAAGCACGCGAACGTCCTCGCCGTCGGCGACATCAACGACTTCGAGTTCTCGGCGACCGCGCAGGCGCTGGAGGACGGCGGGGCGCTGTACTCGGCGATCAAGTCGCTGCCGAAGGCGGAGCGCTACTCGTACGTGTACCAGGGCAACGCGCAGGTGCTGGACCAGATCCTGACCAGCCCGGCGATCAAGAACTTCACGTACGACAGCGTGCACATCAACGCGGAGTTCTCGGCGCAGAACAGCGACCACGACCCGCAGGTGCTGCGCTTCCGCCCGTAACGGCGGCGCGCCACTGACCGGCAGGGCCCCCGGACGCCGTTCCGCCCGGGGGCCCTGCGACACTTCCGGCCATGATCTTCCGCACTGCCACCCGTGAGGACCTGCCCGTCGTACTGGCCCTGTTGGCGGACGCCGGCGAGGAGCGGGCCGAGGTCGGCGAGGCGCACGAGCGGGCCTTCGCCGCGATCGAGGAGGACGCCCGCAACGAGATGCTGGTCCTCTGCGAGCCCGGGGCGGCCGGCGCGGTGGTCGGCTGCCTCCAGCTGACGTACGTCCCGGGCCTCGGCCAGGGCGGGCGGGAGCGGGCGCTGGTGGAGGCGGTACGGATCCGGCCGGACCGGCGGGGCGACGGGCTCGGCGCGGAGCTGATGCGGCTGGCGGTGGAGCGGGCGCGCGGGCGCGGTTGCGGTCTCGTCCAGCTGACCAGCAACAAGCGGCGGGCGGAGGCCCACCGGTTCTACGAACGGCTGGGCTTCGCGCGCAGCCACGAGGGCTTCAAGCTGAGCCTGGCGGCGCACCGGGCGGGGGCGCCGCAGGACACGTAGGGAGAAGTCGGGACTTTCGCCCCTGGCGTGATGCTCGCCACATCACCACCCATTCGCCCCGGGTTGTGGTGTTGAGTGGCCCCACGCTCGACCATGTCCCCCCGTATCCCCCGGAGGACCGCGTGTTCCCCTCCATCTCCCTCGCCCAGGAAATCGGCCTGGCCGTCCTGCTCGTGGCCGCTCTCGTGTGGGTGCTCGGCCTCGGGCACATGCTGTGGGACTCCCGCTTCCGGCAGCCGGAGCCCGGCGCGTACGAGGGCGTCGCGGTCATCCCGGCGCAGCGCAGCGCCGCCGCGCACCCGATGGAGTCGGTCGAACTGACCGAGGCGGAGGAAGAGGCCTTCGCGGGCCTGATCCGCACCATCGCCCTCCACTGACCCCCGCGTCCCCCCGCGCTCGGGGCGGGAGGACGCTTCCGGGACCAGGAGAAGAACACGACGCCCTCGCCGCCCCCTTCCGGGGAGACGAGGGCGTCGCGGCTGTTCCGGGACGGCTGCGGCCCGGGATCAGTTGTGGGAGTGCAGGACCTCGTTCAGGCCGCCCCAGACCGCGTTGTTCGGGCGGGCCTCGACCGTTCCCGTGACCGAGTTGCGGCGGAAGAGGATGTTGCCGGCGCCCGAGAGCTCCAGGGCCTTGACGATCTGGCCGTCCGGGAGGGTGACGCGGGTGCCCGCGGTCACGTACAGGCCGGCCTCGACGATGCACTCGTCGCCCAGCGCGATGCCCACGCCGGCCTCGGCGCCGATCAGGCAGCGCTCGCCGATCGAGATGATCTGCTTGCCGCCGCCCGAGAGGGTGCCCATCGTCGACGCGCCGCCGCCGATGTCGGAGCCGTCGCCGACCACGACGCCGGCCGAGATGCGGCCCTCGATCATCGAGGTGCCGAGGGTGCCGGCGTTGAAGTTGACGAAGCCCTCGTGCATGACGGTGGTGCCCTCGGCGAGGTGCGCGCCCAGGCGGACCCGGTCCGCGTCGGCGATGCGCACGCCCTTGGGGGCGACGTAGTCCGTCATCCGCGGGAACTTGTCGATCGAGGTGACCTGGAGGTACAGGCCCTCGGCGCGCGCGTTCAGCCGTACGGCCTCCACCTGGTCCACGGCGACCGGGCCCAGCGAGGTCCAGGCGACGTTGGCCAGCAGGCCGAAGACGCCGTCCAGGCTCTGGCCGTGCGGCTTGACCAGGCGGTGGCTGAGCAGGTGCAGGCGCAGGTACGCGTCGTGCGCGTCGAGCGGCTTGTCCTCCAGGGAGGAGATCACGGTGCGGACGGCTACGACCTCGACGTCGCGGACCGCGTCCAGGCGGATCGCCTTGGCCGCGGCGGCGCCCAGCAGCTGCACGGCCTGATCGGCGGTGAGGCGCTCGGTGCCGGCCGGCCCGGGCTCGGCGACCAGCTCGGGGGCGGGGAACCAGGTGTCGAGGACGGTGCCGTCGGAGGCGATGGTGGCAAGTCCGGCGGCGACGGCGCCGGTGGTACGCGTAGCAGTCATGCCCGAAACCTAACCGGCGACGGCCCGAGGTTGCGAACCGGTCTCATGTGCCGGTCGCGCCGCGTGTCGCTCCCCGTCCGGCGCGGCGCTCCGCCCTTCCCGCCGCGCCGCCCACAGCACCGCGCCGCCCGCGCCCGCCGCCAGCGCCGCGCACAGCGGCCACAGCAGCCCGGGCGCGGCCGCGTAGAGGGCTCCGCCGAGCGGCGGCCCGAGGACGACCCCGCTGACCGAGACCCCCGCGTACAGGCTCTGGAACCGCCCGATGGCGTGCTCGGGCGCCTGGTCGGCGACGTACGCGGTCGCAGTGGTCTTGTACAGGATCTCGCCGAGGCTGAGCAGCACCATCATCGCCACGGCGGCGGCGACCCCCACCCCGGTGAGCAGCGCCGCGTACCCGGCCCCGACGAGCACGATGCCGGTGCCGATGACGGGCAGCGGCGGGCGGGCGCGCAGCGCGACGGCGGCCGGGAGCTCCAGCAGCAGGATGACGCCCCCGTTGAGGGCGATGACGAAGCCGAAGGCGCGGATGTCGAGCCCGTGGTCGGCGAGGTACACGGGGAAGGCCGAGTACTGCTGGCGGTAGACGAGGTCGGTCACCAGGATCGCCCCGAGCAGGACGAGTACGGCGGGCCTGGCCCGCAGCTCCTCCCACACGCCTCGGCCCAGACCCCCGTCCGGGGCCGCGGCGGCAGGGCGGGAGGCGCTGCGGGAGGCCCCGCGGGCCGGGACGACCCGCGCGGTCCAGAGGGCGAAGAACAGGGTGCCGAGGCCGTCGGCGACGAAGAGCCAGTCGTACGAGAGCCCGGTCGCGAGCAGGGCCCCCAGCGGCGGGCCGAGGGTGAAGCCTCCGTTGGAGACGCAGCGTACGACGGCGAAGGCCTGCCGCCGGGCCCCCTCGGGGACGGTGACGGCGACCAGCGCGGAGTTCGCCGCCCGGACCACGCCGGAGGCGTACTGGGCCAGCGGCAGGGCCGCGTAGAGCCCGGCGGTGGACAGCAGCGGGAAGGACATCAGGGCGAGGCCGCCGGCGGTGGAGGCGGCGAGCAGCACGCGGCGGTGGCCGAAGCGGTCCCCGTACCAGCCGCCGGTGAAGTTCCCGGCGACGAGGCCGATGCCGCCGATGCCGGTGACCAGGCCCGCCTGGGCGGCGCCGAGGCCGCGCGGGCCGGTCAGGTACAGGAAGACGAAGACGAAGGTGAAGCTGACGACGGCGTTGACGAACACCCCGGCCGCCAGCAGCCACACCACGCGCGGCACGTCCTTGAAGCCTTGCGCCATTGCCATGTCCGCCCCCGAACCCTGGTTAGTTCCCTTTGGGAACGGACTATGTCAGCATGACAGCCTTGGGTCAACGGACAAAGGAGTGCCCATGGCCCAGCGCACGCACCTCGACGACGCGGACTGCGCCATCGCCCAGGCCCTCGACGTGGTGGGCGACTGGTGGACGCTGCTGATCGTGCGCGACGCCGCACGCGGCGTGCACCGCTTCGACGCGTTCCAGCGCGAGCTGGGGGTGTCCCGGAAGGTGCTGGCCGAGCGGCTGAAACTGCTGGTCGAAGCCGGGGTGCTGACGCGCGAGCCGTACCAGGAGCGCCCGGTGCGGCACGAATACCGGCTGACCCCGCGCGGGCGGGGGCTGCTGCCGGTCCTGGTGGCCCTCCAGGACTGGGGAGACACCTGGGTCCTGGGGGAAGGCGAGATGACGGCGACGACGGAGGAGTCCTCGCGGGAGGCCGAACGGGTGCACGCGCTGCGCGGCACGCGGCTGCCGGAGCTGGTGCTGCCGGACCGCTTCGGGGAGGTGCGGGATCCGGTGGCGGACACGCCGTTCACGGTCCTGTACTGCTTCCCCGGCGCGTACGCCCGGGCCGAGTCCTACCCGCCGGGGTGGGCGGGGATCCCCGGGGCCAGGGGCTGCACGTTCGAGTCGTGCACGTACCGGGACCAGCTGGCGGAGTTCGCGGCGGCCGGGGCGACGGTGCACGGGGTGTCGACCCAGCGGCCCGACGAGCAGCGGGAGTTCGCGGAGGCGGAGGGGCTGCGGTTCCCGCTGCTCTCGGACGCCGAGCTGTCGCTGACGGCGGCGCTGCGGTTGCCGACCTTCCGGGCGGCGGGGGTGAGCCGGCTGAAGCGGCTGACCCTGGTGGTGGACCGGGAGCGCGTGGTGCGCGAGGTGTTCTATCCGATCCGGGACATCGAAGCCGGCGTCGCGGCGGCGCTGAGCGCCGTCCGCGACGCCGGCTGACCCGGGGGGCCGGGCCTTCAGGGCCGGCCCTTCGGGACCGGACCCTCGGGAGCGTCAGTTCAGGGTGAACCAGGCCGCGCGGGACTTCTTCCATTCCGGGTGCGTCAGGTCCTTGGCCTCGGTGCCGTCCCCGTACAGGTCGGCCGAGCCGCTGTCCGTGATCAGCTGGACCCGCGCGCCCGCCGCCGACAGGTCGGGTACGTCCACGATGGCCTCCCAGCCGCCCGGGTCCGTCGTCGGCAGGTCGGCCCGCTTGACCGGGGCGTGGCCGGCGACGCCGTCCCACTGGTAGAGGGCGTACGGGTCCGAGTTGTCGTCCGCGGCCCAGGAGCCGGCCAGGATCAGGTACTGGTTCGCCGCGTTCTTGCGGATGTCGCGGATCGCGAGGCCGCCGAGGTCGAGCTCGATGCCCGCCCCGAAGGTGGCCTTGGCGCCGCTGGAGAGCACCTTGTCGAAGTTGGTCACCGGCACGACCAGCGCCTTGCCGCCCGGTACCGCCGGCGCCAGCGGGGCCCGGAAGCCCAGGTAGGCGGTGGTCGTCGAGCCCGGAGCGAACTCCAGGCCCTCCACGTTGAAGCCGTCGATCTGCTTGGGCGCCTCGCCGGCGGCCGTGCCGGCCGCGAAGCCGTAGCGGTTCCCGTTCGCGGTGTCCCAGGCCACCAGGTCGTCGCGGAGCTTCTTGTACGAGCGCCCGTACGCGAGCTGCGTCGCGGAGCCGGAGCCGCTCACCGTGGTGGTGAACACCGTGTTCCGGGGCGCCTTGTACTCACCGTCCTTGTTGTTGCCGAGCGAGCCGGTCCAGTAGATGGTGTTCCCGATCAGGGTCGCCCCCTCGATGTCCACCTCCTTGGTGACGCCGAGCTGCGAGCTG
Organism: Streptomyces sp. NPDC001903; assembly: GCF_042891345.1. Classification (NCBI taxonomy): domain Bacteria; kingdom Bacillati; phylum Actinomycetota; class Actinomycetes; order Kitasatosporales; family Streptomycetaceae; genus Streptomyces; species Streptomyces sp. NPDC001903. The sequence continues at coordinate 95,155 of NZ_JBIASZ010000016.1, forward strand.
AAGTCCCAGGTGCGGACCGGGGCCGCCGAGCGGGAACGGTCGTACAGGCGCAGCACGTTGCTCTCGTCGTCGGCGACGACCGTGTAGCCGCCGCCGACGTCCACGGCGGCCGAGGAGTCGGAGGCGCCGGTGAAGTAGCGGGCGTCGGCCGGGTTCTGCACGGCGGCGGAGGCCGCGTACGACAGGGTCTTGGTGGCGCTCTTGCCGCCCAGCCCCGTCACCTTGACCGTGAGGTTGGTGTAGCCGCGGCCGCGGGCGGCGACGGCCAGCTGGCGCACCGCCCCGGTCCCGGTGACGGTCACGTCGCCGGTCCCCGCGACCGAGGACTTGCTCGACGCTGAGGCGCTGACCGTCAGCGCGGACGCGTCGGCGCCGCTCTGCCCCACGGTCACGCCGACCACCGGGTCTCCGTACGCGCCGACGGCGCCGGACAGGTACGAGGCGGACAGGCTGATCGTCGGCGTCCCGTACGTCACGGCCTGTGCGGGCACGACCGTGACCGTGCCGGCGACGACCAGCGCCGCGATCCCTGCGATACCAAGCTGCTTCTTCATCGGTGTCCCGTCCCCAGGAGTCGAGCCGGGCGCGAACCACGTCACGCCGTGACGGCCGTCGAGCAGGTTCGGCCACCGTGGCCAACATCCGGTGCACGTCAATCGTCCGCCGGACGAACACGGAGGGCCTCCCGGGAGCTCCCGGAAGCTCCCCGGAGCACGCGAAGGGCCCCCGGCGCGGTGCCGGGGGCCCTTCGTGAAGCGGGTGGCTCAGACGTTGAAGCCGAGCGCGCGCAGCTGCTCGCGGCCGTCGTCCGTGATCTTGTCCGGGCCCCACGGCGGCATCCAGACCCAGTTGATCCGGAGCTCGCTCACGATGCCGTCCGTCGCCGACTTCGCCTGGTCCTCGATGACGTCCGTCAGCGGGCAGGCCGCCGAGGTCAGCGTCATGTCGAGGGTGGCGATGTTCGCGTCGTCGATGTGGATGCCGTAGATCAGGCCCAGGTTGACGACGTCGATGCCCAGCTCGGGGTCGACCACGTCGTAGAGGGCCTCGCGGACCTCTTCCTCGGTGGCCGGCTTGATCGACGCCTCGGCGGGCGTCGCGTTCTCGGTCATGCCGTCTTCCTCTCCGCGTCGCCCAGTGCTTGGGCGGTCGCGTCCTTCCAGGCCATCCAGCTCAGCAGAGCACACTTCACGCGAGCCGGGTACTTGGAGACGCCGACGAACGCGACCGCGTCCTCCAGCACCTCCTCCATGGCCTCGTCGGGCTCGATCTTGCCCTTCGACTGCATCATCTCCAGGAAAACGCCCTGGATCTTCTGCGCCTCGGCCAGCTCCTTGCCGACGAGCAGCTCGTTCAGCACGGACGCGCTGGCCTGGCTGATGGAGCAGCCCTGGCCCTCGTACGAGACGTCGGTGAGCGTCTCGCCGTCGTACTTCACGCGCAGCGTGATCTCGTCGCCGCACGTCGGGTTGACGTGGTGCACCTCGGCATCGCCGTCGCGCAGGCCACGCCCGTGCGGGTGCTTGTAGTGGTCCAGGATCAGTTCCTGGTACATCGAATCCAGCTTCACTGCGTCGTCCTCGTCGCCCTCGTCAGCCGAAGAAGTTCCGTACGTGCTCCAGCCCGTCGATCAGCGCGTCGACGTCGGCCGGAGAGGAGTACAGGTAGAAAGACGCTCGCGTGGTCGCGGGAATTCCGTAGCGCAGGCAGACCGGGCGCGCGCAGTGGTGTCCCACGCGGACCGCGATGCCCTGCTCGTCCAGGACCTGGCCCACGTCGTGGGGGTGGATGTCACCGAGCGTGAAGGAGATCGCGGCGCCGCGGTCCTCGGCCGTGGTGGGGCCGATGATCCGCAGGTCGGGGACCTCCAGGAGGCGCTTCACCGCGTACTCGGTGATCGCGTGCTCATGCGCGGCGATCTTGTCCATGCCGATCGCGGTGAGGTAGTCCACGGCCGCGCCGAGGCCGACGGCCTGGGCGATCGGGGGCGTACCCGCCTCGAACTTGTGGGGCGCCGGGGCGTAGGTCGAGGCGTGCATCGACACGGTCTCGATCATCTCGCCGCCGCCGAGGAACGGAGGCAGGTCCTCCAGGAGCTCCTGGCGGCCCCAGAGCACGCCGATGCCGGTCGGGCCGCACATCTTGTGGCCGGTGAAGGCCACGAAGTCGGCGCCGAGCGCCTGCACGTCCAGCGGCATGTGCGGAGCGGCCTGCGAGGCGTCGATCAGCACCAGCGCGCCGACCTCCTGCGCGCGCCGGACGATCGCCTCGACCGGGTTGATCGTGCCCATGATGTTGGAGACCAGCGTGAAGGAGACGATCTTCGTCTTCTCCGTGATGACCTCTTCGATGTTGGACAGGTCGAGCCGGCCGTCGTCGGTGAGGCCGAACCACTTCAGCTTCGCACCGGTGCGCTGCGAGAGCAGCTGCCACGGGACGATGTTGGAGTGGTGCTCCATCTCCGTGATGGCGATCTCGGTCTCGCGGTCGACCCGGTAGGGCTCGTCCGCCCAGCCGAGCATGTTCGCGACCAGGTTGAGCGACTCCGAGGCGTTCTTGGTGAAGATCACCTCGTCGCGGCTCGGCGCGTTGATGAAGGCGGCGACCTTGTCGCGAGCGCCCTCGTACAGCGCCGTGGCCTCCTCGGCGAGCACGTGCACGCCGCGGTGGACGTTGGCGTTGTGCTGCTCGTAGTACTCGTTCAGCGCGTCGAGCACCTGGCGCGGCTTCTGCGAAGTCGCCGCGTTGTCCAGATAAACGATCTTCTTCCCGTCGTGGACCACACGATCCAGAAGGGGGAAGTCCTTGCGGATCGCCTCGATGTCGAGGAGGCCAGGCAGCTGTGTCACGCGGTTGCGCCACCCTTCACGTACTTGTCGTAGCCCTCGGCCTCCAGCTGGTCCGCCAGCTCGGCGCCACCGGACTCGGCGATGCGGCCGTTCGCGAACACGTGAACGAAGTCGGGCTTGATGTAGCGCAGGATGCGCGTGTAGTGGGTGATCAGCAGGGTGCCGACCTCACCGGTCTCGCGGACGCGGTTGACGCCCTCGGAGACGATGCGCAGGGCGTCGACGTCGAGGCCGGAGTCGGTCTCGTCGAGGATCGCGATCTTCGGCTTGAGGAGCTCCAGCTGGAGGATCTCGTGGCGCTTCTTCTCACCGCCGGAGAAGCCCTCGTTGACGTTGCGCTCGGCGAAGGCCGGGTCCATCTGGAGCTGCTCCATCGCGGACTTGACCTCCTTCACCCAGGTGCGCAGCTTGGGGGCCTCGCCGCGGATGGCGGTGGCGGAGGTGCGCAGGAAGTTGGAGACCGAGACGCCGGGGACCTCGACCGGGTACTGCATGGCGAGGAAGACGCCGGCGCGGGCGCGCTCGTCGACGGACATCTCCAGGACGTCTTCGCCGTCGAGGGTCACGGTGCCACCGGTGATGGTGTACTTCGGGTGACCGGCGAGCGAGTACGCCAGCGTGGACTTGCCGGAGCCGTTCGGACCCATGATGGCGTGCGTCTCGCCGGCCTTGACGGTGAGGTCGACACCCTTGAGGATCTCGCGGGCGCCGTTCTCGGCCTCGACGGAGACGTGCAGGTCGTGGATTTCAAGCGTTGCCATGGATACCTCAGGACTCCTGGGTGAGGGAGACGAGCACGTCGCCCCCTTCGATCTTTACGGGGTATACGGGAACCGGGCGGGTCGCGGGCAGACCGGACGGCTTGCCGGTGCGCAGGTCGAACGAGGACCCGTGCAGCCAGCACTCGATCATGCAGTCCTCGACCTCGCCCTCCGAGAGCGAGACGTTCGCGTGCGAGCAGATGTCGTTGATCGCGAACACCTCCCCCTCGGTGGAGACGATGGACACCGGCGTGCCGTCGAGTTCCACCCGCTTCGGGGTGTTCTCCTCCAGCTCGCTCAGCGCGCAGGCCTTGACGTAGGTCATCAGACGGACGCCTCGAGCTCGGTCTCGATCTTGGCGAGCAGGCGCTCCTCGATGTCGTCGACACCGATCTGCTGGACGAGCTCGGCGAAGAAGCCGCGCACGACCAGGCGCCGGGCCTCGTCGGCCGGGATGCCGCGGGCCTGGAGGTAGAAGAGCTGCTCGTCGTCGAAACGGCCGGTCGCGGAGGCGTGGCCGGCGCCGACGATCTCGCCGGTCTCGATCTCCAGGTTCGGCACCGAGTCGACCCGCGCGCCGTCCGTCAGGACGAGGTTGCGGTTCATCTCGTAGGTGTCGGTGCCCTCGGCGCTCTTCTCGATGAGGACGTCGCCGATCCAGACGGCGTGGGCGCCCTCGCCCTGCAGCGCGCCCTTGTAGACCACGTGCGACTTGCAGTGCGGGGCGTCGTGCGTGACCAGGAGGCGGTGCTCCTGGTGCTGGTCGGCGTCCGTGAAGTACAGGCCGAGGAGCTCGGCCTCGCCGCCGGGGCCCGCGTAGCTGATCCGCGGGTGCAGGCGTACAAGGTCGCCGCCGAAGGTGACCACGATCGACTTGAAGCTCGCGTCGCGGCCGATCAGCGCGTTGTGCTGGGAGCAGTGGACGGCGGTGTCGTCCCAGTCCTGCACGGAGACGACGGTGAGCTTGGCTCCGTCGCCGACGAGGAAGTCGACGTTGGCGGCGCGCACGCCGTCACCGGTGTGGTCGATGACGATGACGGCCTCGGCGAAGGCCTGTACGTCGAAGACGGTGTGGCCGAAGGTCGTGCCGCCCTCGCCGTGCAGCGAGACGCGCACCGGCTCGGTCAGGACGGCCTCCTTGGGCACGGTGACGACCGTGGCCTTGGCGAAGGACGAGAACGCCTGGGCGGCGATCCGGTCCACGGGGGTGCCGGCCTTGCCGATGCGCGCGTCGCCGCGCTCCACCGACTCGACGGTGACGCCCTCGGGCGCGTCGATCTGGGCCTTCATCGTGCCGTCTGCGACCGCGGTGCCGTCGTGCAGACCACGCAGGCGCGCCAGCGGGGTGAACCGCCACTCCTCCTCGCGGCCGTGGGGGACGGGGAAGTCCGCCACGTCGAAGGACGGGGGTGCGCTCATCCGGGTGGCGACGGTGGACTCGGCGGCCACCGCGATCGCGCCGGCCGTGGTCGAACCGGCCGGAATGTTCTGAGCCTCAGCCATGGCTGTCGTCTTGCTCGCTCTCTTAAAAGAACACGGTCTACGTCAAAGAATTGCTGCGGATCCGGGGCGGTCGGCGATCAGCCGACCGAGCCCTCCATCTGCAGCTCGATCAGCCGGTTGAGCTCCAGCGCGTACTCCATGGGCAGCTCGCGCGCGATCGGCTCGACGAACCCGCGCACGATCATGGCCATGGCCTCGAACTCGGTCATGCCGCGGCTCATCAGGTAGAAGAGCTGGTCGTCCGAGACCTTGGAGACGGTCGCCTCGTGGCCCATGGAGACGTCGTCCTCGCGGACGTCCACGTACGGGTACGTGTCCGAGCGGGAGATCGTGTCGACCAGGAGCGCGTCGCAGAGCACGTTCGACTTGGAGCCGTGGGCGCCCTCGCCGATCTCGACCAGACCGCGGTACGAGGTGCGGCCGCCGCCTCGCGCCACCGACTTGGAGACGATGTTCGAGGAGGTGTTCGGCGCCATGTGGACCATCTTGGAGCCGGCGTCCTGGTGCTGGCCCTCGCCCGCGAAGGCGATGGAGAGGGTCTCGCCCTTGGCGTGCTCGCCCATCAGGTAGACGGCCGGGTACTTCATGGTGACCTTGGAACCGATGTTGCCGTCGATCCACTCCATGGTCGCGCCCTCGTACGCCACGGCGCGCTTGGTGACCAGGTTGTAGACGTTGTTCGACCAGTTCTGGATCGTCGTGTAGCGGCAGCGGCCGCCCTTCTTCACGATGATCTCGACCACGGCGCTGTGCAGCGAGTCCGAGGAGTAGATCGGGGCGGTGCAGCCCTCGACGTAGTGGACGTAGGCGTCCTCGTCGACGATGATCAGCGTCCGCTCGAACTGGCCCATGTTCTCCGTGTTGATGCGGAAGTAGGCCTGGAGCGGGATGTCGACCTTGACGCCCTTGGGCACGTAGATGAACGAGCCGCCCGACCACACGGCGGTGTTCAGCGACGCGAACTTGTTGTCGCCGACCGGGATGACCGTGCCGAAGTACTCCTGGAAGAGCTCCGGGTGCTCCTTGAGCGCGGTGTCCGTGTCGAGGAAGATGACGCCCTGCTCCTCCAGGTCCTCGCGGATCTGGTGGTAGACGACCTCGGACTCGTACTGGGCCGCGACACCGGCGACGAGGCGCTGCTTCTCCGCCTCCGGGATGCCGAGCTTGTCGTACGTGTTCTTGATGTCCTCGGGCAGGTCCTCCCACGAAGCGGCCTGCTTCTCGGTGGAGCGCACGAAGTACTTGATGTTGTCGAAGTCGATGCCGGAGAGGTCGGAGCCCCAGGTCGGCATGGGCTTCTTGTCGAAGAGCTTCAGGCCCTTGAGGCGGAGCTTCAGCATCCACTCGGGCTCGTTCTTCTTCGCCGAGATGTCGCGGACGACGTCCTCCGACAGGCCTCGCTTGGCAGCCGAGCCGGCCGCGTCGGAGTCGGCCCAGCCGTACTCGTAGTTGCCCAGACCCTCAAGCTCAGGGTGAGCAGTCTCCGTGGTCATGCGGGGTTCCTCCCGGCCGTGCTGGCAGATGCTGATGTGTCGTTCTGTGTGGTGCCCGCGCCTCGCGGGATGAAAGTGGTGCACACCCCGTCGCCGTGGGCGATCGTGGCGAGGCGCTGCACATGCGTCCCGAGCAGGCGGGAGAAGACCTCGGTCTCCGCCTCGCAGAGCTGCGGGAACTGCTCGGCGACATGGGCGACCGGGCAGTGGTGCTGGCAGAGCTGTTCACCGCTGTGCGGACCGGGAGCGCTCTTCGCCGTAGCAGCGTACCCGTCCGCGGTCAACGCCTTGGCAAGGGCCTCGGTGCGTTCCGCGGGGGCGGCGGCGTCCAGGCTTTCCCGGTAGGTCTCGGCCTGTGCGTCCATCCGCGCCCTGGCGAAGGCGGCGACGGCCGCCTCTCCCTGCTCGCCTCCGCCGGCGGCCTGCGCGATCCAGCGCAGTGCGTCGGCGGCGAGCGAGTCGTAGGACTGGTCGAACGCGTCGCGGCCGCAGTCGGTCAGCGCGAACACCTTGGCGGGCCGGCCCCGGGTGCGCGCACCGTAGACGCGCTGCTCACGGGGTTCGACCACGTCGTCGGCGACGAGCGTGTCGAGGTGGCGGCGGACGGCGGCCTGGGTGAGGCCGAGACGCGCTGCGAGGTCGGCGACGGTCGAGGGACCGTGGTCCAGGATCGACCGCGCGACCCGGTTGCGGGTTGACCGCTCCCCGGTAGCGAGTTCCCCCTGGGGGGTCTCGATCATCCGTTCGCCGTATTTCACAACGCCATTGTTGCGTAATTAGTCGAGCCCCGACAAGCCGTGACCGAGGCCACTCCTGGTGGCCTCTATCACTAAGGGTTACCTAATTTGTCTACGCAGAGTTAACCGGAAGGGAATGATCCGCGATCCCGCAGGGCCCCTCGGATGGACCAGTACACCGCTCCCACCAGCCATCCTCCGCCGACGACGGTTCCGGGGACGGTGAACCTCACGTCGCGGAAAAGGTCACCGAAACCGGCTGGGCCATCCAGGACCGCACGACGGAAAGAGCCGCGTTCGCGACACGGTGTTCGAATCGGCGGCCGTGAAAACGGCCACCGGCAGGCCAGAGCACCAAGATCTTGGCCCCGTCCACCCGGGGCCAAGGACCCCCTTCCCGGCTCCGTAGACTCACCCGCATGAGCAACGACCCCGCCGTGGAGATCCGCGGACTGGTGAAGCGGTACGGCCCCAAAACGGCCGTGGACGGCCTCGACCTCACCGTCCGCAAGGCCTCGGTCACCGCGGTCCTCGGCCCCAACGGCGCGGGCAAGACCACCACCGTGGAGATCTGCGAGGGCTACCTCCGCCCCGACGCCGGCACCGTCCGCGTCCTCGGCCTCGACCCGGTCGCCCAGGCCGAGGCGCTGCGCCCGCGCATCGGCGTGATGCTCCAGTCCGGCGGGGTCTACTCCGGCGCCCGCGCCGTCGAGATGCTGCGCCACATGGCCAAGCTGTACGCCCACCCCCTCGACGTGGACGTCCTGGTCGAGCGGCTCGGGCTGGGCGGCTGCGGCCGTACCGCCTACCGGCGCCTGTCCGGCGGCCAGCAGCAGCGCCTGGCCCTGGCCATGGCCGTGGTCGGCCGCCCCGAGCTGGTCTTCCTGGACGAGCCGACGGCGGGGCTCGACCCGCAGGCCCGCCGGGCGACCTGGGACCTCGTACGGGAGCTGCGCGCCGACGGGGTCGGCGTCGTCCTCACCACGCACCACATGGACGAGGCCGAGCAGCTCGCGGACGAGGTCGCCATCGTCGACTCCGGCCGGGTCATCGCCCACGGCAGCCCCGAGCAGCTGTGCCGCGGCGGCGCCGAGAACACCCTGCGCTTCACCGGCCGCCCCGCCCTCGACCTCGGCTCGCTGCTCAAGGCGCTGCCGGACGGCACCGAGGCCGCCGAGCTCACCGCCGGCGTCTACCGGGTCACCGGCGACGTGGACCCGCAGCTGCTGGCCACCGTCGCCTCCTGGTGCGCCCAGCACGGGGTGATGCCGAGCAGCCTGTCGGTGGAGCGGCACAGCCTCGAAGACGTCTTCCTGGAGCTCACCGGTAAGGAGCTGCGCGCATGAGCGCCGGTACGTTCACCCCCGCGCCGGGGGCCGCACCCGTGTCCCGGATGATCCTGGCGCAGACGGCGCTGGAGACCCGGATGCTGCTGCGCAACGGGGAGCAGCTGCTGCTGACCGTGATCATCCCGGCGCTGCTGCTGGTCCTCTTCTCCGCCGTGGACATCGTGGACACGAACGCCGAGAAGTCCGTGGACTTCCTCGCGCCGGGCATCCTGGCGCTGGCCGTGATGTCCACCGCCTTCACCGGGCAGGCCATCGCCACCGGCTTCGACCGCCGCTACGGGGTGCTCAAGCGGCTCGGCGCCTCGCCGCTGCCGCGCTGGGCGCTGATGGCGGCCAAGACGCTGTCGGTGCTGGTCACCGAGGTGCTCCAGATCGCGCTGCTGACGGCGATCGCCTTCGCGCTGGGCTGGTCCCCGCACGGGAACCCGCTCGCGGTGGCCGCGCTGGTCCTGCTGGGCACCGCCGCCTTCTCCGGGCTCGGGCTGCTGATGGCGGGCACGCTCAAGGCCGAGGCCACACTGGCCGCCGCCAACCTGGTGTTCCTGCTGCTGCTGGTCGGCGGCGGGGTGATCGTGCCGATGGAGAAGTTCCCCCAAGCCGTGCAGTCCGTACTGGGGCTGCTGCCGATCTCGGCGCTGTCCGACGGGCTGCGCGAGGTGCTCCAGCACGGGGCGGGGCTGCCGTGGGGCGACGTGGCCGTGCTCGCCGCCTGGGCCGTCCTCGGCCTCGGGGCCGCGGCGAAGCTGTTCCGCTGGGAGTGAATCCCTTCCCCCGGACGTTGGCCTGGCAGGAGGATGGGCGCCGCCCCGAGGGGGCGGTGCACACCAGGACGCCGGGGGGCGGACATGGCGCAACGGGAAGACGCTCTACGGCTGGACGCCCGATGGGCACAGGTCCGGTCGGGGGCCGCACGGGCGGCGCCGGCCGAGGCCGAGGCACTGCTGACGGAGCTGATCGGCGCGCTGCGCGAACCGGCGCGGACCGATCCGGAGTGTGCGGCGCGGCTCGGCCTGCGCCTGGGCGACCTGGCGGCCCGCCGCTTCGCCGGCGGTGACCGGGCCGGCGCCCTCTCGGCCGTCGAGGAGGGGCTGCGGCATGCGCGGCAGGCGGCCGGGCACGCCCCGGAGTACGCCCGCTGGTACGCCCGGGGCCTGATCAACCAGGGCGTCTGGCTGTCCTGGCCGCTCAGCGACGAGGTACGGCTGCCCCGCTATCCGCTCGGCCCCCGGGCCGAGCCGGGCCCGAGCCCGATGGAGCGGGCGGCCGGCGAGCGCGCCCTGGACGCGACCCGGGCGGCGGTGGAGGTGTGGGCGGGCCTGGACCAGCAGGATCCGGTCAACCGGCGCGGTCTCGCGCAGGCCAAGGTGTTCCTCGGGGACCGCCTCGCGGAGCTGGGCTCCGCCGAGGAGGCGGTGGCGTGGGCGGTGGACGCGGAGGGCGGTTTCCGCCGGCTGCTGCGCGCGGCGCCCGGTGCCGAGGAGGCGCAGGAGGCGGAGGAGGCCCTCGACCACATCGGCCGCCAGCTCGAACTGCGGCTGCGCTTCCTGTCCTTCGACTCCCTGGTGAGCCTGCGCGCGCGGGGCCTGCTGCCCGAACCCCTGCTGCCCCAGGCCGTGGTGGCGGCCCGGATCCAGGGCGTGGCCGAGTCCGAGATCGCCTCCCGGCTGCGCCTCGGCGCCGAACAGGTGGCCACGATGCTGGAGGTGACGCCCTGGCTCGCGGTGTGGCGCTTCGAGGTGCGCGGCCCCGACGGGCTGTGGAACGTACAGGAACATCCGTGGCGCAGTGCAACAGAAGTAAGAAACAGGACAGCAGAGGACATAGGCGCCGAATTGATACGGGGGTTCATGTCCTCCGCCGACTACCCCGGGGACGGCGTCCCTTGGCGCGTCCGCGTCTGGTGGCACGAGGAAGGCGACCCGGCGGGGGCCCGGTTCCGCGCGGCCGTCGGGCCCGACCCGGCCGCGGCCGGACCTCCGGACACCCCCTCGTGAAAGTTTGCACAAGGCGCCGCGTACGATAAGGGCCGTGTTGACCCCTCTCGCCTTCATCTCCGACCGCTGGACCCCGTCGCCCCGGATCGTCCGGCGGGCCGCGCTGGCCGCGCTCGTCATGAGCGTGCTCATCGTCGTCACCGGCGGCGCGGTGCGGCTGACCGGATCCGGTCTCGGCTGCGACACGTGGCCCAAGTGCACCGACGACAGCCTGATCGTGACCCAGGAACAGGGCTTCCACGGGGCCATCGAGTTCGGCAACCGCATGCTGACGTACGTGCTCTGCGCGGCCGTTGGCTGGTGCATCATCGCGGCCCGCTCGGCCAAGCCGTGGCGCCGTTCGCTGACGAAGCTCGGCTGGCTCCAGTTCTTCATCGTGATGGGCAACGCGGTCCTCGGCGGCATCACCGTCCTGACGGGGCTCAACCCGTACAGCGTGGCCGGGCACTTCCTGCTCGCCACCTCGCTGATCACCGTCACGACGGTCACCTGGCAGCGCACCCGCGAGGGCGACACCGCTCCGAAGCCGCGCGTCCCCGGTCCGGTGCGCAAGCTCTCCTGGGCGCTGGTCGCGACCACCCTGGTGCTGATCGCGGCGGGCACGGTGGTCACCGGTTCCGGTCCGCACGCGGGCGACAGCAGCGAGATCAAGCGGATGCCGTTCGACTGGGCGGCCACCGCCCACGTCCACGCGATCTCGGCCTGGGTGGTGTGCGCGCTCGCCGTCGCCATGTGGCTGGTGCTGCGCGTGGTGGACGCCCCGACCGACACCCGGGCCCGCGCCCGTGACCTGCTGATCGTCCTGCTCGCGCAGGGCGGCATCGGCTACGTCCAGTACTTCACCCACGTGCCCGAGGCCCTGGTCGCCGCGCACATGCTCGGCTCCTGCCTGGTGTGGATCGCGGTGCTCCGCGTGGCCCTCGCCCTGCGGGAGCGGCCCGCGGCGCAGGCGGAGATCCCGGCGCAGGGCGACCCGCAGCTCTCCTCGGTCTGAGCCGGCGGGGCGGGCCCGGCCCCGCCCCCCTCACCCGCGCTCGTCCAGCCGGTAGACGCGGCGGGCATTGCCCGCCGCGACCATCGCCGCCACCCGTTCGGCGTCCCGCCAGGACCAGGCCCCCTCGCCGACCCAGCCGCCCAGCACCCGGCCCAGCGCCTCCCGGAACACCAGGGCGCCCACCGCGTGCAGCTCGGGCAGCCGGCGCCCGCCGCTGGAGAACAGCAGCTTGCCGAAGGGGGCCAGCTCCAGGACCTCGGCCAGCACCCCCGCCGCCCGCGCACCGCTCTGCCCGAGCGCCGCGCCCAGATCGGCGTGGACGTGCGGGAAGGCCGCCGCCAGCTGGGCGGCGTGCCGGTGGTAGGGGTATCCGCCGAGCAGCACCAGCCGGGTCCCGAGCCCAGCGGTGGCCCGTACGAACTCCGTCAGCAGCGCCGGATCGGCCTGCTCCGGCCGCTGCCCCGGCTCCCCCGCTCCCGCCCCGGTGTGCAGCTGGAGCGGCAGCCCGGTCGCCACCGCGCTCCACAGCAGGTGGCGCAGGAGTACGGGGTCCCGTACGGCCCCGCCCTTGGCGCGCCGGGCCAGCCACCGGCCGGCCGCCCCCCGCACCTCGCCCGGACCGGGCGGCTCGGGGGCCCGCCCGAGCACCGCGGGGTACCCCGCGTCCGCGCCGCAGGTGAAGGCCACGGCCCCGGCGGCGGCGTGGTGGACGGCCTCGGCGAGGTTGGCGAGGAAGGCCGGGACCGTGCCGGAGGTGTCGGCGACCTGCTCGGCGAGCAGCTCCAGCCGTACGACCTCGAAGGCGGCGGCGTCCCCGGCGAGCGCCAGCTCCTTGGGGACGGTGAGGTCGCCGGGCACTCCCGTGTCGACCAGGTAGGCGGCGACTCCGGAGCCCCGCAGCAGCCTGCGCCCGGACTCGACCACGCCCAGCTCGCGGCGCCGGGCCAGGTACCGGGCGGGGGCGCAGTGCGGCTCCAGCCCGAGCAGCGGCGGGCACCAGCGGCGCACCGCGAAACCGGTCTGGGTGTCGAAGAAGGTGGTCCCGGCGGCGGGCGGGCCGGCCGAGCGGATCAGCTGGGCCTCGAAGGTGCCGAGGCCCAGCTCCGTACGGAGCACTCCGTGGCAGTACTGGTCCACCAGGGGCGGCGTTTCGATCATCCGGGCATCCCGTTGCGGACGTGAGGAAGGGGCTTCCACACGTCCTAACGGGTGAGCGGGGTGTGAGGTGTTGCTCGCGCTGTTGACCGAGCGGCCACCGCCACGGTCAGGCGGCCGGGTTCGCCGCCCCGCCGAGCTGGATGCCGGCCATCCGCGACCACTCGTACGGGCCGGTCTTGACACGCGCGGCGAACTCGCCGTCGAACTCCTCGTGGAGGGTCAGGCCGGCCTTCTCGGCGGCCAGCTGGGCCACCGAGTACGTCGGGGCCACCAGGTCGCCCCAGCCGCCGTCCGTGCCGACGAGGACGATCCGGGTGCCGGCCTGGCCGATGTGCGCGATCTGGCCCTCGGCGCCGCCGTGGTGCTTGGCGAACGCGCCGATCTGACGGGCCAGCTTCGCGGCCTTCCGGTCCTGCTTCTTGTCTGCGGTGTCCGCCGTGGTGTCTGCCATGGACAGCATGCTACCGGCGGGTAATCATCGGAGGAAGCGTCAGCGGAGGAAGGGGTCCACGGCCACCGCCACGAACAGCAGCGACACGTACGTGATCGACCAGTGGAACAGGCGCATCTCCTTGAGCTTCGCGCCCGTCACGCCCGCCTTGGCCCGCGCGTGCAGCGCGTGCGCCTCCCACAGCCACCAGCCGCCGGCCGCCAGCGCGACCGCGGTGTAGAACCAGCCGGTGTACCCCAGCGGGGTGAGCAGCAGCGAGACCGCCACCATCACCCAGCTGTAGAGGACGATCTGGCGCGCCACGGCCTGGTTGCCCGCGACCACCGGCAGCATCGGCACGCCGACGCGCGCGTAGTCCTCCTTCACCTTCATGGACAGCGGCCAGTAGTGCGGCGGCGTCCAGAAGAAGATGACGAGGAAGAGGATGACGGCGGCCCAGGAGACCTCGTTCTTGACGGCCGACCAGCCGATGAGCACCGGCATGCAGCCCGCGATGCCGCCCCAGACGATGTTCTGCGCCGTGCGCCGCTTCAGCAGCATCGTGTAGACGACGACGTAGAAGAGGAGCGCGCCGAGGGCGAGCGCGGCCGACAGCCAGTTGACGAGCAGCCCGAAGAACAGGGTGGAGACCACCGCGAGCGTGATGCCGAAGGCCAGGCACTCGCGCGGGCTCACCATGCCGGTCACCAGCGGCCGCTGCGAGGTGCGGTCCATCAGCGCGTCGATGTCGCGGTCGATGTACATGTTCAGCGCGTTGGCGCCGCCCGCGGACAAGTACCCGCCGAAGCAGGTGGCGAGGACCAGCCACAGCGAGGGCACGCCCTGCTCGGCGAGGAACATCACCGGCACTGTGGTGATCAGCAGAAGTTCGATGATCCGCGGCTTGGTCAAAGCCACGAAAGCCATGACCCGGGCCCCGAACGGCCGGTGGACGGGGCTCGTCCCGAGCACCCCCGCTGGACGGGATTCGACGGCCGTCACGCACACCCCTGACAGAGAAACCAGCAAGCTCCGGACATAAAGGTCCGCTGAAGGCTCGCACGTACCACGCCACTGTAGACGTTGCACTTACGTCGCCCTGCGCGGGGGTCGCCTCGTGTTGGTCCGATCGGAGCCGCCGACGTTGTGACGGACTGCGGGCACTCGAATAGCTGCACGCCGTCACGGGGGTAGGCTCGGAATCGCGCCGGTGCACCGTTCGTCACCGGGTAACAGACATGTGGAGAGGAGCCCTGACCCACGGTGAGCACCAAGCCGACGACTACAGAGCTCGACTGGACCGACCTCGACCAGCGGGCCGTCGACACCGCCCGCATCCTGGCCGCCGACGCGGTCCAGAAGGTGGGCAACGGCCACCCCGGCACGGCGATGAGTCTGGCCCCCGCCGCGTACACCCTCTTCCAGAAGGTGATGCGGCACGACCCGGCTGACCCCGAGTGGGTCGGCCGCGACCGTTTCGTGCTTTCCGCGGGGCACTCGTCCCTCACTCTTTACACCCAGCTCTACCTCGGCGGCTTCGGCCTGGAGCTCGCCGACCTCGAGGCCTTCCGCACCTGGGGCTCCAAGACTCCGGGCCACCCGGAGTACGGCCACACGGCCGGCGTCGAGACCACCACCGGCCCGCTGGGCCAGGGCATCGCCAACGCGGTGGGCATGGCCATGGCCGCCCGCTACGAGCGCGGCCTGTTCGACCCGGAGGCCGCCCAGGGCGCCTCCCCGTTCGACCACATGGTCTACGCGATCGCGGGCGACGGCTGCCTCCAGGAGGGCATCTCCCACGAGGCGTCCGCCCTGGCCGGCCACCAGAAGCTCGGCAACCTGGTGCTGCTGTGGGACGACAACCACATCTCCATCGAGGGCGACACCGAGACGGCCGTCTCCGAGGACACCCTCAAGCGGTACGAGGCCTACGGCTGGCACGTCCAGCGCGTCGCCCAGCAGCCGAACGGCGACCTCGACCCGAAGGCGCTCTTCGAGGCCCTGGCCGCGGCCAAGGCCGAGACCGGCCGCCCGTCCTTCATCGCGATGCGCTCGATCATCGCCTGGCCGGCCCCGCACGCCCAGGGCACCGAGGCCTCGCACGGCTCGGCCCTCGGTGACGACGAGGTCGCCGCGACCAAGCGCGTCCTCGGCTTCGACCCGGAGAAGAGCTTCGACGTCTCCGCCGAGGTCCTGTCGCACACCCGCAAGGCCCTGGACCGGGGCCGCGAGGCCAAGGCCGCCTGGGAGAAGGACTTCTCCGCCTGGCGCACCGCCAACCCGGAGCGCGCCGCCGAGTTCGACCGCATCAACGCCAACGAGCTGCCCGCCGGCTGGGAGGACAAGCTCCCCGTCTTCGAGACCGGCAAGGGCGTCGCCACCCGCGCGGCCTCCGGCAAGGTCCTCGAGGCGATCGGTTCGGTCATCCCGGAGCTGTGGGGCGGCTCGGCCGACCTCGCCGGCTCGAACAACACCACGATCGACAAGCGCTCGTCCTTCCTCCCGAAGGGCAACCCGCTGCCGGAGGCCGACCCGTACGGCCGCACCGTCCACTTCGGCATCCGCGAGCACGCCATGGCCGCGACCATGAACGGCATCGCGCTGCACGGCCACACCCGCATCTACGGCGGCACCTTCCTGGTGTTCTCCGACTACATGCGCAACGCCGTCCGCCTGTCCGCGCTGATGCACGTTCCGGTGACGTACGTGTGGACGCACGACTCCATCGGCCTCGGCGAGGACGGCCCGACCCACCAGCCGGTCGAGCACCTCGCCTCGCTGCGCGCCATCCCGGGCCTGAACGTGGTCCGCCCGGCCGACGCGAACGAGACCGTCATCGCCTGGCGCGAGATCCTGCGCCGCCACACCAAGGTGTTCGGCAAGGGCGCCCCGCACGGTCTGGCGCTGACCCGCCAGGGCGTGCCGACGTACGAGCGCAACGAGGACGCCGCCAAGGGCGGGTACGTGCTCTTCGAGGCGGAAGGCGGCCAGGCGCAGGTCGTCCTCATCGGCACCGGCTCCGAGGTCCAGCTCGCCGTCGCCGCGCGCGAGGCGCTGCAGGCCGAGGGCATCCCGGCCCGCGTGGTCTCGATGCCGTCCGTCGAGTGGTTCGAGGAGCAGGACCAGGCGTACAAGGACAGCGTCCTGCCGCCGTCCGTCACGGCGCGCGTCGCGGTCGAGGCCGGCATCGGCCTGACCTGGCACCGCTACGTCGGCGACGCCGGCCGGATCGTCTCGCTGGAGCACTTCGGTGCCTCGGCCGACGCGAAGGTCCTCTTCCGCGAGTTCGGCTTCACCCCCGAGGCCGTGACCGCCGCCGCCAAGGACTCCATCGCCGCCGCCGCGCGCTGAGGCCCGTACCAAACCAGTAGGAGATGCAATTCCCATGACAGACGCACTCAAGCGCCTCTCCGACGAGGGCGTGGCGATCTGGCTGGACGACCTGTCCCGCAAGCGCATCACGTCCGGCAACCTGGCCGAGCTCATCGACCAGTCTCACGTGGTCGGTGTCACCACCAACCCGTCGATCTTCCAGAAGGCGATCAGCAGCGGTGACGGCTACGAGCAGCAGCTCGCCGACCTCGCCGCCCGCAAGGTCACCGTCGACGAGGCCATCCGCATGATCACGACGGCGGACGTCCGCGACGCCGCCGACATCCTGCGCCCGGTCTACGACCGCACCGACGGCCAGGACGGCCGGGTCTCCATCGAGGTCGACCCCCGTCTGGCCCACAACACCACGGCGACGATCGCCGAGGCCAAGCAGCTCGCCTGGCTGGTGGACCGCCCGAACACGCTGATCAAGATCCCGGCGACCAAGGCCGGCCTGCCGGCGATCACCGAGGTCATCGGCAAGGGCATCAGCGTCAACGTCACGCTGATCTTCTCGCTGGAGCGCTACCGCGAGGTCATGGACGCGTACCTGGCGGGTCTGGAGAAGGCCAAGGCCGCGGGCCTGGACCTCTCCCTGATCCACTCGGTCGCCTCCTTCTTCGTCTCCCGCGTGGACTCGGAGATCGACAAGCGCCTGGACGCCGTCGGCACCGACGAGGCGAAGGCCCTCAAGGGCAAGGCGGCCCTCGCCAACGCCCGTCTGGCCTACGAGGCCTACGAAGAGGTGTTCTCCTCCGACCGGTGGAACGCCCTGGAGCGCCTCGGCGCCAACAAGCAGCGTCCGCTGTGGGCCTCGACGGGCGTCAAGGACCCGGCGTACAAGGACACCCTGTACGTGGTCGACCTGGTCGCCCCGAACACGGTGAACACCATGCCGGAGGCCACCCTGGAGGCCACCGCCGACCACGGTGAGATCACGGGTGACACCGTGCGCGCCACGTACGACCAGTCCCGCGCCGAGCTCGATGCTGTCGCGAAGCTGGGCATCTCGTACGACGATGTGGTGCAGCTGCTCGAAGACGAGGGCGTCGAGAAGTTCGAGGCGTCCTGGAACGACCTGCTGAAGTCCACCGAGGCCGAGCTCCAGCGCCTCGCCCCCACGGAGGCCTGAACACTTTGTCTGTGAACGGAGCGAACCCGCTTCGTGACGCACAGGACCGGCGGCTCCCGCGCATCGCGGGGCCGTCCGGCCTGGTCATTTTCGGCGTTACGGGTGACCTGTCGCGCAAGAAGCTGATGCCCGCCATCTACGACCTGGCGAACCGGGGGCTGCTGCCGCCGGGCTTCTCGCTGATCGGCTTCGCCCGCCGGGAATGGGAGCACGAGGACTTCGCCCAGGAGGTGTACGAGGCCGTCAAACAGCACTCGCGCACCCCCTTCCGGGAGGAGGTCTGGCAGCAGCTGGTGCAGGGCTGCCGGTTCGTGCAGGGCGATTTCGACGACGACGCGGCGTTCGAGACCCTGAAGTCCACGATCGACGACCTGGACAAGGCGCAGGGCACGGGCGGCAACTTCGCCTTCTACCTGTCCGTGCCTCCGAAGTTCTTCCCCAAGGTGGTCCAGCAGCTCAAGAACCACGGGCTGGCGCAGAAGGAGGGCTCCTGGCGGCGCGCCGTCATCGAGAAGCCCTTCGGGCACGACCTGAAGAGCGCCGAGGAGCTCAACAAGGTCGTCCACGAGGTCTTCCCCCGGGACGAGGTCTTCCGGATCGACCACTACCTCGGCAAGGAGACCGTCCAGAACATCCTGGCGCTCCGCTTCGCCAACACGATGTTCGAGCCGATCTGGAACCGGTCGTACGTCGACCACGTGCAGATCACCATGGCCGAGGACATCGGCATCGGCGGCCGGGCCGGGTACTACGACGGCATCGGCGCGGCCCGTGACGTCATCCAGAACCACCTGCTGCAGCTGCTCGCGCTGACGGCGATGGAGGAGCCCGGCTCCTTCCACCCCAAGGCGCTGGTGGCGGAGAAGCTCAAGGTCCTGACGGCCGTCGAGCTCCCCGAGGACCTGGGCAAGCACACCGTGCGCGGCCAGTACTCGGCGGCGTGGCAGGGCGGCGAGAAGGTCGTCGGGTACCTCGAAGAGGACGGCATCGACCCCAAGTCGAAGACCGACACCTACGCGGCCATCCGCCTGGAGATCAACAACCGCCGCTGGGCGGGCGTCCCGTTCTACCTGCGGACCGGCAAGCGCCTGGGCCGCCGGGTGACCGAGATCGCGGTCGTCTTCAAGCGGGCCCCGTACCTGCCGTTCGAGTCGGGCGCGACCGAGGAGCTGGGGCAGAACGCCCTGGTCATCCGGGTCCAGCCGGACGAGGGCATCACGGTGCGCTTCGGCTCCAAGGTTCCGGGCACCTCCATGGAGGTCCGGGACGTCACGATGGACTTCGCCTATGGCGAGTCCTTCACGGAGTCGAGCCCCGAGGCGTACGAGCGGCTGATCCTCGACGTCCTGCTGGGTGACGCGAACCTCTTCCCGCGCCACCAGGAGGTCGAGCTGTCCTGGAACATCCTCGACCCGATCGAGGAGTACTGGGACAAGCACGGCAAGCCCGCGCAGTACCCGGCGGGGACCTGGGGGCCGGTCGAGGCGGACGAGATGCTCGCACGAGACGGACGGAGCTGGCGCCGGCCATGAAGATCGACCTCACGGAGACCACCTCCAGCAAGATCAACGCCGCGTTGGTGCAGGCGCGCCGGGACATCGGCACGCCGGCCATCGGCATGGTCCTCACGCTGGTGATCGTGACCGACGAAGAGAACGCGTACGACGCGCTCAAGTCGGCGAACGACGCGTCCCACGAACACCCTTCGCGGATCGTCGTCGTCATCAAGCGGGTCAGCCGCTCGCCGCGCAGCCGCCGCGACGCCCGTCTCGACGCGGAAGTCCGTGTCGGGGCGGACGCCGGCACCGGCGAGACGGTCGTGCTCCGCCTCCACGGTGAACTGGTCAACCACGCCCAGTCGGTGGTTCTCCCGCTCCTCCTGCCGGACGCGCCCGTCGTGGTCTGGTGGCCGGACGGTGCCCCGTCGGACCTGGCGGGCGACCCGCTGGGTGCGCTCGGGCAGCGCCGGATCTCGGACACGTACGCCAGCGAGAACCCTCAGCAGGCGCTCGGGCTGCGGGCCGCGGCCTACGCCCCGGGTGACACGGACCTGTCCTGGACCCGGATCACGCCGTGGCGCTCGATGCTGGCCGCCGCACTGGACCAGCAGGCGGTCAAGGTCGCCTCGGTGGTCGTCGAGGGCGAGGACGAGAACCCGAGCTGCGAGCTGCTGGCCATGTGGCTGGCGGACCGCCTCCAGGTTCCCGTCCGGCGTACGACCTCGGCGGGTCCCGGCCTGACCTCGGTCCGGCTGGAGACCAAGGACGGGGACATCGTCCTGGACCGGGCGGACGGCTCGCTGGCGACGCTGTGCATGCCGGGGCAGCCCGACCGTGCCGTGGCGCTCAAGCGCCGGGACACGGCCGAGCTCCTGGCGGAGGAGCTGCGCCGGCTGGACCCGGACAACACCTTCGAGGCCGCGCTGAAGTTCGGCGTGGGCAAGCTGACCGCCGAAGCCCCCGCGGCTCCGGCCCCCGCGCCGGGCAAGACCGAGGCCGCTCCGGCCGCGGCCGAGTCCGGCGCACCGGCCGCCAAGCCGGCGGCCAAGCCCGCGAAGAAGGCCTCGGCCAAGTAGGCACTGGCCGCTGCGCGGGGCGGGGTTCTCCCCCGCCCCGCGCAGCGGCGTCCCGCACCCACGACCGACAAGGCGGCATCACCATGGGCATGACGACTCCCCAGGTCGTCGTCCACCGGGACAAGGAGCTGATGGCCCAGGCCGCAGCGGCCCGGCTCATCACCAAGATCGTCGACGCGCAGGCCGCCCGCGGCAGTGCCTCCGTCGTCCTCACCGGCGGCCGCAACGGCAACGGCCTCCTCGCCGCGCTCGCCGCGGCGCCCGCCCGGGACGCCGTCGACTGGTCGCGGATCGACCTCTGGTGGGGCGACGAGCGCTACGTCCCCGCCGACGACCCCGAGCGCAACCACACCCAGGCCCGTGCGGCCCTCCTGGACTCCGTCCCGGTCGACCCGGCCCGCGTGCACGCGATGCCCGCCTCCGACGGCCCGTACGGGGCGGACGTGGACGCCGCGGCCGCCGCCTACGCGGCCGAGCTGGCCAGGGCCGCCGGGCCCGAGGACCACGGGCCCGTCCCCACCTTCGACGTCCTGATGCTGGGCGTCGGCCCCGACACCCACATCGCCTCGCTCTTCCCCGAGCACCCGGCCTCCCGCGAAGCCGACCGCACGGTCGTCGGCGTGCACGGCGCTCCCAAGCCGCCGCCCACCCGGATCTCCCTGACCCTCCCGGCCATCCGGGCGGCCCGCGAGGTCTGGCTGCTGGCGGCGGGCGAGGACAAGGCCGGGGCGGTGGCCATCGCCCTCGGCGGCGCCGGCGCCGTCCAGGCCCCCGCCGCGCAGGCCTACGGCCGCTCCCGCACCCTGTGGCTGCTGGACCGCACGGCCGCGGCGAAGCTCCCGGCGGGCATGTACCCGCCGGCCGCCTCCTGACCCGCGGCCCCGTACGACCGAAGGGCCCGCCCCCCGAACGGGGAGCGGGCCCTCTCGCGTCTCCGGAGGCCGGCGCGGTCAGCGGCGGCCGCGCAGCTCCCGGTAGGTGGCCACGAGGGCCTTCGAGGAGGCGTCCAGCCCCGGCACCTCCGCGCCGTCCGTCAGCGCCGGCTCGACCCGCTTGGCCAGGACCTTGCCGAGCTCGACGCCCCACTGGTCGAAGGAGTCGATGTTCCACACCGCGCCCTGGACGAACACCTTGTGCTCGTACAGCGCGATCAGCTGGCCCAGCACCGCGGGGGTGAGGTCCTGCGCCAGGATCGTCGTGGTCGGGTGGTTGCCCTTGAAGGTCTTGTGCGGGACCAGCGGCTCCGCCACTCCCTCCGCGCGCACCTCCTGCGGAGTCTTGCCGAAGGCCAGCGCCTGCGTCTGCGCGAAGAAGTTCGCCATCAGCAGGTCGTGCTGGCCCGCGAGGGTCGGCTCCAGCTCGCCGATCGGCCGGGCGAAGCCGATGAAGTCCGCCGGGATCACCTTCGTGCCCTGGTGGATCAACTGGTAGTACGCGTGCTGCCCGTTGGTCCCGGGCGTGCCCCACACCACCGGACCGGTCTGCCAGTCCACCGGATTGCCGTCCCGGTCCACGGACTTGCCGTTGGACTCCATGTCCAGCTGCTGGAGGTACGCGGTGAAGCGGGAGAGGTAGTGGCTGTAGGGGAGGACCGCGTGCGACTGCGCGTCGAAGAACGCCCCGTACCAGACCCCCAACAGGCCCATGAGGAGCGGTGCGTTCTGCTCCGGCGGCGCCGTGCGGAAGTGCTCGTCGACCGTCCGGAAGCCGCCCAGCATCTCGCGGAAGGCGTCCGGCCCGATCGCGATCATCAGCGAGAGCCCGATCGCGGAGTCGAAGGAGTACCGCCCGCCGACCCAGTCCCAGAACCCGAACATGTTGGCCGGATCGATGCCGAACGCGGTGACCTTCTCCTCGTTGGTCGACAGCGCCACGAAGTGCCGTGCCACGGCCGCCGTGTCACCGCCCAGACCCGCCAGCAGCCACTCCCGCGCCGACTCGGCGTTGGTGATGGTCTCGATGGTGGTGAACGTCTTGGAGGCGATGATGAAGAGGGTCTCGGCCGGGTCCAGGTCCCGTACGGCCTCGTGCAGGTCGGCGCCGTCCACGTTGGACACGAACCGCACGGTCAGGCCGCGGTCGGTGAACGCGCGCAGCGCCTCGTACGCCATCGCCGGGCCCAGGTCGGAGCCGCCGATGCCGATGTTGACCACGTTCTTGATGCGCTTGCCGGTGAAGCCGGTCCACTCCCCCGACCGGACCTGGCCGGAGAAGGCCGCCATCTTGTCGAGGACCGCGTGCACCGCGGGGACGACGTTCTCGCCGTCCACCTCGACCACCGCGTCCTTCGGCGCGCGCAGGGCGGTGTGCAGGACCGCCCGGTCCTCCGTCGTGTTGATCTTCTCGCCGCGGAACATCGCCTCGCGCAGCTCGGCCACGCCCGTCGCCGCCGCCAGCTCGCGCAGCAGGTCCAGCGTCTGGTCGGTCACCAGGTGCTTCGAGTAGTCGATGTACAGGTCCCCGACCCGCAGCGTGTAACCCGTTCCCCGGTTCGGATCCGCGGCGAACAGCTCGCGCAGGTGCGTCTGCCCCAGCTCTTCACGGTGCTTGCCGAGTGCCAGCCACTCGGGCGTCCGGTTGAGCCTCATCCGTCCGTCTGCGTTCATCTCGGACATCAACCCGTTTCTTCCGTCCTGTCGTGCCCCGCCGATCACCAACTTAAGGGATCAAAGGGGGGTGTGCCGGACAGCGCCTTCGGCGCGGGGTACGCAAAGGGGCCCGGCCCGCTGGAGAAGACTCCTGCGGGCCGGGCCCGATGTCACACCGTCACTCTTGCTTCCGTCAGATCTCACCGCGGAGCTTGGCGAGCGCCTCGGCGAGGATCGCCTCGCCGTCGGCGTCCGACCGGCGCTCCCGCACGTACGCCAGGTGCGTCTTGTAGGGCTCGGTACGCGGCGGCGCAGGCGGGTTGTCCCGGTCCTGGCCGGCCGGGAACCCGCAGCGCGGGCAGTCCCAGGTGTCCGGCACCTGCGCGTCGCTGGCGAAGCTCGGCTGCGTCTCGTGCCCGTTCGAGCACCAGAAGGAGATGCGCAGGCGGGGCGCGGACTCGCCGCGCTCGGCCTCACCCATCGGCCCCGCTCCGACCCGACTGCCACGGATCGCGTTGCCACTTGCCACGGTCGTAACTCCCTGCGTGATGGTGCCGCGAAGCGTGAGTGGATTCCGCCGCGGGCGCCCCAGTCTACGTAAGGCCCAACGCACGTCCATCACATGGAGTTACTCACTCCAGGCCGTGGACGCCGTCCTCATCATAGGCGGGGTGGAGCCGACCGGACCGGCACAATGGCCAGAACCGTCGGCTCCGCTACTTCAGCAGAATCCCGAGCGCCATGATGCAGGCGAACCAGAGCAGACCGACCACGACGGTGATGCGGTCCAGATTGCGCTCCGCGACCGAGGAGCCGCCGACGGAGGACTGCATGCCGCCGCCGAACATGTCGGAAAGGCCGCCGCCCTTGCCCTTGTGCATCAGCACGAGCAGCATCAGCAGAGCGCTGAACACGATCAGGGCGATCGAGAACCCCATAACCACGGCTGATTCCTACTTTCTGGGTTTTCCGGCTGTCCGGCCCCGCTTGACGTGCGCGGGGGCCAGTGGCTGGTGGTTCAGCCTCCTGGCCCCCGCAAGGGTACGACGGATCCGTCCTACCGCATACTCGCTGCGACGATCACGCAGCTCACTGGTCGCGGAAGCGGACGATCTTCACGAATTCGTCCGCGTCCAGCGCCGCGCCGCCGATCAGGGCGCCGTCGACGTCGGGCTGCGCCATGATCGCCGCGATGTTGCCGGACTTGACCGAGCCGCCGTACTGGATGCGGACCTTGTCGGCCAGCTCCTGGGAGTAGAGCTCGGCGAGGCGGGTGCGGATCGCCCCGCAGACCTCCTGCGCGTCCTCGGGGGTGGCGACCTCGCCGGTCCCGATCGCCCAGACGGGCTCGTACGCGATCACGATGGACTCGACCTGCTCGGCCGGGAGGTCCTTGAGGCCGCCGTCGACCTGGGCGAGGGTGTGCGGGACCTGCCGGCCGGCCTTGCGGACGTCGAGGCCCTCGCCGACGCACAGGATCGGGGTGATCCCGTGCTGGTAGGCGGCCTTGACCTTGGCGTTGCAGAGCTCGTCGCTCTCGCCGTGGTACTGGCGGCGCTCGCTGTGGCCGACGGCCACGTACGTGCACTTCAGCTTCGCGAGCATGGAGCCGGAGATCTCGCCGGTGTAGGCGCCGGAGTCGTGCGCCGAGATGTCCTGGGCGCCGTACTTGATCTTCAGCTTGTCGCCGTCGACCAGGGTCTGGACCGAGCGCAGGTCGACGAAGGGCGGCAGGACCGCGACCTCGACGGCGTCGTAGTCCTTGTCGGCGAGCGCGAAGGCGAGCTTCTGGACGTGGGCGATGGCCTCGAGGTGGTTGAGGTTCATCTTCCAGTTGCCCGCCATCAGCGGGGTACGCGTGGTCATACGGGTTCAGACCTCCAGTGCGGCGAGGCCGGGGAGCGTCTTGCCCTCGAGGTATTCGAGGGAGGCGCCGCCACCGGTCGAGATGTGACCGAAAGCGTTCTCGTCGAAGCCGAGCGTGCGCACGGCCGCGGCGGAGTCGCCGCCGCCGACCACGGTGAACGCGCTGCTGTCGACGAGGGCCTGCGCGATGGCGCGGGTGCCTCCGGCGTAGTCGGGGTGCTCGAAGACGCCCACGGGACCGTTCCAGAAGACGGTCTCCGCGTCGGCGATCTTCGACGCGTACAGCTCACGGGTCTTGGGACCGATGTCCAGACCCTCCTTGTCGGCGGGGATCTTGTCCGCGTCGACGGTCTCGAAGTCGGCCGGGGCCTTGGTCTTCAGGTCCGGGAAGTCCGCGGAGACCAGGACGTCCACCGGCAGGACCAGCTCGACGCCGCTCTTCGCCGCGCGCTCCATGTACTCCTTGACGACGTCCACCTGGTCCTTCTGGAGCAGGGAGATGCCGACCTCGTAGCCCTTGGCGTAGAGGAAGGTGTACGCCATGCCGCCGCCGATGAGGATGCGGTCGGCCTTGCCGAGGAGCTGGTCGATGACGGCGAGCTTGTCGGAGACCTTGGCGCCGCCGAGGACGACCACGTACGGGCGCTTGACCTCGGCGGTCAGCTTCTTCAGCACGCCGACCTCGGTGGCGATCAGGGAGCCGGCCGCGTGCGGGAGGCGCGCGGGCAGGTCGAAGACCGAGGCGTGCTTGCGGTGGACGGCGCCGAAGCCGTCGCCGACGTAGACGTCGGCGAGCTCGGCGAGCTGGTCCGCGAAGGCGCCGCGCTCGGCGTCGTCCTTCGAGGTCTCACCGGCGTTGAAGCGCAGGTTCTCGATGACGGCGACCTGGCCGTCGGCGAGGGCGGCGACGGTCTCCTTGGCGGAGGAACCGACGGTGTCGGTGGCGAACGCGACGTCCGCACCGAGCAGTTCACCGAGTCGCTTGGCGGCCGGAGCGAGCGAGAAGGCCGGGTCCGGGGCGCCCTTGGGGCGGCCCAGGTGCGAGGCGACGATCACGCGGGCGCCGGCTTCGGCGAGCTTCGCGATGGTCGGCTGCACGGCGCGGATGCGGCCGTCGTCGGTGATCGTGTCGCCCGCGAGCGGCACGTTCAGGTCGGCGCGGACGAAGACCCGCTTGCCGGCCACGCCTTCGGCGAGCAGTTCGTCGATCGTCTTCATGTGTTTCTACTCCTTATCCCCATACACGGGTTCTGCCGGTGCGGGGCCGTTCGGTGGAGGCAGACGACAGGGCCCGTGCAGCGCTCCATCGCGCTGACCGGACCCTGTCCTCACATCTTGGTGCCTGGCCCTGCTACCTGAGACTTAGAGCTGACCGCCGACGAAGACGGTCAGGTCGACGAGGCGGTTGGAGTAGCCCCACTCGTTGTCGTACCAGCCGACGACCTTGACCTGCGTACCGTCCTGAACCATGGTCAGAGAGGAGTCGAAGGTGCAGGAAGCCGGCCAGTTCACGATGTCGGAGGAGACGATCGCGTCCTCGGTGTAGTCGAGGATGCCCTTGAGCTGGCCCTCGGCGGCCTTCTGGAAGGCGGCGTTGATCTCTTCCTTGGTGGTCTCGCGGGAGAGCTCCAGGACGAGGTCGGTGACCGAGCCGGTCGGGACCGGGACGCGCATGGCGATGCCGTCCAGCTTGCCCTTGAGCTGCGGGAGGACCAGAGCGGTGGCCTTGGCGGCACCCGTCGAGGTCGGGATGATGTTCTCTGCGGCGGCGCGGGCGCGGCGCAGGTCCGAGTGCGGGAAGTCCAGGATGCGCTGGTCGTTCGTGTACGCGTGGACCGTGGTCATCATGCCCTTGACGATGCCGAAGTTCTCGTCGAGAACCTTGGCCATCGGCGCCACGCAGTTGGTGGTGCAGGAGGCGTTGGAGATGACGTGGTGGTTGGCCGCGTCGTACTTGTCCTGGTTGACGCCCATCACGATCGTGATGTCCTCGTCCTTGGCCGGAGCCGAGATGAGGACCTTCTTCGCGCCTGCGGCGATGTGCTTGGCGGCGTCGGCCTTCTTCGTGAAGATGCCCGTCGACTCGATGACGATGTCCGCGCCGAGCTCGCCCCAGGGCAGGTTCGCGGGGTCGCGCTCGGCGAACGTCTTGAAGGTGTTGCCGCCGACGGTGATGGTGTCGTCGGTGTGGGAGACCTCGGCCTTGAGGCGGCCCAGGATGGTGTCGTACTTGAGCAGGTGCACCAGGGTCGCGTTGTCAGTCAGGTCGTTGACACCGACGATCTCGATGTCCGCTCCCTGCTCAAGGAGCGCCCGGAAGTAGTTGCGGCCAATTCGGCCAAAACCATTGATGCCTACGCGGATCGTCACGAACCGATCTCCTCGTTGGTGCGCCGGCCTGTCCCGCCGGCGAGCTGTATGGGATGTCCCCGACCGCTTACGACCCTACCTCTCCGTGAGCTTTTGAGTGACATCGGCCGGGACCTGACACTCCTCCTGCCACACGGGAGACCGCCCCCGGGGCCCGTACCCTGCGCTCGGCACGGGACCCCGGGGACTTCGGCCCCCATCACTCAGAGTGAGCGAAGAGGGCTCGTATGATCAGCGGTGCAGCGACCTGAGCGCCTTACCGACGAGTACGGCTCGGTCCGCCGCCGCCGGCAGGTGTTCGAGGCCGAAACCGAGAAGCACCGTGTTACGCGTAGTCACCGATGCGTACGACGTGAACAGCTCGCCGGACCGGGCCCAATCGCCCGGCACCACGGGACTTCCGGCAGGTGCCCCCTGGGCGGTCCAGGCACCCAGGGAGGTCTCGAACCCCTCCACGGCCTGGTCGGCTCCGCCGACGGAGACGCGCGCGTCGTCCGCGAAGAGGCCGCGGCCGCCGGAGCCGCCGTCCGAGACGTACGAGAGGGAGACCTCGACGGTCTTGCCCGCGTACGCGCTCAGGTCGAAGGCGACCTGCTTCCAGCCCTCGGAGGAGCCGGTGAAGCTGTTCCACTGACCGCTGGTGCCACTGGCGGTGCAGCCGGCGCTGTCGAGGGTGAGGTAGTGCTTCAGGAACGGATGGCCGTTGACGTAGAACCCGGCCTCGCACTCCGTCGGGACGGTGGTGCCCGTCAGGCCGCCGGCCTCGGGCAGCGTGGTCCAGTCCTCGGCGCCGGTGGTGTGCGCCTCCAGGATCGCGTTGTCGTAGCCCGGCTCGGTGTTCCAGTTGAGGGCCATCTTGAGCTGCGGCCTGTCGGCGGCGGTGACCTTGGTCAGGTCGATGGTGCGGGTCAGCCGCTTCCACTCGTCGTCGTCGTGGGTGGCCGCGGCCATCCCCGTGCCGGAGTAGGGGGCGTACGGGTTCACGACCCCGGCGTACTGGCCGGCCTGCGCGCTCTTGAACTGCGGGAACTGCGCCGCCGGCAGGGAGTCGGAGGTGACCGCGTAGGAGCCGGGGGCGTTGAACGGGTTGCCCGCCGCGTCGCCCAGGCCGCCCTTGGCCCCGGCGAGGGCACCCGTACCGGTGAAGCCCTTCGCGCCGCCGGCACTCGTACGGCTGTAGGCACCGAGGTAGTACTGGCTGAAGTCGTCCGTCACGGCGCGGCCGACCTGGGCGTTGCCGCCCGCGAGCTCGCCGGCCTCGATCAGCTTGCCGCCCTCGTTGAGGAAGTCCCGTACGGCGAGCTGGGTGTCGCCGCCGGGGGTCTTGGCGCCGGTGTAGTGGACGGCCGTACGGAAGTGGGAGAGCACGCCGAGGTGGTGCGGGGCGCCCTGCGTGGCCACGTCCCAGACCGCCGCGGACCTGCCGTTGGCGCGCAGGGCGTCGACGTACTCCTGCGCGTGCTGGGCCTTGGCGCCCTCCTCGGCGATCACCAGCACGTCGGCGCGCGGCCGCTCGGCCACCGTGTACGTGAAGTGCCCGCTGGAGACCTGCCGGCCGGAGCCGTCGCGGCCGGTGAACCAGGCCTCGACCTTGTCGCCCGGCTTGGCGCCGTCCACCTTGGCCCGGTACTCGTCGAACCAGTTGTTGTCGTCGCCGCCGTAGACGTCGCCGCCCTTCCAGGCCCGCAGTCCGTCGTCGTGGGTACGGCCGCCGTTGATGCGGAACTTGAGCTGCTTGTCCTTCAGCGCCTTGCGGGCGGTGACGGAGACCGTCTGGTCCTCGCCCTTGGCCACGTAGGAGGTGGTGAAGGGGTCCAGGGTGAAGTCGGCGGCGCTCAGGCCGACGGAGGACTTCGGCTGGTCCGGGTGGGCTGCGCTCTCGCCGACGGCGAGGGCGAAGGGCACGTTCTTCGCGAACTCGGCCTGGATCAGCTTCTCGTCGTCCGGGAAGTTGAAGCCGGACCGGCAGTCCTCGGGCTTCCACCGGTCATTGGGGTCGCTCGCCGAGGCCGTCTGGCAGGTGGTCATCTCCGGCGTGAACATCATGATGCCGTTGACGTTCGCGGCGTGGCCGTCGGCCTCGCCGTTGGTGGTGTAGAGCTCCGAGGAGACCTGCGGGTAGTAGCCCGGGATCGCGGAGTTCTCCGGGGTGCCGGCGAGCGCCTTGTAGGCGACGTCGTCCGGAGTCGGGGTGGCCACCTGCCAGCCCACGCCGTAGAGCAGCAGCTCGGCGGCGGAGTGGTAGTTGATGGCGTACTTGAAGCCGACGCGCTTCTCGAACCTGTCGAGGGCGACGGTCTCCGGCTCGGAGGACGCCTTGGTGCCGCGGTAGGTCTCGCTCGACTGGTTCGGCGAGGAACCCTCGTTGTCGTAGCCCCACTTGTAGGCGAAGTTCCGGTTGAGGTCGACGCCGTCACCGGTGGTGATCTTGCCGTCCCCGTTGTTGTCGCGCAGGTTCTTGCGCCACAGCCGGTCGCCGTCGGCGGAGTGCGTGTAGTCGTACCCGTCCGGGTTGGCGGAGAGCAGGAACCACAGCTCGGTGGAGTCCACCAGCTTGGTGATCCGCTGGTCCTTGCCGTAGTTGTCGAGGGTGTGGTGCATCAGCCGCCGGGTCATCTCGGGGGTGATCCACTCACGGGCGTGCTGGTTGGACATGTACAGCACGGACGGCTTGCCGCCGTCCTTGGTGGTGCGGGCGTTCTTGGTGACCTTCAGGGCCAGGATGTCCTTGCCCTGGACGGTCTTGCCGATGGAGACCACCTTGGCGAGGCCGGGGTTGGCCTGGGCCGTCTTGAGGATCTCCTCCTGGAGCCCGCCCTTGCCGCTGTACGGGCGGAAGACCCCGTCGCCGACGGCCTGGGTGCGGGCGGCGTTCGCCGGGACCTTGTGCTCGGCGAGCTTGACGCCCTGGCCGGCGAGCTCCTTGGCCTGGGCGCCGGTGAGGAACAGCTCGACCTTGGCGGTCCCGGTCTCCGGGGCGCGCTCGGTGAGCTCGTGGGCGTCCTGGCCCGCGGCGAGGAGCAGCGGCACCTGCTCCTTGGTGACGTCCGCGTCGTAGACCCGCACCTCGTCGGCGCCGGGTGAGGCGTCTGCGGCGGGCCGGGCGTGGGCCGCCGGGAGGGCGGCCAGTGTGGTTCCGATGACGAGTGCGCTTGCGGCGAGGATCGATCTCGCGCGGTGCCTCATGTGCCCCCCTGGGCGTCGTCTGCCACGAAAGCCTTCGGACGACAGGCTCACGATCAAGGGATGCTCATGTCAATGGGGCGTGTCTCAAAGGGGCCCGCACGTGTGACGTGCGGGCCCCTTTGAGACGTACGGCGCGAGGCGTACGGAGTACCCGGCGGACGGCGGGCTGCCGCCGGGCGTACGACGAACCGGGCGGCTAGCCGGCCATGTTGTCGGCGAGGTCCTCGCTCAGGTTGGACTCGGTGCCCGGGATGCCCAGGTCCTGCGCCCGCTTGTCGGCCATCGCCAGCAGGCGGCGGATCCGGCCCGCGACCGCGTCCTTCGTCAGCGGCGGGTCGGCGAGCGCGCCCAGCTCCTCCAGGGAGGCCTGCTTGTGCTCCATGCGCAGCCGGCCGGCCGCCGCGAGGTGCTCGGGGACCTCCTCGCCGAGGATCTCCAGCGCGCGCTGGACCCGGGCGCCGGCGGCCACCGCGGCCCGCGCCGAACGGCGCAGGTTGGCGTCGTCGAAGTTGGCGAGGCGGTTGGCGGTGGCGCGCACCTCGCGCCGCATCCGCCGCTCCTCCCAGGCCAGCACCGACTCGTGCGCGCCGAGCCGGGTCAGCAGGGCGCCGATCGCGTCGCCGTCGCGGACCACGACCCGGTCCACGCCGCGCACCTCGCGCGCCTTGGCGGCGATCGAGAGCCGGCGGGCGGCGCCCACCAGGGCCAGGGCGGCCTCCGGACCGGGGCAGGTCACCTCCAGGGAGGAGGACCGGCCCGGCTCGGTGAGCGAGCCGTGGGCCAGGAAGGCGCCGCGCCAGGCCGCCTCCGCGTCACAGGTGGCCCCGGAGACCACCTGCGGCGGAAGACCCCGGATGGGGCGGCCGCGGCCGTCCACGAGGCCCGTCTGGCGCGCCAGCTGGTCACCGCCGGCCACGACCCGCACGACGTACCGGCTGCCGCGGCGCAGTCCGCCGGGGGCCATGACGACCAGGTCCGAGGAATGGCCGAAGATCTCCAGGATGTCCTTGCGCAGGCGCCGGGCAGCGATCCCGGTGTCCAGCTCCGCCTCGATGACGATCCGCCCGCTCACCAGGTGCAGCCCGCCCGCGAACCGAAGAATCGCCGAGACCTCCGCCTTCCTGCAGCAGGTCCGGGTGACGGGGAGCCGGGAGATCTCATCCTTCACCGCTGGCGTCATCGCCATGGGCCGATCCTTCCATGCATCCGAAAAATACGGTCGTACGCGGCGGCGAGCAGCTCCGGGTCATGCTTCGGAGAGCCGTCTTCCCTGGCCACCGGCGCCAGCTCGACCGCGGCACCGAACCGTTTTGCGGCATCGGCGAGGGACTCGCGGTCGGGCACGGCGGCCTCGTCGGCCAGCACCACGTCCAGGGCGAGTTTAGGGGCGTGTCGGGCCAAAACCTCCAAATGACGCTGCGGAGAGAAGCCCTCTGTTTCGCCGGGCTGCGGCGCGAGGTTCAGCGAGAGGACCCTGCGGGCCTTGGTCTCGATCAGCGCGTCGAGCAGTTCCGGCACCAGCAGGTGCGGGATCACGGACGAGAACCAGGACCCGGGGCCGAGCACCACCCAGTCCGCGTCCAGGACCGCCGCGACGGCTTCGGGCACGGCCGGCGGGTCCCCGGGCACGACCTGTACGGAGAGCACCTCGCCGGGGGTGGTGGCCACCGTGGCCTGCCCCCGCACGGTGTCGACCTCGCCCGGGCGGGCGGGGTCGTGGCCGCGCACCAGC
The DNA here is from genome assembly GCF_042891345.1 of Streptomyces sp. NPDC001903. Taxonomy (NCBI): domain Bacteria; kingdom Bacillati; phylum Actinomycetota; class Actinomycetes; order Kitasatosporales; family Streptomycetaceae; genus Streptomyces; species Streptomyces sp. NPDC001903. The sequence continues at coordinate 127,244 of NZ_JBIASZ010000016.1, forward strand.
GCCTGCAGTTCCAAGGGCACCGCCGACATGGGCAGCACCCGGCCCTGCGCGCCCAGCAGCTTCCCGACCAGGTCGAGGGCTTGGACGGGGTCGCCGAGCTGTTCCCACAGGGCGACGATCAGCAGGTTGCCGACCGCGTGCTCGTGCAGGGCGCCGGCCGACTGGAAGCGGTGCTGGATGACGCGGGCCCAGGTCTGGCCCCAGTCGTCGTCGCCGCACAGCGCGGCCAGCGCCTTGCGCAGGTCGCCGGGCGGCAGCACGCCGAGCTCCTCCCGGAGCCGGCCGCTGGAGCCGCCGTCGTCGGCGACGGTGACGACGGCGGTGAGCTCGCCGGTGATCCGGCGCAGGGCTGCCAGGGAGGCCGACAGGCCCATGCCGCCGCCGAGGGCGACGACCTTGGGTGCGACCACCTTGGGGGGCGCGCCGCGGCGCAGCCCGGTGCGGCCCGCGCCGTCCTCGTCCCGCCCCGAGGTGAGGCGGCGCAGGCGGCGCAGCCGCAGGGTCCGTCCGGTCACTCGCGCCCCATGTCCCTGTGGACCACGACGGTCTCGACTCCTTCGGAGGCGAGGCGGGCAGCGAGCTTCTCGGACATGGCCACGCTGCGGTGCTTGCCGCCGGTGCAGCCGACCGCGATGGTCACGTACCGCTTGCCCTCGCGGCGGTAGCCGGTGGCGATGAGCTGGAGCAGCTCGGTGTAGCGGTCGAGGAACTCCTTGGCGCCGGGCTGGCTGAAGACGTAGCCCGACACCTCCGGGTTGAGCCCGGTGAAGGGCCGCAGCTCGGGGACCCAGTGCGGGTTCGGGATGAAGCGGCAGTCGACGACGAGGTCGGCGTCGACGGGGAGGCCGTACTTGTAGCCGAAGGACATGACGGTCGCCCGCAGCTCGGGCTCCTCGTCGCCCGCGAACTGGGCGTCCATCTTCGCGCGCAGCTCGTGCACGTTCAGGCTGGAGGTGTCGATGACCAGGTCGGCGTCGCCGCGCAGCTCGCGCAGCAGGTCGCGCTCGGCGGCGATGCCGTCGGTGATGCGGCCGTCGCCCTGGAGGGGGTGCGGGCGGCGGACCGACTCGAAGCGGCGGACCAGCGCGTCGTCGGAGGACTCCAGGAAGACGATGCGGCGGGTGACGCCCTTGCTGTCGAGGTCGGAGAGGGACTCGCGCAGGGCGTCGAAGAACTGGCGGCCGCGGACGTCGACGACGACGGCGATGCGCGCCACGTTGCCCTGCGAGCGGGCTCCGAGCTCCACCATGGTGGGGATCAGCGCGGGCGGGAGGTTGTCGACGACGAACCAGCCGAGGTCCTCGAGACACTTGGCCGCCGTACTGCGCCCGGCCCCGGACATGCCGGAGATGATCACCAGCTCGGGGATGGCCGCCTCGGCGGTATCTCCGGGCTCCACTGTCGTGCCCGTACTCACCTGTGCTCCGTCTCGGTCGTGCTCGGTCGTGTGGTCGGTCATCTGCTCGGCCGTCTCGCCGCTCGTCTGGTCGGTCTCGCGCTCGGTCATTGCTCGGTCCCCCGTTCGGACGATGTCCCCCGGCTGCCGCCGGGAGGTGCCCCCACCCGCGGGGGCGGGGTCTCATCCTCAATGATCTCTCCTGTCGCCGTGTTGACGGCAGGACCGGCGGGAACCGACCGGGCGAGCGCCGCGGCGACGGTCTCGGCGGTCTTGCGGCCTATGCCCGGCACCTCGCAGATCTGGTCGATTGTCGCCTGTCTCAGCTTTTTCACCGAACCGAAGTGCTTGACCAGGGCCTGCCTGCGGCTTTCGCCGAGACCGGGCACCTCGTCGAGAGGGCCCGCCTTGAGCCGCTTTCCGCGCTTGTTCCGCTGGTACTGGATGGCGAAGCGGTGGGCTTCGTCACGCACCCGCTGGAGCAGGTAGAGCCCCTCGCTGGTGCGGGGCAGCACCACCGGGTCGTCCTCGCCGGGCAGCCAGACCTCCTCGAGCCGCTTCGCCAGCCCGCAGACGGCCACGTCGTCGATGCCGAGCTCCTCCAGGGCCCGCTGGGCGGCGGCCACCTGCGGCTGCCCGCCGTCGACCACGACGAGCTGCGGCGGGTACGCGAAGCGCTTCGGGCGCCCGTCGTCCTCGGCGAGGGGGTTCTCCCCCTCCTCGCCGTCCTCCGGGGACCACTCGCCGGTCTTCAGCTTCTCCTGGAGGTAGCGGCGGAAGCGCCGCGAGACCACCTCGTGCATGGACCGGACGTCGTCCTGTCCCTCGAACGATTTGATCGCGAAGCGCCGGTACTCGCTCTTCCTGGCCAGCCCGTCCTCGAAGACGACCATCGAGGCCACCACGTCGTCGCCCTGGAGGTGCGAGATGTCGAAGCACTCGATGCGCAGCGGCGCGCCGTCCAGGTCGAGGGCTTCGGCGATCTCCTCCAGGGCCCGGGAGCGGGTGGTGAGGTCGCTGGCGCGCTTGGTCTTGTGCAGCGCCAGGGACTGCTGCGCGTTGCGGTGGACGGTCTCCATCAGGGCCTTCTTGTCCCCGCGCTGCGGGATGCGCAGGCTCACCAGGGAGCCGCGCCGCTCGGCGAGCCACTGGCCCAGCGCGGGCGCGTCCTCGGGCAGGGCCGGGACCAGCACCTCCTTGGGGACGGCCTCGCCGCTCTCCTCCCCGTAGAGCTGCTGGAGGGCGTGCTCGACGAGGCCGGCGGTGTCCACGGCCTCGACCTTGTCGGTGACCCAGCCGCGCTGCCCGCGCACGCGCCCGCCGCGGACGTGGAAGATCTGCACGGCCGCTTCGAGCTCGTCCTCGGCGACGGCGATGAGGTCGGCGTCGGTGGCATCGGTGAAGACGACGGCGTTCTTCTCCATGGCCCGGCGCAGCGCTCCCATGTCGTCGCGCAGCCGGGCGGCCTTCTCGTACTCCATCTCCTCGGCGGCCTCGTGCATCTGCCGCTCCAGGCGGGACAGGTACGTACCGGTCCGCCCGGCCATGAAGTCGCAGAAGTCCTCGGCGAGTTCGCGGTGCTCATCGGGGGTGACCCGGCCGACGCAGGGCGCGGAGCACTTGCCGATGTAGCCGAGCAGGCAGGGCCGGCCGATCTGGGCGGACCGCTTGAACACCCCGGCGGAGCAGGTCCGCACCGGGAACACCCGCAGCATGAGGTCGACGGTCTCGCGGATCGCCCAGGCGTGCCCGTAGGGCCCGAAGTACCGCACGCCCTTCTTCTTGGGCCCGCGCATGACCTGGACCCTCGGATACTCCTCGTTCATCGTCACGGCGAGGGAGGGGTAGCTCTTGTCGTCCCGGTACTTGACGTTGAACCGGGGGTCGTACTCCTTGATCCAGGAGTACTCGAGCTGGAGCGCCTCGACCTCGGTGGAGACGACGGTCCACTCGACGGAGGCGGCGGTGGTCACCATGGTGGCGGTGCGCGGGTGCAGCCCGGCGAGGTCCTGGAAGTAGCTGGCCAGCCGCTGGCGCAGGCTCTTGGCCTTCCCGACGTAGATCACCCGGCGGTGCTCGTCGCGGAATCGGTAGACCCCCGGGGAGTCGGGAATCTGCCCCGGCGCGGGACGGTAGCTGGAAGGGTCGGCCATGCCAACCACCCTACTTGCGGGGGCTGACAACGGACTCCGCCGTCCCCCCTTCCCGGGGTGTCACTCCGGCCCCCCGCGCATCCGGCCCCGCCGGTGTTCGGGCGCGGTGGTGCGGGGGCGGCGCCCGGGGAGCGGGGCCAGGGCGGGGAGGGGCCTCGCAGCCCGCAGGGCCCGGCGTCCGGGGGGACGGCCGGACCCTGCGGGGGTCGACGGGGGTCAGCCCCGCGCGGCGGTGCGCCGGCGCAGCAGCCGCAGCACGGCCACGGATCCGGCCGCGCCCAGCGCGAGCGCTCCCGCGCCCGCCGCCGCGGCCACCGGCGTACCGGCATCGGCATCGGCGGCGCCCGCCGCGTACCCGCCGGCCTTGCCGCCCTTCGCGTACGCCGACCCCGGAAGCTTGTCCCCGTAGGCCCGCGTCACCCGCGCCCGGTACGCGGAGAGGCTGGTGCCCTGCGCGCCGACGGCCCGCTCCGCGTCCTCGTCCAGCGGCAGCACCCTGCTCCCCTCGGCCACGTACCACGCGTCGATCTGCGGTTCCCGGAACACCGTGCCGCCCGGCAGTTTCGCGGCGCCGAGCCGCGCGTAGCGGAACTCGTCGTCGCCGGTGGCGATGTTCACGACCTGCCACCCCGCCTCGGTGCGGACGGTCCACAGCGCGGCCTGCTGCCCGTCGGAGGAGACCGCCTTGCTGGCGAGGAACTCCAGCCGGGCCACCGGTGCCCCGGCCCGGCCCGCCACGAAGTCCGGGGACAGGTGGCTGACCGGTACCGCCTCGCCCTCGATCCGCGGCTGCGCCGCGTTCGGCGCGACCTTGCCCTCGCGGGCGAAGAAGCGGGACAGCGTGGCCAGGGTGTCGGGGGCGGTGGCCGCCTGCGCGGCCGCGGCCTTCGTCTCGGCGGTGACGGACTGCGGCTGCGGTACGGGCGCGGCCGAGGCCTGCGGGGCCGCCACTGCCACGAGGGCGGCGGCGGCCGCGGCGAGGAGCGCGGCGGGAACACGCTTGGTCATGGCGCTCACGCCCCGATCCGGTAGAGCGAGTGGGTCCAGGAGAAGGTGCTGTTGTCCACGTACCAGGCGTGCGAGGCCCAGTTGTAGCGGTCGCTGGACGGCCACGGATCGCCCCAGTAGACCCAGCTGTTGGCGGTGTCGTAGCCGTAGAGGACGTGCATGTGCCCGCCGCCGTTGGACCACTGGATCCGGGTCTCGACCGGCCGGTCGGCGTCGATCTCGCTCTGCACGGTGGTGTAGCGCAGCCAGCCGTTCACGTACGAACCGGAGTTGATGCCCGCCCAGTTCAGGGCGGTCTGGACGTTGCCGAGGGTGGCCTGGTTGTTGGGGCAGTCGTAGCCCTGCTGGCGGTTGAAGGCGGCGTTGCAGAACTGGTTCTGGGTGTAGTTCCGGCCGAACCAGGTCGCGATGGTGTTGCCGCTCGCGGCCCAGCACCAGTTGGTCTTCGCCTGCGCCTGCATGGTGATGTTCAGGCGCTTGTAGGCGAGGGCGGAATCGGCGCCGGCACCGCTCGTGGGGGAAGCGGTGGCGGGAGCCGCGGCGGCACCGGCGGCGGTGGCGGTGCCCGTGGGCAGGGTGAAGAGGACGGCGGTGAGGACGGCGGCCAGGGAAAGCCGCCGCCGGATTCGGTTGCGCATCGCGTTCCTCCCGTGTGGGGATCTCCCCGGTGGGGCCGGGGAGGGTGGGGGTTGGAGGAGCGCGTCCGGACGCTGCTGAGGAGCATCAGGGTGTTGTCGCGATCAGGTCAACAGGCTTCAATACGCCGTGACATTGCAGTGTGAACGGCGGGACCGCAGTGTGAACGACTGCCGTCCTTTCACCTGGACCCCGGGTGCCACCGGCGAGCTCTCCCGCCCCACCGCGCGTGAATGTTCACAGGAGGAGCCGTCATGCGGTCGACCGGGGAGAGCACGCGGGACAGCACGCCGGCGGGCGCGGAGACGAGCGCGCAGGAGCTGGGGCATCTGCTGCGCTCCGGCCCGTTCCACCTCGCCCTGCGCGCCGCCCTCACCGCTCGCGGCCTCCCCCTGCACCGCGTACAGCACCGGCTCGCGGCCCGCGGCATCAAGCTCGGCGTGACCAGCCTCAGCTACTGGCAGCAGGGCGCCCGCCGGCCGAGCCGCCCCGAGTCCCTGAAGGCCGTGCGGGCCCTGGAGCAGATCCTGGAGCTGCCCGAGGGGACCCTGCTGCGGCTGCTGGCCGCCCCGGAGGGCGCCGGACCCGAGGCGGTCCGCCCGCCGGCCCGCTCCTACCGGGCCCTGGTCAGCGTCGGCGCGGCCGTGGAGGGGCTGCTGGCCGGCATGGAGCTGCCCACCGACGGCGGCCTGCACACCGTCGGCCACCACGAGCGGGTACGGATCGGGGCGGGCGGCCGGCTGCTGGGCCGCGAGTCGCAGCACGTCGTACGGGCCCACCGCGACGGGGTCGACCGGTACCTGGCCGTCCACCACGGCGACCCCGGCTGCGACCCGGCCAGGGTCCGCGTACGGGCGGACGAGAACTGCCGGACCGGACGCGTGCGCTGGCACCCCGAGGCCGAGGTGCTGGTCGCCGAACTGCTCTTCGACGCCCGGCTGCGCGCCGGGGACACGTACGTCTTCGGCTACGGCTTCGAGGACGGGACCGGCGGCCGCTGCACCGAGTACGTGCGCGGGTTCAGCTACAGCGGCGGCCAGTACGTGCTCCAGGTCCGCTTCGACGAGGCGGCGCTGCCGGTGCGCTGCCGGCGGTTCAGCCGGTCCGGGCCGGATGCTCCGCGCAGCGGGCTGACGGACCTGACGCCGAGCGGGCGCCACCGCGCCGTGCACCTGGTGGAGCCGGAGGTGCGGCGCGGGCTGCTGGGCATCGCCTGGGACTGGGCGTAGGCCGTGGCCTGCGGATCGGACCGGCCCGGCCCCGCGTCAGCCCGCGATGAGCTTGCCGCCCTCGGCCTTGACCGGGACGGCGGGCAGCGGGTCGGTGGCCGGGCCGCGCAGCACCTTGCCGGTCGTCACGTCGAAGCGGCTGCCGTGGCAGGGGCAGTTGCCCTCGCCGTCGTCGATCTTGTCCAGAACGCAGCCGGCGTGGGTGCACTGGGCGCTGAACGCCTTGTACTGGCCCTCGGCCGGGCAGCTGACGACCAGCTTCTTCTCCCGGAACAGCTTCGACCCGCCGACCGGGACCTCGGAGACGGCGCCGAGCTCCACCGGGGCGGCCGGGACCGCCGGGGAGCCGGAGCCGCTGTTGCCCTCGGTGGAGCAGGCGGCGAGCGCGGCCCCGCCACCGACGGCCCCGACGATCGCGGCGGCGCCCCTGAGGACGGTACGGCGGGCGGCGGGCTGCGACGCGGACATGCGGTTCTCCTGGCCTGGGGGCTGGTGCGGGTGGTTCTGGTGCTTCTGCTGGGCTCCCGACGATACCGCCGCCCGATCCGGCCGCCCGATGGGATACCTTCCCCCGCGTGATCGTCGTCGGTGGAGAAGCCCTGATCGACCTCGTGCCCGTGGCGCAGCCGCCGGGTGCGCTGCTGCCGCGGCCGGGCGGAGGGCCGTACAACACCGCCCTGGCGCTCGGCCGGCTCGGTGCGGAGGTCGCCTTCTGCTCCCGGGTCTCGGTGGACGGCTTCGGCGAGGGCCTGCTCGACGGGCTGCGCGCGGCCGGGGTGGACCTTTCGATGGTGCAGCGCGGGCCGGAGCCCACCACCCTCGCCGTGCCCTCGCTGGCCCCGGACGGCTCGGCGGCGTACCGCTTCTACGTGGAGGGCACGGCCGACCGGCTGTTCACCCTGCCCCCGGCGCTGCCCGCGGGTACCCGGGCCCTGGCGCTCGGCACCTGCTCCCTCGCGCTGGAGCCGGGCGCGAGCGCGTACGAGGCCCTGCTGCGCCGGGAGTCCGGGCGCGGGCTGCTGACCCTGCTCGACCCCAACATCCGCCCGGCGCTGATCGGGGATCCGACGGCGTACCGGGCCCGGTTCCTGGGCTGGCTGCCGTACGTCTCCGTCCTCAAGCTGTCGGAGGAGGACGCCGGGTGGCTGGGCGGCCGGATCGGCGACTGGCTGGCGGCGGGGCCCTCGGCGGTGGTGCTCACCCGGGGTGCGCAGGGGCTGTCGGTCCGGACCCGGGAGGGCGCGGAGTACGAGGTGCCGGCCCGCCGGGTCGCGGTGGCGGACACGATCGGCGCGGGCGACACCGTCAACGCGGCCCTGCTGCACCGGCTGTCGGCCCTCCCGGCCGGCGATCCGGTGGACTGGCCCGGGGTGCTGGCCTACGCGGCCCACGCGGCGGCGCTGACCTGTACCCGGGCGGGCGCGGAGCCGCCGTACGCGGCGGAGCTCAGCGGATAGCGGCCCACAGGGTCCGGGCCACGGCGGGGGCGAACTCCTCGACCGGCCGGACCACTTCGGGGCCGGAGAAGTGCAGGAAGAAGGCCCGCTGGAAGCAGGCGCCGAGCAGCAGCGCGGCGGCCGCCTCCGGATCGGCGTCGGGGCGCAGCCGCCCGCGCTCCAGCTCGCGGCGCAGCCGGCCGGCCAGGGCGTCGCGTACGACGTGGGGGCCGGTGCCGATCTCCTGGACGCCCTCGCGGTGCCGGGTCAGCAGGGCGGGCTCGGCGAAGAGCGAGGCGGCCATGGGCACGGCGTCGGCGTAGAAGAGCGAGGCGTGGCGGGCGATCGCGACGAGCCCCTCCTCGACGGAGCGCTCGGCGTGGTCGCGGTCGAGCTCGGCCATGAGCGGCCCGGCGTTCGGGGTGCGCTCCATGAGGACGCGCACGAAGAGCTCCTCCTTGTTCGCGTAGTGCTTGTAGAGCGCCGCCTCGGAGCAGCCGGCCTCGCGGGCGATGGCCTTGGTCGTGGTGTTGGCGAGGCCGATGGTGCGCATGAGCTTCTCGGCGGCGTCGAGGAGCCGCTCGGGGGTGGGCCGGCTTGACTTCGGGGTGAGCATTCACTCACCCTAGCGGAAGAAGGGGTGAGTAAATGCTCACCCACCCTTGGACGCCCTGAACGGGAGCCGGCGATGAAACTGACGGTGTTCGGAGCCACGGGCGGCGTCGGCCGCGAGGTGGTGCGACAGGCCCTCGACGCGGGTCACGAGGTGACGGCGGTGGTGCGCGACCCCGCCCGGCTGGACGTGCCGGCGCACGAGCGCCTCCAGGTGGCCGTGGTGCGCGATCTGACGGACGAGGACGCGCTGGTCCCGGTCCTCACGGGCCGGTCGGCGGTGATCTCCGCGCTGGGCTCGGCGAGCAACCGGCAGGCCCGGCTCACCCCGGTCACCGGGCCGGCGCTGCGGGCCGTCGTCTCGGCGATGGACCGGGCGGGCGTGAGCCGCCTGGCGGCGGTGAGCGCGGCTCCGGTCGGTCCGGACGTCGAGACCGACGGGTTCGTGGCCCGCAGGGTCTTCCTCCCCCTGCTGCGCCGGGCCCTGCGCGATCTGTACGCGGACCTGGCGGTCATGGAGGCGACCCTCCGCGCCAGCGGCACCGAGTGGACGGTGATCCGCCCTCCGCGCCTCCTGAACAAACCGCGCACCGGCAGCTACCGCCGGGTGATCGGCGCCAATGTCCCGAACGCCCGCACGATCTCCCGCGCGGACGTCGCGGACGCCCTGCTGGCTTCCCTGACGGACCCGTCGACGGCCGGCCGGGCGGTGGGCGTGGCGGCCTGACCCCGGGGGCCATGCCCGGGCGGCCCCCACGGGGGTGGAGCCGCCCACGGGAGTGCGGGAGGGCCCCCGCAGCCTCACGGCTGCGGGGGCCCTCCCCTGCCCTCCTCCGCCCGTCTCCGCGCGGTCAGGCCTTGCGGGCCCGGGCCGTCGTCTTCTTGGCGGCGGCCTTCTTCGCCGGAGCCGCAGCCGCAGCCGCGGTCTTCTTGGCCGTCGTCCGCTTCGCGGCGGCCTTCTTCGGCGGGGCCACGAGCGCCGCCGCGTCCGAGACCCGCTCCGCCCCCAGGATGTCCCGCAGGAACTTGCCGGTGTGGCTCGCGCCCACCGAGGCGACCTGCTCCGGGGTGCCCTCGGCCACCACCAGGCCGCCCCCGTAGCCGCCCTCGGGGCCCATGTCGATGACCCAGTCCGCGGTCTTGACGACGTCCAGGTTGTGCTCGATGACGATCACCGAGTTCCCCTTGTCCACCAGCCCCGACAGCACCTTGATCAGCTTCGAGATGTCCTCGAAGTGCAGACCCGTCGTCGGCTCGTCCAGCACGTACACCGTCCGGCCCGTCGAGCGCTTCTGCAGCTCCGACGCCAGCTTCACGCGCTGCGCCTCACCGCCCGAGAGCGTCGGCGCCGACTGGCCGAGCCGGACGTACCCGAGCCCCACCTCGTTCAGCGTCTTCAGGTGCCGCGAGATCGTGGGAACGGCCTCGAAGAAGTGCAGCGCCTCCTCGATCGGCATGTTCAGGACCTCGGCGATGGACTTGCCCTTGTAGTGGACCTCCAGCGTCTCCCGGTTGTACCGGTCGCCGTGGCAGACCTCGCACGGGACGTAGACGTCCGGCAGGAAGTTCATCTCGATCTTGATGGTGCCGTCGCCGGAGCAGTTCTCGCACCGGCCGCCCTTCACGTTGAAGGAGAAGCGGCCCGGCAGGTAGCCGCGCACCTTCGCCTCCATCGTCTCCGCGAAGAGCTTGCGGACGTGGTCGAAGACTCCCGTGTACGTCGCCGGGTTGGAGCGCGGGGTCCGCCCGATCGGCGACTGGTCGACATGCACGACCTTGTCGACGAGGTCGTCCCCGTCCACCCGCGTGTGCCGTCCCGGCACCGACCGGGCGCCGTTCAGCTCGCGCGCCAGGTGCGTGTACAGGATGTCGTTGACCAGCGTCGACTTGCCCGAGCCCGATACGCCCGTGACCGCCGTGAGCACGCCCAGCGGGAAGGACACGTCGATGTCCCGCAGGTTGTTCTCCTTGGCGCCGTTCACGGTGAGCTTCCGCTCCCCGTTCACGGGACGGCGGATGTCCGGCACCGGGATGGACCGCTTCCCGGACAGGTACTGCCCGGTCATCGACTCGGAGTTCTTCAGCAGCTCCTTCAGCGAGCCGCTGTGCACGACCTTGCCGCCGTGCTCACCGGCGCCGGGGCCGATGTCCACGACCCAGTCGGCCACCTTGATGGTGTCCTCGTCGTGCTCGACGACGATCAGCGTGTTGCCCATGTCCCGCAGCCGCACCAGCGTCTCGATCAGCCGGTGGTTGTCCCGCTGGTGCAGGCCGATGGACGGCTCGTCCAGTACGTACAGCACGCCCACCAGCCCCGAGCCGATCTGCGTGGCCAGCCGGATGCGCTGGGCCTCGCCGCCCGACAGCGTGCCGGCGGCGCGGTTCAGCGAGAGGTAGTCCAGGCCGACGTCGACGAGGAAGCGCAGCCGCTCGTTGACCTCCTTCAGGACCCGCTCGGCGATCTTCTTGTCGCGGGCGTCCAGCCGCATCCGCCCCAGGAAGTCCGCGCACTCGCTGATCGACATCGCGGCGACCTCGGCGATGGACTTGTCCATCACCGTCACCGCGAGCACGATCGGCTTGAGCCGGGTGCCCTCACAGGTCGGGCAGGGCACCTCGCGCATGTAGCCCTCGAAGCGCTCGCGGCTGGCGTCGCTCTCGGACTCCGCGTGCCGGCGCTTGACGAACGGCACGGCGCCCTCGAAGGCGGTCGTGTACGCCCGCTCCCGCCCGTACCGGTTGCGGTAGCGGACCTCGATCTGGGTCTTGTGCCCGTACAGCAGGGCCTTCTTCGCCCGCTGCGGCAGCCCGGCCCACGGGATGTCCGTACGGAAGCCCAGCTCGCCGGCGAGCGCGCCGATCAGCCGCTGGAAGTAGTCCTTGGTGTGGCCCAGCGACCACGGCGAGACCGCGCCCTCGTCGAGGGACTTGTCCTCGTCGGGGACGATCAGCTCCGGGTCCACCTCCATGCGCGTACCGATGCCGGTGCACTCGGGGCAGGCGCCGAAGGGGGAGTTGAAGGAGAAGGAGCGCGGCTCCAGCTCCTCGAACGACAGGTCGTCGTACGGGCAGTAGAGGTGCTCGGAATACATCCGCTCACGCTCGGGGTCGTCCTCGGCGAGGTCGACGAAGTCCAGGATCACCATGCCGCCGGAGAGGCCGAGGGCGGTCTCCACGGAGTCGGTGAGCCGGCGCTTGGCGCTCTCCTTGACGGTGAGGCGGTCGATGACCACCTCGATCGTGTGCTTCTCCTGCTTCTTCAGCGCGGGCGGCTCGGAGAGCTGGATGGTCTCCCCGTCCACCCGCGCCCGGCTGTAGCCCTTGGTCTGGAGGTCGGAGAAGAGGTCGACGAACTCGCCCTTGCGCTCGCGCACCAGCGGCGAGAGCACCTGGAAGCGGCTGCCCTCGGGGAGGGCCAGCACCTTGTCGACGATCGCCTGCGGCGACTGGCGCGAGATGGGGCGGCGGCACTCGGGGCAGTGGGGCTTGCCGATGCGCGCGAAGAGCAGGCGGAGGTAGTCGTAGACCTCGGTGATGGTGCCGACCGTCGAACGCGGGTTGCGGGAGGTCGACTTCTGGTCGATCGAGACGGCCGGCGAGAGCCCCTCGATGAAGTCCACGTCGGGCTTGTCCATCTGCCCCAGGAACTGGCGGGCGTACGACGAGAGCGACTCGACGTAGCGGCGCTGGCCCTCGGCGAAGATCGTGTCGAAGGCCAGGGAGGACTTGCCCGAACCGGAGAGTCCGGTGAAGACGATGAGGGAGTCGCGGGGCAGGTCGAGCGAGACGTTCTTGAGGTTGTGCTCGCGAGCGCCACGAACGATGAGACGGTCGGTCACGCCGGTCCGCACCTTTCTTGAGAGAGCGGGGGCACGGGGCCCCCGACTGTCCAGCGTACGGCTGGCTGGGTGGGCGCCTCTGCGATGGAGAAGAGCTTGGACTTCGAGCGTATAGCACGCGCATTCGATTTACGGCACTCGGCAGACGGGTTCACCCGTTCGTGTGGCCAGGGGTCGGCGGCACTAGGCTCGGATCCATGACTGATCATGTGCACGACCTGCAATCTGTACGTGAAGCCACGGACCGAATGCTGACCGCTCTCGCGAAACTGGACAACGCGGCCCTGGCCGAAGAGTCACATCTGCCGGGCTGGACCCGCGGCCACGTCCTGGCCCACCTGGCGCGCAACGCGGACGCCCTCGTCAACGTCTTCGCCGGCCGCCCGATGTACGAGAGCGCCGAGGCCCGCGACCGCGACATCGAGCGCGACGCCCCGCGCCCCCTGGAGGTCCAGCTCGCCGACGTGCGCGCCACCCACGCCGCGTTCCTGGCGCAGACCGAGCAGGACCAGGACTGGTCGCGCACCGTCGAGCTGCGCAACGGCGTCACGGACCTGGCCTCGAACGTGCCGTTCCGCCGCCTCGTCGAGGTGGAGCTGCACCACGTCGACCTGAACATCGGCTACGAGCTCTCCGACCTCCCGCGGGAGTTCACCGCGCGCGAGATCGCCTTCCTCGCCGACCGCTGGTCCGGACGCCCGGAGGTGCCCCCGGTGACCCTGCAGATCGAAGGCGACGGCGACGGCTCCACCTGGCACACGGGCGGCACCGAGGGCGGCCCGGTCACCGTGCTCGGCACCGGCGCCGAGCTCCTCGCCTGGCTCGCGGGCCGCGGGGACGGGGGCGCACACCTCACTGTCGTCGGCGGCCCCCTCCCCGCCCTTCCCCCGCTCTAGGATCAGGACATGACGTACAGCGGAGCAGTCAAGGTCGGCGGTCCGGCCGACGTGCACGAACTCCCGGACCTGATGATTTCCAAGGTCGCGGTGGGCCCCATGAACAACAACGCGTACCTGCTGCGCTGCCGGGCCACCGACGAGCAGCTGCTGATCGACGCGGCCGCGGAGCCGGAGACCCTGCTGAACCTGATCGGCGACGACGGCATCTCCTCCGTCGTCACCACCCACCGGCACGGCGACCACTGGGGCGCGCTCGCGGAGGTCGTCGAGGCGACCGGCGCCCGTACGTACGCGGGCGCCCACGACGCCGAGGGCATCCCGGTGGCCACCGACGTGCTGGTGGCCGACGGGGACACGGTCACGGTCGGGCGGGTCACGCTGACCGCCCGCCACCTGGTCGGCCACACCCCCGGCTCGATCGCCCTGATCTACGACGACCCGCACGGGCACGCGCACGTCTTCACCGGCGACTGCCTCTTCCCCGGCGGCGTGGGCAACACCTGGGGCGACCCGAAGGCCTTCGAGCGGCTGATCGACGACGTCCAGCACAAGCTCTTCGAGCAGCTGTCGGACGAGACCTGGGTCTACCCGGGGCACGGCAACGACACCACGCTCGGCGCCGAGCGGCCGCACCTGGCCGAATGGCGCGAGCGCGGCTGGTAGCAGGCGTACGGCCGCGGTCCGCGGCCGTACGGGCCGTCCGTCCGATCCCGGTCAACACCGCGACAGGAAGCACTCCTTCCGGTCGAAGATGACCGAACGCACGTCCTGGGGGTGTGGGGCGGGGTAGTTGCTGCACCATGCAACAAGACCCCTCCCCCGCCCTCCCCCGGCGCGCGGTTCCCCGGCCGCCCTCGATGCTGCGGCTGGCGATGGCCTCGCTCGCCGGGACCGCCATCGAGTTCTACGACTTCTTCGTCTACGGCACGGCCGCTGCCCTCGTGCTCGGCCCGCTGTTCTTCCCGTCCTTCTCCCCGCTCGCCGGGACCCTCGCCGCCTTCGGCACCTTCGGCATCGGCTTCCTCGCCCGTCCGCTGGGCTCCGTGGTCTTCGGCCACATCGGCGACCGCTACGGCCGCCGCCCGGTCCTGCTCGGCTCCCTGCTCCTCACCGGCCTCGCCACGGTGGCGGTGGGCTGCGTGCCCACGTACGCGACGATCGGCGTGGCGGCGCCCCTGCTGCTGCTCGTACTGCGCTTCCTCCAGGGGCTCGGCCTCGGCGGCGAATGGGGCGGCGCGGTCCTGCTGACCGCCGAGCACGCCCCCGAGCAACGGCGCGGGCTGTGGGCGAGCTTCCCGCAGGTCGGCCCGCCGCTGGGCTTCCTGCTGGCCAACGGCATGACCCTCACCCTGTCCGCGGCGCTGACCGACGCGCAGTTCACGTCCTGGGGCTGGCGCGTGCCCTTCTGGGCGGCGGGGGTACTGGCCCTCGCCGGGCTGTGGCTGCGCCGCTCGGTGGAGGAGACCCCGCAGTTCCGGGCCCTCGCGGAGACCGGCCGGCGCTCCGACGCCCCGCTGTCCGAGGTCGTACGGGGGCACTGGCGGCTGGTCCTGCTGACCGGCGGGGCCCTGTCCGCCGGGTACGCGGTCTTCTACGCGGTCACCACCTGGTCCCTCGCCTACGCCACGGAGCACCTCAAGGTCGACCGCACGGTGATGCTGGCCTGCATCATGGCGGCCGTCGCCCTGAAGGGCACGCTGACCCCGGTGGTGGCGGTGCTCGGCGACCGGTACGGGCGGCGGCCGCTCTGCCTGATCGGCAGCGCGATGTGCCTGGTGTGGATGTTCCCGTTCGTCGCGCTGCTGCGGACGGCGGACCCGTTCCTGATGACGCTGGGCTGCCTCGGCGGGCTGCTGGGCATGGTGACGATGTTCGCCGTGGTGGGCGCGTACGTACCGGAGCTGTACGCCCCGCGGATCCGCTGCACGGGCGCGGCCGTCGGCTACAACCTGGGCGGGGTGCTGGGCGGGGCGCTGACCCCGATCGTGGCGACGGCGCTGGCGGCCGGCTCCGGGCCGCCGTGGGGCGTGGCCGTGTACCTGAGCGGGATCGCGCTGCTGAGCCTGGTCTGCTTCGCGCTGCTGCCGGAGACGAACCCGGCGGTCGTGCGGGCGCGGACGGGCGCGGGAACGGGAAAGGGGGCGGCCGAAGCGGCCGCCCCCGCGTAGCCCCTCAGGGCCGACGAGTCCCTACGCGTCGATGCTCTCCGGGCGGGCGGCGGCCTCGGCGGCCGCCTGCCTCTTCGAGGCGATCAGGCTGGTGATCGTGGTGATCACGAGGACCCCGCAGATGACGCCGAGGGAGACCGGGATCGAGACGACCGGGACGTGCAGCCCGGACTCGTGCAGGGCGTGCAGCACCAGCTTGACGCCGATGAAGCCGAGGATGATCGACAGGCCGTAGCTGAGGTGGACCAGCTTCTTGAGCAGGCCGCCGATGAGGAAGTACAGCTGGCGCAGACCCATCAGGGCGAAGGCGTTGGCCGTGAAGACGATGTACGGGTCCTGGGTGAGGCCGAAGATCGCGGGGATCGAGTCCAGGGCGAACAGCACGTCGGTGGTGCCGATGGCGAGCATGACGACCATCAGCGGGGTCAGGACGCGCTTGCCGTTGTTCTCGATGAACAGCTTGGTGCCGTGGTACTTGTCGGCGACCCCGAACTTCTTCTCGACGGACTTGAGGAGGCGGTTCTCCTCGAACTCCTCCTCGTCCTCGTCCTTGCGCGCCTCCTGGATCAGCTTCCAGGCGGTGTAGATCAGGAACGCGCCGAAGATGTAGAAGACCCACGAGAAGCTGGCGATGATCGCCGCGCCGGCGGCGATGAAGATCGCGCGCAGCACCAGGGCGATCAGCACGCCCACCAGCAGGACGCGCTGCTGGAGGTGGGAGGGCACCGCGAACTTCGCCATGATCAGGACGAAGACGAAGAGGTTGTCGACGCTCAGGGACTTCTCGGTGATGAAGCCCGCGAAGAACTCCTGGGAGGCCTGGCCGTTGCCGAAGAACCAGAGGCCGAGGCCGAAGAGTGCGGCGAGGACGATCCAGACGACCGTCCAGGTGCCCGCTTCCTTGATCGATACGTCGTGCGGTTTGCGGCCGATGAAGAAATCGGCGCCGATGAGGATGCACAGACCGAGAATGGTCAGCACCCAGAGGGTCCACGAAACGTCCACTGCTAATTCGCCTCCGGCAGATGGCTCAGCACACAGGTCAGCGTCATCGCTGCCGGAGGTCTCTTCCACCCGGGCGGCCTGGAGGCCGTGGGCCGGCGCCCCGGGACCGACTGCGTTCACACAACCGCACGTGGTCCGTATTGACGGGTACGCCGTAGCAGGAAAGCAGGAATACTCCCCTCCGCGTGTCCAGGGTACCCGTCAGAGCACGCAAAGGTAAAGAGAAGACCAAGGAAAGGTCATGGGCGGGCATCGCGCCGGTCGGCGGCGATCCGCTCCAGGGTCTGTTCCAGGACCCTGCTGCCCGGCGGGGGCAGGTCGGGCTCGAAGGTCCAGGCGTGCCCCACCCACGGATCGGCCAGGTGGTTGTCGGGCACCGGCGACAGCCGCATCAGCGAACGCCACAGCGGATCGAGCAGCGGTCCGTACGCCGAGGCCTCGTCGCGGTCGGCCACCATCAGCAGGTGGACGCCGACCGCCGGGCCCTCGTCGGCCAGGTAGCGCAACCGCGTGACGGCCCGGTCGTCGAACCCGTGCGGGAAGTCGTGGACGATCAGCAGCTGGTCGGCGAGGTCCACATCGGGCGGCAGGTCCTCGGGAGCCCCGGCCCGCACGGCCATCTGTACGAGGTCCACCCGGCGGGTCAGCGCCTCCAGGGTCCGGGTCACCCCGGCGGCCCCGGCCGCGGGCGGCCCGGCCAGCACCCCGGCCGCGACGAGCGGCGCCAGGGAGCCGGCCCCCGCCCCGGCGGCGTCGATGACGTGCACGGAGAACCGGCCGCCGGGGTGGACCGCGAGCAGCCGGACCGCGTGGGCGACGGCCATGTCCATGGCGGCCCGGCGCAGCCGGTCGGTGTCCATCGTCATCGCGGCCTCGGAGCCGGTGCGGCCGTTGTCGATCCAGAGCCCGCGCTCCAGCGGGGCCCGCACCAGCATGGGGATGCGCAGGTCGGGCCGCTCGGGCAGGTGCAGGTCGCCGAGGCGCAGGGCCATCGGGGCCTCCTCGGGCACCGCGTGCCCGTGCCAGACGGGATTGGCCCAGCGGGCGTACGAGGCCGGCAGCGCGGGCTCGACCACCTCGGACTCGGCGATCAGCTGGGCGAGGTCCCGGTCGAGCACGGCCTTGGCCTGGGCGACGAGCTCGTCGTGGCGGGCCCGGGCCGCGTCGCGCGCGGCGTTGCCGGAGCCAGCGAGGCGGTGGCGGGGGTCGGACAGCGCGCCGTCGAGCTCGCGGTCCATCCGGGACTCGGCGAACTCGCAGGCGCTGCGGTAGGCGGCCACGGACCGGGCCAGGTCCTCGAACATGCCCCAGACCTGGTTGTAGAGCCGCTCCTCCAGGGACCAGCCGCTCGCGTCGCCCGCGACCGGGACGGGGGGCCGGTCCCCCTCCGGGGAGGGGACGGCGCGCGGGCCGGGCTCGGGGGGCTCCGTGGTCGTGCGGCGGCGGCGCGGGTGGGCGTAGTCGATGGTGGGCGGTCCGCCGATGGTGTCGGCGGACGGGGAACCGGGTGCGGCTGCGGGGGTGCCCGGGTACGGGACGCCGGCGGCGGGGAGCGGATCCGGGGGCGGCGGCGGGGCGGCCGCGGGCGCGGCGTCCTGCTCGGCCCTCAGGCCGTGCGCAGTGGTCGGCGGGGCCGCCGTCGGCAGGGCGGCCAGGGTGATGTCACCGGACGGCACCAGCCCGGTGGCCACCTCCGCCAGGGCGGTGGCGGCCGGGCCGGCCAGCCCGGCGTCGGCCAGCAGCGCGCCGAGCCCGTCGGCGTACCCCTGGCCCACGGCGCGGACCTTCCAGGCCCCCTGGCGCCGGTACAGCTCCAGGGCCACGACGGCCTTCTCGGAATCGAGCCCCGTCAGGGCGAATCCGGCGAGGTCGGCACCCTCCGGCCGGGCCACGGCCACGTACGGGGCCTGGACCGCGCCGAACCGCACGGGCCCGCCGGGGGGCAGGACGAGGACCACCCCGAGCCGGTGCACGGCGGGCGCGACGGCGTCGAGGTCGACGGCGAAGCGGTGCTCGCCCGCCACCGACCCCGGCACCTCCACACCGGGCAGGCTCCGGGCGCCGGGGTGGGCCACCGACTCGGGGCCGGCCAGCCGGCCGGCGTCGTCGCAGGCCGAGGCCAGGGCCAGCACGGGCGTACCCGCCGAGACCCTGATCTCCACCCGTGTCTGGGACAGGGGGTGGTTCTGCCCCCGGACCAGTTCGGCCGTCATCCTGCAGCCCTCCCCCGTGCCCTTGCTCTGCCTTGCTCTGCCTTGCTCTGCTCCGCCGTGTTCCGGCGGGTCGCCGGTGCCGCTTACAGGTGCGGCAGGATCGCCGGCATCAGGTCCTGGAAGGTCCGGCCGTTGGCCGGGTTGCCGAGGGCCGTCATCTGCCAGCCGCTTCCGGCCCGCGACACCTTCGCCATGATCTGCGCGGTGTACTGGCCGCCGCCGTCCAGCGTGTAGCGCGCCAGCTCCTGGCCGTTGGTCTCGTCGACGATGCGGCAGAAGGCGTTCTGCACCTCCTGGAACGTCTGGCCGGTGAACGAGTTCACCGTGAAGACGATCTGGTCGATGTGCACCGGCACGCGCTGGAGGTCGACGAGGATCGACTCGTCGTCCCCGCCCTGGCCGGCGCCGCCGACGAGGTTGTCACCGGTGTGCCGGACCGAGCCGTCGTCGCTCTGCAGGTGGCGGAAGAACACCACGTCCACCGGCTGCTTGTCGGCGAAGAGCACGGCCGACGCGTCCAGGTCGATCTCCCGGGTCCGCGAACCGAACAGTCCGCGGCGCTTGGCCGCCTGCCAGCCGAGGCCCATCCGGACCGCGGTCAGCGTGCCCCCGTCCTGCTTCTGCAGACTGATGGCCTGACCCTTGGTCATGTTGACCGTCACGCGCTGTCCCCTCTCCCTAGCCCGCCCCCGATGTGGGTGCGCATGTGTACCTGCGGCTGCTGCCAACCCTACTGACCGGCTCCGGGTCAGGCGAGGCCCGCTTCCCTCATCTGTCGCAGCTCCTTCTTCAGCTCGCCCACCTCGTCGCGGATCCGGGCCGCGACCTCGAACTGGAGCTCGGCGGCCGCCCCGCGCATCCGCTCGGTCATCTGCTCGATGAGCGCGGCCAGTTCCTCGGCCGGACGGTCCGTCAGCACGGCGGCGTCCTTGGCCGCCTTGGCGGCCTTGGCGCCCTTGACCGGCTTGCCGCCCACGGTGACCTGGCCCGCCTTGACCACGCCGAGCGCGGGCACGGGAGCCTTGGCGCCCTTGCCCTCCTTGCCCTGGCGGTACCCGGTGCCGAGCAGCTGTTCGGTGTCCAGCTCCTCGCGGGCGATGGTGGCGACGATGTCGTTGATCTTCTTGCGCAGCGGCTGCGGGTCGATCCCGTTCGCCGTGTTGTACGCGATCTGCTTCTCCCGGCGCCGGTTGGTCTCCTCGATGGCCTTCTCCATCGCCGGGGTCATCTTGTCCGCGTACATGTGGACCTGGCCGGAGACGTTGCGCGCCGCGCGGCCGATGGTCTGGATCAGGGAGGTGCCGGAGCGCAGGAAGCCCTCCTTGTCGGCGTCGAGGATCGCCACCAGCGAGACCTCGGGCAGGTCGAGGCCCTCGCGCAGCAGGTTGATGCCGACCAGGACGTCGTACTCGCCGGCGCGCAGCTCGCGCAGCAGCTCGATGCGGCGCAGCGTGTCGACGTCGCTGTGCAGGTAGCGCACCTGGATGCCGAGCTCCAGGAAGTAGTCCGTGAGGTCCTCGGCCATCTTCTTGGTGAGGGTGGTGACCAGGACGCGCTCGTCCTTCTCCACCCGCTGCCGGATCTCGTGGACCAGGTCGTCGATCTGCCCCTCGGTGGGCTTGACCACGACCTCGGGGTCGATGAGCCCGGTGGGGCGGATGATCTGCTCGACGAAGCCGTCGCCGCGGGAGAGCTCGTACTTCCCGGGGGTCGCCGACAGGTAGACCGTCTGGCCGATCCGCTCCTGGAACTCCTCCCACTTCAGCGGCCGGTTGTCGAGGGCGGACGGCAGCCGGAAGCCGTGGTCGACCAGGGTCCGCTTGCGCGAGGCGTCGCCCTCGTACATCGCGCCGATCTGCGGCACGGTGACGTGCGACTCGTCGATGACGAGGAGGAAGTCCTCGGGGAAGTAGTCGATGAGCGTGTTGGGCGCGGAGCCGCGCTCGCGGTCGTCCATGTGCAGCGAGTAGTTCTCGATGCCGGAGCAGGAGCCGATCTGGCGCATCATCTCCAGGTCGTAGGTGGTGCGCATGCGCAGCCGCTGGGCCTCCAGCATCTTGCCCTGCTTCTCCAGCTCGGCGAGGCGCTCGGCCAGCTCCGCCTCGATGCCGCGGACCGCCTTCTCCATGCGCTCGGGGCCGGCGACGTAGTGGCTGGCGGGGAAGACGTACAGCTCGCGGTCCTCGCTGATGACCTCGCCGGTCAGCGGGTGCAGGGTGGACAGGGCCTCGATCTCGTCGCCGAACATCTCGATGCGGACGGCCAGTTCCTCGTAGACCGGGAAGATCTCGATGGTGTCGCCGCGCACGCGGAAGGTGCCGCGGGTGAAGGCCACGTCGTTGCGCGTGTACTGGATGTCGACGAAGCGGCGCAGCAGCTGGTCCCGGTCCATCTCCTCGCCGACCTTGAGGGGGACCATCCGGTCGACGTACTCCTGCGGGGTGCCGAGGCCGTAGATGCAGGACACGGAGGCGACGACGATCACGTCGCGCCGGGTGAGGAGCGAGTTGGTCGCGGAGTGGCGCAGCCGCTCCACCTCCTCGTTGATCGAGGAGTCCTTCTCGATGTAGGTGTCCGACTGCGGTACGTACGCCTCGGGCTGGTAGTAGTCGTAGTACGAGACGAAGTACTCGACGGCATTGTTCGGCAGGAGCTCGCGGAACTCGTTCGCCAGCTGGGCGGCGAGCGTCTTGTTCGGCGCCATGACCAGGGTCGGGCGCTGGAGCTTCTCGATCATCCAGGCGGTGGTCGCCGACTTGCCGGTGCCGGTCGCACCCAGCAGGACGACATCCTTCTCACCTGCACGGATGCGCTTCTCCAGCTCGGCGATGGCTGCCGGCTGGTCGCCGCTGGGCTGGTAGGGGCTGACGACCTCGAAAGGCGCCACCGTGCGTTCGATCTTCGATACGGGCCGCATGAGTCCACCGTACGACCCCCCACTGACACTCACGCAGCCGCGCGGGTCCGCGGCGCCGGGGCGGGTGCGGTCTGCGGGTGCGGCCCGGCGCGCGGGCCGGGCGGCCCGGCGCGTCCGGCGTGTCCGGCGGACGGGGCGGAAGTCCTCCTTTCTGGTCCGTTTGTCGTAGTTCGGTGGCGGCCCGGTGATCTTCAACCGCATGATCGCCGTAGAGGTCCCCCGTGTAGTGCATCGCCGCAACGTCTGCCAGTCCGCACGCGTCTGACGCAGGAACAGGGCTCCCGAAACGAGGAGAACGCACATGTACGTCCGACCCGCCGCCGCGGCCGCCGCCGCATTTCTGGGCTTCACCCTGACCCTGCTGGGCGGAACGGCCGCATCCGCCGCCACCGGCCCCTCCGTCCCCTCCTCCCCCTCCGGCTCCACCGGCCCCGCGGGTCCCGCGGGCGCCCCGGGGCTGCTGGGCCCCGTCGTGTACGCCCACCGGGGGGCTTCGGCGTACGCCCCGGAGAACACGCTCGCCGCGATCGACCTCGCGATGCGGCTCGGCTTCGACTGGGTCGAGAACGACGTCCAGCGCACCAAAGACGGCGAGCTGGTCGTGATCCACGACGACACCCTGGCCCGCACCACCGATGCCGAGCAGGCGTTCCCCAGCCGCAAGCCCTGGCAGGTCAAGGACTTCACGGCGGCGGAGATCGCCACGCTCGACGCGGGCAGCTGGTTCGGCGAGGAGTTCGCGGGCGAGCGCGTCCCGACCCTGCGGGAGTACCTCGACCGGGTGGAGCGCAACCGGCAGCGGCTGCTGCTGGAGATCAAGAAGCCCGAGCTCTACCCCGGCGTCGAGAAGCAGACCCTGCAGGTGCTGGACGAGGCCGGCTGGCTCGACACGGACCACGTGCAGCGCCGCCTGGTCGTCCAGAGCTTCAGCGCCGACTCCGTACGCCTGGTGCACGGCATGCGCCCGGACCTGGTGACGGCCTTCCTGGGCACCCCGACCGTCGCCGAGCTGCCGAAGTACGCCGAGTTCACGGACCGGATCAACCCGTGGCACACCACCATCTCGGCCGACTGGGTGGCGGCGGTGCACGACCTGCGGGGCGCCCACGGCAAGGCCATGGAGGTGGACACCTGGATCGTCGACGACGCGGCGACGGCCCGGAAGGTGCAGGGGATGGGCGTGGACGGGATCATCACCAACGCTCCGGACGTCGTGCACCAGGCGGTGCTCGGGTCCTTCGCGTTCTAGGGGGTGTCGTCAAAGTAGCTTCGTCCGCCCGCGAGGGCGGGGCCGGCGGGGTCTGGTGCGTGTGATCGCAAGGCGGAGGAGAGAGGCGACGCTCGCGTCGTCGACCGACGACAACGCGGCGAGCGCGCGTGCCAGACCCCGCCGGCCAGAAGGGACTTTGACGACACCCCCTAGGGGGACACCTCCCGGGAGGACGCTGCCCGGGCTGTCGGACCCTCCCCGTACGGTGGAGGGGTGGACAGCACCGAGCGGCCCCGCGGGCCGCACCTCGAATGGACCGTCGTCCCCAGCGACATCGGCCCCCTGCTCCTGGCCGCGACCCCGGAGGGTCTGGTCCGGGTCGAGTTCCATGCCGGGCCGGACCGGGTCGACAAGATGATCGGCTCCCTCGTCTCCCGGCTCGGCGCCGACGCCTGGCGCCCGGCGCCGGGGCAGGAGGTGCTGCTGGCCGAGCCGATACGGCAGCTGAAGGCGTACTTCGGGGGCACCCTGAGGCGCTTCGAGCTGCCGCTGGACTGGCGGCTGAGCTCCGGTTTCAACCGGCAGGTGCTCCAGGAGCTGGACCGCTCGGTGCCCTACGGGGCGGTCGTCGGGTACGGGGAGCTCGCGGCCCGGGTCGGCCAGCCGGGCGCGGCCCAGGCCGTGGGCAACGCCATGGGGTCGAATCCGCTGCCGCTGGTCGTGGCCTGCCACCGGGTCGTGGAGAACGACGGCGGGATCGGCGGCTTCGGCGGCGGGGTGGAGACCAAGCGCAGCCTGCTGGCCCTGGAGGGCGTGCTTCCGCAGCCGCTGTTCTGAGGGAGCGGCGGGGCGCGAAGCGGGGGCGCCGAGTGGTGCGCGCGGGCGGTGGGCGCGGGGATGCAAAGCGTAGGGGTGCGTCCCCCGTTCCGTCCGGCCGTAAGGGGTGGGAAACTGCCGCGGTGACTACTGCCACCGCCTCCGGCCGCACCGCGCCCGTACACCGCCCTGCGCCGCGACGGGGGTGGACGGCATGACCGCGATACCCGGCACCGACCGGCCCGCCCCGCCCGTGGGCCCGGCGGACCTGCCCCGGCTCCAGCGCCGCGTCTCCGGGGTGCTGATCGCCAGCCAGATGCTGGGCGGCGTCGGCGTGCCCATCAGCATCGCCCTGGCCCCGGTCCTCGCGACCCAGGTCAGCGGCACCGAAGCGCTGTCCGGCTTCGCCTCCACCGCCGCCGTCATCGGCACCGCGGCGGTCTCGCTCCCGCTCGCCGCCCTGATGACCGCGCGCGGCCGGCGGCCCGGGCTGGTCCTCGGGTACGGGATCGGTGCCATCGGCGCGGGCCTGGTGGTCCTCGCCGCCGCGATCAAGAGCTTCCCGCTGCTGATGCTCGGCATGGCGGCCTTCGGAGCCGCCTCCTCCGCCAACCTCCAGGCCCGGTTCGCCGCCGCCGACCTCGCGGCCCCGGACCGCCGGGCCCGGGCCGTCTCCCTCGTCGTCTGGGCGTCGACCCTGGGTGCGGTGCTCGGCCCCAACCTCTCCGCCCCGGCGGGCCGCAGCTTCGCCGGCACCTCCATACCCGAGACGGCGGGCCCCTTCGTCTGGGCCGGCGCCGTCTTCGTCCTCACCGCCGCGTTGATCGGCCTGCTCCTGCGGCCGGACCCGCTGCTCACGGCCCGGGCGCTGGCCTCGCCCGCGGACCAGGCCAAGGGCGGCCGCTCGCTGCGCGCCGGGTTCGCGGCCGTCAAGGCCTCCCCGCGGGCGCGGCTGGCCCTGGTCACCGTCGCCGTGTCGCACACCGCCATGGTCTCGATCATGGTGATGACCCCGGTGGACCTGGGCCACCACGGCGCCACGCTGGAGCTCGTCGGCCTGGTGATCAGCGGTCACATCGCGGGCATGTTCGCCTTCTCGCCGGTGATGGGCTGGCTCGCGGACCGGGTCGGCCGGCTGGCCGTGATCGGCCTGGCGGCCGGTCTGCTGTCGGTGGCCGCCCTGCTCGCCGGCACCGCCGGGCCGAGCCACGCGCAGAGCGCGGCGGGCCTGTTCCTGCTGGGGCTCGGCTGGTCCGCCGGCATGGTCTCCGGCTCGGCCCTGCTCACCGACTCGGTGCCGCAGGCCGCGCGGGCCGCCGTACAGGGCCTGAGCGACCTCACGATGAACACCTGCGCGGGCGTGGGCGGCGCGGCCGCCGGCCTGGTCATGTCCCACGCGGGCTACGGCTGGCTGAACGCCATCGGTGCGGCCCTGCTGCTGCCGATGGCGGCGCTGGCCCTGTTCACCGCGCGCCGCCACCCGGCTGCCGCCCCGGCGGCTAGTAGCTGATGTGGTAGGCCTTGCGCAGCGTCTCGTGGACGGTCCAGGTGGTCTTGTCGCCCTCCCGGAGCACGCAGGCTGAGCCCGGGCCCACCTCCAGCGTTGCGCCGCCCTCGACCTCGATGGTGGCGCGGCCGCTGACCACGACGAACAGCTCGTCGGCCTCGGTGTCGGTGACCACGCCGGGGGTGATCTGCCAGATGCCGCGCACCTGCGTGCCGTCGGGGGACTCCCACAGCACCTTGCCCGTCACGACGGGCTCGCCGGAGAGGATCTGGCCGGGATCGAGGGGCTCGACCTCCAGTTCGGCGTCCGGTACGGATACGGCGAACGAGGCGGGACCGTGCTCACTGGTGCTCATGCCGAGTCACCCTAATCCGCCCCTCCCGCGCTCCGCGGTGACCACAACGTCCATGCTCCGCCCGCCGGACAGGTCAACCTGTCCAGCCGGACGCAGCACCCGCAGGCTTTCGGCCAGGGCGGCGGGACCGCGTCGGCCGTCAGGAGGCGGCGCCGATCCCGCAGGCGTTGTCGAGGACACGGTGCGGGCCGGTGCCCAGGGGCGCGGTGAGCGGGCCGTCCGGTGCCGGCCCTGGCGGGCGATGCCCGCGGCCCGGTCCGCGTACAGGAGGTGGTACCGGTCGGCGAGTTCGTCGTGGAAGGCGTGTGTTCGGGGAGTTCACCGGGGCCCGCTCCTCGGACAGGTTCGGCAGCGGTGGGCGGAGGGCGTTTGGGGGCGGGGATCGCGTGCCATGGATGGGACATGCACACATCATCCGAGGTCCCCGTCCTGTCCGAAGAGGTCCGCGAGGCGCTGGAGCGGCGCATTCCCGTCGTGGCCCTGGAGTCCACGATCATCGCGCACGGGCTGCCCCGCCCCCGCAATCTCGCCGTGGGCACGGAACTTGAGGCGCTGGTGCGCGCCGAAGGCGCGGTTCCGGCCACGATCGCCGTCGTCGACGGCGTGGCGTACGCCGGCCTCGACAAGGCCCGGCTGGAGCGGATCGCGGGCGGCGAGGGCGTGCGCAAGCTCGGCCACCGGGATCTGGCGCCCGCGCTCGCGACGGGCGCGACCGGCGCGACGACGGTGTCCGCGACGGCCTTCCTGGCCGCACGGGCGGGGCTGCGGGTGTTCGCCACGGGCGGGCTGGGCGGCGTACACCGGGAGTACGCGCAGACGCAGGACGAGTCGGCGGACCTGGCCCTGCTGGCGCGGACGCGGATCACGGTGGTGTGCGCGGGGGTGAAGTCGATCCTGGACGTACCGGCCACGCTCCAACGGCTGGAGACGCTCGGGGTGGGGGTGGTGGGGTATGGGACGGAACGTTTCCCCGGGTTCTACCTGGCCAGTTCCGGCGAACCGGTGGACTGGACCGTCCACCGCCCGGAGGAGGTGGCGGCGGTCATGGCCGCCCAGGACGCGCTCGGCGGGCCCGATTCGGCACTGCTGGTGGCCAATCCGGTGGCGGAGGCGGAGCAGTTGGATCCGGATCTGCACGACCGGGTCCTGGCCGAGGCCCTGGAGGAGTGCCGTGCACGCGGGATCACGGGGCAGGCGGTGACCCCGTTCCTGCTGGGGTTCCTGGTACGGGCGACGGGCGGGGCCTCGTTGGAGGCCAACCTGGCGGCGGTACGGGGCAACGTGGCGCTCGGGGCCAGGATCGCGGGGGCCTGGGCGGCGCGTCCGTGACGGCGTCCGTGACGGTGCCCGCGACCGCGACCGCGGCGGGGGCCGCCACCGCGCCGGGTGCGCTGCTGGTGGTCGGGGACGTGGTGACGGACGTGGTGGCTGTGCATCCGGAGCCGCTGGCCCCGGCCACCGACACGGTCGCGCGGATCCGGACCCTGCCGGGCGGCGCCGGGGCCAACGCGGCCTGCTGGGCGGCCCACGCGGGGGTGGCGGACGTACGGCTGCTGGCTCGGGTCGGCACCGAATCGGCGCGGTGGCACGAGCAGTCGCTGCGGGACTCGGGGGTGCGGCCGCGGCTGGTGATCGACCCGGCCGAGCCGACCGGGACGGTGGTGGCGCTGGTCGGCGAGGGCGCGGAGCGCACCTTCCTCACCGACAGCGGCGCCGCGCTGCGGCTCACCCCGCAGGACTGGGCCCCGACCCTGCTGGACGGGGCCGCCCATCTCCATCTGTCCGGCTACCTCTTCTTCGCCGACAGCAGCCGCGAGCTGGCCCTGGTCGCGCTGCGGGCGGCCCGGTCCCGGGGGGTGCCGGTGAGCGTGGACCCGGCCTCGGCGGGGTTCCTGGCCGGGCTGGGTCCGGAGCGCTTCCTCGATGCCGTGGCGGGGATCGGCGTACTGCTGCCCAACGAGGACGAGGCACGGCTGCTGGCCGGGGTGCCGGAGCGGACCGGAGCCGGGGCCGCGGCCCGGGCGGCGGCGGAGCTGAGCCGCCGGGTGCCGCTGGTGGTGGTCACCCGGGGTGCGGCCGGGGCACTGGTGGCGGAGGGCGGCCGGGTGACCGCCGAGGTGTCCGCCGAGTCGGCCGAGGCGGTGGACTCGACCGGTGCCGGGGACGCGTTCACCGGCGGGTTCCTGGCGGCACGGCTCGCCGGCGCGGCCCCGGCGGACGCGGCCCGCGCCGGGTGCCGCGCGGCCGCGCGGGCGGTGACCCGGCTGGGCGGGCGCCCGTAGGGGGAGCTACGCGATGTACTCCTCCTGGCCGAGGGTGTCGATCACGCCCGCCTTGTTCACGTTGTAGTGGAACACCAAGCCCTTGTTCGGGTGGGTTTCCAGCCACGAGGTGAGCTCGTGCGTGGTGATGGGCTTGTTCGTGGAGCCGGAGAGGATCGGGGCGTGGGCGCCGATCTTGGCGTCCTCGGCGATCGGGATGTAGGTCTCCTCGCCGACGGTCACGAACGGGGTGGCGCCGCCGGAGACGGGGCAGCCCCAGTGGCCGTGCTTGACGATCAGGCTGTACTGGCCGCCCTCCGGGGTGTAGCGGTAGACGGCGACCTCGTCCGGCGAGACCGCGTCCTTGGAGGCGCAGGCGGGTCCGGGTGCGGGCGGCTTCGGCTTGGCCGCAGGGGTCGTGGCGGAGGCCGGCTTCTTCGAGGACGCCGGGGAGGCCGACGGCGCCGGCCCGCCGGGCGCGGCGGACGCGGAGGCCGCTGCCGAGGGGCTCGCCGGGCTCGCGCCGGGGCTCGCGCCGGCCGCGCCCGCGTCGCTCCCGTCGCCTTCGCCGTTGCAGGCCGTCAGGGTCAGGGCTCCGCAGAGCACCAGCGCGGCCGCCGCCTGCCGCCGCAGCCGTCTCGGACCCCGAACCGCCGTACCGCGTGCGCCCATTGCCGTCTCCCTCTGCCAAGGCGGCACCGGGTGGCCGCCGTCGAAGCGTGGCGTCACCCTAGGGCGCGGCCGCGGCCGGGGGCGATGGCCGGATCTCGTTCGTCACCGGCCCGCGATGGCGTTGTTGCGGATCCCGTACGTCCGTGACGGGTCGGGGGCGCGGAGGTCAGCCGGCGGGGCCGTCGAGGCCGGTCCAGGCGGGGTGGCGGGGGTCGTCGGCCCGGACCACCGTGTCGGCCCGGGCGGCGGGGTCGGTCTCGGCTTCGTAGCGGGCGAAGGCGGGCAGGGTCCAGCGGGCGGACTCCTCGGTGCGGCGGGCCAGCGCCCCCGGGGAGAGCCGGATGTGGACGCTGAGGTCGAAGGGGAACCAGTGGCCCAGCAGCAGCGGGCCGTGCACGATCACGACGCCGCCCGGCGGGAGTTCGGTGTACGGGCTGCGGGTCGCCCGGTCGGTCACCGGGTCCCAGAGGTCGGGCAGCACTAGGCCGGTGCCGCCGGGGTCGGTCGGGCCGAACACCTCGCGCCACAGGGCGGCGGTGTCGTACCAGCCGCCGAGGTAGGAGTCCACGTCCTCCCGGCCGAACTCGAAGCGGAGGGAGGCCGGGCGCAGGAATCCCCCGGCCGGGACCACCAGGACGGCGCGGCCGCGCGGGCGGAGCGCTTCGGCGAGGTGGCCGGCGAGCACGCCGGTGTCGGCGGCGGGCGCGCCGTCGATGCCCACGCGCTGCCACGTCCCTTCCTCCGAAGACGACGCGTGTTCTTCGAGGTGGCCGGCGAGCCGCTCGGCCATCCGCTGCCATGTGATCGCTTCCAGCTGCACGGACCCATTGTCAGTGGTGGGTCCTAACGTTTTTCACGAGGGATCACCGGCGGGAAAGAGCCGTTGGCCCGGCCTTGGGGAGGGGTCTGTCATGGCTCGCGAGACGACGTATCTGGAACTGTCGCAAGACGGCGGCGGGGCACACAAGTTCTACGAGGTGACCGTGGACGGCACGGCCGTCTCGGTGCGGTACGGGCGGATCGGTGCGGGCGGCCAGCTGCAGAGCTCCTCCTTCCCGACCGTGGAGAAGGCCCGGGCGGCGGCCGCGAAGAAGATCGGGGAGAAGGTCCGCAAGGGGTACGCGCCGGCCGTGGCCGGAGCCCGCGCGGCCCGGGCGGTCTCGCGCCGCCAGGTCGCCTCGGCGCCGTCGACGGCGCGTGCGGTGGCTCCGGTGCTGTGGCGGTTCCGTACGGGCTCCTCGGCGTTCGGGATCCATGTGGACGAGGACCGCTGCTGGGTGGGGAACCAGGCGGGGGATGTCTACACGCTGAGCCACGGGGGCGAGGTGCTGGCCCGGTACTCGCTGCCGGACGGGGTGAAATGCCTGGTGGCGGACGAGTTCTGGATATACGCGGGCTGTGACGACGGCACGGTGTACGACCTGTCGTCGAAGGTGCCGTTCGGGGCCTACGACATCGCGGCGGACGTGGACATCTTCTGGCTCGACATCCACGAGGGCGTGCTGAGCGTCTCCGACCGCAGCGGCGGTCTGACGGTCATCGACCACGAGGACGAGTTCCAGTGGTCGCGGCGGTCGCCGGGGTCGAACGCGTGGATGGTCCGGGCGGATGAGCGGTCGGTCTACCACGGGCACAGCCAGGGCGTGACGGCGTACGCGGCCGACGGCGGGGCGCAGTTGTGGCACACGCCGACCGACGGCTCGGTGCTGTTCGGCTGGCAGGAGGACCACACCGTCTACGCCGCCACCGGGCGCCACACCGTGCAGCGGCTGGCGAAGGCGACGGGCGCCGTGGAGGCCTCGTACCGGTGCGACGCCGCCGTCTACGCGTGCGCGACCTCGCCGGACGGCCGGCACGTGTTCGCCGCCGACTACGCGTCCTCGGTGTACTGCTTCGACGCCGACGGCCAGCGGCTGTGGAAGCTGGGCACCGGCGGCGGTTCGGCCCTGTCCATGCAGTATCTGGACGAGCGGCTGTATCTGGTCACCACGGACGGGTCGCTGATCTGCATGGACGCGAGCGAGGCGGCGATCCTGGCGGCCCAGCGGGGCTCGGTCCCGACGGCCGTGGACGTGAAGTCGGCGGCCGCGCTCCCGGTGTTCACCCCGGCTGCCTCCGCCGCGGCGGTGCAGACCGTCTCCGTGGCGGCGGCCCCGGCCGGCGGTGTGGTGGTGGAGTGCGTGCAGCAGGGCGGCCGGATGCGCGTGCAGGTGGTGTCGGGCGGCTTCGAGCCCTCGTGGAACGTGCAGTTCCCGCGCGGGATCCGGGAGCCGGGTGCCCGGTACGTGGTCGACGGGCTGCACGCGGCCTCGGGCGGGTTCTACCGGGTGCGCGGGGAGATACGCCGCCTGGTCTGAGCCCGGCCCCGGGCGGGACGGGGCCCGGTGGGGTGGGGCCCGGTGGGACGGGTTATGGAAGACGGCCCGGGCAGGCGCACGGTTCGGCGCCGGGCGGGGCGTCGGAGGGTATGGAGAAGGCTTCGTCCTCGGCGAGCGTGCAGGTCACGTACAGCACGACCGGCACGGTGCCCAGGTTGCGGCCGAGGTGCAGGTGCTCGGCGCCGGGCGGTTCGACGAAGCTGGTGCCGGGGCGGTGCACGACGACCGAGTTGTCGTGCAGGATCCGCGTCAGCGTCCCGGACTTGACCAGCGCGATCAGCGGGACGCGGTGGAAGTGCCAGCCGGTGCAGCCGCCGGGCTCGATGACGACCTCGCGGCCCGCGAGGCCCTCCGCGCCGCCCTCCACCGCCCGCGTGAGCCGCGCCGTCGGCTGCCAGCCACCCATGTGTGCACCCCTCCCCCATGGGCATCACGGCCCTACCGCAGCCCCAACTGCCCACGGTAGAGGGACATCCGGACATCCGGGAAAGTTGGCGAAACCTCAATCGTCATTTTCCGCCAGGTGATAAGCAGACCGGACAGCGGTATCACAGGGTCATGAGCCTCGTGGTGTTCGAGTCGCTGAAGCAGATCCACTGCGCGGAGTGCCGCCAGGGGCCGCTCCGGCATCTCGTCCGGGAGGTCGGCGTACCGCGCTGCCTGGACTGCGCCGACCTCGGGCACCTGGTCTACCTGCCGCGCGGGGACGCCGCCCTCACCCGGCGGGCCCGCGAGGCGAGTTCGCTCTCGGCCGTCGTCGTCCGCTACAACAAGCGGCGCCGCCGCTACGAGCGCCAGGGGATCCTGGTCGAGGATCCCGCCCTGGCCGGCGCCGAGCGCGCCTGCCTCGCGGACGCCGAGGCGCGGGCCCGGCGACGGGAGCGGGACCGGCTGCGCCGCGCCGTCGAGGACACCCGGTTCACGGCGGCCTTCGCCGCCGAGATCGTGCGGCTGTTCCCGGGGTGCCCGGCCGATCGGGCGGTGGCGATAGCCGGCCATGCCTCGCTGCGCGGGAGCGGTCGGGTGGGCCGTACGGCGGCCGGCCGGGCCCTGACCGAACAGGCGGTGTCGGTGGCGGTCCGGGCGGCGGTCCGGCACACCGACACCGAGTACGACGCGCTGCTGATGGCGGGCGTCCCGCGGTTCGCGGCCCGGGCCCGCCTGGCACCCCGGATCGACGCGATCCTGGAGGCTTGGCGCAGGCTCCCGCCGCCCCCGCCCCCGCGCCCTTCGTCGGGCACGCCGTCGGGGCGGGAGGCGTAGCCGCACGGTCGGCTACCGGAGGCGGAAGCGGCGGTAGAGCAGCACCCCGCCCAGCAGCAGCGCACCGCCGCCGGGCAGCAGGTAGCCGGCTCCGTCGGCGCCGGTGTGGGCGAGCGCCGGGCCGTGCTGCGGCGGCGCGGGCGGGGTGACGGGCCGCTCGACGACGGGCGGCTGCACCGGCTGCGAGGGCTGCGCCGGCTTGCCGCCGCTGGGCTCGTCACCGTTGACGGACGTGTTGCCGGTGGAGCCGTTGCCGACCCCGACGACGCTGACCGAGTTGCCGCTGATGTTGACCGGGACGTCGACCGGGAGCTGGATTCCGTTGCCGGACAGCAGCCCCGGCGAATCCTTTCCTCGACCGTCGGCATGGGCTCCCCCGCCCGTGTGGGACCCGCTGCCGGCTCCGGTTCCGGGTTTCGAAGGATGCGAGGACCCCGACCCTGGATGCCCGTCGTCGCCACCGCCCTGGTTGGTACAGCGGTTGCCCGCGGCCGAGTTGAGCAGCCCGACCACGCTCACGGTGTTGCCGCACACGTTCACCGGGGTGTGCACCGGCAGTTGCACCAGATTCCCCGACAGCAGGCCCGGCGAACGCTCGGCCTTTCCGCCCGCGTCCGCATCGGCGTAGGCGAATCCGCCGACACCCGCGACCGCCAGTCCGCCTCCCGCAACCACCGCCGCGATCAAGCCATTCCGACGACTGTGACGCATGAGTTCCCTGCCTTCCGGAGGAGTTCGCGGGCACTGCACCCGCACCGGAAACAACGCGGTAAACCCGTTCGGGTTATAGAGCCGGTAGGCATTTCACCCCATCGTGTACTGGGTAATGGCTACTTCATGACCGAACGCCCGCTCCTGCTCCTCGACGTGGACGGCCCCCTCAACCCCTTCCGGTCCCGCCTCGCGCGGCTGCGCGGCTACACGAGTCACCGGATGCATCCGGCGGACTGGATGTCCCACCGGGACCCCGAGTCCCGCAGCGCCCGGCGCGGGCTGCGGGTCCGCCTGCACCCCGCGCACGGAGCCCGCCTGCTGGCCCTGCCCTTCGAACTCACCTGGGCCACCGCCTGGATGCACCAGGCCAACACGATGATCGCCCCGCACATAGGGCTTCCCGGCGACCTCCCCGTCATCGAATGGCCGGAACTCTTCGCCGACGATCCCGACGGTCTCTTCTGGAAGACCCGCCCGCTCCTCGACTGGGCCGCGGGCCGTCCCTTCGCCTGGGTCGACGACATGATCACCCCGCAGGACCGCGCCTGGATCGAGGCCCACCACCCGGCCCCGGCCCTCCTCCTCACCATCCACGCCCGCCACGGCCTGCGCGACCGCGACTTCACCACGTTGACGCGCTGGGCGGCGGAGGTCAGTGGCGCAGGGCGGTGAGGGGGTCGGCCGAGGGGGTGCCCGTGGGCCACCAGTCCTCGGTGTCCGGGCGGGACTCGTAGGCGTACCAGAGGCCGTCGCGGCCCAGGCGGAGCTGGCGGGTGTGCGCGGTGAGGCGGTTGCGCTCGGGGCGGAAGGCGCCCCGGGAGGCGGCGAGGAGGACCGGGCGGGCCCGGTCGAAGGGGCCGGCCGGCGGGTCCCAAGGCTCTTCGAGGGCGGCGAGCGCGGGCCGCCCGCCCTGGCGCCAGGCCGCTGCGGCGCGCGCGAGGTCGGTGGTGGTGCGGCCGGTGGCCCGGGCCAGGTCCCGGTAGAGGGTGCGGGCCGCGCCCGTCAGGCCGGCCGTGTGGTGCGCGGAGGCCAGGCGGACGGCGTCCTGCCAGAGCGTGAGCCCGGCGGTCGGGTCCTCGGCGGTGGTGAGCAGCGTGAGGGCGCGGACGGCGGCGTCCGTGGCGAGCTGGTCCAGGGCCAGCGGGTCGGGGGCCGCCGCGTCGGCCGGGTACGCGGGCGGGAGCCCCACGGCTGCGGGCGCGGGCAGCGGGGCCGGCAGCGGCGGCAGCCCGGTGCGCGCCAGCGCGGCGCGGGCCGCGACCCCGGGGAAGTCCGGTGCGGTGTCGGGCTGTTCGCGGGCGGCGTGCGCGGCATTGCGGCGGGCCAGCTCGTCGAGGAGCTCCCGCTCGCCCCGGCCGCGCAGGAGCAGCAGGACGAACGGGTCTCGGTCGAGCAGGCGGGCCGCCCGGTAGCAGAGGGCCGCGGCGTGCTTGCAGGGCGGACGGGCGGTGTCCGGGCAGGAGCAGCGCGGGACGAGTTCCCCGGCGCCGGGCAGGACCGTACCCGCCAGGGACTGCGGAACCTCCCTCTCCAACAGGCTCGCGAGGGCCGCGGGGTCCGCGGCGACCTCCTCCAGGAGCTCGCCCCACTCGGCGTCCGGGAAGGGGCTCAGGGCCAGTTCGGTGCGGTACGGCCGGGCCCGGCTGCCCCGTACGTACGCCACGATGCGGCCCGGGGTGACCGTGACCGCGTCGACATGGCCCTCGGCCGCGTACGCGTGCCCCCGGGCCAGGCGCGCGGCATCGCCGGAGGCCTCTTCGAGCGCCGACACCCAGGCCCGCCCCCACCAGCTGACGGCCTCCACCCCGGCGGGCACCGTCTCGAAGGTCCGGCGGCGGTCGTCCCTTGCGGTGATCATGCGGGCCTCCTCGCCGTGGTCATGCGGGCCTCCGCAGGGAGACGAGGTCGGCCAGCTCGCGGTCGGTCAGCTCCGTCAGGGCCGACTCCCCCGAGCCGAGCACGGCATCCGCCAGGGCCCGCTTCGCCTCCAGCATCTCGGCGATCCGGTCCTCCACGGTGCCCTCGGCGATGATCCGGTGCACCTGGACCGGCTGCGTCTGGCCGATCCGGTAGGCGCGGTCGGTGGCCTGCTCCTCCACCGCCGGGTTCCACCAGCGGTCGAAGTGGATGACATGGCCGGCCCGCGTGAGGTTCAGCCCGGTGCCCGCCGCCTTCAACGAGAGCAGGAAGACCGGGACTTCGCCCGACTGGAAGCGGTCCACGAGCTCCTCGCGGCGGGCCACGGGCGTCCCGCCGTGCAGGAGCTGGTGGGAGATCCCCCGGGCTGCCAGGTGCCGCTCGATGATCCGGGCCATCGTCACGTACTGGGTGAAGACCAGCACCGAGCCGCCCTCCGCGAGGATCGTGTCCAGCAGCTCGTCGAGCAGGGCGAGCTTGCCCGAGCGGTGCGGGATCCGGGGCTGCTCCTCCTTCAGGTACTGCGCGGGGTGGTTGCAGATCTGCTTGAGCGAGGCCAGCAGTTTCATGATCATGCCGCGCCGCTCGATGCCCTCGCTCGCCTCGATCACGGCCATCGCCTCCTCCACCGCGGCCTGGTAGAGCGAGGCCTGCTCCCGCGTGAGGGAGACCGGATGATCGGTCTCCGTCTTCGGCGGCAGCTCGGGGGCGATCCCCGGGTCGGACTTCTTGCGCCGCAGCAGGAAGGGCCGGACGAGCGCGGCCAGCCGGGCCACCGCCGCCTCGTTGCCCCCGTCCTCCTCCTGCTGGTGCTCCACCGGGCGGGCGTGCCGGGCCCGGAACGCCGTCAGCGGCCCCAGCAGTCCGGGCGTGGTCCAGTCGAGCAGCGCCCACAGCTCGGAGAGGTTGTTCTCCACCGGGGTGCCGGTCAGCGCCACCCGGGCCGGGGCCGGGATCGTGCGCAGCGCCTTCGCGGTCGCCGAGTGCGGATTCTTCACGTGCTGCGCCTCGTCGGCGACGACCATGCCCCAGGGCTGCCCG
Organism: Streptomyces sp. NPDC001903; assembly: GCF_042891345.1. Lineage (NCBI taxonomy): Bacteria > Bacillati > Actinomycetota > Actinomycetes > Kitasatosporales > Streptomycetaceae > Streptomyces > Streptomyces sp. NPDC001903. The sequence continues at coordinate 162,889 of NZ_JBIASZ010000016.1, forward strand.
GCCAGCCGGGCCGCGCTCGCGCGCATCGTCCCGTACGTGGTGAGGACGAACCCGCCGGCCAGCCCGTCGAGGCTGCGGCTGCCGCCGTGGAAGCGGCGTACGGGGACTCCGGGCGCGAACTTCTCGATCTCGCGCTGCCAGTTGCCCAGCAGCGAGGCCGGGCAGACGACGAGCGTCGGCTCGGGGCGGTCCCGGTGCAGGTGCAGCGCGATCAGCGTGACCGTCTTGCCCAGGCCCATGTCGTCGGCGAGGCAGCCGCCGAGGCCGAGCGAGGTCATCAGGTCGAGCCAGGCCAGGCCGCGGGCCTGGTAGTCGCGCAGGGTGGCCTTCAGGGCGACGGGCTGCGGCAGCGGGGCCAGCTCGCCGGTCAGCCGCTCCCGCAGGGCGGCCAGCGCGCCCACCGGAACCGCCTCCACCGGCTCCCCGTCGACCTCGGCCGTCCCCGTCAGGACCGCGGCCAGCGCGTCCACCGGGTCCAGCAGGCCCAGCTCCCGCTTGCGCGCCTTGCGCACCAGCTCGGGATCGACCCGCACCCACTGGTCCCGCAGCCGCACCACGGGCCGGTGCGCCTGGGCCAGCGCGTCCATCTCCCCCGGGGTGAGCCGGTCGCCGCCCAGCGCGAGCTCCCAGGAGAAGGAGAAGAGGTGGGCGGCGTCGAAGAAGGCGGTGCCGTCGGTTGCGGAGCCGGGCGCGGTGGACCGTACGACCGCGGACGCGGACAGCGTACGAGCCAGCTCGCGCGGCCAGTGGACCAGGACCCCGGCCGCCGCCAGCCGGCTCGCGGCCCTGCCGAGGAGGTCTTCGAGCTCCGGGTCGGACAGGGCCAGGACATCGGGGACCGGCTGGTCCAGCAGCCGCAGCAGCGGCGGCCAGACCCGGGCGGCCCGGCGCAGCGCCAGTACGGCATCGATGCGGGCGCGCGGCCCGAACCCGGCGGCGGCCGCTCCGGCCCACAGGAGCCCGGCGTCGGTGACGAGGGTGGGGTCGGCGAGGCTGTGCACCTGGACGACGGCAGCGCCCGCGCGGCGGACGTCCGCCTCCCCGGCGCCCCGGGTGCCCTCGGCGTCCCCCGTGCCCTCGGCCTCCTCCGGCCGGTCGAAGAGGCGGAACGAGGACAGGTCGAGCCGCAGCGAGATCCCGACGCCGGCATCGGCGCCGGCCGCGACCTGCGCGGCCCACTCCTGTATCCCGGGCACCCGCTGCGGCTCCTGCGCGGCGAAGGGCCGCCCCGCGGCCACCGGCGCGGCCGGGGTGCGGGGCAGGCTGTCGGCGACGGCATCGAGGAACGCCCGGACCAAGGCCTCCGGTTCGGGCAGCTGGAGCGGGCGGCGGCCGGCCAGCGGAGTCGCGTACCCCTCGTGCGGGAGGGCGGCGGCCACCGCGCGGAGATGGCCCACGTCCTCGGCGTCGAGCGGGCCGGCCCGCCAGGCGTCGATCCCCTCGGGGGTGACACCGGGCAGGAGGCGGCCGCGGGCGACGAGCGCGAGGGCGTGCAGGGCGGCGGTGCCCCAGGCCCGGGTGGCGGGATGCGCGGCCGGGCTGCGGGGGGCCCGGGCGAGGAGGGGGAGGGCCTCGGTGACGGAGAGGGTGCGGGAGGGGACGGTACGGGTGCGGACCCCCTGCCCGTGGGGGCGCACGACCGTGAGCGGGGCCGCGGTCCCCGCGCCGCCGTCCGGGAGGGGGTCCCCGTCGGGCGCCCAGAAGGCGATGCGGGCCTCGCGGGGGACGGCGGCGGGGAGGAAGACGGCGGGGTGGCGCAGGAGCGCGGCCGCGGGCGGCTGCTGCGTCGGTGTCGGCGTCACGGTGTCGGCTCCTCTCCCTCTCGGCGCGGTCGGATCAGACGGGTCCCGTCTGCCGTCGAGTCTAGGTGCGGGCACTGACAACGCCGCTGAGCTGGGCAGACACCGGCTCCCGGCCCGCTGCGCGGGACCGGAATCCCCCTCCCGCCCTTAGGGGGTGTCGTCAAAGTCCCTTCTGGCCGGCGGGGTCTGGCACGCGCGCTCGCCGCGTTGTCGTCGGTCGACGACGCGAGCGTCGCCTCTCTCCTCCGCCTTGCGATCACACGCACCAGACCCCGCCGGCCCCGCCCTTGCGGGCGGACGAAGCTACTTTGACGACACCCCCTAGCCCGCGTTTTGCGCACCGCCGGCGTGGGGACGGCTGGGGCATCGCATCAGCTGCCACATGGGGAGAAACCGCCATGCTTCAGGGCTTCGTCGCCGTCATCGCGCTCGCGCTCGCCGCCCCCGGATTCCTCGGCGCCGCCGATCTTCCGCCGCATCCCACCTCGCCCTGGCGTGCCGGCAAGGTCACCAAGGGGCTGCCCGAGACGGCGCCGTTCTGCCTCGACGGGGCGCTTCCGGCCGCCGGGAGCTGGCACCGGCGGTTCGGGACCGACCTCGACACCAGTGCCGTGCAGGTCTCCGTACGGGCCTCCTCCGACGCGGCGGCCGCCCGGCTGGCCCGGAGCCTGGAGCGGCAGGTGGCCGCCTGCGCCGCCGACTGGCTGCGGAAGCACCCGGACGGGACGGCCCGGTCGAAGGACTACGGCGCCCTCCCCGTCGAGGAGGGCGCGCACGTCTACGGCGTGAACACCTCGGTCCCGGACTCCGAACCCGGTGTGCACCTCTTCGGCATCGGACGCGACGGCTCCACGGTGACCGTCGTCCAGTGGGGTCAGATGGGCGACCTGGGCGACGCTCCCGTCCCCGCCTTCAAGCGGACGACCACGACCGCCGTGAACCGCCTCGATCCATGACCGGTGGGACCATGGAGTGGAGGCGATGGCCATGCGTTCCGGAAACGAGCCGGTGACCGCCCGCAGTCCGCTGCGGCTGCGGTTCTGGCTGAGTCTGTGGGGGTTCGTCTGGGCCGCCGCCGGGACCGCCGCCTTCGCGCTGGTCGGCCGTCCCGGGTGGGCGGCAGCCTGCGGGGTGGTCGCCGTGCTGGCGCTCGTCGACCTGGCCGTGGTCCTCCACCACATCCACCAGGGCCCGCACTACCAGCCGGGCCCGGACATCCCCCCGTACGAGCCCCCGCACCAGCGCTGAGCCGGCCCGCCCGCTGCTGAAGGCGGGCGGCGAGGCGGGCGGCCCGCCACCACGCGCAGCGGGCGCCCCGCTACTGCTCGAAGCGGGCCGCGGCCACGTAGTCGGGCCGCGGGTCCAGGGCGGCCGCCAGGCGGAAGTGCTTGCGCGCCTGCTCGGAACGGCCGGAGCGCTCGTGGGTACGGGCCAGGGCGAAGTGCGCGAAGGCGTTGTCCGGCTCCCGCTCCAGCACCAGCTCGAACTCCAGCGCCGCCGGACGCAGTTGGGCGGCCGCGAAGAACGCACGGGCCCGCAGCAGGCGGGCCGCCGTGTTCTCCGGGTGGGCGGCGATGACCGAGTCGAGCAGCTTCACGGCGCCCAGCGGGTCGCGCGCGGCCAGCAGCTGCTCGGCCGCCCGGTAGTCGATGACGTGGGTCTCGGGCGACGAGCCGGACGACGAAGGCGGCTGCGCCGGTATGGGCGGCGGCGTGGTATCGGACACGGTGTGATCCTTCCCTCTGCGGCCGCGTTCAACGCCCCGCGCCCCGCCTTCTATTCCATGTGCACGTCAGGCACGGCCCGTGCCCGACGCCGCTTCCCGCTCCTTGAGCTCCGCCCACACCTTGCGCACCTGCGGCTCCAGCGCCTCCAGCGGCCCGTCGTTGTCGATCACGAGCGTGGCCACCGCCAGCCGCTGCTCCCGCGTGGCCTGCGCGGCCATCCGGGCCCGCGCCTCCTCCTCGGCCATCCCGCGCAGCGCGGTCAGCCGGGCCAGCTGCGTCCCGGGGGCGGCGTCCACCACCACCACCAGGTCGTACAGCGGTGCCAGCCCGTTCTCCGCGAGCAGCGGTACGTCGTGCACCACGATCGCGTCGGCCCCCGCGGCGGCCTCAAGCTCGGCCGACCGGGCCCCGACCAGCGGGTGCACGATGGCGTTGAGGGTCTGCAGCTTCGCCGGGTCGGCGAACACGATCGAGCCCAGCTTCGGCCGGTCCAGCGTCCCCTCGGCGGTCAGCACGGACTCCCCGAAGGCCGCCACGACGGCCGCGAGCCCCGGCGTACCGGGCTCCACGACCTCCCGCGCGATGCGGTCGGCGTCCACGACGACCGCCCCGTACCCCGCCAGCAGCCGCGAGACCTCGCTCTTGCCGGCACCGATTCCGCCTGTCAGGCCCACCTTCAGCATGCCCAGCAGACTAGCCCCCGCGCCCCGGCCCCCGTACAGCCCCCTGGCCCAGCGGGCCGGGCCGGGCCGGGGACCTCAGCCCTCGCCCTCGCGCTCCGCCAGGAACCGTTCGAACTCGCGGCCGATCTCGTCGGCCGACGGGATCTCCTGCGGCTCCGCGATCATGTTGCCCCGCGTCTCGGCACCCGCCGCCGCGTCGTACTGGTGCTCCAGCCCCTGGACCAGGGCGACCAGCTCCTCGTCGCCCTCGCGGATCTGCCGGTCGATCTCCGTCTGCGTGCGGTGCGCCTCGGTGCGCAGCGCGTGCGCGACCGCCGGCAGGACCAGCCCGGTCGCCGCCGTGATCGCCTCCAGCACCGTCAGCGCCGCGTCCGGATACGGGGAGCGCGCCACGTAGTGCGGTACGTGGGCCGCGACGCCCAGCACGTCGTGCCCGGCCTGGCCGAGGCGGAACTCCACCAGGGACTCCGCGCTGCCCGGCACCTGCGCCTCGTCGAAGGGGCTGCGGTGCCCCGGCATGAGGTCGGTCCGGTTGCCGTGCGGGGTGATGCCGACGGGCCGGGTGTGCGGGACGCCCATGGGGATGCCGTGGAAGTTGACCGAGAGCCGGACGCCGAGGCGCTCGACGATCTGGCGGACGGCGACGGCGAAGCGCTCCCACTCCACATCCGGCTCGGGGCCGGAGAGCAGCAGGAACGGGGCGCCCGTGGCGTCCTGGACGAGGCGCACCTCGAGGCGCGGCTCCTCGAACTCGGTCCAGTGGTCGCGCTGGAACGTGAGCAGCGGGCGCCGGGCGCGGTAGTCGACCAGGCGGTCCGCGTCGAACCGGGCCACGACCTGGTGGGGCAGCGTGTCGAGCAGCCGCTCGACGATCTGCTCCCCGGCCTCACCTGCGTCGATGTACCCCTCGAAGTGGTAGAGCATGACCAGCCCGGCCGAGTCCTGGGCAAGCGCCAGGTCCGCCACTGCCAGGCCCTTGGCGTCCCATTCGTACAAACCCTGTGGATCAAGCACCGTCACCACTCCTCCTCGCCGCCTACTGTGCGCACAACGTCCAAGGCGGCTGCTCCATTCCCCAGTTGGCCCCTTTCACAGGAATGCAACAAGGCCCGCCCCCCTGAGGGGACGGGCCTTGTCTTCAGCTCAGCTCACACCGTGGTGCGATGCGCTGCGATCAGCTCTGGCCGCCGGCCAGCTTCTCGCGGAGCGCGGCCAGGGCCTCGTCGGAGGCCAGGGCGCCCGAGGTCTCGTCCGACTCCGAGGAGTAGGAACCACCCGAGATGCCCGCACCGGCGTTGCCACCGGCGGCCGGGGCGGCAGCGCCCTCGGCAGCGGCGGCCTCGTCGGCCTCGCGGCTCTTGATGACCTGGGCCTGGTGCTGCTCGAAGCGGACCTGCGCCTCGGCGTACTGGCGCTCCCACGTCTCGCGCTGGGTCTCGTAGCCCTCGAGCCAGTCGTTGGTCTCGGGGTCGAAGCCCTCGGGGTAGATGTAGTTGCCCTGGTCGTCGTAGGACGCGGCCATGCCGTACAGGGTCGGGTCGAACTCGACCGACGCCGGGTCGGCACCGAAGGACTCGTTGGCCTGCTTCAGGGACAGCGAGATCCGGCGACGCTCGAGGTCGATGTCGATGACCTTGACGAAGATCTCGTCGTTGACCTGGACGACCTGCTCCGGGATCTCCACGTGGCGCTCGGCCAGCTCGGAGATGTGGACCAGACCCTCGATGCCCTCGTCCACGCGGACGAACGCACCGAACGGAACCAGCTTGGTGACCTTGCCGGGGACGACCTGGCCGATCTGGTGCGTACGGGCGAACTGCTGCCACGGGTCTTCCTGCGTCGCCTTCAGCGACAGGGAGACGCGCTCGCGGTCCATGTCCACGTCGAGGACCTCGACGGTGACTTCCTGGCCGACCTCGACAACCTCGGACGGGTGGTCGATGTGCTTCCAGGACAGCTCGGAGACGTGGACGAGACCGTCGACGCCACCCAGGTCCACGAAGGCACCGAAGTTGACGATCGAGGAAACGACGCCGGAGCGGACCTGACCCTTCTGCAGGGTGGTGAGGAACGTCTGGCGGACCTCGGACTGGGTCTGCTCCAGCCAGGCACGGCGGGACAGGACCACGTTGTTGCGGTTCTTGTCCAGCTCGATGATCTTCGCCTCGAGCTCCTTGCCCACGTAGGGCTGGAGGTCGCGGACGCGGCGCATCTCGACGAGGGAGGCCGGCAGGAAGCCGCGGAGGCCGATGTCGAGGATGAGACCACCCTTGACGACCTCGATGACGGTACCGGTGACGATGCCGTCTTCTTCCTTGATCTTCTCGATCGTGCCCCAGGCGCGCTCGTACTGGGCGCGCTTCTTGGACAGGATCAGGCGGCCTTCCTTGTCCTCCTTCTGGAGAACCAGGGCCTCGATCTCGTCGCCGACCTTGACGACCTCGTTCGGGTCGACGTCGTGCTTGATCGAGAGCTCACGGCTCGGGATCACGCCTTCGGTCTTGTAACCGATGTCGAGCAGGACCTCGTCCCGGTCGACCTTCACGATGACGCCGTCGACGATGTCGCCGTCGTTGAAGTACTTGATCGTCTCGTCGATCGCGGCGAGGAAGGCTTCCTCGTTACCGATGTCGTTGACCGCTACCTGCGGGGTGGTAGAGGTGGTCTCGGTGCTGCTCGTCATGTGGGAAAGGGCTCCGGTTACGGACAGAAAGTCGTAGGTACTGCTACGCCGGGAGCCCTTATCGGCATCTGCCGAAGAAGCCGGACAGCCAAGGAAGCCCCTACTCCGCCGTGAAGCGGTCAGGGCCTCGAGAACCGAGGGGTCATCAACAGATGCAAGCGCAGCCTGCTAGGTCTGAGGAGCACAGGCTCGCAGCGCAACTTGTAGCATACGGGGGCAGCCGGACAGGGTCAATGCGCGAAGGCGCACACCCCGGGCGGATCACCGCATAACCGGCACAATTCGTGGGCGGGCAGGCGCCGATGGCCCTTCCCTGCCGTGTTGCGACTCTTTCCGACTCTTTCCGCAGACTACGACGACGGGCCCCATGAACCAAGAGGACTACGCCTCCGAAGAAGCGTACGAAGCCGACGGCGTCGGCCACGGCGGCGGCGAGGAGGACGGCGACGAAGCCGAGGCCACCCGGCGCGAGGCCGGCGAGGCGGAGAGCAGCCGGGCCAGCCGGGGCTGGTGGGACCGCAACGCCGACGAGTACCAGAGCGAGCACGGCGCCTTCCTCGGCGACGACCGCTTCGTCTGGGGGCCGGAGGGCCTGGACGAGGCGGACGCCGCCCTGCTCGGCCCCGCGGACTCCCTCAAGGACAAGGACGTCCTGGAGATCGGCGCCGGCGCCGCCCAGTGCTCCCGCTGGCTGGCCGCCCAGGGCGCCCGCCCGGTCGCCCTCGACCTCTCCCACCGCCAGCTCCAGCACGCCCTGCGCATCGGCGACGACATCCCCCTGGTGGAGGCCGACGCCGGAAGGCTGCCCTTCCGCGACGGCTCCTTCGACCTGGCCTGCTCCGCGTACGGGGCCGTCCCCTTCGTCGCCGACCCCGTGAACGTCATGCGCGAGGTCCACCGCGTGCTGCGTCCCGGCGGCCGCTGGGTCTTCTCCGTCACCCACCCCGTCCGCTGGGCCTTCCCCGACGAACCCGGACCGGAGGGGCTGTCGATCGCCGCCTCCTACTTCGACCGGACCCCGTACGTGGAACAGGACGAGCAGGGCCGCGCCGTCTACGTGGAACACCACCGCACCCTCGGCGACCGGGTCCGGGACGTGGTCGCGGGCGGATTCCGCCTGGTCGACCTGGTGGAGCCGGAGTGGCCCGCCTGGAACACCCAGGAGTGGGGCGGCTGGTCCCCGCTGCGCGGCAATCTGATCCCCGGGACCGCGATCTTCGTCTGCGAGAGGGACTGAGACCCCGTTGACCGGACAGCTCCGCCAGGCCGATCTCGACGCCCTCCCCGTACGGGAGGCCCTGCCCGCACTCGTCTCGGCGCTGGACGCCCACGGCACGGCGGTGCTCTGCGCCCCGCCCGGCACCGGCAAGACCACGCTGGTGCCGCTGGTGCTGGCGGGGCTGGTGGGCGGCGGGCCCCGGCGCCGGGTGGTCGTCGCCGAGCCCCGGCGGATCGCCGCCCGGGCGGCGGCGCGGCGGATGGCCTGGCTGCTGGGCGAGCAGGTCGGCGGCCCGGTGGGCTTCACGGTGCGCGGCGAGCGGGTGGCGGGCCCGGCGACGGTGGTGGAAGTGGTCACCACCGGGGTGCTGCTCCAGCGGCTCCAACGGGACCAGGAGCTGGCCGGGGTCGACGTGGTGATCCTGGACGAGTGCCACGAGCGGCACCTCGACGCCGACACGGTCGCCGCGTTCCTGCTGGACGTACGGGAAACCCTGCGCCCGGAGCTGCGGCTCGTGGCGGCTTCGGCGACGACCGACGCCGCGGGCTGGGCCCACGTCCTCGGTCGCGGGCGCCCGGGGGGCGCGCCGGTGGTGGAGGCCGCGGGGGTCTCGTACCCGGTGGAGACGGTCTGGGCCCCGCCGGCCCGGCCGGTGCGGCCGCCGCACGGGATGCGGGTGGACCCGGCGCAGCTCGCGCACGTGGCCTCGGTGGTGCGGCGGGCGCTGGCGGAGCGCACCGGTGACGTCCTGTGCTTCCTGCCCGGCGTCGGGGAGATCGCCCGGGTGGCCGGGCAGCTGGGCGGGGTGGAGGCGGAGGTCCTGCAGCTCCACGGGCGCGCCCCGGCGGCCGTGCAGGACGCGGCGCTGTCCGCCCGGCCGCACCGCCGGGTGATCCTGTCCACCGCGGTGGCGGAGTCGAGCCTGACCGTGCCGGGGGTACGGGTGGTCGTGGACTCCGGGCTGGCCCGCGAACCCCGGGTGGACCATGCGCGGGGGCTGGGCGCGCTGGCGACCGTACGGGCGTCGCGCGCGGCCGGGCGCCAGCGGGCGGGCCGGGCCGGGCGCGAGGCGCCGGGGGCGGTGTACCGCTGCTGGTCACAGGCGGAGGACGGCCGCCTGCCGGCGTTCCCCTCCCCCGAGATCCGGATCGCGGACCTGGCGCAGTTCGCGCTGCAGGCGGCGTGCTGGGGCGATCCGGACGCGGCCGGGCTGGCCCTGCTCGACCCGCCGCCGGCCGGGGCGATGGCCGCGGCGCGGGAGGTGCTGGTCGCGGTGGGCGCGGTGTCCGCGGCGGGTGCGGTCACCCCGCGCGGGCAGCGGATGGCCCGGCTCGGGCTGCACCCGCGCCTCGCCCGCGCCCTGCTCGACGGCTCCGCCGCGCTGGATCCCCGCCGGGCGGCGGAGGTCGTCGCCCTGCTGAGCGAGGAGACGCCGCGGGAGTACGGCGACGATCTGGCCGCCGCCTGGCGCCGGGCCCGTGCGGGCGGCGACGCGTACGCGGCGCGCTGGCGGGCGGAGGCCAAGCGCCTGGAGCGTGCCGCGGGTGGCGCGGGTGGCGCGGGTGGCGCGGGTGGCGCGGGTGGCGCGGGTGGCGCGGGTGGCGCGGGTGGCGCGGGTGGCGCCGAAAGCGTTGGCAGGGTCGGCGGGGTCGGCGGGGTCGGGAAGGAGACGTCTTCCGACGCCGCCGCCGGGCTCGTCGCGGCCCTCGCGTTCCCGGAGCGCGTCGCCGGGGCCAAGGGCCAGGGGGCCTTCCTCATGGCCAACGGCACGGGAGCCGAGCTCGCCGACGGGTCACCTCTGCGCAGCGCGCCCTGGCTGGCCGTCGCCGTCGCCGACCGGGGGCCGCACTCCGCGTCCGCACGCGTCCGGCTGGCCGCCGTCATCGACGAGGACACCGCCCGGGCCGCTGCCGCGCACCTGCTCTCCTCCGGGGAAGAGGTCCGCTGGGAGGACGGGGACGTGGTGGCCAGGTCCGCGGAACGCCTCGGGGCCGTCGAACTGGCCGTGCGCCCGCTTCGGAACCCCGACCCGGACCTGGTCAGGGCCGCCCTCCTGGACGGCCTGCGCGGCGAGGGGCTCGACCTGCTGCGCTGGTCCCCGGACGCGCGGACGCTCCGGGCGCGGCTGGACTTCCTGCACCGCACGCTCGGCCGCGACTGGCCCGACGTACAGGACGACGGCACCCTGCTGGACCGCGCCGACGACTGGCTGGAGCCCGAGCTGTCCCGGGCCCGCCGCCGCGCCGACCTCGGCCGGATCGACGCCGGGCAGGCCCTGAACCGGCTGCTGCCCTGGGCCACCGGCGAGGCCGCCCGTCTCGACGAGCTGGCCCCGGAGCGGATCGAGGTGCCGAGCGGCTCCCGGATCCGGGTGGACTACTCCGCCGGGCACGGGCACGGGCAGCCGGTCCTCGCCGTGAAGCTGCAGGAGGTGTTCGGGCTGGCCGAGACCCCGAAGGTGGCCGGGGTTCCGGTACTCGTGCACCTGCTGTCCCCGGCCGGGCGGCCCGCCGCCGTCACCGCCGACCTGGCCTCCTTCTGGCAGGGCGGCTACCGCGCCGTGCGCGCCGAGCTCCGCGGCCGCTACCCCAAGCACCCCTGGCCGGAGGACCCGGCGACCGCCGAGCCCACCCGGCACACCAACGCCCGGCTCAAACGACAGGGGTGAGCCCGGCGGCCGGCTCCTCCTCGTCCTGCGCCGCGCGGCCGCGCCGGCCGCGGGCTTCCAGCCACAGCGCCAGCCCGAGCAGGACGAGCGCGCCGGCCGCCAGGCCGATCGGGGCGTACGTGTGCAGGGCGAGGACCTTCGTACGGTTCGACTTGACCAGGTCGACGGTGTACGCGGCGTAGTCCTCGCGCATCTTCACGTGCCCGGCGAAGACGGTGAGCCTGCCGTCGGGCGCGCCCGCGGCGATGCCGCCGCGCATCTCCTGCTCGATGACCTGCTCGGCGTTGACGGGCGCCCCGGTCACCGGGTCGACCCAGAACATCGCCTTGGCCTGGTACCAGAGGCTGGTGCCGGTGCTCTGCTCGAAGGTCTTCGGGTCGATGCCCTCGATCGGCATCTTCTTCGGCAGCGAGACCTTCGTCCACGGCAGGGTCTGCTCGTAGTAGTAGACGTCCATCCCGCGGTACGTGCGCGGGCCGACGTAGTGGATCGGCGAGGCCGTGCGGGTCTGCGCGTCGAAGTAGAGGTAGTCGCGCGGCTCGGTGAAGAACGGCCACTTGAACTCGATGCCCTCGCGCTTGACCGGGTCGCCGTCGACCATCTCGCCGGTGGCGTGCACCGGGTCCTGGGTGTGGGCGTCGAAGATGTAGCGCTCGGGTATCTGGGAGACCATCTTCCCGTCCGGACCCATGATGTGGGTGAGGGTGTCCCAGACGACCACGTCCTTGCCCGCGCTCGCCTCGATCTCCTTCGACGCCTCGACGTTGCCCTTCAGGGTCTGGACGATGGTGACCTTGTCCACCTTCTTGGGCTGCATGCCCGCGGTGTAGTCGAGGAGGGTCGCGTCCTTCGCCTCCAGGACCATCTCCTGGTACTGGCTCGGCGGGATCTTGGCCAGCCGGGGGTACGCGTACCAGCGCAGCAGCGGTGCGAGGGCGGCGAGGAACACGGCGAAGGCGAGCAGGACGAGGCTGGCGGTACGTCTCAAGGCCGGGCCTCCTCTACTGTCCGGGCGCGCTGGGCGCGGTGGTGAGCAGGGGCTTGGGCGAGGTCTTGCCTTCGGGCGCCCCGAGCGCCGTGATGGCGAACACGAGGGCCAGCGCGGCGGCAAGCCCGATGGCGGCGGCGAGGAATGCGCGCATGCCGGGGCCTCCGGAATCTGATGGGACGTCAGGGCGGAGCCCGCACCGTAGCAACGCGGGGCGGAGATGAGAACCGTCTGGACCCCGGATCGCAGGGCGGCATTGGTCCGAATTACCTATGGTCAGGCGTGCTGTGACGCAACGTGACGCCTTCCGCCGTCCTGCGGGTCAAGCCCCTCCCGGCATCCCGGTGGGGTTCCCCCGGAGTCGAGGAGCACGCGGATGAGTACCGAGAAGACGACGGGGGCGCGGCCGGATCCGCGCATCCGTCGCACCCGATGGACGGCCGGCGGCGCGGTCGCCTCGCTCGCGCTGCTCCTGGCGGCCGGGCTGACCGTGCCGAACGCGCTGGCGGCCCAGGAGGCGGGCGGACGCGTGGGCGCGTACGGCGCCGCGGGCGGCGGCGGCACGTTTTAGAAGGACCCCCGCACCGGCAAGGAGCGGGCGGACTGCCCGAAGGGCCCGCGGCAGGACGCGCGGGGCCCGAAGGGTCCCCCCGGCCCCAGCGGTCCGCCCGGGCCCACGATCAACGTCGGCGCGAGCATCCAGTCCTTCAGCGACCAGGTCATCCCGGACACCGCGCTCACCAAGATCCTCTTCAGCAGCGCCGTCTACGACACGAGCATGATGTTCGACGCTCCGAACTCGGCCCTGGTGGTCAGGACGGCGGGGCGCTACCTGGTCACGGGGCAGATCCTGCTGACCTACACCCCGAATCCGGCAGCGGCCCGGAACCTGCAACTGCAGGTGAACGGCGGTGGACGCGCGCTCGACTCACAGGACACCGCGGTCCTCCCGGGAACCGGGTACGCCTCGCAGTCCGTGTCGGCGACCCTGGAGCTGGCCGTGGGCGACGTGATCACGCTCCACGTCCGCCAGACCACGGGCGGCAACGCCAGCTCGCGGTTCGTGTCGGGATCCTTGAGCACGGCCGTCGCCCCGCGACTCACCGCGGAGCTGCTCGTACCGACGCCGTGACCACGGCCACCGCCTCCGCCTCCGCGCCCGGCTAAGGGGCCCTGGTCCCGGTGGGGGACGGGGAGGCGGACGGGGACGCCTTGCGCGTGGCCGTGGGGCTCGGGGTGGGCGCCGGGGTCGGCCGCGCGCTCGCCGTCGGGGTCGGCTTCGGGGTCGGCGTGGGACTCGGCGTCGGTGTGGGACTCGGCGTGGGTGTCGGGCTCGGCGTGGGTGTCGGGCTCGGCGTGGGTGTCGGGGTGGGCGTCGGCGTCGGCGTGGGCGTCGGCGTGGGCTTCGGGTCCGGAGTCGGAGTCGGGGTGGGCGTCGGAGTCGGCACCGGAGTCGGAGTCGGGCTCGGCGTCGGCTTGGGCGTAGGCGTCGGGGTCGGCTTCGGGGTCGGCCCCGACGGCGCCGGGGGCTGGTCCGAGCCCGCGTTCGGTACCTCGTGCGCGCCCTGGAGGTAGTACGTGAACCAGGACTTCACCGTCCGCAGGTACTCCGCGGACTGGTTGTACGAGAGCACCGCGCGGTCCAGATCGGCGGGTACGCGCAGGTCACGGGTGCCCGCGCAGAGGTAGCGGCCGGCCGCCAGCGCGGCGTCGTACACGTTGTTCGGGTTGCGGCGGCCGTCGCCGTCCGCGTCCTGCCCCCAGGACGCCCACGTGGAGGGGATGAACTGCATCGGGCCGACGGCCCGGTCGTACGCCGCGTCCCCGTCGTACTCCCCGCCGTCCGTGTCCCGGATGTTCGCGAAGCCGTTGCCGTCGAGCACGGGACCCAGGATCGGCCGCAGGGTGGTGCCGGCGGCGTCCACGCGGCCGCCGCGGGCCTGCCCGGACTCGACCTTGCCGATCGCCGCGAGCAGTTGCCAGCGCAGTCCGCAGCCGGGGTCGGTCTGCCCCACCTTCTGCTCGGCGAGGCGGTACGCCGCCAGGACCGTCGCCGGGATTCCCTGCGCGCCCTCAGCGCCGCCCATCGCCACCGGCTCGTTGTGCGTCGCCGCGGCCTCGGCGGCCGGCTGGGTCGGCTGCGGGGACGGGGCCTCCTGCGCCGGTTCGCCCGCCGCGGGCGGGAGTTCGGCGAGGTAGTCGGAGTCCCCGCCGGACTCCGCCGGTGGTACGGGCTGCGCGGCCGCTTCCGCGGTGTCCGCCGCGGAGGTCCGCTCCCGCGGGGGAGCCCCGGACGCCGTGAGCGCCGCCGCGACGAACGCGCAGGCCAGGACCGCGGCCCCACCCCTGCGCAGCCTGCTTCCGATCCGAGCCGACATGAGCCGGGTCCCCTCCCCCTCGACGTCGGCGCGACCTTACGTCAACTCCCTTCAACCTGCACCGATCAGCGCCCGGAATTCACCACTTCCCCACCTCCCGGGCAGCTCACGCATACTGACCCGGACCGTTCGGGGCGCATTGGCCCGAAGTAAGGAAGAGATGTCATGCCGTTCACCCTCAGCCACGCGGCGGCCGTCCTGCCGGCCGTCCGCAGGACGGGCCGCGCCCGCGGACCACTGGTCGCCTCGGCGCTCGTCCTCGGGTCGTTCGCGCCCGACACCTTCTACTTCGCCGACGCCGTCGTCCCGGGCGTCTGGCCGTACGGCGCGTTCGCGCACTCGCTGCCCGGGGTGTTCACCGCGGACGCCGTGCTGACCGCCGCGCTCGCGGCCTGCTGGCTGCTGCTGCGCGAACCGCTGATCGCGCTCCTGCCGCGGCGCCGCCAGGGCCGGATACACGTCTTCGTGCGCGGAGAGGACTGGCGGGGCCGCGGCCCCGTGCCGGTCGCGCTGTGGTTCTACGCCTGCGCCGTCATCGGCTCCCTCACGCACGTGGTGTGGGACAGCTTCACGCACCCGCACCGGTGGGGGACGGACGCGCTGCCCGTGCTCGGCGAGCCCTTCGCGAAGGGACTTCCCCTCTATACGTACGTGCAGTACGGGACTTCGGCTCTCGCCGCCTGCGCCCTGCTGTGGTTCACGGTGACCGCCGTGCGGCGGCTGCCCGACTCCCCCGCCCCGGCGTCCGTACCGGTGCTCGGGCGGGCGGAGTTGCTGGGCACGGTGGCGCTGGTCTCGGTGTGCGTGGCCGTCGGGGTGACGATGCGCGTGCTGCGCTTCTTCACGTTCTTCGACCGGATCCGCACCCCGCTCGACATCATCCCGACCGTCTGCTTCGGCGCGGGGGGCGGGCTCGCCGTGGGCCTGCTGCTGTACGGGGTCCTCGTCCGCTTCCTGCACCGGCGCGAGCCCTCGTCCCGTACGGACGAGGAGACGCGGACGCCCGTCCCCACCGCATAGCGGGGACGGGCGTCCGGCGATCCTGCCGCGGTGCGCGGCCGGGCTCAGTGCGCGGCCGACTCCCAGTCGGCGCCGACGCCCACCGACACGTCCAGCGGGGCGCGGAGCTCCACGGCGGCGCCCATCTCGCGACGCACCAGCTCCTCGACCTTCTTCCGCTCGCCCGGGGCGATCTCCAGCACGATTTCGTCGTGGACCTGGAGCAGCATCCGCGACTTCAGCCCGGCCTCGGTGATCGCCTTGTCCACGCGGAGCATCGCGACCTTGACGATGTCGGCCGCGGTGCCCTGGATCGGGGCGTTCAGCGCCATCCGCTCGGCGGCCTCACGGCGCATCCGGTTGTCGCTGTTGAGGTCGGGCAGGTACCGGCGGCGCCCGAAGATCGTCGCCGTGTAGCCGGTGGCCCGGGCCTCGTCGACGACGCGGCCCAGGTAGTCCCGGACCCCGCCGAACCGCTCGAAGAAGGTGTCCATCAGGCCCCGCGCCTCGGCGGGCTCGATGTTCAGCTGCTGCGAGAGGCCGAACGCGGACAGCCCGTACGCGAGCCCGTACGACATCGCCTTGATCTTGCGGCGCATCTCCGCGTCGACCTCGGAGCGCTCCACCCCGAACACCTGGGAGGCGACGGTGGTGTGCAGGTCCTCCCCGGACAGGAAGGCCTCGATCAGGCCCTCGTCCTCGGACAGGTGCGCCATGACGCGCAGCTCGATCTGGCTGTAGTCGGCGGTCATGAGGGATTCGAAGCCCTCGCCGACGACGAACCCGCGGCGAATGGCCCGGCCCTCGTCGGTGCGCACCGGCACGTTCTGCAGGTTGGGGTCGGTGGAGGACAGGCGGCCGGTCGCGGCGACGGTCTGGCTGAAGCTGGTGTGCACCCGGCCGTCGGCGGCGATCGTCTTGACGAGGCCCTCGACGGTGACGCGCAGCTTGGCCTGCTCCCGGTGCCGGAGCATGATCACCGGCAGCTCGTGGTCGGTCTGCGTGGCCAGCCAGGCCAGCGCGTCCGCGTCCGTGGTGTAGCCGGTCTTCGTCTTCTTCGTCTTCGGCAGGTCCAGCTCGCCGAAGAAGACCTCCTGGAGCTGCTTGGGCGAACCGAGGTTGAACTCGTGCCCGACCGCCGCGTGCGCCTCCTTCACCGCCTGCTGCACGGCTCCGGCGAACTGCTGCTCCATGGCCTCCAGGTGGTCGCGGTCCGCGGCGATGCCGGCCCGCTCCATCCGGGCCAGCAGCTCCGAGGTGGGCAGCTCCATGTCGTGCAGCAGCTCGGCGGCGCCGACCTCGGCGAGCTTGCCGGTGAACGCGTCGCCGAGGTCGAGGACGGCGCGGGCCTGCGCCATCAGGGCCTCCGCCTCGGCGGTCTCGTCGGCGCCGAAGGCGAGCTGCCCGTCGGCCGCGGCGGGCTGGAGCTCGCGGTGCAGGTATTCGTTGGACAGCACGTCCAGCGCGAAGGACCGGCGGCCCGGCTTGACCAGGTACGCGGCGAGCGCGGTGTCCATGGTGACGCCGGCCAGGCTCCAGCCGTGCTCGGGGAAGACCCGCATCAGGCCCTTGGCGTTGTGCACCACCTTGGGGCGCGCCGGGTCGGCGGCCCAGGCCGCGAACGCCTGCTCGTCGGCCCCGTCCAGCGCGGACGGCTCGAACCAGGCGGCGGCGCCGCCGGCCGCGGCCAGCGCGATCTCGCTGACATTGCCCTGGCCGAGCGCCCAGCTGTCCACGGTGGAGATGCCGAGCGGCCCGCCCGCGTGGGCCGCCAGCCACGGCGCCAGCTCGCCCGCGCCCAGCACGCTCGCGTCCAGCTCCACACCCGCGGCCGGAGCCGGAGCCTCCTCCTCGGCCGCGCCCGGGTCCACCGCCAGCAGCCGCTCGCGCAGCGAGGCGTTGCGGATCTCCAACACGTCCAGCACACCCGTCACGGCGGAGCGGTCGTACGGAAGGCGGGCCAGGTCGCCCGCCGCCTTGGGCAGCTCGACGTCCTTGACCATCTCGGTCAGGACCCGGTTGAGCTTCACGGCCTCCAGGTGGTCCCGGAAGTTCTGCCCGGCCTTCCCCTTGACCTCCTCGGCGCGCTCGACGAGCTCCGCGAACGACCCGAACTGGGTGATCCACTTCGCGGCGGTCTTCTCGCCGACGCCCGGGATGCCCGGCAGGTTGTCGGACGGGTCGCCGCGCAGCGCCGCGAAGTCCGGGTACTGCTGCGGGGTGAGGCCGTACTTCTCCTCGACCTTCTCCGGGGTGAAGCGGGTCAGCTCGGAGACGCCCTTGGTCGGGTACAGCACGGTGGTGTGCTCGGAGACGAGCTGGAAGGAGTCCCGGTCGCCGGTGACGATCAGGACCTCGAAGCCGAGGGCCTCGGCCTGGGTCGCCAGCGTGGCGATCACGTCGTCGGCCTCGAAGCCGTCGACCGCGAACCGCGGCACCTTCATCGCGTCGAGGAGCTCGCCGATCAGCTCGACCTGGCCCTTGAACTCGTCGGGGGTCTTGGAGCGGTTCGCCTTGTACTCGGGGAACTCCGTCGAACGCCACGTCTTGCGCGAGACGTCGAACGCCACCGCGAAGTGCGTGGGCGCCTCGTCGCGCAGCGTGTTCGCCAGCATCGACGCGAAGCCGTAGATGGCGTTCGTCGGCTGCCCGGTCGCCGTCGTGAAGTTCTCCGCGGGCAGCGCGAAGAACGCCCGGTACGCCAGGGAGTGCCCGTCCATGAGCATCAGGCGGGGGCGGTCCGCTGCGGTCGTCTGGTCGGTCTTCTTCGATGCGTTCTCTGCCACGCCCCCGATCCTAGGCGGCCCCGCCGACAATTCCGGCGTCGGCGATGTCAGCCGGGCGTGACAGGATCGGACGCGTACGCGAATACGCGCAGCTGCCGACGCTGCGATGCTCGACTGCTCAAAGGGGAGCGACATGGCCACCAAGCCGCCCGCAGGTGATCCCGTACAGGACGCGCCGCAGGTCGCGCCCCCCAAGCACGCCGCGGCGGGCCTGCCCGCCATCGGGCACACCCTGCGGATCGCGCAGCAGCAGATGGGCGTCGCCCGTACCGCGCGCACCCTGCTCAAGGTCAACCAGAAGAACGGCTTCGACTGCCCGGGCTGCGCCTGGCCCGAGGGCGACAAGCGGCACACCGCCGAGTTCTGCGAGAACGGGGCCAAGGCCGTGGCCGAGGAGGCCACGCTGCGCCGGGTCACCCCGGACTTCTTCGCCGAGCACCCGCTGGCCGACCTCGCCGGCCGCTCCGGGTACTGGCTGGGCCAGCAGGGCCGCATCACCGAGCCGATGTACCTGCCCGAAGGCGCCGACCGGTACGAGGCCGTGCCCTGGGAGCGGGCCTTCGAGATCATCGCCGAGGAGCTGCGGGCCCTCGACTCCCCCGACGAGGCCCTCTTCTACACCTCGGGCCGCACCAGCAACGAGGCCGCGTTCCTCTTCCAGCTCTTCGCCCGCGAGTTCGGCACCAACAACCTGCCCGACTGCTCGAACATGTGCCACGAGTCCTCGGGCTCCGCGCTGAACGAGACGATCGGCATCGGCAAGGGCAGCGTCAGCCTCGAAGACCTGCACCAGGCCGACCTGATCATCGTCGCCGGACAGAACCCGGGCACCAACCACCCGCGCATGCTCTCCGCCCTGGAGAAGGCCAAGAGCTCCGGCGCGAAGATCATCTCGGTGAACCCGCTGCCCGAGGCCGGCCTGGAGCGGTTCAAGAACCCCCAGACCCCGGTCGGCATGCTCAAGGGCACCGCCCTCAACGACCTCTTCCTCCAGATCCGCATCGGCGGGGACCAGGCCCTCTTCCGCCTCCTCAACAAGCTCGTCATCGAGACGGAGGGCGCCACGGACGAGGCCTTCATCCGCGAGCACTCCCACGGCTACGAGGAGCTCGCGGCCGCCGCCAAGGAAGCCGACTGGGCCGAGACGCTCACCGCGACCGGCCTGACCCGCCCCGAGATCGAGCGGGCGCTGGCCATGATCCTGGCCTCGAAGCGCACCATCGTCTGCTGGGCCATGGGCCTGACCCAGCACAAGCACGCCGTCGCCACCATCCGCGAGGTGGTCAACCTGCTCCTGCTGCGCGGCAACATCGGCCGCCCCGGCGCCGGAGTCTGTCCCGTCCGCGGGCACTCCAACGTCCAGGGCGACCGCACCATGGGCATCTTCGAGCGCCCCGCGCCCGCCTTCCTCGACGCCCTCGACCGCGAATTCGGGATCACCTCGCCGCGCGGCCACGGCTACGACGTCGTCCGCTCCATCCAGGCCCTGCGCGACGGCGAGGCCAAGGTCCTGTTCGCCATGGGCGGCAACTTCGTCGGCGCCACCCCCGACACCGACGTCACCGAGGCCGCGATCCGCCGCGCCTCCCTGACCGTCCACGTCTCCACCAAGCTCAACCGCTCCCACGCGGTCACCGGCCGGCGCGCCCTGATCCTGCCCACCCTCGGCCGCACCGACAAGGACGTACAGGCGAGCGGCAAACAGTTCGTCACCGTCGAGGACTCGATGGGCATGGTCCACGCCTCCCGCGGCAACCTCGCCCCCGCCTCCCCGCACCTGCTCTCCGAGCCCGCGATCGTCGCCCGCATGGCCCGCGCCGTCCTCGGCAGCGCCTCCGCCACCCCGTGGGAGGAGTTCGAGCGCGACTACGCGGCCATCCGCGACCGGGTCTCCCGCGTGATCCCCGGCTTCGAGGACTTCAACGCCCGCGCGGCCCGCCCCGAGGGCTTCCGCCTCCCGCACGCCCCGCGCGACGAGCGCCGCTTCCCCACCAAGACCGGCAAGGCGAACTTCACGGCCGCGCCCGTCGAGTACCCGAAGATCCCCGAGGGCCGGCTGCTCCTGCAGACCCTGCGCAGCCACGACCAGTACAACACCACCATCTACGGCCTCGACGACCGCTACCGCGGGATCACCGGCGGCCGCCGCGTGGTCATGGTCAACCCCGAGGACGCCGCCGAGCTCGGGCTCGCCGACGGCTCGTACACGGACCTGGTCGGCGAGTGGAAGGACGGGGTCGAGCGGCGCGCGCCCGGTTTCCGCGTCGTGCACTATCCGACCGCCCGCGGCTGCGCGGCCGCGTACTACCCCGAGACGAACGTGCTGGTCCCGCTCGACTCCACGGCGGACACCAGCAACACCCCCGCGAGCAAGTCCGTCGTCGTCCGCTTCGAACCGGCCTGATAGAACGACCTCAGGACAAGACGGTTAACGAGCGTTGACACAGATACGGAGCCTGACCATGGGCGAGCAGCACCCTGTGAAGTTCCCGCAGGAGGTCCTCGACGAGTACACGGCGCTGGGCATCGACCTGCCCTCGCTGTTCTCGGCGGGCCACCTCGGCGAGCGGATGGACATCCGCATCCTGGAGGCCTCGGCCGAGCGCGTCGTCGCCACCATGCCCGTCGAGGGCAACACCCAGCCGTACGGGCTGCTGCACGGCGGCGCCTCGGCCGTGCTCGCCGAGACCCTCGGCTCGGTCGGCGCCATGATGCACGGCGGCATCACCAAGATCGCCGTCGGCGTGGACCTGAACTGCACCCACCACCGCGGCGTGCGTTCCGGCCTGGTCACCGGCGTCGCCACCCCCGTGCACCGCGGCCGCTCCACCGCCACGTACGAGATCGTGATCAGCGACGAGCAGGACAAGCGCGTGTGCACCGCCCGCCTGACCTGCCTGCTGCGCGACGCGGACCCCGCCGCCGGGGCCTGACCCGCCCGCGAAGCGCCCCCGCGGGCCCGGATCCCGCCCCGACCAGGGGCCGGACCCGGGCCCGCGGCGCGTACGGAGCCGCCCCGAGGGCCCGCATGCGCCGGACCTCGGCCCGTACCGCCCCCGCAACCGCCCGGAATCCGCCAGTCCGCGCCCGGCCCCGCAACCACTGTTGTGTCACCGAAGGTGACGGCCTACCTTCCCTTCATGGGGACCCAGCCACGCACCGCGGCCCGCTGCGGTGCCGCCGCACTCCTGGCGGCACTCGCCCTGTCCGGATGCTCCACATCCGCCCCGCCCGCCCCACGGACCACGCCAACGCCCGTTTCCAGCCCCTCCTCGCCCGCCCAGATCTGCACAAGTCTGGTGTCCTACTGGGCGAAGGAGGCCCTCAAGGGCGGCAAGTGGGCCGGGCTCGACTGGGAGCAGAAGGGCATGTCCAACGACCAGTACAAGATCCACGAAGAGGCCGTGGCCGCGGGCCGGGCCGAGGAACGAACTGCCGGTCTGGACAAGGCACTTGAGCTCGTCGACCGCTTCGTGGCGCAGCGCTGCGCCGAACAGAACGGGGCAACCTGGAGCTCCGAGAACTGGCGGCCCCCGAGTCCGGCCGGATGACCGGAATCCCGCGTGCGCTGTCCGACTTCCGGGCGCGCCGCGGCGCGGGCCCGATCCGCAGGTCGGAAGCCCTCCACACCTCGGACCAAGATCGATTCGCCCGAAGTGGATCAAGAGGAAAAATTACCCACAGTAATGCCGACGCCCTACAGAATCCCGCTTTTCCCCCGCGGAATGCCACCCGCCGGATTCTTTCGGACACAGCCAGCGACATTCGGGCCCTTTTGATCAATGACAGGAGCATGAACCCCTCAAGCCCCTTAGGGAAACGGGGAATTCTCACCATGCGGACATTCCCCGAAGTGGCTAAACGTCCGACTTGTCCGCACTCCCGCCACACATTCTTGGCCTCGGCATAACAAGACAGTCACATCCTCCTTTCCCCGCTCCCCGCACCCGCCACCTCGGCCTAGAGTCACGGCCAGTCACCGCGCCGCAGGGCGCAACCCAGCACGGCCGTGGACATCCCAGTGCGGCCCGGCGACCCAACGGCACCTCATCTGAGGGGGCCGCGCCAGGGAAAGGAAGAATCGTGCGACACCGTTCTTTGCTCGTCCTCACCACCGTGATCACCACGGGAGCACTGACCCTCACCGCCTGCGGATCGCGCGATGAGGCCAAGACCGGCGGGGACAAGGCCGACGGCGCCAAGACCGTCGTGGTCATCGGCGTGGACGCCCCCCTCACCGGCTCGCTCTCCGCGCTCGGTCAGGGCATCAAGAACTCGGTCGACCTCGCGGCCAAGACGGCCAACAAGAACAACGAGGTCCCCGGGGTCGAGTTCAAGGTCGAAGCCCTCGACGACCAGGCGGTCCCCGCCTCCGGCCAGGCCAACGCCACCAAGCTCGTCGGCAACAAGGACGTCCTCGGCGTCGTCGGCCCGCTGAACTCCGGCGTCGCGCAGCAGATGCAGGGCGTCTTCGCCTCCGCCAACCTGGCGCAGGTCTCCCCCGCCAACACCAACCCCGCGCTCAGCCAGGGCGACAACTGGGGCAAGGGCGAGTTCAAGCGCCCCTTCAAGACCTACTTCCGCACCGCCGCCACCGACGTGGTCCAGGGCAAGTTCGCCGCCCAGTACCTCTTCAAGGACGCCGGCAAGAAGAAGGTCTTCGTCGTCGACGACAAGCAGACCTACGGCGCGGGCCTCGCCGCGATCTTCTCCGACGAGTTCAAGAAGCTCGGCGGCGAGGTCGTCGGCACCGACCACGTCACCGTGAAGGAGACCGACTTCTCCTCCACCGCCGACAAGGTCAAGTCCTCCGGCGCCGACTCCGTCTACTTCGGCGGCCAGTACCCCGAGGGCGGCCTCCTCGCCGACCAGATCAAGAAGGCCGGAGCCAACATCCCGCTCATGGGCGGCGACGGCATCCAGGACCCCGCCTTCATCTCCGCCTCCGGCGAGGCCAACGAGGGCGACCTCTCCACCTCGATCGGCTACCCGGTCGAGAAGCTGCCCACCGCCAAGACCTTCATCGCCGACTACCAGGCCGGCGGCTACAAGGACCCCTACGCGGCCTACGGCGGCTACTCCTACGACGCCGGCTGGGCTCTCGTCCAGGCCGTCAAGAACGTCGTCTCCGCCAACGGCGGCAAGCTGCCGACCGACGCCCGCGCCAAGATCGTCGAGGCGCTCGGCAAGGTCTCCTTCGAGGGTGTGACCGGCAAGGTCGCCTTCGACGAGTACGGCGACACCACCAACAAGCAGCTCACGGTCTACAAGGTCGAGGGCGGCAAGTGGATCGACGTCAAGAGCGACACGTTCAACCAGTAATCCCGTAGGACCCCGTAACACCAGCCTCACCTGAACCAAAACCACCGCGCGAGGGCGCAACAGCGCCCTCGCGCGGAGTCTTATCCGACACGCTCATCGGAGGCCCTGCGGTGCACGAACTGCCGCAACAGCTGGCCAACGGCCTTGCCCTCGGTGCCCTTTATGGCCTCATAGCCATCGGGTACACCATGGTCTACGGCATCGTCCAGCTCATCAACTTCGCCCACGGCGAGATCTTCATGATCGGCGGCTTCGGCGCGCTCACCGCCTACGCCGCCCTCCCGACCGGCACCTCCCTGCTGATCGCGATACCCGTCATGATCGTCGGAGGCGCGCTCGCCTCCGTCGCCGTAGCCACCGCAGCCGAACGCTTCGCGTACCGTCCCCTGCGCAGCGCTCCTCGGCTCGCTCCCCTCATCACCGCAATCGGCCTCTCGATCGCGCTCCAGCAGCTCGTCTGGCAGTTCTACCCGGATGCCAAGAAGGCCGTCAGCTTCCCCGAGTTCAAGGGTGAAGCCTTCAAGATCACCGACAGCCTGGCCATCCAGCGCGCGGACCTCTTCGTCCTCATCCTCGCCCCGCTCTGCATGCTCGCCCTCGGCATCTTCGTCCAGAAGAGCCGCAGCGGCCGCGCCATGCAGGCCACCGCGCAGGACCCGGACACCGCGAAGCTGATGGGCATCAACACCGACCGCATCATCGTCATGGCCTTCGCCATCGGTGCCGCGTTCGCCGCCGTCGCCGCCGTCGCCTACGGCCTCGACAAGGGCCAGATCAACTTCGAGATGGGCTTCATCCTCGGCCTCAAGGCGTTCACCGCAGCCGTCCTCGGCGGCATCGGCAACATCTACGGAGCCATGGTCGGCGGCGTCGTCCTCGGCCTCGCCGAAGCCCTGTCGATCGCCTACATCGAAGACATCCCCGGCATGTCGCAGCTCGGCGGTGGAGCCTGGTCCAACGTCTGGGCGTTCGTACTCCTCATCGTCGTCCTCCTCGTGCGGCCACAAGGCCTGCTCGGTGAGCGCGTCGCGGATCGGGCGTGAGAACCATGACCAACGAAGCAACCCTCCCGCTCGAAGGCGAAGCCAGCGTCAGCGCCGGTCTCTCCCGCACCGCACTCCTCTACGGGATCATCGGCGGAAGCCTGCTGACCGTCGTCAGCGCCTTCCTCGCCTGGACCTGGACCGCCGAGTTCCCCGGTGACCTCACCTACTACGGCAGCCCGGCCCCCATCCAGTTCGTCAGCCTCGCCGGCGCCGTCCTCACCCTCCTCTACGCGCTCTCCGCGCTCGGGGTGAAGGGCCTCGGCTGGCTCGCCCCCACGGGCTCCCGCAAGGCCATCCAGTTCCTGGCCTTCGGCAACTTCCTGGCCACCGGATTCACGGTCGTCGCCATCACCGTCGTACTCGGCGGCGTCGTCCACCTCGAACCCGGCGCCTACGCCGCCTTCGTGGGCTCGCTCATCCCGGCCCTGCTCTCGCTCAAGCTCACCGACGACAGCCACAAGGCGGCCCCCGCCAAGAAGCTGCCGTCCTGGGCCGAGATCCTCATCATCGTCGCCGTCTTCGCCCTCGGCCTCTACGTCGTCACCTACGGCATCGACACCGACGACAAGGAGCCCCAGCTCTTCGTCGCCTACCTGATCACCGTCGGCGCCGCGGCCCTCGCCCTGCTCAAGTCGGGCCTCCTCGACCGGTTCAGCGCCATCACCGCGAAGAACCGTCAGGTCACCCTGATCGGCAGCGCGGCCGCCGCGATCACCTTCCCGTTCATCCAGCAGAGCGGCGACACGTACACGCTCATCGCGGTGAACATCCTGATCTTCGCGACGGTCGCCCTCGGCCTCAACGTGGTCGTCGGCCTCGCGGGCCTCCTCGACCTCGGTTACGTCGCCTTCCTCGGCGTCGGCGCCTACGCCGCGGCCCTGGTCTCCGGAAGCACCGCCTCCGCCTTCGGCTTCCAGCTCCCCTTCTGGGCGGCGGTCATCGTCGGCGCCCTCGCCTCGCTCGTCTTCGGCGTGGTCATCGGAGCCCCGACCCTGCGCCTGCGCGGCGACTACCTCGCCATCGTCACCCTCGGCTTCGGAGAAATCTTCCGCATCGCCATGGGCAACCTCGACGGCACCTCCGGCCCGGACATCACCAACGGCCCCAACGGCATCCCCAACATCCCCCACCTCGAGCTCTTCGGGTGGAACTTCGGGGAGTCGCACACGGTCGGCGGCATCGTCCTCGGCGCCTACGCCAACTACTACTTCCTGATGCTGCTCGTGATGGCGCTCGTCATCCTGGTCTTCGCCCGTGCCGGCAACAGCCGCATCGGCCGCGCCTGGGTCGCCATCCGCGAGGACGAGACGGCCGCCGAAGCCATGGGCATCAACGGCTTCAAGGTCAAGCTCATCGCCTTCGCCCTCGGCGCCACCCTCGCCGGCCTCGCCGGCACGGTCCAGGCACACGTCAACAGCACGGTCGTCCCCGAGAACTACGTCTTCGCCGGGCCCGTCCCGCCGAACTCCGCGTTCCTCCTGGCCGCCGTCATCCTCGGCGGCATGGGCACCATCCGCGGCCCCATCCTCGGCGCCGCACTGCTCTTCCTGATCCCGGCGAAGCTGGCCTTCCTCCAGGACTACCAGCTCCTCGCCTTCGGCATCGCCCTCATCCTGCTCATGCGCTTCCGCCCCGAAGGCCTCATCGCCAACAAGCGGGCGCAGCTCGAGTTCCACGAAGACACCGCTGACCAGGCCCCCACGGACCTGGCCACCGCCAAGGCGGGTGCGTGAACACCATGACCACCACTGACACCACCACCACGGCGACCACCGTCCTCGAAGCCAGCGGCGTCACCATGCGCTTCGGCGGCCTCACCGCCGTCAAGGGCGTGGACCTCAAGGTCAACGCGGGCGAGATCGTCGGCCTCATCGGCCCGAACGGCGCCGGCAAGACCACCTTCTTCAACTGCCTCACCGGGCTGTACGTCCCCACCGAGGGCACCGTCAGCTACAAGGGCACGGTCCTGCCGCCCAAGCCGCACCTGGTCACGAGCGCCGGCATCGCCCGCACCTTCCAGAACATCCGGCTCTTCCACAACATGACGGTGCTGGAGAACGTCCTCGTCGGACGCCACACCCGCACCAAGGAAGGCCTCTGGTCCGCCCTCCTGCGCGGCCCCGGCTTCAAGAAGGCCGAAGCCGCCAGCGAGGCACGGGCGATGGAGCTCCTGGAGTTCATCGGCCTGGAGAAGAAGGCCCAGCACCTCGCCAAGAACCTCCCCTACGGCGAGCAGCGCAAGCTCGAGATCGCCCGCGCCCTCGCCAGCGACCCCGGCCTCATCCTCCTGGACGAGCCGACCGCCGGCATGAACCCGCAGGAGACCCGCGCGGCCGAAGAGCTCATCTTCGCCATCCGGGACATGGGCATCGCCGTACTCGTCATCGAGCACGACATGCGCTTCATCTTCAACCTCTGCGACCGCGTGGCCTGTCTCGTCCAGGGCGAGAAGCTCATCGAAGGCACCGCGGCCGAGGTCCAGGGCGACGAGCGCGTCATCGCCGCCTACCTCGGCGAGCCCTTCGAGGGCGACCCGGGCGCGGCCGAGGCCGCCGCGTCCGACGCCGCCGAGGAGAACGCGGCGGCCGAGGCGGCGTCCGAAGCGGAGGCGGAGGTCGAAGCCGAAGCCGAGGCACCGGCGGAAGCCGCGGCCGACGCGGACGCGGAGCCGGCCGCCGAGCCGGCCGCGGAGGCGGAGCCGGACACCGAGCCGACCGCGGACGCCGAGCCGGCCGCGGACCCGGACAGCACCACCAGCACGGACGGAGAGGCCAAGTGACCGCACTTCTCGAGGTCAAGGACCTCAAGGTCGCCTACGGCAAGATCGAGGCCGTCAAGGGCATCTCCTTCGAGGTCAACGAGGGCGAGATCGTCTGCCTCGTCGGCACGAACGGCGCCGGCAAGACCACCACCCTGCGCACCCTCTCCGGCCTGCTCAAGCCGGTCGGCGGCACCATCACCTTCGACGGCAAGCCGCTGGCGCAGGTCCCGGCCCACAAGATCGTCTCCCTGGGCCTGGCCCACTCCCCCGAGGGACGCCACATCTTCCCCCGGCTGACGATCGCCGAAAACCTCCAGCTCGGCGCCTTCCTGCGCACCGACAAGGACGGCATCGAGAAGGACATCGAGCGCGCCTACGAGATGTTCCCCATCCTGGGCGAACGCCGAAAGCAGGCCGCCGGCACCCTCTCGGGCGGTGAGCAGCAGATGCTCGCCATGGGCCGGGCGCTGATGTCCCGCCCCAAGCTGCTCATGCTGGACGAGCCCTCCATGGGCCTCTCCCCCCTCATGATGCAGAAGATCATGGCGACCATCGCCGAACTCAAGGCCACGGGCACCACCATCCTGCTCGTCGAGCAGAACGCCCAGGCCGCCCTCTCGCTGGCCGACCAGGCCCACGTGATGGAGATCGGCAAGATCGTGCTCAGCGGCTCCGGCCAGGAGCTCCTGCACAACGAGGACGTCCGCAAGGCCTACCTCGGCGAGGACTGATCCCCTCACACACGAGAGGCCCGCCACCGGGAACGGTGGCGGGCCTCTCGCGTACGCACGGACTACTTCGCGGCGTTCTTCTTCTCCTCGGCGTCCTCGATGACCGCCTCGGCCACCTGCTGCATGGACATGCGGCGGTCCATGGACGTCTTCTGGATCCACCGGAACGCGGCCGGCTCGGTCAGCCCGTACTGCGTCTGCAGGATGCTCTTGGCCCGGTCCACGAGCTTGCGGGTCTCCAGCCGGAGCGAGAGGTCCGCGACCTCCTTCTCCAGCGCCTTCAGCTCCGCGAACCGCGACACCGCCATCTCGATGGCCGGCACGACGTCGCTCTTGCTGAACGGCTTCACCAGGTACGCCATGGCCCCGGCGTCCCGCGCCCGCTCGACGAGGTCGCGCTGGGAGAACGCCGTCAGCATCAGTACGGGGGCGATGGACTCCTCCGCGATCTTCTCGGCGGCGGAGATCCCGTCCAGGACGGGCATCTTCACATCGAGGATGACCAGGTCGGGCCGGTGCTCGCGGGCCAGCTCGACGGCCGTCTGCCCGTCCCCGGCCTCGCCGACGACGGCGTAGCCCTCTTCCTCGAGCATCTCTTTCAGGTCAAGACGGATGAGCGCCTCGTCCTCGGCGATGACGACGCGCGTCGTCAGCGGCGGAACGTGCGACTGGTCGGCGTCGGGCGTGGGCGTCGACTCGTGCTCGGCGGTCACGATGGCTCCTCGGTGCGGGGCGGTGCTGCTTGGATGAGCCTACCTAGCTGCAGTGCGCGGCGGTCACCCGGTACACTCCGACCAGCAACATTGCCGGGTTGGCGCAACTGGCTGACGCGGAGGTCTCAAACACCTCTGTCCGAAAGGACGTGTGGGTTCGAATCCCATACCCGGCACTTGTCCGAAAAGCGGACGTTCACCTTCGCATGAACGTCCGCTTTTTGCTACGCACGGCCATGAGCGGTGACACACAGTTGACTCATGGAGTTCCACAGCCTCGAAATACGGCAAACGGCCCTCTCGCTGCTTCGCGGCGGAGCCAAGAACGCCGACGTGGCCCGACAGCTGAACGTGCCGCTCGGCACCGTCGGCTACTGGAAGCACAAGGACCGCGCCAAACGCGGCGAGTGCCCGGGGAGACGCGCCCGGGATTGCCCGCAGTGTGACGATGTGCCGTTGGACCGTCCCGCGTACGCGTACCTGCTCGGCCTCTATCTGGGCGACGGCCACGTCAGCCGCTACTCCGGGCACCGAACCTGGAGCCTCATGATCACCCTGGATGACCACTGGCCCGGCGTCCAGGACGAGGCGGAGGCGGCGCTCAAGGCAGTGTTCCCCCGCCATGCGACGTGCAGGGTCCGCGTGAAGGGGGCCCACAACATCAAGGTCTACTCGACCCACCTGCCCTGCATGTTCCCGCAGCACGGACCCGGCAGGAAGCACGAGCGCGTGATAGCCCTTGCGCCCTGGCAGCAAGAGATCGTGGACCAGCACCCCTGGGAGTTCGTCCGGGGTTTGATCCACTCGGACGGATGCCGCTTGACCAACTGGACCGTGCGCAACGGGAAACGGTACGAGTACCCCCGCTACTGGTTCACCAACGTCTCCGACGACATCCGGAGGCTGTTCACGGACACGCTCGATCGACTCGGAGTCGTCTGGACGAACTGCACGCGTCACGGGCAGCCGTACAACGTCTCCGTCGCCCGCAAGGCCTCCGTCGCGCTCATGGATGCTCACATCGGGCCGAAGTACTAGGCGGCGCGGGCCGCAGGCCGTGGCCGCGTCGGGCGGACGGGCCCGACGCGGAGGGGGAGGCGGGGCGTCAGCGGACGGGGTCGCCGATGTGGTGGACGCGGACCAGGTTGGTGGAGCCGGTGACTCCGGGGGGCGAGCCGGCCGTGATGACGACGATGTCGCCGCGCACGCAGCGGCCGATGCGCAGGAGTTCTTCCTCGACCTGGGCGACCATCGCGTCGGTGGAGTCGACGTGGGGGCCCAGGAACGTTTCGACGCCCCAGGTCAGGTTCAGCTGGGAGCGGGTCGCCGGGTCGGGGGTGAAGGCGAGGAGGGGGATGGGCGAGCGGTAGCGGGAGAGGCGGCGGACCGTGTCGCCGCTCTGGGTGAAGGCGACCAGGAACTTGGCTCCGAGGAAGTCGCCCATCTCGGCGGCCGCACGGGCGACGGCTCCGCCCTGGGTGCGGGGCTTGCTGCGTTCGGTGAGCGGGGGCAGGCCCTTGGCGAGGATGTCCTCTTCGGCCGCCTCCACGATGCGGGACATCGTCTTGACGGTTTCGACGGGGTACTTGCCCACGCTGGTCTCGCCGCTGAGCATGACGGCGTCCGTGCCGTCGATGATGGCGTTGGCGACGTCGGAGGCCTCGGCGCGGGTGGGCCGGGAGTTGTCGATCATCGAGTCGAGCATCTGGGTCGCGACGATGACGGGCTTCGCGTTGCGCTTGGCCAGCTTGACGGCGCGCTTCTGGACGATCGGGACCTGTTCCAGGGGCATTTCGACGCCGAGGTCGCCGCGGGCGACCATGATGCCGTCGAAGGCGGCGACGATGTCGTCGATGTTCTCGACGGCCTGCGGCTTCTCGATCTTGGCGATGACCGGGAGGCGGCGGCCCTCCTCGTCCATGACGCGGTGGACGTCCTCGATGTCGCGGCCGCTGCGGACGAAGGACAGGGCGATGACGTCGGCGCCGGTGCGCAGGGCCCAGCGGAGGTCGTCGATGTCCTTCTCGGAGAGGGCGGGGACGGAGACGGCGACGCCGGGGAGGTTGAGCCCCTTGTGGTCGGAGACCATGCCGCCCTCGATGACGAGGGTGCGCACGCGCGGACCGTCGACACCGGTGACTTCGAGGGTGACGCGGCCGTCGTCGACGAGGATGCGCTCGCCGGTGGTGACGTCGGCGGCGAGGCCCTTGTAGGTGGTGCCGCAGGTGTGGCGGTCCCCTTCGAGGTCTTCGACGGTGATGGTGAATTCGTCACCGCGTTCAAGGAGTACGGGGCCTTCGGCGAATCGGCCGAGGCGGATCTTCGGGCCTTGAAGGTCTGCGAGGACGCCGACGCTGCGGCCGGTTTCGTCGGAGGCTTTGCGTACGCGCTGGTAGCGCTCCTCGTGTTCGGCGTAGGTGCCGTGGCTGAGGTTGAAGCGGGCGATGTCCATTCCGGCTTCGACCAGGGCTTTGATCTGGTCGTATGAGTCGGTGGCGGGGCCCAGGGTACATACGATTTTTGCTCGGCGCATGGGGCGAGCGTATGCCCCTACCAGGCAGTAGGAAATTGGTTCCGGGTGTCCACTCAACAACCTTTGGGCGAAAGGTTGTTGACAATTGTTGAATGTGCACGGGGGTGCTCTGATGAGCACCCCCGGGGGTCTGCCGACACGCCTTTTCGATCAGTTCGCGGGGGCCGGCGCGCGCTCGTGGCGGACGCCCGGCCGGCCGTCGATGGTCACGGCCTCGACCTGGGTGAATCCGTTGCGCCGGAGCACCGCCAAGGAGCCCGGATTGTCGAGCGTGGTGACCGCCATGAGCCGCGAGATCCCGTACGCGGACTGCGCGACGCGGCAGATCTCGGCGACGGCGGCGGTGGCGATGCCGCGGCCGGCGGCGCTTTCGCCGATGCGGTAGCCCAGCTCGGCACCGCCGTCCTCGATGTCCACGAGGTTGACGCGGCCGATCAGGTCGCCCTGCCGGGTGACGAGGACGTGGAACCGGGACAGGCCACTCTCCTGCTCGGCGAGCAGGGCGCGGTGGCGGTCGGCGAACCCGGTGAAGTACGCGTCGCCGCGGTCGGGGACGGTGCGGGCGAAATAGGCCCGGTTGCGCCGTTCGAATGCGAGGAGGGCGGGGGCGTGGTCGGCGCGCAGGCTCTCCAGGGTCCACGCGGGCGCCGGGGCGGGGGCGTTCACAGCTGCGGAGGGGTCATGGTGAAGCGGGCGTTCACCTGGGCGTGGACGGTCTGGCGCTGCGGTTCGAGGTCGAGCGGCGGGGCGGTGTCCTCGGAGGCGCTGAAGGCCATGGTGCGCATGCCGCCGCCGGGGGCCGCCTGCGGGTAGGCCGGGACGGCGTTCTCGGCGCCGAGGTCGGCGAGTTCGACGAGGGCGGCGAGGTCGGCGCCGAGGGCGGCGGCGTATTCGCGGGCGCGCTGGACGGCTTCGAGCACGGCTTGGCGGCGGGCTTCGCCGTGGGCCGGCGAGGTGGGGCGCAGGGCCCACCAGGGGCCGTCGACGCTGGTGAGTTCGAGGTCGGCGAGGCGGGTGGTGAGTTCGCCGAGGGCGGTGAAGTCGCTGAGTTCGGCGGTGACGTGGACGCGGCCGTGGTAGGCGCGGATGCGTTCGGCGCGGCCGTGGCGGGTGAGTTCGGGGTTGATGGAGAAGGCGCCGGTTTCGAGCTTCTCGACGGCGTCGCCGTAGCTCTTGACGAGCTCGAGAACGGTGTTGTTGCGCCGGGTGAGGTCTTCGAGTGCGGTGCGCCGGTCGGTGCCGCGGGCGGTGACGCTGATGCCGATGCGGGCGATCTCGGGGTCGACTTCGAGGTGGGCCTCGCCGCGGACGGCGACGCGGGGGACTTCGGGTGTTCCGTAGGGCTGGGGTGCGGAGTCCTGGGTCATGGTTTCACTCTCGCACTGCCGTCCGGGGCGTGTCGTACGGGTTTCGTCGGCGCGTCGCGCGCGGCGGCCCGGTACGGGACCGCCGCCGGGCCCGCGCCGGTCAGCGCGGGCCCGGCGTGGTCCGGGGGGGGACCCCCTAGTTGGGGAGGTTCCATTTCTGGTTGGGTGTTCCGCCGCAGGTCCAGATCTGGAGGCGGGTGGCGTTGGCGGGGTTGTTGCCGGCGACGTCGAGGCATTTGTCGGCCTGCGGGTTGACGATGTCGCGGGCCGCGGGCAGGGCCCAGCGTTGCGCGGGGCTGCCGTTGCAGTCGTAGAGCTGTACGGGGGTGCCGTCGGCGGTGGCCCCGCCGGTCACGTCGAGGCACTTGCCGAGCGCGCGCAGGGTGCCGTCGGCGGCGACGGTCCACTGCTGGGCGGGGGTGCCGTTGCAGTCGTAGAGCTGTACGGGGGTGCCGTTGGCGGGGTTGGCTCCGGCGACGTCGACGCATTTGCCCGCGAGGCCGGTGATCGGGCCGGTGCGGCCGGTGCCGGTGTCGGAGGTGGTGACCCGTACGTGGTCGACGACGAGCTGCTGGGGGAAGGCGGTGCCGGCGTCGGGGTCGCCGGGCCAGTAGCCGCCCACGGCGAGGTTGAGGATGAGGAAGAACGGCTTGTTGAAGGCCCAGGTGCGGCCGCCGAGGTCGGCGGGGGTGCGGCGCTGGTAGACGGCGCCGTCGACGGACCAGCTGATGGAGTCGGGGGCCCAGTCGACGGCGAAGGTGTGGAAGGCGTCGGCGAAGGCCTGGCCGCCGGGGAGGGTGTAGGCGGCTCCGATGCCGCCGGAGCCGGAGTAGCCGGGTCCGTGGATCGTTCCGTGGATGGTGGAGGGTTCGAACCCGACGTTCTCCATGACGTCGATCTCGCCGGAGTTCGGCCAGCCGACCTGGCCGATGTCGTTGCCGAGCATCCAGAACGCGGGCCACATCCCCTGGCCCCGCGGGACCTTGAGTCTGGCTTCGACGTGTCCGTACGCCTGGGTGAAGCGGCCGGCGGTGTTGAGCCGTGCGGAGGTGTACTCGCACCGCCCGTACCAGCAGGTGTAGTTGCCGGGGTTCTCCCGGCGGGCGGTGATCACGAGGTGGCCCTGGCCGTCGAGGGCGGCGTTGCGGTTGCCCGCCGTGTAGTACTGCCGTTCGTGGTTGCTGACGTTGTCGCCGGTCTCGGTCTGCCACTTCCCGGGGTCGACGGCCGCTCCGGCCGGGCCGTCGAACTCATCGGAGAACGTGGCCGCGGCGGCGGCTGCGGCGGCCGCGGTGGGGGGTTCCGCGGCGCCGGTGGGCGGGGCGGCGAGGCCGCTCCAGCAGAGCAGGGCGAGGGCGCCGAGTACGGTGCGGCGGCGCCAGGTGGTGCGCATGACCATGACATCACATCACTTCAGGTGGGGGGACTCACCTCAACTGCCTTAGTTCAATGCTTGATTGAAGGCTCATGACAGTGCCGCGTCAAGACGACGGCGGCAGGTCAGGACATCCGCACCCGGCGGGGGTGTTGCTCCCCGTTCCCCATCAGTCAGAATCTACGCGCGTTGTTCACGCCAATAAGGGGAGATGGCATGGCGTTCGACCGTAGGACGTTTCTGGGTACCTCGGCCGCCACGGGTGCGGCCGTCGCGCTGACGGGGGCCGCGGGCACCCCGGCCGCCGCAGCCGAAGCGACCGCGCGGCAGCACACGTACTCGTTCACGGTGATGGGTACGACCGACCTGCACGGAAACGTTTTCAACTGGGACTACTTCACCGACAAGGAGTTCGACGACAAGGCGCACAACGACGTCGGCCTCGCCAAGATCTCGACGCTCGTGAACCAGGTGCGCGAGCAGAAGGGGCGCCGCAACACCCTGCTGATCGACGCCGGCGACACGATCCAGGGCACGCAGCTGTCCTACTACTACGCCAAGGTGGACCCGATCACCGCGCGCCGCGGGCCGGTCCACCCGATGGCGCAGGCGATGAACGCGATCGGCTACGACGCGGCGGCGCTCGGGAACCACGAGTTCAACTACGGCATCCCGGTGCTCCGCAAGTTCGAGGAGCAGTGCGACTTCCCGCTGCTCGGGGCGAACGCCCTGGACGCGAAGACGCTGCGCCCGGCGTTCGCGCCGTACAGCATGCACCGGCTGCGGACCCCGCACGGTCGGGACGTGAAGGTGGCCGTGCTGGGGCTGACGAACCCGGGCATCGCCATCTGGGACAAGGCCAACGTGCAGGGGAAGATGACCTTCCCGGGTCTGGAGGAGCAGGCGGCGAAGTACGTGCCCAAGCTCCGCTCGATGGGCGCGGACGTGGTGATCGTGTCCGCGCACTCCGGTTCGAGCGGCACGTCCTCCTACGGTGACCAGCTGCCGTACGTCGAGAACGCGGCCGGTCTGGTGGCGGAGCAGGTGCCGGGGATCGACGCGATCCTGGTGGGCCACGCCCACACGGAGATCCCGGAGTACCGGGTGAAGAACAAGGCGACCGGCAAGGACGTGGTCCTGTCGGAGCCGCTGAAGTGGGGCCAGCGCCTGACGCTGTTCGACTTCGAGCTGACCTGGGCCAAGGGCTGCTGGTCGGTGGCGAAGGTGTCGGCGCGGGTGCTGAACTCCAACACCGTCGCCGAGGACCCGAAGATCACCCGGCTGCTGTCCGACGAGCACCGCAAGGTCGTCGCGTACGTGAACCAGGTGATCGGCACGTCGACGCAGGCGATGTCCTCGGCGGAGGGCCCGGTGAAGGACGTCGCGATCATCGATCTGATCAGCCACGTGCAGGCGGAGACGGTGAAGGGGGCGCTGGCCGGTACGGAGTGGGCGGCGCTGCCGGTGGTCTCGCAGGCGTCGTGCTTCTCCCGGACGGCGGCGATCCCGGCCGGACAGGTGACGATCAAGGACGCGGCGGGTCTGTACCCGTTCGAGAACACCCTTGAGGCGCGGCTGCTGACGGGCGCCCAGCTGAAGGACTACCTGGAGTTCTCGGCGCGGTACTACGTGCAGACGGCCGCGGGCGCCCCGGTGGACCCGGCGAAGCTGACGAACGCGGAGAACATCCCGGACTACAACTACGACGCCGTGTACGGACTGGCGTACGACATCGACGTCGCGCAGCCGGCCGGTTCGCGGATCTCCGGGTTGTCGTTCCAGGGCAAGCCGGTGGATCCGGCGGCGCGGTTCGTGCTGGCGGTGAACAACTACCGGGCGTCGGGCGGCGGCAACTTCCCGCACGTGCCGCAGTCGAAGCAGCTGTGGGCGAATTCGGAGGAGATCCGCAACACGATCATCCAGTGGGTGAAGGCGAAGGGCACCATCGACCCGGCGCAGTTCGCGTCCGTGGACTGGCGCCTGACCCGCGCCGGGGTTCCGGTGTTCTAGCCGGTCCGACCGGTTTCCCCGCGCCTACGGGTGTTCGACCAGCGGGAGCAGCTCGACCGTGGGAGCGGGCCGGGTGTGCTCCCGCTGTTCGAGGCCGAAGGTGGTGAAGGCCGTGCGGGCGGGCTGCGGGTAGGGCTCCTTGCCGGTGAGGGTGTTCAGGATGGCGGCGCTGCGCCAGGCGGCGAGCCCGAGGTCGGGGGCTCCGACTCCGTGGCTGTGGCGTTCGCCGTTCTGGACGAAGATGCTGCCGGTGACGCTGGGGTCGAGGACCATGCGGTGGCGTTCGTCGATGCGGGGCCGGCCCGAGGAGTCCTTGCGCAGGTAGGGGTCGAGGCCGGCGAGGAGGCTGGTGAGCGGGCGCTCGCGGTAGCCGGTGGCGAGGACGACCGCGTCGGTGGTGAGCCGGGAGCGGGTGCCCTGCTGGGCGTGGTCGAGGTGGAGTTCGACCTTGGTGGTGGCGACGCGGCCGGCGGTGCGGACGCTGACTCCGGGGGTCAGGACCGTGTCGGGCCAGCCCCCGTGGAGGGTGCGCCGGTAGAGCTCGTCGTGGATGGCGGCGATGGTGCCGGCGTCGATGCCCTTGTGGAGCTGCCACTGCGCGGGGACGAGCTGGTCGCGTACCGGCTCGGGCAGGGCGTGGAAGTAGCGGGTGTAGTCGGGCGTGAAGTGTTCGAGGCCGAGCTTCGAGTACTCCATGGGGGCGAAGGACGGTGTGCGGGCGAGCCAGGTGAGGCGTTCGCGGCCGGCGGGGCGGGAGCGGAGCAGGTCGAGGAAGACCTCGGCTCCGGACTGCCCGGATCCGATGACCGTCACGTGCTCGGCTCCGAGGATGCGCAGGCGGTTGTCGAGGTACTCGGAGGAGTGGATGACGGGGACGGTCGGGGCGTCGGCGAGCGGGCGCAGCGGTTCGGGGACGTACGGGGCGGTGCCGATGCCGAGGGCGAGGTTGCGGGTGTAGGTGCGGCCGAGGGCCTCGGCCTCGCCGCCGGTGTCGAGCTGGGTGTAGTCGACTTCGAAGAGGTCCCGTTCGGGGTTCCAGCGGACGGCGTCGACCTGGTGGCCGAAGTGGAGTCCGGGCAGGCGTCCGGCGACCCAGCGGCAGTAGGCGTCGTACTCGGCGCGCTGGATGTGGAACTGCTCGGAGAAGTAGAAGGGGAAGATCCGTTCCTTCTGCCGGAGGTAGTTGAGGAAGGTCCAGGGGCTGGTGGGGTCGGCGAGGGTGACCAGGTCGGCGAGGAAGGGCACCTGGAGGGTGGTGCCGTCGATGAGCAGCCCGGGGTGCCAGCGGAAGTCGTGGCGCTGGTCGTAGAAGGCGGTGGCGAGTTCGCCGGCGCCTTGGTGGGGGAGGCCGTGGGCGAGGGCGGCGAGGGACAGGTTGAAGGGGCCGATGCCGATTCCGACGAGGTCGTGGGGTGCATCGAGCTGGGCGGTCATCGGTGGCTGCTGCCTTCCAGGAGGGTGACGAGGGTGTCCAGGTCCCGCGCGGTGGTGTGGGGGTTGAGCAGGGTGGCCTTGAGCCAGAGGCGGCCGTCGGCGGTGGCGCGGCCGAGTACGGCGTGGCCGCCGAGGAGGAGGGTGCGGCGCAGGGCGGCGAGATCGGTGTCGTCGGTGTGGGTGGGGCGGAAGAGGACGGTGCTGATGGTGGGGGGCGCGTGGAGTTCGAAGCGGGGGTGCGCGTCGAGGAGGCGGGCGAGGTGGTGGGCGAGTTCGCAGGTGCGGTCGATGAGGTGGGCGAGGCCGTCGCGGCCGAGTGAGCGCAGGGTGGCGGCGATCTTGAGGGCGTCGGGGCGGCGGGTGGTGCGCAGGGAGCGGCCGAGGAGGTCGGGGAGGCCGGCTTCGGTGTCGTCGGCGGCGTTGAGGTAGTCGGCCCGGTGGGCGAGGGGGGCCAGCAGGGCGGTGTCGGGGACGGCGAGGAATCCTGCGGCGACGGGCTGCCAGCCGAGTTTGTGCAGGTCGACGGTGAGGGACCGGGCGCGGGCCAGGCCCGCGAGGCGGGGGCGGTGGCGCGGGCTGAGGGCGAGGAGGCCCCCGTACGCGGCGTCGACGTGGAGGTCGGCGCCCTGCCGCTCGCACAGGTCGGCGATGGCTTCGAGGGGGTCGATGAGCCCGGCGTCGGTGGTTCCGGCGGTGGCGGTGACGAGGACGGGCCCGCGGGCGGCGGCGAGCGCTTCGGCGAGGCGGTCCGGGTCGAGGGTGCCGGCGGGGGTGGGCAGGGAGGTGGCGGGGGGCAGGCCCAGGAGCCAGGCGGCCCGGGGGACGGAGTGGTGGGCGTTGGCTCCGTGGAGGACGGTCAGGCCGGGTCCGTGGCGTTCGCGGGCGAGGAGCAGGGCGAGCTGGTTGGCCTCGGTGCCGCCGGTGGTGACGAGGGCGTCGGGGTGGAGGGTGTCGTAGAACTCGGCCGCGAGGGCGCGGGTGAGCAGGGCTTCGATCGCGGAGGCGGCGGGAGCCTGGTCCCAGGAGTCGAGGGAGGGGTTGAGGGCCGAGGCGGCGAGGTCGGCGGCGGCCGCGACGGCGAGGGGCGGCCCGTGGAGGTGGGCCGCGCACAGGGGGTCGGCGGGGTCCGCGGCGCCCGCGGCGAGGGTGTGCACGAGGGTCCGCAGCGCCTCGTGGTCGCCGTGGCCCTTTTCGGGCAGTACCTCGCCCAGCGCGGCGGCGACGCGGGCCGCGAGGGCGTCGGGGCCGCCGGCCGGAATCGGCCCGCCGCGCTCCTCGGCCCCGGTGCGCAGGGCGTCGAGGACGGTGTCGAGGAGGGGGCGCAGGGCCTCGGCGCCCGTGCGTCCGCCGGCGAGCGGGTGCGCGGGGGGTGCGGGCTGCGGAGGCGGGGTGCCGGGCGGGGCGGTCATGCGGTGTCCTCACGGGAACGGGTCTGCGGCAGGGGGCCGGCCCTGTCGTGGGGTGCCTGGCAGGGGCGCTGCTGCGGTGACAGCTTGGTGGCCCGACAGGTACAACGATCAGACCCGAATGGGGTAACCGCCGGGGTTTGTCCGCTTGTTGTTTTTCGTGCGGCGGGCGGTGGCCCCCGGGAACGCGGCCGGGGGGGGGGGGCCCCCCGCGGGGGGGGGGGGGGGGGGGGGCGGGGGGGGGGGGGGGGGCGGGGCGGCGGGGGGGGGGGGGGCGGGGGCGGGGCGT
>NZ_JBIASZ010000016.1:201816-218206 GCF_042891345.1 Streptomyces sp. NPDC001903
CTGGGCCGCGAGGGCGTCGGGGCCGCCGGCCGGAATCGGCCCGCCGCGCTCCTCGGCCCCGGTGCGCAGGGCGTCGAGGACGGTGTCGAGGCGGGGGCGACGGCCGGGAGGGCGGCGCGGGACCGGCGTCAGGCGGAGCGGACGCGCAGGGCCCGGGCCAGGTTGTCGAGCTGGTCGACCAGCTTGCGGCGCAGGGCGGGGACGATGGCCGGGTCGTCGATGCCGGCGTGCCCGGCCCGGAGGTTGTCCTCGTCGACGGCGTGGCCGGGGAAGGCGTAGCGGCCCGCGGCTTCGGCGATCGCGGGGCCGCGGCGGGCGCCGAGGGCGATGGCCTCGGTGTAGAAGCGCGGGACGTACTCCCGTACGAGCTCGGCCTGTTCGGGCTGCCAGAAGCCCTGGGCGGTGGCGCTGAAGAGGTAGTTGGAGAGGGAGTCGTCGTGGAAGAGGCGCTCCCAGGCGGCGGCCTTGGCCTCGGCGGTCGGGAGGGCGGCGCGGCAGCGGGCGGCGCCCTCCTCGCCGGTGGCGCTGGGGTCGGCGGCGAGGGCCGCGTCGATCTCGCGCTCCCCGACGGCGCCGAGGACGGACAGCCGGGCGAGGATGCGCCAGCGCAGCTCGGGGTCGAGTTCGGGGCCGCCGGGCACGGTGTCGTCCTCGAGCCAGGCGGCGAGGGTGTCGGGCTGGGTGGCGGCGTCGACGAGGGCGCGTACGGCGGCGAGCCGCAGCCCGGGGTCGGATCCGTCCTCGGTGCGCCGCAACAGGGCGCGGGCGATGGAGGTGAGGGTGGCGAGGGCCTCGGTGCGCTCCTGCGGGGCGAGGTAGCGGTCGGCGATGTGGAGGCGGGCGAAGGCGAGGACGCCCTGGACGATGGCCAGGTCGGCTTCCTCGGGCAGGTGCGCGTCCGCGGTGGCCAGGTAGGCGGCGGGTGCCAGTTCGCCGTCGCGGACCATGTCGCGCAGGGAGTTCCACACGACGGCCCGGGTGAGCGGGCCGGGGATGGCGGAGAGCCCCCGCAGGGCGGTCTCGACGGAGGTCTCGTCGAGGCGGACCTTGGCGTAGCCGAAGTCTCCGTCGTTGAGGACGAGGAGGGCCGGGCGGGCGCCGCTGACGGAGACGATCTCGTCGGAGGGGACGTCGAGGGTGAGGAGTTCGCGCGGTACGAGGGTGTTGTCGGGGTCGCGGTCGAAGAGGCCGACGCCGATGTGGTGGGGGCGGGTGCCCTGGCGGTCGACGGTGAGGGTCCAGCCGCCGTGGCTCTCCTCGATGCGCGGGGTGAGGGTGTCGATGCCGGTGGTGCGCAGCCAGATCTCGGCCCAGCCGTGGACGTCGCGGTCGGTGTGCGCGGCGAGGGAGTCGACGAAGTCGGCCAGGGAGGCGTTGGCGAACTTGTGGCGGGTGAAGTGCGTGTTGATGCCGGCGAGGAAGTCCTTCTCGCCCAGCCAGGCGACGAGTTGGCGCAGCGCGGAGGCGCCCTTGGCGTAGGAGATGCCGTCGAAGTTGAGGAGGGCGCTGGCCGTGTCGGGCACGGCTTCGGGGTCGGGGGCGACGGGGTGGGTGGTGGGCCGCTGGTCGGCGTCGTAGCCCCAGGACTTGCGGGTGACGCCGAACTCGGTCCAGGTGCCGGTGAAGCGGGTGGCTTCGGTGAGGGTCTGGTAGCCCATGTACTCGGCGAAGGACTCGTTCAGCCAGATGTCGTCCCACCAGCGCAGGGTGACGAGGTCGCCGAACCACATGTGGGCCATCTCGTGGGCGATGACCATGGCGCGGGTCTGGCGTTCGGTGTCGGTGACGGCGGAGCGGAAGACGAACTCGTCGCGGAAGGTGACCAGGCCCGGGTTCTCCATGGCGCCGGCGTTGAACTCGGGGACGAAGGCCTGGTCGTAGGAGTCGAAGGGGTAGGGCTCGGAGAACTTCTCGTGGTAGCGGTCGTAGCAGTCGGTGGTGATGGAGAGGATTTCCTCGGCGTCGGCGTCGAGGTGCGGTGCGAGGGACCGGCGGCAGTGGATGCCGAAGGGCAGTCCGGCGTGCTCGGTGCGGATGCTGTGCCAGGGGCCTGCGGCCACGGCGGCGAGGTAGGTGGAGATGACGGGGGTGGGGGCGGACTTCCAGATGCCGGCGCCGTCGCCGTCGCGCTCGCCGACGCGCTCGGTGATGCCGTTGGCGAGGACGGTCCAGTGCGCGGGGGCGGTGACGGTGAACTCGAAGACGGCCTTGAGGTCGGGCTGGTCGAAGGCCGGGAAGACGCGCTGGATGTCGTCCATGAACATCTGGGTGTAGACGTACGCCTCGCCGTCCGCGGGGTCGGTGAAGCGGTGCAGGCCCTCGCCGGTGCGGGAGTAGCGCATGCGGGTGGCGATGCGCAGTTCGTGGGCGCCTTCGCCGAGGCCGGTCAGGGGGAGGCGGTTGTCTTCGAGGCCGGCCGGGTCGAGGGGGCTGCCGTCGAGTTCGGCCCAGTGCAGTTCGTCCGGTTTCAGCTCCACGAAGGTGTCCGCGGCGGTGCGCGCCGTGAACCGGATGGCGGTCGTGGATTCGAAGGTGTCTTCGCCGCCGGTGAGGTCGAGGGTGACGGCGTAGTACTGGACGTCGATGAGCCGGGCTCGGAGCTGCGCTTCGTTGCGCGTCAATGCGGACATGGGGCCCATGCTGCCCGACGGGCGGGCCCCGGTCGTCGGGCACCCGCCTGCCGCCCGCCTACTCTTCGCCCGCGGCGATCGTCTCGTGGTGGCGGATGACCTCGGCGATGATGAAGTTGAGGAGCTTCTCGGCGAACGCGGGGTCGAGTTTGGCGTTCTCGGCGAGCTGGCGCAGGCGGGCGATCTGGTTGGCCTCGCGGGTCGGGTCGGCCGGGGGCAGCTGGTGCCTGGCCTTGAGGTG
The DNA here is from genome assembly GCF_042891345.1 of Streptomyces sp. NPDC001903. NCBI lineage: Bacteria > Bacillati > Actinomycetota > Actinomycetes > Kitasatosporales > Streptomycetaceae > Streptomyces > Streptomyces sp. NPDC001903. Next base: position 204,688 of record NZ_JBIASZ010000016.1, read on the forward strand.
GCCGACCTGCTGGGTGCACTTGAAGCGCTCGGCGAGCATGTGGACCACGGCCGCGTCGATGTTGTCGATGCTGTCGCGCAGGCGGGCCAGTTCGGCGGCGACGGACTCGTCGACGGCGCCGGGGGTGGCGGGGGCGCCGGGGGTGGCGGTGGCTGCGTCGGCGGCTTCGTCGGGGGCGCTGTTGTTCATGGTTCCCGAGAATACGTGGCGGGCGCGTGTGGTTCCTCGGCGAGCCGATCCGTGAGACGGAGGACACCGTTCAGAGCGGCAGGACGGCCGTGACCAGCCAGCCTCCCTCCGGGGCGGGGCCCGCCGTGAGGGAGCCGCCGAGGGCCTCGGCGCGCTCCGCCATGCCGACGAGGCCGTAGCCGCCGCCCCGGGCGGTCTCGGAGAGGCGGGCCGGGCGGCCTCCGTCGTCGGCGATCCGGATCTCCAGTCCGGCGGGGACGGTCCGCAGGCCGACGCGGACGGCGGTGGCGGTCGCGGCGTGCTTGGCCGTGTTGGTGAGGGCTTCCAGGACGATGCGGTGGGCGGTGGCGGCGACGTCGCCGGGGAGCCGGTCGGCCAGTCCTTCCTCCACGTACAGGGCGACGGGCGGGCCGGTGGCGGAGAACCGGTCCGTGAGCGTGCGGATGTCGGCGAGGCCGGCGACGGGGGCGGTGCCGGGGCGGCCGCCGCCCGCGCCGGGCGGATGCTCCTCGCTCTCGCGGAGGATCTTGACGAGGCGGCGCATGGAGCCGAGGGCCTCGTCCCCGGCGGTTTCGATGCGGCCGAAGATCTCGGCGGCCCGTTCGGCGGAGACCTGCGTGAAGCGGGCGGCGCGGGCCTCCACCACGATGCCGGTGACGTGGTGGGCGACGAGGTCGTGGAGCTCGCGGGCGAGCTCCAGGCGTTCCGCGGTGCGTACGGCGCGCAGCTCGCGCACGCGCTGGACGGACTGCAGGCGCAGCAGGAGCGAGTACGCGCCGACGACGACGGCCAGGACGGAGAACAGGAGCGTGAAGCGGCCGGGGTCGGTGTCGCGGACGGGCACGGCCATGCAGCCGAGGCCGAGGAGCGGGCCGAGGACGGCGGCGGTGCGGGCGGGGGCGCGCAGCAGGACCTGGGAGAGCAGGACGAGGAGGGCGATGGCCTCGCCGCCGCCCCAGACGACGAGGGGGTGGTTGCCGAAGATCAGCAGGAGGGTGACGGTCCAGGTGACGGCGGCGGCGAACCAGGCGCGGACGAGGAGGGGGACGGCGGGCCAGGGCGCCGCGCTGAGGCAGACGAGGATGCCGGAGATCCACACGGCGGCGTGCGGGAGGCTGGGCTGGCGGGCGAGGACCACGCCCTCGAAGGTGACGAGGGCGAGCAGGACGAGGGAGAGGGTGAGCCGGATCCCGTCGGCGGTGTGGGGATGGCGCCGGGCCCAGGAGGCGAGCGGGCTCACGTCGGGGGCGTGACCAGGCCGGACTCCCAGGCCCAGGCCGCGATCTCCACCCGGTTGCGGACGTCGAGCTTGGTCTGGACGTTGGCCAGGTGGGTTTTGACCGTGGACAGGGAGACGAACAGCTCCCCCGCGATCTCGGCGTTCGTCCGGCCGCGGGCCACGCACCGTACGACGTCCTGTTCGCGTTCCGTCAGGGGCTCGGAGGGCCGCCGGGCGGTGTGGGCGGCGGTGGCCCGGGGGGCCATTTCGCGCAGCAGCCGTACCGTGATGGCGGGAGAGACGAGGGAGTCGCCGACGGCTGCCGCGCGGACCGCCTCAACCAGCATCGCGGGGCTGGCGTCTTTCAGGAGGAAGCCCGATGCTCCTCCGTGGAGCGCGGAGTGGACGTACTCGTCGAGGTCGAAGGTGGTGACGATCACGATGCGCGGACCGTCCCGGCCGGCGAGCCGGCGGGTGACTTCGAGGCCGTCGAGCTTCGGCATGCGGATGTCGAGCAGGAGGACATCGGGCCGGTGTGCGGCGACGGCCGCGAGCGCGGCCTCGCCGTCGGGGGCGTCGGCGACGACCTCGATGTCCGGCTGGCTCTCGAGGATCATCCGGAATCCGGTCCTGACCATCTCCTGGTCGTCGGCGATGACCACTCTGATCGCCATGCGCTGCCTGCCCCACTGTCGCCCGCTGCCTGTGCCCCTCCATGGGACCGGCGGGTGCGTCGGCCCGCAACCGGGCGGGGCCGGGCCGGCGGGGTGCCGGCCGTGTGCCACTGCGGCCGACCTTACGGACGTACGGCGGGCGGCGCCTCGTCCTTCCGGCCCGGGTGTGCTCGGCCGGAAGGACGAAGCGCGGGGCTCAGAGGGTCGCGGCCGCGTTCTTGATGGCCGTGGCGAAGGTGGAGACCTCGGTGTAGACGCCGGGGAAGTTGGGCCGGGCGCAGCCCTCGCCCCAGCTGACGATGCCGACCTGGATCCAGGCGTTGTTGTTGTCGCGGCGGAACATCGGGCCGCCCGAGTCGCCCTGGCAGGTGTCGACGCCGCCCTGGGGCAGTCCGGCGCAGATCTCCTCGCCGGGGACGAGGTCGCTGCCGTACGAGCTCTGACAGCTGGCGTCGGAGACGAACGGCACGGTGGCCTTCATCAGGTAGCGCTGCTGGCCGCCGCCCTCGCGGGTGGCGCCCCAGCCGGCGACGGTGAAGGTGCCGTTGTCGAAGGCCTTGGTGTCGGCGATCTTGAGGGTGGGCAGGTTGATCGGCTTGGCGAGCTTGATGAGGGCCCAGTCCTTGCCCTTGCCGTTGTAGCCGGGGGCCTGGAGGACCTTGGTGGACTTGACCTTGATCGCGCTGGAGCTGTTGAGGTCGACGACTCCGGCGGTGGCGGTGATGGAGGTGTTGTTCCCGGAGCCGTTCACGCAGTGGGCGGCGGTGAGGACGATCTGCTGGGTGTAGAGGGCGCCGCCGCAGCCCATGGAGAGGCGGACCATGAAGGGGAACTCGCCCTGGGCGGCGCGGGTGCCGCCGACGACGGGAGCCTGGGAGGCGTTGGCCGCACCGGGCTGGAGGCTGACGGCGGCGAGCGCCACCGCGCCGACGGCGAGGGTGCGCTTGAGGACTGCGGCAAGGGTGGACACGGTCAACACACTGCCTTTCGTGGGGGGTTGGGCTGTGCGCGTCATCGGGTGAATGACACGTACATGTCACACCCGTCACTCGCCGGGCATCAAGAAGGCGTTTTCGGACAACCTGTGCGGCGCCGCGCGGTGCGGGGGCCGGCATGACGCGAAACGGTCGGCGCACCAGCCCCGTGGAGCACGGATTTCCGCATCTCGACACCGTCCGCACCGCGATCACGGCCCTGTTCCGACGGCTCTCGTACGAGGGGATCCGGTCCTACGGCACGAGCTTCTCCCCCGCCGACGCCGCCTTCGCGGCCGACGAGGACCTCCACCTCGGCGCGCACCGCGTGGCCGCCGCGATCGTGCGCGCGCTGCGGCTGCCCGACGCCCGGATGGTCGTCTGCTTCCGGACGATGGAGGAAGCGGCCACCGTCGAACTGACCGCGGGGCCCGAGTACTTCATCGAGGCCAACGACCGCTTCCGCACCCACCGCCGCGATCTGGCGGCCGCCCTCGCGCACGAGGTCACGCACGTCCTCCTGCACCGGCTCGACCTGCGCTTCCCGGCCACCGCCGACAACGAGATCCTCACCGACACCGCCGCCGCCTACCTCGGGACCGGCTGGCTGCTCCTCGACGCCTACCGGGAGGACGAGCTGACCCACCAGAAGCTCGGCTACCTCACCCCCGAGGAGTTCGGCTACGTCCTCGCCCGGCGCGCCCTGCTGCTGGGCGAGGACCCGTCCCCCTGGTTCACCAGCCCGCAGGCGTACGAGGCGTACCTGCGCGGCCGCGCGCTCGCCGAGCGGGAGCTGCGCCGGGCCCCCCTGGCGGCCGCGGACCGGGCCGGGCGGCGCCGCTACGCCCGGGACCGGCGGGCGGGCACCGCCGCGCCGGGGGCCCCGTACCGCTTCGATCCGGACCCGGCGGGGGGTGTGCGGGTGGGCTTCCCGTGCCCGGTGTGCGGGCAGCGCCTGCGGCTGCCGGTGCGCGGGCCGGTGCGGGCCCGGTGCGGGCTGTGCCGCACGGTGCTGGACTGCGACACCTGACCGGGGGCCGGGGCCCGGCGGACGCGGGGCGGATGACGGACAAGTTGTCGCGTTGAGAGCGGTTCAAACCGCGGCCGGCATGGGTAGTCATATCCCATCGCACGAGTGAAGGATCCGGCCCCGACCCCCCCGCCAGGGGGCCGGGGCCGTTCCTGCGTCACGGCCCCCCGCGCCCGTCACCGAGGACCCCTCACGCCGTCACCGGCTCGGCGGCCGGAGCCGGTTCGGGGGACACCGCCGTGCGCGGCAGGGCCAAGCAGAGCACCGCGCTGAGCAGGAAGCCGGCGCTCACCCAGGGCATCGCGGTGGTCAGTGCGTGCGTGGGGCCGCCGTTCGCGAGGGCGCCGAAGAAAACGCTGCCGATGACGGCCGCGCCCAGCGCTCCGCCGAACTGCTGGGCGGTGGAGAAGATCCCGGAGGCCCCGCCCGCGATGTCGGCGGGGACGGCGGACAGCACGACGTTCACCAGCGGCACGACCAGGAAGCCGAGCCCGGCGCCGGCGACGAGCAGCCCCGGGACGAGCGGCCACGCCCCGGTGTGCGCGGCGCGGGCCGCGGAAGCGGCGTACCAGACACCGGCGAACCCGCCCGCCATCAGCAGCGCGCCGCCGGTGAGGACGAGGCGGCCGAAGCGGACGGCGAGGGAGTCGGCGGCGGGGGCCGTCAGGAAGCCGCCGACGGAGAAGGCGACGGTGAGCACGCCCGCCTGCATCGGGGTGTAGCCCTCGCCGCCCTGGAGCCAGATCGCGAAGACCAGGAAGAAGCCCTGCATGCCGACGGCGAACAGCAGTTGGACGGCGAGGCCGATGGAGAAGGCGGGCAGCCGGAAGGCGCGCGCGGGCAGCAGCGGCACGGTCGCCGTCCCGCGGCGGCGGGCTTCGAGGGCGCCGAGGCCGACGACGGCGAGGACCCCGGCGCCCAGGCACAGCCAGCCCCACAGCGGCCAGCCGTTCGCCTCCCCCTGGACGAGCGGCAGCACGATGGCGCTCAGCGCGGCGGCCAGGACGAGGCTGCCGGCCAGATCGGGCCGGCCGGCGCCGCGCTCGCGGGTGGCGGGGACGAGGGCGGCTCCGGCCAGGCAGGCGGCCACGGCGACCGGCACGTTGACGAGGAAGATGGACCGCCAGCCCCAGCCGAACGGGTCGGCGTCGGTGAGCAGGCCGCCGAGCAGCAGTCCGACGGCGGAGGCGAAGCCTCCGACGGCCCCGTACACCCCGAAGACGGAGCCGCGCTCCTTGCCCTGGAAGAGGGTGCGGAACGAGCCGAGCACCTGGGGCATCAGCAGGGCGGCCATGACCCCCTGCACGGCGCGGGCGGCGATCAGTTGGCCGGGGCTCTGGGCGAGGCCGCAGCCGAGGCTGGCGAGGCCGAAGCCGGCGGTTCCGGCGAGGAAGAGGGCCTTGCGGCCGTACCGGTCGCCGAGGTGCCCGGAGACGATCAGGGTGGCGGCGAAGCCGAGGAGGTAGGCGGAGACGAGCCACTGGAGGGCGCTCTGCGAGGCGTGCAGGTCCCGGCCGATGGAGGGGATGGCGACGTTGACGACGGTCACGTCGAGCAGGTCCATGAGCGCGGCGACCATCATGACGGCGGCGGCGGCCCAGCGGCGCGGATGGGGGACCGGAGCCGGGTTCGGGGGCAGGGGCGGGGCGGGCGCGGGCGCGCTCATGGCGGACCTCCACAGATATTTCGTTCGGACGAACGAAAGACTGGCACGGAGGCGCGCGAGATCACAAGTCTTTCGTTCGCACGAACTAAATACTTGGTACGGTGGGTGCATGACCGACATGGCCGACGAGAAGGACCCCCGCCGGGAAGCGGTGCTGGCCGAGCTGAACCGCACGGGCCGGGAGACGAGCGCCGCGACCGTGGTCTTCCACGAGGCGGCGGCGGCGAAGCAGGGCCTCAGCGCGACCGAGACGAAGACCCTGGACCTGCTCATGCGGCGCGGGCCACTCACGGCGAAGGAGCTGTCCCAGCACTCGGGGCTGGCCCCGGCCTCGGTGACGGGCCTGGTCGACCGGCTGGAGCGCAAGGGCTGCGTCCGCCGGGTCAAGCACCCGACGGACAAGCGGCGGGTCCTGGTGGAGGCCCTGCCGGAGCGGCTGGAGGAGATCCGGCCGGTGTTCGACGACTGGGCCCGCGAAGTGGCGGAGCTGTGCGACGAGTTCACGACGGCGGAACTGGAAACGGTGATCCGCTTCCTCCGCGGCTCCAACACCCGCCAGCTGCGGGCGGCGGCCCGCCTCACGGAGTCCTGACCCGCCCGGCGGGGCCCGGCCGGGCGCCGTCACCAATGGCAGGGCGCGGTCAGGTCCCCGATGGAGTCGGCCAGTTCGGCGGGGCGGGCGGGCCAGCCGGTCCGGTGCCAGTGGGCGATGCGCCACGCCAGGCGGCGCGGCCACACCGGGGTCTGCGGCAGGTCCGCGACGGGCACCCAGACCGGGATGCCTCCGTAGGTGTCGAGGGTCTCGGGCAGGCCGAGTTCACCCTCGGCGTCGAGGGTGAAGTAGTGCTCGCGGCGGCCGTCCTTCCAGACCCGGGCGACCTCGGCGACCACCGCGCCGGCCAGTCCGGACTCCTCACGCAGCTCCCGTACGGCCGCGGCCCGCGGGCTCTCCCCCGCCTCGACCCCGCCGCCGGGGATCTCGTAGTACGCCTCGTCGGTGAAGTGGATGAGCAGGATCCGCCCCTCGCGGATGACGATCGCGCCGGCGCGGACCCGTACGGGCGCGCGGGCCGCCGGATCGTCGAACGCCACGTACGGGGGCGGCGCTCCCTGCGCCCAGCCGCGCAGGACCGCCTCGGCGGAGCCGACGGGGCGGATCCGGGCGTGCAGGGCTTCGGCCAGCGGCAGGACGCCGGTCGCGGGCGCCGCGCCGACGCCCGGTCCGGCCTGTTCCCGCGTCTGCGTCTGTTCCTGCGTCTGCGCCTGTTCCTGCGTCTGCGCCTGCCGCTGCCCCCGTGTCCCGGCTTCCGGGAGCACGTAGTACACGCCGTCCGCGTCCTGGCCCCGCGTCAGATGCAGCCCGTCCGCCTCGATCCGCACGCCGACGGTGCGGGGGTCGCTGTCCACCGCCCGAGCGTACGCACACCGCCACCGCCCCGGCCAGCCCCGCGGCCCGCTACTGCGCCCCGTAGACCGGGTGCGGGGGTTCGGACTCCGCGAGGAGTTTCGTCGCCGCCTCGCCCGCCTCCGCCGGGGTCCAGCGGGCTCCGCGGTCCGCGGTCGGGCCCGGGCGCCAGCCCTCCATCACCGTGATCCTGCCCCCCTCCGCCTCGAAGACCCTGCCCGTGACCCCCGCCGAGGCGTCCGAGCCCAGCCACACCACCAGCGGCGACACGTTCTCCGGGGCCATCGCGTCGAAAGCGCCCGCGCCCGGCTCCGCCATCGTCTCCGCGAACGTCTGCTCCGTCATCCGCGTCCGCGCCGCCGGGGCGATCGCGTTGACCTGGACCCCGTACCGGCCCATCTCGGCCGCCGCGACCAGCGTCATGCCGAGGATGCCGGCCTTCGCCGCGCTGTAGTTGCCCTGCCCGACGGAGCCCAGCAGGCCCGCCCCCGAGGAGGTGTTGACCACCCGCGCCGCCACGGCCCGGCCCGCCTTCGCCTCCGCGCGCCAGTGCGCCGCCGCGTACTTCAGCGGCAGGAAGTGGCCCTTCAGGTGCACCCGCATGACCGCGTCCCAGTCCGCCTCCTCCAGGTTCACCAGCATCCGGTCCCGCAGGAACCCGGCGTTGTTGACCAGGGTGTCCAGCCGGCCGAACGCCGAGAGCGCCGCCCCGACCAGCGAGGACGCGCCCTCCGGGGAGGCGATGTCCTTGCCGTGCGCCACCGCCTGGCCGCCCTGCGCCCGGATCTCCGCGACCACCTGACCGGCCGGGCTGTCCTCCCCCGGCTCCCCGTCCAGGCCCACCCCGAGGTCGTTGACCACGACCTTGGCCCCCTCGGCCGCGAAGGCCAGCGCGTGGGCCCTGCCCAGCCCCCGTCCCGCGCCCGTCACGATGACCACTCGACCCTCGGCAAGTCCCATCTCAACTCTCCTTGTTGACCGTTGCCGCATCCAGAAATGCCGGGCGCTCCCCGCCGCCGTGCACGAGCAGGCTCGCCCCGCTGACATACCCCGCCCGGCCCGAGGCAAGAAACACCGCCGCGGCCCCGATGTCCGAGGGCTCCGCCAGCCTGCCCAGCGGAACTGTCGCCCCGACGGCCGCGATCCCCGCCTCGTCCCCGTAGTGCAGGTGCGCGAGCTCGGTCCGCACCATGCCCAGGACCAGGGAGTTCACCCGTACCTCGGGCGCCCACTCCACGGCCATGGAACGGGCCAGGTTCTCCAGCCCGGCCTTCGCCGCCCCGTAGGCCGCGGTCCCGGGCGAAGGCCGGGTCCCGCTGATGCTGCCGATCATCACCACCGAGCCCCGCGTCTCGCGCAGCCGCGGGTAGGCCGCAAGCGAGGCCGTCATGGGCGCGATCAGGTTCAGCCCGACCACCCGTGCGTGCCGCTCCGCCTCGCCCTCCCCCAGCAGCCGGTACGGGGTGCCGCCCGCGTTGTTGACCAGGCAGTCGAGCCGCCCGTGCCGCTGCTCGACCGCCCCGAAGAACTCCCCGACCGCGGCCGGATCGCGCAGGTCCAGCGCGGCGAACGAGGCCGTGCGGCCGTCCGCGGACACCGGCTCGGGCGGTGGGCGGCGGGCGCAGACGACGACCTCCGCGCCCGCTTCGAGGAACGACCGGGCGATGCCGGCACCGACCCCGCGGGTTCCGCCGGTGACGACGACAACCCTCCCGTCGAGCTCCATGGGCTGCTACCTTCCTCACCTAACAAATGTTTGGTGGAAAGGTAGCTGATCCTCTCATGGGTGTCTCCACCTCAAGCCCCGACAAGGGCGTCGCACTGGTCACGGTCGACTTCCCGCCCGTCAACGCCCTTCCCGTACAGGGCTGGTACGAGCTCGCCGACGCCCTGCGCGCCGCCGGCCGCGACCCCGCGACCCGGTGCGTGGTCCTGGCCGCCGAGGGCCGCGGCTTCAACGCCGGCGTCGACATCAAGGAGATGCAGCGCGACACCGGCCACGGCGCCCTCATCGGCGCCAACCGCGGCTGCTACGAGGCGTTCGCCGCCGTGTACGACTGCGAGGTGCCCGTCGTCGCGGCCGTGCACGGGTTCTGCCTGGGCGGCGGCATCGGCCTCGTCGGGAACGCCGACGCGATCGTGGCCAGTGAGGACGCGGTCTTCGGGCTCCCCGAGCTCGACCGGGGCGCGCTGGGAGCCGCCACCCACCTGGCCCGCCTGGTCCCCCAGCACCTGATGCGCGCCCTCTACTACACCTCCCGCACCGCGACCGCCGCCGAACTGCACGCGCACGGCTCGGTGTGGAAGGTGGTGCCGCGCGCGGAGCTGCGGGACGCGGCGCTGGAGCTGGCCGCGGAGATCGCGCGGAAGGACGGCTACCTGATCCGGCTGGCCAAGGCGGCCATCAACGGCATCGACCCCGTCGACGTACGGCGCAGCTACCGCTTCGAGCAGGGGTTCACCTTCGAGGCCAATCTCAGCGGTGTCGCGGACCGGGTCCGCGACACGTTCGGAGGGTCCGGGCAGTCCGCGGCGGGAGCGACCGCAGGGAAGGAGCGCTCATGACCGACAAGACGATGACCCCCGACGAGGTGGTCGGGCGGCTGCGCAGCGGGATGACCCTCGGCATCGGCGGCTGGGGGTCGCGGCGCAAGCCCATGGCCCTGGTGCGGGCACTGCTCCGCAGTGAGATCACCGATCTCACCGTGGTCGCGTACGGCGGCCCCGACGTCGGCGTGCTCGCGGCCGCCGGCCGGATCCGCCGGCTGATCGCCCCCTTCGCCACCCTCGACTCGATCCCGCTGGAGCCGCACTTCCGGGCCGCCCGCGAGAGCGGCGCCTTCACCCTCACCGAGTACGACGAGGCCATGTTCATGTGGGGCCTGCACGCCGCCGCCAACCGGCTGCCCTTCCTCCCCGTCCGGGCCGGCCTCGGCTCCGACGTCATGCGGGTCAACCCGGAGCTGCGGACCGTCACCTCCCCCTATGCCGACGGGGAGGAGTTCGTCGCCGTCCCCGCCCTGCGCATGGACGCCGCCCTCGTCCACCTGAACCGGGCCGACCGCCTCGGCAACGCCCAGTACCTGGGCCCGGACCCCTACTTCGACGACCTGTTCTGCGAGGCCGCCGACGCCGCGTACGTCTCCTGCGAGCAGCTCGTGGAGACCGCCGAGCTCTCCAAGGCCGGGCCCCCGCAGTCCCTGCTGGTCAGCCGGCACTCCGTCACGGGCGTCGTCGAGACCCCGAACGGCGCGCACTTCACCTCCTGCGCCCCCGACTACGGGCGCGACGAGGCCTTCCAGAAGCTGTACGCGGCCACCCCCTGGCCGGAGTTCTCCGCCCGCTTCCTCTCCGGCGGCAGCGAGCACGCCTACCAGTCGGCCGTCCGGGCCTGGCACGAGGAGCAGCGGTGAGCGCATCGAGCACGGCCGGCGGCACGGCGGACAGCACGGGCGGCACGGCGACGGGCGTCTCCCGGGCGGAGTACTGCGTGATCGCCTGCGCTGAGGCCTGGCGCGGAAACGGGGAGGTGCTCGCCAGTCCGATGGGCCTGATCCCGTCCTTCGGGGCCCGGCTGGCGAAGCGGACCTTCTCCCCCGACCTCCTGCTGACCGACGGCGAAGCGATGCTCGTCGGTCTCGACGGGGAGACGGAGGGCTGGCTCCCGTACCGGCGCCACCTGACGATGGTCACCGGCGGGCGGCGGCACGTGATGATGGGCGCCAGCCAGATCGACCGCTTCGGCAACCAGAACATCTCCTGCATCGGCGACTGGGCCCGGCCGGCCCGCCAGCTCCTCGGGGTGCGCGGAGCGCCCGTCAACACGCTCAACAATCCGGTCAGCTACTGGATCCCGAGGCATTCGCCGCGGGTGTTCGTCGAGCGGGTGGACATGGTGAGCGGGGTGGGCCACGACCGGGCGGAAGCGGCCGGGGTGACCCGCTTCCACCGGCTCCCGCGGGTGGTCAGCGACCTCGGCGTCTTCGATTTCGCCGGCCCGGACCACACGATGCGCCTGGCCTGCGTCCACCCCGGCGTCACCGTCGAACAGGTGCGGGCCGCCACCGGGTTCGCCCTCGCGGTCACCGGCGAGGTTCCGTACACGCGGGAGCCGAGCGCCGAGGAGCTGCGGCTGATCCGCGAGGTGATCGACCCGAAGGGGCTGCGCGACCGGGAAGTGCGGGCCTGAGGCGATGCAGACGGCATTCACCGAGCTGGTCGGGGTCCGGCACCCGATCGTGCAGACGGGCATGGGCTGGGTGGCGGGCCCCCGGCTGGTCTCGGCGGCCGCCGACGCGGGCGCCCTGGGCATCCTGGCCTCGGCGACGATGACCGTGGACGAGCTGCGCGCGGCGGTCCGCGAGGTCCGCTCCCGTACGGACGCCCCGTTCGGGGTGAACCTGCGCGCGGACGCGGGGGACGCGGCCGAGCGGGTCCGGTTGATCATCGACGAGGGGGTGCGGGTGGCCTCGTTCGCGCTCGCCCCGTCGAAGGAGCTGATCGCCCGGCTCAAGGACGCGGGCGTGGTGGTGATCCCCTCGATCGGGGCCCGCCGGCACGCCGAGAAGGTCGCGGCGTGGGGCGCCGACGCGGTGATCGTGCAGGGCGGTGAGGGCGGCGGGCACACCGGGGACGTGGCCACGACGGTGCTGCTGCCCCAGGTGGTCGACGCGGTGGACATCCCGGTGGTCGCGGCGGGCGGCTTCCACGACGGCCGCGGACTGGTCGCCGCCCTGTCGTACGGGGCCGCGGGCATCGCCATGGGCACCCGCTTCCTGCTGACCTCGGACTCCACCGTCCCCGACGCGGTCAAGGCCCGGTACCTGGCCGCCGGGGTCAAGGACGTCACGCTCACCACGGCCGTCGACGGGCTGCCGCACCGGATGCTCCGCACCGAGCTCGTCGCCTCCCTGGAGCGGGCGGGCCGTACGCGGGCCCTGGCCCGGGCGGTCCGGCACGCGGCCGCCTTCCGCAAGCTGTCGGGGCTGTCCTGGCCGCAGATGGTCCGTGACGGCCTGGCGATGAAACACGGCAAGGACCTGTCCTGGAGCCAGGTCCTGCTCGCCGCGAACACCCCCATGCTCCTCAAGGCGTCCATGGTCGAGGGCCGTACGGACCTCGGCGTCATGGCATCGGGCCAGGTCGCGGGGGTGATCGACGACCTCCCGTCCTGTGCGGAGCTCGTCGCCCGCGTCATGGCCGAGGCACACGGTGTGCTCGCACACCTGCAGTCGCTCGACGCCCTGCCACCACCAGGGTGACCTCCTTCTCCGTTGCAGGAGCAGCCAGATGAGCCGTGCCCGAATCCGACCGGCGATCGCGGTGCTCGCGTCCGCCCTCGCCATCGGGACCCTGCCCGCCGCGGCGCACGCCGCGCCGGCGCCCAGCACGACCGCCACCGCCACCGCCACCACCGCCGGCCGGTACCAGCAGCAGGCGGAAACGATTCGCCAAATCCCCCTCCAGGGCGCGGTCAACGTCCGCGACCTGGGCGGCTACCGGACCTGGACCGGCGGCCGGGTCCGCCAGGGCCTGGTCTACCGCTCCGACGCGCTCGGCAAGCTCACCCCGGCGGACGTCACCGCCCTCTCCGGTCTCGGCCTGGGGAAGGTCGTCGACTTCCGCATCCCCATGGAGGTCCAGTACGACGGCGCCGACCGGCTGCCCGCCGGGCTCGCCGCCACCTCCCGCCCCGTCAGCGACCTCGGGCTGTACGCAACCCTCCTCGGCGCGATATCCAGCGCAGACCCCGCCACGCAGGAGCGGATGCTCGGCGGCGGCCGCGCCGAGGCCTACATGCGCGACATCTACCGCACCTTCGTGACCAGCCCCGAGAACCGGGCGCAGTTCGCGACGACGCTGCGGGAGATCGCGGACGGCGGCCAGGGCCCGCTCCTGTACCACTGCACCTCGGGCAAGGACCGGACCGGCTGGATGAGTTACGTCCTGCTGCGCGCGCTGGCCGTCCCCGAGGACACGGCCACCGCCGACTACCTCGCGTCGAACACCTTCCGCGCCGCGTACGACGCCCAGGTGCGGGCGGGGCTGAAGCAGTCCGGGCGGATGCAGAACCCGGACCTGCTGATCCCGCTCCAGGAGGTCCGCCAGGACTACCTGGACGCGGCGACCGCGCAGCTGGCCGCGGACTACGGCGACTTCTACGGCTACCTCACGGACGGCCTCGGCCTGGACCTGCGGACGCTCGCGAAGCTCCAGACGAAGCTGGTCCGCCAGGGGGTGTCGTCAAAGTAGCTTCGTCCGCCCGCAAGGGCGGGGCCGGCGGGGTCTGGTGCGTGCGATCGCAAGGCGGAGGAGAGAGGCGACGCTCGCGTCGTCGACCGACGACAACGCGGCGAGCGCGC
>NZ_JBIASZ010000017.1:0-186401 GCF_042891345.1 Streptomyces sp. NPDC001903
TTCTTGCGTTTCCGACTCTATCAGAGTCAGTTCCGCTTGCTTTCCGGGGTCTTCGCTTTCGCGTTTTCCCTTTCCGGCGATTCCGACTCTATCAGGGCTTTTCCGACTCCCTGACCACTCACGAAGAGCAGCACGGAGCAAGAGAAGCATTGAAGAGGAGGAGTCCCGTCCATCGGATGTTCGCGAGAAGTTCACGCGGCACGTCCTGGCGGGAGTCACGACAGTACAGGGCCCGTGGTGCCCAAGCAAATCGATTCAGGCGTATGGTCTAGTCCACTACGTCGTCGCGGTCGCGAGGCGTGCCCTCCGGCAGGGGGTGCACATCGAGCGAACCGGGACGAGTCGTGACATACCCTTCTGAAAGTACGTCGTCACAGCACAGGTTGTGACGACGACACGTAGAAGCCCCACCCCTGGGAGGCCCCCCATGACCAGCGTGACGTCCCCACTTGCCGGGCAGGCCATCGGACTCGCGGCAGTGCCCGATCCGGTGTTCTCCGGCGCAATGGTGGGTCCGGGCACCGCCATTGACCCCGTGCGCGAGCCGTCGGAGGCGGTGGCCCCCGTCGACGGGGTGGTCGTCTCCCTGCACCCGCACGCGTACGTCGTCGTCGACGGCGAAGGGCACGGCGTCCTCACCCACCTCGGGATCGACACCGTTCAGCTCAACGGCGAGGGCTTCGAGCTGCTCGTCAACAAGGGCGACACCGTGACCCGTGGCCAGGCCGTCATCCGTTGGAACCCGCAGGCCGTCGAGGACGCCGGCAAGTCTCCGATCTGCCCCGTCGTGGCGCTGGAGGCGACCGCGGACTCCCTGGGCGACGTCGTCGAATCCGGAGACGTGAAGGTCGACGACGCCCTGTTCAGCTGGCAGTGACCTCGTCCGCCTGCACGGGCGGGTCGGACATCCACCGCGGCGGCTGGGCCCGCCGCTCAATCGGAGACGGGTGAAATGGAGACAACGCTGCGAGGCGTCGGCGTGAGCCACGGTGTGGCGATCGGCGAGGTGCGGCACATGGGCACGGCGGTTCTCGAGCCGCCGGCCAAGCAGATCACCGCGGACGAGGCGGAGCGCGAACAGGGGCGCGCCCGCAAGGCCGTGGAGGCTGTGTCCGCCGACCTGATCGCGCGCGGCCAGCTGGCAGGCGGCGAGGCCCAGCACGTGCTGGAGGCCCAGGCGATGATCGCCACGGACCCCGAGCTGATGGCGGACGTCGACCGGCGCATCGCCGTCGGCAGCACGGCCGAGCGCGGCGTGTACGACGCGTTCGCCTCGTACCGCGACCTGCTCGCGGGGGCCGGGGAGTACATGGCCGGCCGGGTGGCCGACCTGGACGACGTACGGAACCGCATCGTGGCGCGGCTGCTGGGCGTGCCGATGCCGGGTGTGCCGGACAGCGACGAGCCGTACGTGCTGATCGCGCGGGACCTGGCTCCCGCCGACACCGCGCTGCTCGACCCGGCGCTCGTCCTCGGCTTCGTCACCGAGGAGGGCGGCCCGACCAGCCACAGCGCGATCCTCGCGCGGGCGCTGGGCGTGCCGGCGATCGTGGCGCTGCCGGGTGCCGGTGAGATCGCGGAGGGTACGGTCATCGCCGTCGACGGCAGCACCGGTGACCTGTTCGTGGAGCCGACCGCGGCGAAGCGGGCCGAGCTGGCGGCCGCGGCCGCCGAGCGCAAGGCCGCCCTCGCCGCGTCGTCCGGTCCGGGTGCGACCTCCGACGGTCACAAGGTGCCGCTGCTGGCGAACGTGGGCGGTCCGGCGGACGTGCCGGCGGCCGTGGAGGCCGGGGCAGAGGGTGTGGGCCTGTTCCGTACCGAGTTCCTGTTCCTGGACGACAGCAAGAAGGCGCCGTCCGAGGAGAAGCAGATCGAGTCGTACCGCAAGGTGCTCGAGGCCTTCCCCGAGGGGCGTGTGGTCGTCCGTGTCCTGGACGCCGGCGCCGACAAGCCGCTGGACTTCCTGACACCGGCCGACGAGCCGAACCCGGCGCTGGGCGTGCGCGGTCTGCGTGCGCTGCTGGACCACCCGGACGTGCTGCGCACGCAGCTGACCGCGTTGGCCAAGGCGGCCGAGGGCCTGCCGGTCTACCTCGAGGTCATGGCCCCGATGGTGGCCGACCGCACCGACGCCAAGGCCTTCGCCGACGCCTGCCGCGAGGCCGGGCTGCGGGCGAAGTTCGGCGCGATGGTGGAGATCCCCTCCGCCGCGCTCCGGGCGCGCTCGATCCTCCAGGAGGTCGAGTTCCTGTCGCTGGGCACCAATGACCTCGCCCAGTACGCATTCGCCGCGGACCGCCAGGTCGGTGCGGTGTCGCGGCTCCAGGACCCGTGGCAGCCGGCGCTGCTCGACCTGATCGCCATGTCGGCGGAGGCCGCCAGGGCGGAGGGCAAGAGCTGCGGTGTGTGTGGCGAGGCCGCTTCCGACCCGCTGCTGGCCTGTGTGCTGACGGGTCTGGGTGTCACCTCTCTCTCGATGGGTGCCGCTTCGATTCCCTACGTGCGGGCGACGCTCGCCAAGTACACGCTGGCCCAGTGCGAGCGTGCCGCGGCCGCGGCGCGTGCCGCGGACAGTGCCGAGGAGGCCCGCGTGGCCGCCCAGGCGGTGCTGTCCGGCGAGTAGCCGAGCAGGGTGGTGTCGATCGAGGGGCCTTCGCCGGTGGCGGGGGCCCCTCGGTCGTGTTCGGTGGTGCCCGGTCGTGTCCTCCTGGGGGTCAGTGCTGTGGAGTGGGGTCGTCCACTTCGTAGCCGGGGCAGTAGTCGACTCCGGATTCGGGGGCCACGGGGTCCCCGGTGTCGGCGTCGGTGCAGTACGCGTTGAACACCGCGGCCGCGGAGAGCGGCACCAGGCGCCCGCGGTCCAGGCGCCAGCCGTGGACCCGGTCGCCGAGGCCCTCGACGGTGCTGCGCAGCACCAGTCCCCCGGGGCCGCCGAGGGCGAGGCCCGCGGCGAGGACGGTCACGAAGTCGAGGCCTTCGCGGCCCTCGACGCGCGGCGGCCCGTCCCCTTCTGGGACGACCTCGGCGTGCAGGACGGCGACGAGCTGTTCGTCCTGGGCCGGGACGCTGCATACGAGGTGGTGGTGTCCCGGCCCGGCTCCCTCGACGAGGCGGTCGAGCATCGAGGTGGCCCGGGTGAAGGAGGCCCGGCCGATGTCCTCGCCGCAGTCGGCGCAGCTGCCGACGCCGGCGAGCAGGGTGGTGGCGTACTCCCAGGTGGCCTGGCGCACGGCCTCGTCGACGAGGAGCGGGACGAGCTCGTCGACGGGCTGGCCGGTGTAGGGCAGTACGGTCCCGGCTCCGGCGAGTTCGGCCGTGAAGCGGGTACGGGCTTCGGCGGTGTCCGGATCGACGCCGTGTTCCCGGCAGAACTCGGCGTATTCGTCGGGGTCGAAGAGGGCGACGGTGGTGTGGAGGCCCTGGGCCGCGAGGGACCGCAGCAGGCCTTCGACGTGGCGGAGGTAGTCGCCGTAGTCGTCGTGGTGGCCGAAGGCGAAGCTGCGGTAGGCGCGCATGGCCGCGAAGTCCCCGGCGTCGGCCAGGAGGCCGACGGTGCCGGGTACTTCGCGGCGCAGCATGCGGCGCCGGGTGGTGCGGGCGCCGGCCCGTGCGGTCCGGCCGGCGGTCTGACTGGTGTCGTGGCGTGTCCGTGGCATGGCTCCCCCTGAGTGGCGCATTCGATTGCTCACTCACGGTAACCGTCACCACTGACAGTGACCTCAGTCGCGGGTGCGGGTGCGGGCCAGCTCCTCGTAGAAGTGCAGGAGTTCGATGTTGTCCACCGAGCCGGGGTTGACCGCCTTCGCCATCGGAGTGCCCTGGAGCAGGCGCTTGACCGGGACCTCGATGCGCTTGCCCGTCAGGGTGTGCGGAATGGCCGGGACCTCGATGACCTCGTCGGGGACGTGGCGCGGCGACAGCTCCTCGCGGATGGTCGCCTTGATGCGGCCGCGGAGGTCGTCGTCGAGGGTCGCGCCGGGCGCGAGGTGGACGAACAGTGGCATCCAGTAGCCGCCGTTCGGCTCCTCCAGGCCGATGACCAGGGACTCCTTGATCTCGGGGAGGCGTTCGACGGCCTCGTAGATGTCGGCGGAGCCCATCCGGACGCCCTGCCGGTTGAGCGTGGAGTCGGAGCGGCCGTGGATGACCACGGAGCCGTGGTCGGTGATCGTGATCCAGTCCCCGTGGCGCCAGATCCCGGGGAACATCTCGAAGTAGCTGTCGCGGTAGCGGCTGCCGTCCGGGTCGTTCCAGAAGCGGATGGGCATGGAGGGCATCGGGTTGGTGACGACGAGCTCGCCGACCTCCCCGATCAGCGGCTTGCCGGACGGGTCCCACGACTGGAGGTCGGTGCCGAGGCAGGCGGCCTGGAGCTCGCCGATGTGGACGGGGAGGGTGGGGACGGCGCCGGCGAAGCAGCTGCAGACGTCGGTGCCGCCGCTGACGGAGGCGATCCAGAGGTCCTCCGCCACCTCGTCGTGGAGCCAGCGGAACCCGTCGGGCGGGAGCGGCGATCCCGTGGTGGCGACGCACTTCACGGCGGAGAGGTCGAAGTCCCGGCCGGGGTGCACCTCCGCCTTGCGGCAGGCCATCACGTACGCGGCGGAGGTCCCGTAGAGGGTGGCCCCGGTCCGCTCGGCGATCCGCCACTGGGCCCCGGTGTCGGGATAGCCCGGGCTGCCGTCGTACAGGACGACGGTCGTCCCGGTGAGCAGGCCGGAGACGAGGAAGTTCCACATCATCCAGCCCGTGGAGGTGTACCAGAAGAACCGGTCCTCGGGCCCGAGGTCGCAGTGCAGGCCGAGCTGCTTCAGGTGCTCCAGCAGGATGCCGCCCTGGGACTGGACGATCGCCTTGGGCAGGCCCGTCGTGCCGGAGGAGTAGAGCACCCAGAGCGGGTGGTCGAAGGGGACGGCCTCGAAGACGGGCTCGGCGGCGCCGGAGACCAGGTCCGACCAGGCGACGGCGCCCTCGGGGGCCTGCGTGCCGAGCAGCGGGATGTGCACGACGGCGCGCAGCGAGGGGAGCTCGGCGCGCAGTTCGGCGACGGTGTCGCGGCGGTCGTGCTCCTTGCCGCCGTAGCGGTAGCCGTCGACGGCGAACAGGACCACGGGCTCGACCTGCTGGAAGCGGTCCAGGACGCTGCGGGCGCCGAAGTCGGGGGCGCATGAGGTCCACACGGCGCCGACGGCCGCGGTGGCGAGCAGCGCGGTGACGGCCTCGGGGATGTTGGGGAGGTAGCCGCTCACCCGGTCGCCGGGGCGCACGCCGAGGGCGCGCAGCTCGGCGGCGAGTGCGCCGACCTGGCGGCGGAGCTCGGCCCAGGTCACGGGGGTGGCTTCGTGGGTCTCGTCCACGTACAGGAGCGCGGCGTCGTCCGCGCGCGCCGGGTCCTCGGCGGCGCGCAGGGCGTGCTCGGCGTAGTTGAGCGTGGCGCCCGCGAACCAGCGCGCGCCCGGCATGGAGCGGTCCGCGAGGACGGATTCGTACGGGGTGGTGAACCGGACGTCGAACCACTCGGCGACGGCCTGCCAGAAGGTGTCGAGCTCGTCGACGGACCAGCTGTGCAGGGCGGGGTAGCCGCCGTCCGCGGGGGCGCCGAACCGGTCCGCGGCCCAGGCCTGGAAGGCGGTGATGCGGGCCGCGGCGATCCGGTCGGGGCCCGGGGACCAGAGGGGTTCCGGCGGGGTGGCTGAGGTCATGGGTCGGCTCCCGGTCAAGTCTGCGGCTCGCGCGTCGTGTGCGTGATGTGTGCGTGGCGTGCGTACGGCGCCGTCGCGCGGTGGGTGTGCGCGGCGGCTCACAGGGACCATGCCATGTGATCCACCTCCGCACCAGGGGCCTCTTGGACGAGTGAACGGAAGTTGAACGCCGCCCGCTCGCCGGGCGGCCGGTGGCAGGGTGAGCAGCATGAACGGTCGCGATCTGGTGCGTGCGGTGAAGGAAATCGGTACGGAGCGCGGGCGGCGCGCGTGGCGCTCGGCCTGGCGCCACCGGCGCGCGGACGCGCTGGGGCTCCCGCGCCGGGGCGCGGAGCGGGCCCGCGTGCCGGGTCTGCTGACCGGTACCGAGCCGCGGCCGGGCGGCGGGGTGCTGCGGTTCGCCCGCTCGGAGCTGCTCGTACGGGTCACGGCCGGGGGCGCGGTGTTCTGGGGCTGGGACGGGGCCGGGCCGACGCCCTCGTACGCGCTGGTCGGCAGCGGCCCGGAGCCCGATCCGCGGGCCGTGCTGGAGCCGGACACCGGCGGCGGCTGGCGGGTGGTCTCCGAGCGGGTGACGGTGGCGGTGTCCCGGCACGGGGCGATCGAGGTCCGCACACCCGGCGGGACGGTGCTGCGCCGGGAGCTGCCGCCGCGCTGGTGGGAGCCGGCCGAGCCGGTCGCCGCGGAGCCCGTCGAGTCGCGTTGGCTCCAGCGGGCGGAGGTGCCGGCGGACGCCCGGTTCTTCGGGCTGGGCGGCCGGGCCGGCGGGCCGCGGCTGCGCGACGGGGTGTACCGGCTGTGGAACACGGACCCCAAGGGCGGCTTCGGTCCCGGCGACGATCCGCTGTACATCACGATGCCGGTGCAGATGGTGGTCGCGGACGCGGGGACCCACCTGGTGTTCCACGACAACTCCTGGGACGGGCGGGTGGCGCTGCGCGAGGGCGAGGAGGGCGCCGGCTCGGGGGCGGACCGGCCGGGGGCGAGCGAGCTGCGCATGGAGGGCGGGCCGCTGCGGTGCTGGGTGCTGGTGGGGACGCCGGCGCGGGTGCTGCAGGGCTGGTCGGGGCTGACCGGCGGGGCGGCCGTACCGCCGGAGTGGGCGCTCGGGTACCAGCACGCGCGGTGGGGGTTCGGGAGCGCGCAGGAGGTGCGGCGGGTGGTGTCGGGCTACACCTCGCGCGGGCTCCCGCTGTCGGCCGTGCACCTGGACATCGACCACTACGACGAGCACCGTGTCTTCACGGTGGACGAGGAGCGGTTCCCGGATCTGCCGGGGCTGGCGCGGGAGCTGGCGGAGCAGGGCGTACGGCTGGTGTCGATCGTCGACCCGGCGGTGAAGGCGGGCGACCCCGTGCACACGTCGGGCCTGGCGGTGGGGGCGGGCGGGGCCTTCGTACGGGACGCCCGGGGGCAGGAGGTGCGGGGCGAGGTCTGGCCCGGCGAGTGCGCGTACCCGGACTTCACGGATCCTGCGGTGCGCACCTGGTGGGGCGGGCTGTACGAGGAGCGGCTGGAGCAGGGCTTCGCCGGGGTGTGGCACGACATGAACGAGCCGGTGTCCTTCGCCCCCTTCGGGGACATGACGCTGCCCCGCTCGGCGCGGCACGCGATGGACGGGGCGGGCGGGGACCACCGGGCCGCGCACAACGTGTACGCGCTCGGGATGGCGCGGGCGGGCTGGGAGGGGCTGGTGCGGCTGCGGCCGGCCGAGCGGCCGTTCCTCTTCTCCCGGTCGGGGTGGGCGGGGATGCAGAGGTACGGGGGCACCTGGTCGGGGGACGTGGAGACGGGCTGGGAGGGGCTGCGGGCCTCGCTGGCGCTGGTGCTGGGGCTCGGCCTGTGCGGGGTGCCGTACTCGGGCCCCGATGTGGGCGGCTTCGGTGGTTCGCCCTCGCCGGAGCTGTATCTGCGCTGGCTCGAGCTGGGGTCGTACCTGCCCCTGTTCCGGACGCATTCGGCGATCTGGGCCGGGCGGCGGGAGCCGTGGGAGTTCGGGCCGGAGGTGGAGGAGCGGGCGCGGGCCGTGCTGGCGGAGCGGGAGCGGCTGCGGCCGTACTTCCTGACGCTGGCCCAGCTGGCGCGGCGGACGGGGGCCCCGTACGTGCGGCCGCTGTGGTGGGGGGCGCCGGAGGACCGGGCGCTGCGGGACTGCGAGGACGCGTTCCTGCTCGGCGACGCGCTGCTGGTGGCGCCGGTGCTGGAGTGCGGGGCGGACCGGCGGGCGGTGCGGCTGCCGCGGGGGCGCTGGTACGACACCGCGACGGGGACGGCGTACGAGGGCCCCGGGCAGATCCTGCTGGACGCCCCGCGGGGGCGGATCCCGGTGCTGGCGCGGGCGGGGTCGGTGCTCCCGGTGCGCTCCGCCGGGGGCGGGGTGGGGCTGGAGGTGTGGGCTCCGGCGCGGGGGCGCACGGGCGGCGGGGTGGTGATCCGGGATCCGGGACCGGGGTTCGAGGCGGGCCGGGTCGAGCGGTACGCGGTGCGGTGGGTGGAGGACGCGGTGGTGGTGGGGGACGAGGCCGGCGAGCCGGTGGCGGGGGTGGAGGTACGGGGGCTCGGGCCGGTGGCCGGGGCCGTGGAGGGCGTTCCGGGACGGCTCTAGGGGTGTCCGCGAAGTAGGCCGTGAGCCCGGAGGGCGGGCGGGACTTTGCGGACACCCCCTGGCGGCGCCGGGGCCGCAGGGCGGCGCCGAGGGCGGCCGGGCGATCGCGCCCGGCCCGCCGTCAGGCGGTGTAGTGGCCCGCGAACCAGGAGGTCGCGGCGCGGGTGTGGAGGGGGAAGGCCAGTTCCGCCGGGGTGCGCAGGACGTGCCAGCCCGAGGTCTCGTCCGTCGGGGCCGACGGCGGCAGGGATGCCGCGGGGCGGGGCGGCAGCAGGCCGAAGAGCAGCAGGTGGCCCGCCGGGGAGCTCATGGCGTCGGCCAGGGCGACCTCGGAGGCCGGGGCGTGGATGCCCGTCTCCTCGCGCAGCTCGCGGACGACCGCGTCGCGCCAGTCCTCGCCGAAGTCCATGAAACCGCCGGGCAGCGCGATGCCCCCGCGGGCCGGCTCGATGGTGCGGGTGATCACCACCAGCCCGGTGCCCGCCTCGTCCTCGACCGGGAGCAGCGTGACGGCCACCGGGAGCGGGTTGCGGTAGGTGACGGCCCCGCACGAGGCGCACGTACGGGGCCAGGCGGTCGTGTCGAACGGTGCTCCGCAGGAGGAGCAGTGCGAGTCCCTCAGCTGTGCCGGCATGCGGCGATCGTATGCCAAGGGCCGTGGAGGGGTTCGCAGTTGCCGCCCGCCTCTTCGGCTTCCCGGTCCCTGTCGCCTCCGTCCCGCCGTGAGTACCGTGCCCCGCATGACATTCGCTTCGTACGAGGAGTTCTGGCCCTACTACGTCGCCCAGCACTCCCGCGCCGCCACCCGCTGGATCCACCTCACCGGCACCCTGACCGGGCTCGCCCTGACCGCGTACGGCCTGGCGCGGGGCCGCGGGCGGTTCCTCGCCGCGCTGCCCCTGATCGGGTACGGGACGGCCTGGCCGGCCCATTTCCTGATCGAGGGGAACAACCCGGCCACCTTCGGGCATCCGGCCTGGTCGCTGCGCGGGGACGCGCAGATGATCCGGATGATGCTGGCCGGGCGGGACGCGGAGCTGGGGGAGATCGCGCAGAAGTGGCTTGCCGAGAACCCGTGCCAGGACCGCCCGCCCGTGACAGACTTCTGACGATCCGTCAGATGGCTGGGCCGGCTGGGGAGGGGTTCCCTTGGGACGTACACGCACACCCGTCGTGAGCGGGTGGTTCACCGAGGACGGACCGGGGGGCGGCGGCTTCCGGCTGCTCGGCACCCGGTGTTCCGCCTGCACCGCGGTGTTCTTCCCGCGCGAGGACGCGTACTGCCGCAATCCGCACTGCCCCGGCGGCGGACAGCTCGCCGAGGTGCCGCTGTCCCCGCGCGGCCGGGTGTGGTCCTACACCGACGGGCGGTACAGGCCGCCTGCGCCGTACGTGTCCGACCCGGACGCGCCCTGGGAGCCGTACACCCTGGTCGCGGTGGAGCTGGAGGCCGAGGGGATGGTCGTGCTCGGGCAGGCGGCTCCGGGGATCACCGTCGCCGATCTCGCGGTCGGGATGGAGGTCGAGGTGGTCGGCGGCGTGCTCGACGAGGACGCGGACACCGGGACCGTCCGGACCACCTGGCGGTTCAGGCCGACGGGGGGCGCCGCGTGAGCGCCGACGTCGCCGTCCTCGGGGCCGGGATGCACGCCTGGGGCAAATGGGGCCGCAGCTTCGTCGAGTACGGGCGGGCCGCGGCCCGCACCGCGCTCGCCGACGCCGGGCTGGAGTGGTCCGAGGTGCAGTCGGTCGTCGGCGCCGACACCGTGCGCTCCGGCTACCCCGGCTACGTGGCCGGGGCGACCTTCGCCCGGGCCCTCGGCTGGCAGGGCGCCCGGGTGACCAGCGTGTACGCGGCCTGCGCCTCCGGGGCCCAGGCCATCGGGGCGGCGCGGGCGCAGATCCTGGCGGGGCTGGCCGACGTCGTCCTGGTGGTCGGCGCGGACGCGGCGCCCAAGGGGTTCTTCGCCCCGGCGGGCGGGGACCGGCCGGACGATCCGGACTGGCTGCGGTTCCGCCTGCTGGGCGCCACGAACCCGGCGTACTTCGCCCTCTACGCGCGCCGCCGGATGGCCGTGTACGGGGACACGCTGGAGGACTTCGCGCAGGTGAAGGTCAAGAACTCCGCGGCCGGCGCCCTCAACCCGCTCGCCCGCTACCGCAAGCAGGTCACTGCCGAGGAGGTCGCGGACTCGGCGGTCGTCGCCGATCCGCTGCGGCTGCTCGACATCTGCGCCACCTCGGACGGCGGCGCGGCACTGGTCCTGAGCAGCATGGACTTCGCGCGCTCGCGCGGGGTCGCCGATCCGGTGCGGATCCGGGCTGTGTCGACGGTGACTCCGACCTACCCCCGTACGGTCCTCGACCTCCCGGACATCGCCACGGACTCCGTGACCGCCGTACGGCCGGCGCCGGGCTCGTTCCGGGCGTCGATCGCGCGGGCCGCGTACGAGGAGGCCGGGCTCGGGCCCGGGGACCTCTCGCTGGCCGAGGTGTACGACCTCTCCACCGCCCTGGAGCTGGAGTGGTACGAGGACATCGGCCTGTGCGCCGAGGGCGAGGGGGCCAAGCTCGTGCGGGAGGGCGCGACGGCGCTCGGCGGTCGGGTGCCGGTGAACACCAGCGGCGGCCTGGCCTCCTTCGGGGAGGCGGTGCCGGCGCAGGCCATCGCCCAGGTCTGCGAGCTGACCTGGCAGTTGCGCGGCACGGCCGGGGACCGGCAGGTGCCGGGGGCCCGGGCGGGGATCACCGCGAACCAGGGCCTGTTCGGGCACGGATCGGCCGTCGTCGCGGTGCGGTGAGCGGTGCGGTGAGCGGTGCGGTGACGGTGCGGTGAGCGGTGCGGTGAGGGGAGTCGGCACGGGGTCGGCATGGGGTCCGCACAGAGCCGGCACGGGGTCGGCACGGGGCCCTCACGTGACGCCGGCGGCCGCGCCGGGGTGCGCGCCGCCGCCGGGCGCGGACCCTGAACAGCTGCTGTTGTCGGAACGCTTGACGGCCCCCGGAGGCGGGTTCACACTCGCTCCACAGCCTCCCGCCGCGCAGGACGCCCCGGACGAGGCCCTCCCACCCCCCATGAGAGCCGCGGCCCGTACCCCAGTCGGCGGGGGTACGGGCCGCCTCCTGTGTGCGGGCGGCTCAGGTCCCCGCGGTCAGGCTCCGGCGGCGGGCCCGCGCCAGCGACATCGCGTGTTCCACGACCCCCACCAGCACGTCCTTCACCGACTCCCGGTCCCGTGCGTCGCACAGCAGCACCGGCACCTCGGGGTCGAGGTCGAGCGCCTCCCGCACGGTCACCACCGGATGGCGTTCGGCGCCGTCGAAGCAGTTGACGGCGACCGTGAACGGGATCCCCCGCCGCTCGAAGTAGTCGACGGCGGCGAAGCAGTCGGCGAGGCGGCGGGTGTCGGCGAGGACCACGGCGCCGAGCGCGCCCTGGGCGAGCTCGTCCCACAGGAACCAGAAGCGGTCCTGTCCGGGCGTGCCGAAGAGGTACAGCACCAGGTCCTCGCGCAGCGTGATGCGGCCGAAGTCCATCGCCACGGTGGTGGTGCTCTTGCCCTCCACTCCCCCGGTGTCGTCGATGCCGATGCCCGGCTCCGACAGCAGTTCCTCGGTCCGCAGCGGTCTGATCTCGCTCACCGCACTGACCAGGGTGGTCTTGCCCACCCCGAAGCCGCCCGCGACCAGGATCTTCAGGGTCAGCGGCTCGACCGGTGACACGGCATGCATGGCACCGGTGCGGCTAGAGCGCCCGAAGGCCATCGATCACCTCACGCAGAATGGATTCATCGGGCAGTTCGGCCGGGGGTACCGGCCGGTTCACATGGATCAGTTCCTCATCGGCCAGGTCGCCGATCAGGACGCGTACGACCCCGACCGCGAGGTCGAGTTCGGCCGCGAGTTCGGCGACCGACTGCGGCCTCTCCCGGCACAGCCCGAGGATGTGGGAGTGCTCGGGGGACAGGGTCAGGTCCCAGACCGGATCGTCGGCCGCCGGTTCGGCGACGACGAGCGCGATCAGGTCGAGCCGGTGCTGGCCGGCGTGGCTGGTCCGGCCGCGGGTCATGGCGTACGGGCGTACGACGGGGCCCGCCTCGTCGTCGAACCAGTGCGGGTGGGCGGGGTCGTGCGGCCGGCCTGGATCGTTCTCGGCCGGATCGTTCTGGCCTGGATCGCTCATGCCGTCCGCCTCACCCTCCGGCTGGCAGCCCGGAGCGGGGAGCGGTCGCCAGGTGGTCGCCTACCCGCTTGACCATGAGGGTCATCTCGTACGCGACCTGCCCGACGTCGGAGTCGGCGTCGGAGAGCACGGCCAGGCAGCTGCCGTCGCCGGCGGCCATGACGAAGAGGAAGGCCTCGTCCAGCTCGACCACGGTCTGGCGGACGCTGCCGGACTCGAAGTGGCGGCCGACCCCCTTGGCCAGGCTGTGGAAGCCGGAGGCCACGGCGGCCAGGTGCTCGCTGTCCTCGCGGGTCAGGTCCTTCGAGCTGCCGGTGGGCAGGCCGTCGCCGGAGAGCACCACGGCCTTGCGGATGCTGCCGACCCGGTCGACGAGCTCGTCGAGGAGCCAGTTGAGCGGACCGGAGCCGCGGCCCCGGGTGTCGTTGCCGGTCTGCGGTGCGGTCATCGACCGTCCCCCTCGTTCTCGTATCCGGGACCTGTGGCGGCGGAAGTGCCTGCCCCGGTTCCGGACTGCTGCTGTGCCTGCTGGGTGCGGCCCGCCGTCCAGCCGCGCTGGAGTGCGGACATGCGCGTACGTACCTCTTCGGCGTCGCGGTGGACCATCTGGTCCGCGGCGGCTTCGGCGGGTGCGGAGGCCTGGGCGTTCTTCAGCTGGGGCGCCAGGTTGGCCTGGCGGACGCGCTTGGGCAGACCGCCGGGGCCCTGCGGGGCCGGCTCCCGCTCCGGGGCGGGCTTCGGCACCGCGGTGACCGGGCGGGGCTCCACCCGGCGGCCGTGCTCGGCGACCAGCGTCGGGGTGGGCCTGCGGCGCGGCAGCGGCACGGCGCCCGAGGGGCGGGGCCCGTCGGGGCGGGCGCCGCGGACCGGGTCGGCGCGGTGGCTGTCCAGGCGGACCGGGCCCGTGGGGGCCAGCGGCTCCCGTTCGCGCTCCGGGCCGCCCTTGCGGTCGGCGTGCGCCCGGTCTGCCGGGCGCAGGCCCAGCAGGGCGCTGCGCGGGGTGCCGTTCGGCGGGGTCTCGTCGTCGAGGGTGGCCATGGCGGGGCGGCCGCCGACGCCGGTGAGCCCGCCGATCCCGGTGGTGATCTCGTCCAGGACCGGCGGGTCGTCGAGGCCGTCCAGTCCGAGCACGCCGAGCGGGGCCTCCAGTTCGACCGGCCCGCGCAGTTCGGGGGCGGCCAGCGAGCGGCCGACCGGGGCGCGTTCCACGGCGGCCGGGGCGGGCCGGGCGGGGCCGTGCCCGTTCCCGGCGCCCTGGCCGGCCGCCCGGCCGACCTTGCCGTCGCCGAGGCGCAGGCCGGTGCCGTTGGTCTCGGGGGCCTCGGTGAGCAGGGCCGCCGGCAGGAACACCACGGCAGTGGTGCCGCCGTACGGGCTGGGCTGGAGGACCACCTTGACGCCGTGGCGCTGGGCGAGGCGGCTGACGACGAACAGGCCGAGGCGGTCGGTGTCGGAGAGCTCGAACTCGGGGGTCTCGCCGAGCCGGAGGTTCGCGTCGAGCAGCGCTTCCGCGTTCATGCCGAGGCCGCGGTCGTGGATCTCGAGGGTGAAGCCGTTGGCCACGCGTTCGCCGAGCACCTGGACGGCGGTGTGCGGCGGGGAGAACACGGTGGCGTTCTCCAGGAGTTCGGCGACGAGGTGGGTGACGTCGGCGACGGCGGGGCCGGCTATGCCGAGCCGCGGCAGCCTGCGTACCTCGATGCGCTCGTAGTCCTCGACCTCGGCGACGGCCGCCCGCACGACGTCCATGAGCTGGACGGGCTTGCGCCACTGGCGGGAGGGGGCCGCGCCGGAGAGGATCACGAGGCCCTCGGCGTGGCGGCGCATGCGGGTGGTCATGTGGTCGAGGCGGAAGAGGTCGGCGAGCTCCTCGGCGTCCTCGGTGCGGCGCTCCATGGTGTCGAGCAGGGTCAGCTGGCGGTGCAGCAGGACCTGGTTGCGGCGGGCGAGGTTGACGAAGACCTCGGAGACGCCGCGGCGCAGCTCCGCCTGTTTGACGGCGGCCTCGACGGCGGCGCGCTGGAGGGTGTTGAGGGCCTGGCCGACCTGGCCGACCTCGTCCTTCTCGTACTCCAGGCGCGGGGCCTCGGTCTCGACGTCCACGTGCTCGCCGGCGGCGAGGCGGCGCATGACGGCGGGCAGCCGGACGCCGGAGACCTCGTGGGCCTCCTTGCGCAGCCGGGACAGGTCGCGGACCAGGTCGCGGCCGATGCGCACGGAGAGGACGACGGAGAAGACGAGGGCGATGAAGCCGAGGACGCCGGCGATGGCCGCCTGGACCAGGACGCCCATGGCGACGGGTTCGACGCGCTTTTGGTAGCGGTCGCCGGCGGCGGTGCCCATGGCGGCGAGGTCGTCCAGGACCTTGTTCGCGGCCTCGTCCCACTGGGCGGCGGTGATGCGCGGGTTCTTGCCGGAGCCGCCGGTGATGAACCGTTCCTCGGCGTCGCGCAGCGGCTTGGTCTCGGCGCCGCCCCAGTACTGCTCGAACTGCTCGCGGTCGTCGGCCGGGAGGATCGCGAGGTTGAACTCGTAGAGCAGGGCCCGGTTGGCGGCGAAGTCGGAGACGTGCCGGACGTCCGCGGGGGTGACGTTGCGCGCGGCGAGGGCGGCGGCGACGACGGCGTCCTCGCGGGAGAGCGTCTCGCGGGCGCGGGTGACGCCGACGAGGGCGCGGCCCTGCTTGTCCATCTCCACGTTCTCGAGGGCGTGGAGGTTCAGGAGGAAGTCGTAGCAGGGGTCGACGAGCCGGCTGTAGAGCTCCAGCGCCTGGTTCGGGTCGAGGGTGTTCTGGTCGACGGAGCGGCGCAGTGCGCCGATGCCGTGGAAGGC
The DNA here is from genome assembly GCF_042891345.1 of Streptomyces sp. NPDC001903. NCBI lineage: Bacteria > Bacillati > Actinomycetota > Actinomycetes > Kitasatosporales > Streptomycetaceae > Streptomyces > Streptomyces sp. NPDC001903. Next base: position 15,323 of record NZ_JBIASZ010000017.1, read on the forward strand.
GTCGAGGATGGAGTCGAGGCGCTGGGCGGCTTCCGGGGCGAGCTCGTCGGAGACCTCGGGGTCCTTGGCGTTCTTGCTGATGCGGTCGACGAGCTCGTCGGTGGCGGCGCGGCGCTTGACGAGTTCGGCGGTGGCGGTGGAGGCGCGGGGGTCGCCGAGGACGACGAGGGTCTGGCGGCGTTCCTTCTGGATGACGCGGACCACGTCCTCGACGGGGTAGCCGACCTTGTCGATGACGTAGGCCACGTCGAGGAGTTCGAGGGCCTGGCGGCCTGTGAGGACGGTCGCGAAGCCCCAGAGGGCGGTGAGGGAGACGAGCGGCACAAGGAGCAACGCCACGATCTTCCGGCGGATGGACTTCCCGCGAAAGCGCATGGCCTCCCCAGCCTCCCCCAGCTCAACCCCGTTGGCGGGGGTCGGTGTTCCGTCATTTAAACGGCGTGAGCCTACTACTGCCGGGGAGCGGCTTCGAAGGCGTGTCCGGACGTTTTCGGCCGGACGTCAAGGAGTAGATCACCAGTTGTCCGACACATCCGGTCAAGTGCAGCCCGTTTTGTGGCAGATGACACTTGGTGGGGTGTCAGTTCCCGCAACCGGATGGATGGCTGGAATTCTTCGTTCCGGGATGGGCAGGTGCTGGGGAGGAGTCCGGTGGATACGGGAATCTCTCGGCGGTCTCGAACGTCTAGCTGGTTGAGGGGACGGGGCAGGGGGAGCGAGTGATGGGGATGTACGAGGACGACGGGGTCGCGGTGGGCGCGCGGGGGCGGTCGCTGTGGGAGGAGGAACCGGCCCGGCGGCGCAGGATGCCGGATCCGGTGCGGGATTCGGCGGTGCGGGCGGTGCTGATCGTGGCCGTCACGCTGACCGAGGCGACGGTCACCTTCTTCCTGATGGTGACCGGCTCCTGGCTGGCGCTCCCGATGGCGCTCTGCGCGATAGCGGGGACGGTCGTCGCCACCTGGGGCGTGCTGGACGTGCTGATCACCCGGCAGATGTGGAACCAGCGGTACGGGGTGGTGTCGGAGCCGAGCAGCACGGCGCGCGGCCGTCGGCGCGAGCGGCGCCGGGCCCGCCGGGAGGCCGGGCCGCAGCGGGGCGCCGGGGCGGGCGGCGGGGCGGGCCGAATACCGCGGGGCGGCGGCGATCCCGCGGGCCCCCGGCCGGCCGCCTGGCCGCCGCCGGGTGCGGACCGGCGCTACCGGACGAGCTCGGGCCGGGGCTGACGCCCGTACGGGCCGCCCCGGCGGGGCCGGGGCGCGGCGGCGGGCAGGGGGACCACCGGGCCGCCGGGGCGGCCGGGTGGCGGCCGGGTGGCGGTCAGGCCGCGGTCAGGAGACCGTCGCGGAGCGGCGGAACATGCGGGTCGCCGTGATCTCGCCGTGGATGGTCTCCTCCTCCGGGGACTGCTGGGGCAGGCCCGGGCGCAGGTGCTCCTCGACGCTGATGTACTTCAGGCCCGCCCGCAGGTCCGCGTCGTTGCGCAGCCGGATGACCAGCGGGAACTCGGCGAGGGCCGTGGTGTCGAACAGGCCGGTGGTGTAGAGGAGCTGGACGCCGAGCGCGTCCGACACGGCCCGCTGGAGTTCCAGCAGGTACGTGGCGTTCGCACGGCCGATCGGGTTGTCGAGGAACAGCGTGCCCGCGTGCCGGTGCTTGTCGCGGCCGCGGTCGTTGCTGCGCAGCGCCGCCATCGTGCAGTACAGCGCGATCGCGGCGGTCAGCAGCTGGCCGCCGGAGAACACGTCGCCCATCTGGCCCACCGGGACGCGCTCGGCGCGCAGCACCGCGTCCGGCTTGAGGATCTCGACCGCGATGCCCTTGGGCTCCAGGGCCGCCTGCACTCCGCGGAGCAGCAGGGACATGCCGTCGCGGCGGCCCTCGCCGAAGGAGGCGCTGCTGTTCTTCTTCACGGCCGTGCGGGTCGCCTCGTCGATGACCTCGCCGAGGCGCTCCGTGAGGGTGGCCTGGTCCGGCTCCTCGAAGCGGATGCGCAGGAACTCCTGGCCCGACCACTCCCCCAGGCCCTCGGGGAGCTGGGAGAGCCGCTGGGCGGAGCGCAGGGTGGCCAGGGCCGACTCCACCAGTCCGCGCAGCCGGTCGACGATGCTGTCCCGGTTGCGCTCCAGCTGGGCCAGCTCGTCGGTGAGGACGCGCAGCCGCGGCGCGAAGGCCGCGGCCCAGGCCGCGGCGTGCTCGGGCAGGGCGGAGGCGGGCAGTTCGCGGATCTGCTGGCGCGCGGGGGTGCGTACCTGCTCGTAGCGGTTGGCGTTGGCGTGGCGGACCAGGATGTCGCTCGCCTCGCGCACCGACGCCTCGGCGGCCGAGAGGTCGGCGGCGCAGCCCCGCAGGGAGCGGCGGGCCTCGGCGGCGGACTGCCGGGCCTCCTCCAGCGTGCCCGGGTGGGCGGCCGGCTCCTGTTCGTCGTCCTGGTGGGTGTGGTCGCGCAGCAGGTCCCGCAGCATCGCCGCGGTCTCGTCGAAGCCTCCGGCGCCGTCCTCGGCGGTGCGGTGGGCGCGCAGCAGGTCGGCGTGGGCGGCCCGGGCGGTCTCCACGGCCGCGGTGTGCGCGGCGAGCTGGGCGGTGGCGGTGCGCAGGAGGGCCTGCGCCTGCTCGACGTCCCCGGGGATCAGGTCCTCGGGCAGGTCGGTGTGGGCCTCGCCCTCGGTGGGGGCGTGCCGTTCGGCCTCGCCGCGGAGCCGGCCGAGCTGCTCGCTGGCGGCCTGCGCGCGGGTCTCCAGCATCTGTACGAGGGACTCGGCGCGGGCGGCGGCCGCCTGCCGCGAGGGGCCGTCGGCGCCGTCGGTGCCTTCGAGGAGCTGGGCGGCGCGGGTGCGGACCTTGTTGGTGAGCCGGTCGAGTTCGGCGAGGGCCGCGCTCTCGTCGCTCTCGGCGCGGGCCTGCTCGGCGCGCAGGTCGGCGCCCACGCCGACCTTCTCGTACAGCCGGGAGGCGGCCCGGTAGGCTTCGCGGAGGTCGGGCAGCGGCGCCTTGGGGGCGCCGTCGTCCTCGGGCAGGGCCTCGGGGGCGCCGGCGATCTCGGCGCGCTCGGCACGCAGTGCGCGGGCGGTGCGGCGGGCGTCGTCGGCGGCGCGCTGGGCGGCGCGGCGGTCCTCGTCGGCGGCGCGGGCCCGGTCCAGGCAGACCTCGGCGCGGGCCTCGGACTCGGCGGCGTCGTCCGCGAGTTCGCGGACCTTGGCCTGCCAGCCGGCGCGTTCGCGCAGGCGGAAGGCGAGCCCGGCGAGGGCGTCGGCGGCGCGGCGGGCCCGCTGGGCGGCGTCCTGGCGCTCGTCGCGGACGCGGGCGGAGTCGGCGGCGGCCTCGTCGGCCTCGGCGCGTACGGTACGGGCCTCCGCGAGCTCGGCGTCGGCCTCCTCGGCGAACGCACGGGCGGCCTCGGCCTGCCGGGCGAGCTCGGCGAGACGGCCGGTCGGGCAGCCGGTGCGCCAGGAGGCGAGGCGGGCGGCGAGTTCGCGGTCCCCCGCGAGGCGGGCGGCCAGCTCCCGGATCTCGGTGTCGCGGGCGGTGGCGCGGGAGCGCAGGGCCTGGCGCTCCTCGTCGGCGGCGTGCTCGTCGTGCATGGCCGGGTTCGGCGGGACGATGAAGATGCCGGACGCCCCCGGATCCGGATCGGCCGGCGGAACCGGAGCCAGCAGCGCGGCGGCCGTGCCGACGGCGACGGTGGAGCGGGGCAGCAGGGCCGCGCCGGAGAGGACCTCGCGGGCCCGGGCGTGGGTGTCGGGGTCGGTGATGACGACGCCGTCGACGAGCTCGGGGCGGGCCGCGAGGACGGCCGCGTGGTCGGCCGGGTCCACGGACTGGGCGAGGTAGCGCCAGCCGGGCAGGGCCGGAATGCCGTGTTCGCCGAGGTACTCGACGGTGGCGAGGACGTCGGGGCCGGGCGGCAGCAGTCCGCCGTCGCCGAGCGCGCCGAGGATGCGGGCGTCGTCCGCGGCGGCGGTGCGCAGCTCGAACAGCTGCCGCTCGGCGGCACCGACTCCGCGGGTGAGCATCTCGTGCAGCTCGTCGGCGTTGCGGTCGAGGTCCGCGACGGTGAGCCCGCCGGCCGCGTCGCTCGCCGCCGCGCCGGATCCGGCCGGGCCGGCCGGCGTACCGGATCCGGCGGCGGCGGTGGCGGAGTCCGCGGAGGCGCCCGAGCGCGGGTGGGGGAGGAAGGTCTCGGGGACCGGCGGGAGGCCCAGGAGCTCCGCCAGGCGGGGGGAGGCGGCCAGGGAGGCGGCCGCCCGGTGCTCGGCGTCGTGCGCGGCCTCGGCCGCGTCGGCGGCGTCGGCCGCGCGGGCGGCGGTGAGTTCGGCGCGGGACTCCGCGGCGGCGGCCTCGCGGGCGGCGTCCGCGCCGGTGCGGGCGGCGTCGCGGGACTCGTCCCAGGCGGCGACGGCGGTCTTCTCGGCGTCGGACGCGGCCAGGGCCGCCCGCGCCGGGTCCGCGTCGGGCGCCGAGTCGTCGAGCCAGCCGGCCCGTACGGCCTCGGCGGTCTCCTGCTGGACCTCCGCGAGCCGGGCCCGCAGGTGCTCGGCCTCGCTGCGGGCCCGCTGGGCCGCGGTCGCGGCGGCCGTGGCGTCGCGGTGCGCGGCCTCGCCGGCCTCCTGGAGGGCGGCGGACCGCTCCTCCTCCTCGTTGGCGACGCGCTCCCCGTCCTCGGCGGCCGTGTGCAGGGCCCGTACGAGCGCGGCGGCGGCCGTCGCGCGCGCGGCCAGCGCCGGGGCGGCGTCCCGCTCGGCCTCCAGGATCGCGGCGGCGACCCGGGCGGAGCGGTCGGACGCGGCGCGGTGGCGCAGCACGACCTCGGCGGCCTGCCACGCGGAGTGCAGGGTGCGGGCTTCGAGGAGCTCGCGGCGCTGGGCGGCGGCGGCCTTGTCGGCGACGGTCAGCGCCAGCGAGGCGTGCCGGTAGGCGAGTTCGGCGGCGACGGCGGCGCTGCGGGTCCGCGCGGATTCGGCGGAGGTGACCCCGTGGGCGGCCGCGGTGACCCGCTGGGCGAGATCGGCGGCGCGGCCGCGCTCCTCGGCGGCGCGGGCGGACAGCCGCCGGGCGAGGGTGCGCGTCCGGCGCTCGGCGCCCGCGTGGACGTCGCGGAGCCGGGAGCGGGTCTCGGCCGCCTCGACGATCTTGGTCAGCAGGTCCACCGAGCCGGCCGTGAAGTCCCGTTCGGCCATCAGCTCGGCGCGGCGGCCGAGCTTGTTGCCGAAGCCGTGGACCAGGTCGGCGAGGCCGTCGGTGTCGCGGGTGTCGGTGACGGCGCGCAGCAGGAGGTCGGTGAAGTCGGAGTCCTTCTTGACCGCGAAGAGCCCGGCGGCCTCGCCCTCGTCGGCGTTCATCTCGCGCTGGTAGCGGAAGAGTTCGGGGTCGAGGCCGAGTTCGGTGAGGTGCTCGTTCCAGCGGTCGTGGATCTCCTCGAAGTACACCTCCAGGTGCGGGTACGCCTTGCCGGCCTCGGTGAGGGCGTCGCGGAAGCCCTTCATGGTGCGGCGCCGCCCCCGGGCCCCGGAGGCGCCTTCGACGGGCGGGCGGACGGTGGTGGCCTCGGCGACGGGGAGGCTGTCCAGGCTCAGGCCCGGGCCGGGGCGGAAGGAGTACCAGGCCTCGGCGAACTTGCGCGGGTCGTTGGAGACCTGTCGGCCGCGCCATTCGCTGACCTTGCCGACGACCACGCACTCGCCGGTCTGGGTGTGCTGCCACTCCAGGGCCACGTGGCCGCAGTCGTCGGCGAGCAGGAACTTGCGCAGGACGCCGGAGCTGGCGCCGCCGAGGGTGTTGCGGTGGCCGGGGAGCATCACCGAGAAGATCAGCTTGAGCAGGACGGACTTGCCGCCGCCGTTCTCCAGGAAGAGCACGCCCGCGGGCGCCGGGCGGCGCGGCGGCCCGGTGGGCTCGTCCTCGAAGAACTCCGCCTGCGCGGGCGCCGGGTGGGGCACCGGCTCACCGACTCCGCGCAGGTCGAGCACGGTGTCGGCGTAGCGCGCACCGGCGGGCCCGATGGAGTAGAGGCGGATCCGGGACAGCTCGTACATGGCGGCGGACTCTCGTGAATTCTCGGTACGGAGGGGTACGGAGGGCAGGTGCCCGGGGTGCTCGTGGACCGGGGCGGCCCGGTGGGCCCGGCCCGGTCCACCAGACCCCCTCTAGGCGTGGAAGGGCAGGCCGGCGTCGGCGGCGAGCTCCAGGTCGTCGCCCTCGGGCGGCGGCAGGAGGCTGGCGGAGCCGTCGCTGACGGGGACCACGCCGAGTTCCAGGAGCTCGGCCATGGCCGCGCTGCCCGCCATGTCGCGGACCTGGAGCTGGTAGCGGGGGGTGGTGCGGTACGTACCGCCGGCGTCGTCGCCGGTGCGCTGCAGGAAGCCGGAGTCGGTGAGGAACGCGGCGGCCTTGCCGACGATGCCGGTGGTGGAGCCGGCCAGGCGGCGGGCGTCCTTGGTGGCTCCGGTCGCGCTGCGGCGGGCGTAGACGCGCCAGGCGGCTTCCAGGCCGGGGGCGTCGGTGGCCGGGTCGGTGTTCTCGCCGAGTTCCTCGGCGCGCTCCTCCAGGCGGCGGCAGGTCTGCCGGACGAAGGCGTCGACCCCGTTGACGGTGATCCGGCCGATGTAGCCGTCGTCGGCAAGGTCCTCGGGGCGGGGGAAGGCGAGCGCCGCGACGGCGAGGTGGGCGAGGCCGTGCAGGAAGCGGTCGGCGGAGTCGGCGGTGGTGCGGCGGGCGTAGTCGCCCATCCGGACGGCGAAGACGGAGTCCTCGCCGGCGGCGACGGCCATGCCGGCCCGCGGGGAGACCTCCAGGACGACGAGGCCGAGCCCGGTGGCGACGGCGTCGGCGAGGCGGCCGAACGCCGGCTCCTCGCGGTAGCGGCGCAGCAGTTCGGCGTACTCGGCGTCGCGGGCCGGGAGCAGCTTGGGCTGGAGCCCGAACGCGACGAGGCGGGCCGCGTCGGCGGCGTCGGCGGGCGTGACGGCCCCTGCTGCCGGGGCGGGCCCGGCGGCGGCGGGCGCGGCGGGGGCCGCCGGCGCGTCGGGCTCGCTCCACGCGGGCTGCCGCTCGCTCCACGCGGGGTGCTCGGCGTGGTGGTCGCTCACGGGTGGGTCTCCTCGGCGGTGCGGTGTTCGTGGTCTGCGGCGGCGGGCGGGTGCTGCGGCCCGGCCGGCCCCGCGGGGGACGGGGCGGGCGGCTCGGCGGCGGACGGCTCGGGCGGCCCCGGGGCGGTCACGCCGGGCGGCTCGGGGGCGGTCACGCCGCCTCCGTGCGGTCGGCGGTCATCGCGGCCGCGTCCAGCAGGGCCGTGCCGACGATCAGGTCGGCGCCGCCGAACTCCGGGTCTTCGAGCTGCGTGCCGTCGTCCACGGCGAAGAGCAGCCGCTCCTCGCCCTGGCGGTAGGCCGTGCCCACGGCCGGGCTCGCCGCGTGGACGGCCAGCAGGGCCACCAGGTACGGCAGTTCCGGGTCGGCGCGCCTGGCCTCGGCGAGCAGGCCCGACAGCCGGCGCGGGGCGTCGTGCGGCAGGTCCAGCAGCTCCATCGCGGCGGCGAGCTGCTCCTCGCTGAACCGGCTGTCGTCCGGGGTGGCGATGAGGTCCGGCTCCGGCATCTCCGCGCCCAGGTGCTCGCGCTCCACCGGCGGCGTCAGCAGTATCTCGACCAGGTCGGCGACGCGGACGGAGACGGGGGTCCGCAGGCCGACCGCCGAGGCGAAGAAGGCGTCCGTGACCCGGGAGGCCCGCTCCAGGGCGAGCGGCAGCACGGGGGCCACGAGCTGCCCGTACAGGTCGATCCCGGAGCGCGGCGCGGGGGCCGCGAAGGCCTGCCGGTCCTGCTCGGCGCGGAAGAGCGGGCCCGCGTCCAGCAGCCTCGACTGGAGCTGGGTGTGGCGGCGGATGCAGTCCTTGACGATGTCGACGAGCTCGGCGGCGCGCCGCTTGTTGTCCGGCTCCTCCGCCTCGTCGCGCGCCCGCCGGATGTTGGTCAGGATCGCGTTCTCGTGCCGGTAGCGGTCGGCGACGTGGTCGAGGGCCTCCTCGATCATGTCCGGCACCGACTGGAGCCAGTCCACCGCCCGCACGTTGCGCCGGGTCGCGTCCAGCGTGCGGCGCAGGGTCTCCGCGTACTGCACCGTGCGGTACCGGGCCTGCTCGGCGGCGAGCTGGGCGTCGGCCAGCCGGCCCCGGCTGATCAGGACCTCCAGCTTCACCTCGGCCGCGATCTGCGCACTGGTGACGTCCGTGTCGAGGGCGCCGACCAGCACGTTGACGGCTTCGTCCGTCGTACGGAGGTAGACCGCCCCGCCGTAGCCGGGCACCTCTTCGATCAGCTTGAAGTCGTAGTCCCGGCGGACGTACACCCCGTCCGCGCCGAACGTGCCGTAGATCGCGCGGAAGCCCCGGTCGACACTGCCGACGTTGATCAGGTTCTCCAGCACCCAGCGGGCCACCCGCTCGTGCTCGGCGGCCGGGCGCCGCGGTGCCTGCGCGGCGACGCGCGGGAGCAGCCTGGCCACTATCTGCTCGTGGTCGGCGCCGGTGTCGAAGTCCATGTTGAGCGTGACCAGGTCGATCGCGGCGAGCGCGACCTCCGCCATCGCGTAGACCCCGTACTCGCCGGCGAGATTGGCCTTGCGCACGTCGAGGTCGTGCAGCGGGGCGGTGCAGGCGAGCGCGCGCAGCCGCCGGGCCAGGCCCTCGTCGGCGGCCGGGCCCGGCGCCGGGGACGGAAGGGTCTTCGCCGGGGCAGGGAGAGTCACGGACAAAGACTAGGCGCTGACACCGACAACATCCCAAACGGCATGGTTCGGCCTGATCGGTCCCGGCGGACGCCGGCCGTTCCCGCCGGACGCGCCCTGTCGCGCACCGCCACGCTCTACGCTCACCGCATGGCTTCCATGATCACACCTCTGATCGACCTCAACGCCGATCTCGGCGAGGGCTTCGGGCGCTGGACGCTGACCGACGACGAGGCCCTGCTGTCCGTGGTCACGAGCGCCAACGTGGCCTGCGGCTTCCACGCCGGGGACCCGTCCATCATGCGCCGGGTCTGCGAGCTGGCCGCGGAGCGGGGCGTACGGATCGGAGCGCAGGTCTCCTACCGGGACCTGGCGGGCTTCGGACGGCGCTCGATGGACGTGCCGGCGGCCGAGCTGGCCGACGAGGTGGCCTACCAGATCGGGGCTCTGGAGGTCTTCGCCCGGGCGGCCGGCTCCAAGGTGTCCTACGTGAAACCGCACGGTGCGCTCTACAACCGCACGGTCCACGACGCCGACCAGGCGGGCGCGGTGATCGCCGGGGTCCGGACGGCGGCCGGGGCCGACGGCCTGCCCGTCCTGGGCCTGCCCGGCTCGCTGCTGCTGGCCGCCGCCGAGGCGGCGGGGTTCACGGCCGTGCCGGAGGCCTTCGCCGACCGGGCGTACACGCCGGCCGGGACCCTGGTGCCGCGCGGCGAGCCGGGGGCCGTCCTGCACGACCCGGACTCCGTGGTCGCCCGGGCGGTCGGCATGGCGGCCGAGGGCGCTGTGACGGCCGCCGACGGCTCCCGGGTGACGATGCAGGCGCGCTCGCTGTGCCTGCACGGGGACACCCCCGGGGCGGCGGGGCTCGCGCTGCGCGTGCGCGAGGCGCTGGGCGCCGCGGGGGTCCGGGTGGAGGCCTTCGCGTGAGGCCGCTGCCGGTGGGAGGCGACGCGCTGCTGATCGAGCTGGACTCGGCGGCCGAGGTCGCCGCGCTCCACGCGGAGCTGCTCCGGCGGCGGGACGCGGGCGAGCTGGGCGCCGTACGGGAGCTCGTGCCGGCCGCGCGGACGGTGCTGCTGGACGGGGTGCGCGAGCCGGGCGCGCTGGCCGAGCGGATCGCGCGCTGGGAGGTGCCGCCGCTGGCCGAGACCGAGGGGCCGCTGGTCACCGTCCCGGTCCGGTACGACGGGCCGGACCTGGCGGAGGTGGCCCGGCTGTGGGGGGTCGCGGAGCGGGAGGTGGCCGGGATCGTGGGGGAAACCGTGTTCCGGGTGGCCTTCTGCGGGTTCGCCCCGGGCTTCGGCTACCTGACCGGGCTGCCGGAGCGCTTCCACCTGCCCCGGCGGGCCACGCCCCGCACGGCCGTCCCGGCCGGCTCGCTGGCCCTCGCCGGCGAGTACGCGGGGGTGTACCCGCGCTCCTCCCCCGGCGGCTGGCAGCTGGTCGGCACGGCGGACGCGGTGCTGTGGGATCCGGGACGGGAACCGGCGGCGCTGTTCGCCCCGGGGGTACGGGTGCGGTTCGAGGAGGTGGCGGGGTGAGCGCGGCCGCGCTGGAGGTCGTACGGGCGGGGGCGCTGACCACGGTCCAGGACCTGGGGCGGCCCGGGTACGCGCACCTGGGGGTGCCGAGGTCGGGCGCGCTGGACGCGGGGGCGCACCGGCTGGCCAACCGCCTGCTGGGCAATCCGCCGGACGCCGCCGCCCTGGAGACCACCCTGGACGGGGTCGGTCTGCGGGCGCTGGCCCCCGTGACCGTGGCCGTCACGGGCGCGCCGTGTGCCGTACGGGTGTCGGGGCGCGCGGTGGCCTGGGGAGCGCCGGTGTGGCTCCGGGCCGGGGCGGAGCTGGAGGTGGGCCGGGCGGAGTCGGGGGTGCGCGGCTACGTCGCGGTGCGGGGAGGGTTCGCCGTGCCGCCGGTCCTGGGCAGTCGCTCGACGGACCTGCTGTCGGGGCTGGGGCCGCCCGTCCTGTCGGCCGGGACGGTGCTGCCGGTGGGCCCGGCCGGTCCGGATCCGGTCCGCGGGGCCGACGTGGCGGCGGTGCCGGGGATGCCGGCCGAGCTGGTGCTGCCGTTGCGGCCGGGGCCGCGGGCGGACTGGTTCGAGCCCGCTTCGATCGCGGCGCTGTGGCGCGCGGAGTTCCGGGTCTCGTCGGCGTCGAACCGCATCGGCCTGCGCACCGAGGGCGGGGCGCGGCTGATCCGCGGCCGCGGCGGTGAGCTCCCGAGCGAGGGCATGGTCCTGGGCGCGGTCCAGGTTCCCCCGGACGGGCTCCCGGTGGTCTTCCTGGCCGACCATCCGGTGACGGGCGGCTACCCGGTGGTGGGCGTGGTCCCTGCGGGCCCGGCCCTCGACGCGGCGGCCCAGGCCCGGCCGGGGGTGCCGGTGAGGTTCGTCAGGGCCCGCTGAGGCGTGCGCGGGAGCTCCGGCCGGGTCCTGCTCGGCCCGCGCTGTCCGCGACCCCGTCAGCGCCCGCACCGTACCGGCGGGCCGTGGTCAGGCCTGGGCCCGGGAGCACGGGGCCCCGGTACCCCGTGACACGCCTCGGCCCGGCCCCTCTCCTCGGGGGGCCGGGCCGCGGGTGTGTCCGGCAGGGGCCTACACGGCCGATTCCGGGGTGATCCGGCTGCGCACCGCCGACTGGACGTCCTCTTCCTCGGCGGGGTCGGCCGCCAGGCGGCGCAGGCGCGGCGCGACGCGGGCGTCCGCCGTCTCCGCGTGGTGGGCCGCCACCTCGCGGGTGGTCTCCTCGCAGTCCCAGAGGCATTCCACGGCGAAGCCGGCCGCGAAGGACGGGTCCGTGCTCGCCAGGGCGCGCGCCGCGCGCCCGCGCAGGTGGGACGAGGCCGTCTCGCGGTAGATGTGGCGCAGCACCGGTGCCGCGCAGCCGATGGACAGCCGGCCGGCGCCGTCGACCAGGGAGAACAGCGGCCGGGCGTCCGGCCCGGAGCCGCGGACCGTCGAGCGCAGGGCGCCCAGTACGAGCCCGGCGTCCTCCGCCCCGCCCCGGGCCGCCAGCAGCGTTGCCGCGGCGGCCCCCAGGGCGTCGGGGCGGTGGACCCACTGCCGGGCCCGGTCGACGGCCGCGGGGCCGCACATGCGCTCGTAGGCGGCCACGGCCGGCTCGTCCCCGGCGGCTTCGATGAGGTCCAGTACGGCCGGGTTCTCCGGCTCGGCGAGGACCAGGTGGTGCAGGGCGGTGGCCCGGGCGGCCTCGCCGCCCGCCCCGGCCGCGGCCGCGAGGATCGCGGAGCGGTCCTCGGGCGCGGCGACGGCGGCGAGGCAGCGGGCGGCGGGTACGTGCAGCGGGGTGCCGCGGCGCAGACCGTCGGCGGCCCAGTCGAAGACGGCCTGGACCCCCCAGCCGGGCCGGGGCCCGTTCGGGGTGAGCTGGCGCTGCCAGCGGTCGAAGGAGCCCTGCCGGCGGGCCGCGCGCAGGCGGTCGCCGTACTCGGGTGACTCTTCCCACAGGCACCAGGGCCGGGGCTCGTAGGCGTCGCGGACGGCGGCGGCCAGCCGCGCCTCGCCCCCGGCGTCGGCCGGGAATCTGGCGAGCACGGGCGCGGCGAGGCCGCGCAGCCCCTCGTCGTCGTCGCGCAGGGCTAGCTCGTCGAGGGCCCAGGCCCAGTTGGCCCCGGATGCGGCGTAGCGGCGCAGCAGCATGAGCGCGTCGTCGCGTCCGTACGAGGCCAGGTGGCCCAGGACGGACAGCGCGAGGCCGGTCCGGTGGTCCGTGTCGTCGACGAGGTCGTCGGCGCTGAAGAGGTGGCTCTCGATCGCGGCGAGGGGGCCGTCGAGATCCAGGTACAGGCGCGCGTAGTACAGCGAGCGGTTCTCGACCTGCCAGTCCTGGCGCGGGTCGCTGACCACGCACTGGTTGAGGGCCGCGAGGGCCTCCGCCCGGGGCGCCGCGAGGGCGTGCAGCGTGCCGTCGCCGCGGCCCCGCTGGAGGAGCCCGAGCAGGGTGCCGCTTGGCGCTATGACTGGTTCGAACATGGGAATGGCCTCAAATCAAGCTGGGGACGCAACCGGGAATCGGGATTCACAGGGCCGCGTAACAGCATGTGAGGACGTCCGCCGTCATGTTCCGCTCGATGTAGACCATTGCCTTCTCACTCTCGTCGGTGCTCCGCGACCACGTCGGCCGGGTTTGCGCAGGGGATGGGCCCGGACACCCTTCGTGTCCTGCCCGCTCCTGCCCGTCCGTCGTGTCCGCGAATCGAATCCGTCGCCATGATGACCCAGCCGGTTTGTGCGCCGCGACCACATTTACGGCCGCCGTGACCATTCCGTGAGGTGGCGGACCGATCAGACCCTGCCAGGTCACGGGCAAAAACGGACTACTCGGCTCCGAAGAGTTCGAGCAGGTCGGCCTTGGCGAACATGCGGGCGGTGTCCACGGCGGAGGGGGTTCCGGCGGTCGGATCGGCCCCTCCGGCGAGCAGCGCGCGGATGACGGTCTCCTCGCCCTTGAAGACGGCGCCGGCGAGCGGGGTCTGGCCGCGGTCGTTGGCGCGGTCGGCCTCGGCGCCGCGGGCGAGCAGGGCCGTGACGGTGGCGGCGTGGCCGTGGTAGGCGGCCAGCATGACGAGGGTGTCGCCGCGGTCGTTGGTGAGGTTGGCCGGGACTCCGGCGTCCAGGTACGCGGTGAGCGTCTCGGTCTCGCCCTGCCGGGCGAGGTCGAAGATCTTGGTGGCCAGCTCGATGACGTCCTCGTCGGGAGCGCCCTGGGAGCCGCCCTGGGTGGGCTCGTGCTCGCTCATCTGTCGTACCGCCTTCCACTCGCTGTTGACGTGAGATTCCCCGGGCCGGGCGGGCAGGGGGGCGTACGGGCACTGCGACCGTACGGGTGAATCGCCAGAGTAGCGCCCGGACCTGCACATACGGGGGCCAGGCCGAGGCAATGATCCCGGTCGGCCCCGGTTCGCGGCGGACGCGCCAGCCGGACTGCGCCGGGCAAGTGAAAAAAGACGGGATTCACCCGTATGCACCTTTTATCGCATTGATACTTCCTGTGAGCCTGGAACAACTGATGGTGACCGTCCCCACCCACCAGGAGAACCTCTCATGATCCTGTCCATCTCAGGCGTCGTCCTGCTCGGCATCATCGCCTTCCTCTTCTTCAAGAAGGACGGGATGAAGCTGTCGCACGCGTTCGTCTGCGCGCTGTTCGGCTTCTTCCTCGCCGGCTCAGCCATCGCCCCGAGCATCACGGCGAGCACGGCGAGCCTCGCGAGCCTCCTCGGCGGGATCAAGCTCTGACCCCGACCCCACCGTCCGCACCACACAACTCCAGGAGACGACCGTGGCCCGGCGCCCACTCCCCCGCATCCTCAGCAACGGCACCACGTCGCTGGCACGGGGCCGCGACCTTGCTCGCACGGCCGCCGACAGCGCCACGGACGTCCTCCATCCGCTCCTCGTCATCGGGCGCGGCCTGCGCATCCTGGCCTCGGCCGGGCGGCGCAAGTGGGCCGAGACCCCCAAGGACAAGCGTGGTCCCGCGCTGTTTCTGGGAGCCGCCTGCGTCCTCGTGCTCGCGCTCGTCCCGTACGGCCCGCTGCTCGCCCTGATCACCCTGATGGCGGCCGCGGCCTGGCGGGGGCGCGACCGGACCCCGGTCAAGACCGGGCCCAGCGAGGCCGAGACCGAACGGCTCGGCGCCCTCTACGAGGCGCTCGTGCCGTACTTCTCCATCCCCGAGGACCCCAACCCGCTCTTCGCCCACGGCGGGGAGTGGGACAGGGCCTTCAGCGGCTACGCCTTCGACGAGGCGGGCCGCGTCACCCGGCTCCGGATCCGCTACCCCGCCTACTTCACCGACGGCGAGGCCGTCTCGCGGGCCCGGATCGAGACGCTCCTGCACGCCAAGTCCGGGCGCGGCCGGGAGTACCTCTTCGACTGGGACGAGGAGGGCAACCAACTCGACCTGACGGTGCTCGCGCCGCTGCCGACGGGCATCGCCGCACAGCCGTTCGTCACCTCGCCCGGCGAGACCGTGCTCGGCTTCACCGACGCCGGCTCCGTGCAGCGCACCCTCCCGGTCCTGGAGGACGACGCGGCGCGCGACGTACCGCCGGTGATCTGGCGCACCGGCCCCCGCTCCACCGAGCCGCACCTGCTGGCCGTCGGCCGGCCCGGCAGCGGCACCTCCTCGCTGCTGCGCTCGATCGCCCTGCAGGCCCTGCACCACGGGGGCGACGTGCTCATCGTGGAGGGCGGCGGGAGCGGGGAGTTCTCCTGCCTGTCCGGCCGCACGGGTGTGCTGGCCGTGGAGTGCGGTCCGGCCGGGGCGCTGGCCACGCTGGAGTGGGCCGCTCGGGAGACCGAGCGGCGGCTGATCGCCACGCACCGCGCCCGCGAGGCGGGCCGGCCCGCGCCGGAGGACACCCGGCGACCGCTGTGGATCCTGCTGGACCGGCCCAGCGTGCTGGCGCACCTGGCGACCGCCGAGGGGAGCCCCGACCCGCTCTCGCAGCTCCAGGTACCGCTGCGGCACGGGCGCGCGGCGCACGTCACCGTCGTGGTGGCCGAGCAGTTCGACCACCTGGAGCTGCTGAACGACGCCGTCTGGCAGCACACCAGGGCCCGCGTCGTGCTCGGCCCGGCCGCGGCCCAGCAGATCGCCGACGTCCTGGGGCTCCCGCCGCACACCACGCCGACGGCGCAGGTGCCGCCGGGGCGCGGGTACGCGCGGCTCGGCACGGGTCCCGTGCACCGGCTGCAGGTGCCCGCCACGCCGGACCCGTACGACGACGCCGCGCACCCGGGTCACCGCCAGGCGGTGCTGGAGCTGCTGCCGGGGCGGCAGCTGCCGGCCCCGGGCGGGCCCGGGCGGGTGGCGCCGGCGAAGACGCTGCACATCGTCCAGCCGCCGGCCCGGACGCCGGGTCCCTCGCTCGACGCCGAGGAGCTCGACGAGTTCGAGGCGTTCGACGACGCCGAGGAGGCCCCGGCCGAGACCCCGCCGGCCCGCGGCCCCTGGCCGGTGGGCCCCTGAGCCGGCCCGGACGCCCTACGCGACGAACGTGCGCGGGGGTTCGGCCGTGCTGCCCGCCGCGCCCGTACCGACCAGGCGGGCGGCCGCCGCGAGGCGGACCGCCGCCTCCTCGGCCACCGGCCCGCCGACGGTGAACGGCAGCCGGACGTAGCCCTCGAAGGCCCCGTCGACGCCGAACCGCGGCCCCGAGGGGACCCGTACGCCGACCCGCTCCCCCACCTCGGCCAGCCGGGAGCCGGAGAGCCCGCCGGCCCGCGCCCAGAGGGTCAGCCCGCCCCGCGGCACCTCGAACTCCCAGTCCGGGAGCTCCCGGCGCACCGCGGCGACGAGCGCGTCCCGGTTCTCCCTGGCCTGGTCGCGGCGGATCTGCACGGCTTCCGCCCAGCCGCCGGTCCGCATCAGCCAGTTCACCGCGAGCTGCTCCAGCACCGGGGTGCCGAGGTCGGCGTACGCGCGGGCCGCGACCAGGCTCCGGATGACGTCGGGGGCCGCGCGGACCCAGCCGATCCGCATGCCGGCCCAGAAGGCCTTGCTGGCGGAGCCGACGGTGATCACGGAAGACCCGGCCGGGTCGAAGGAGCAGACCGGCCGCGGCATCTCCAGCGACGGGTCCAGCTGGAGCTCGGCCATCGTCTCGTCGACGACGAGCACGGTGCCGGCCGAGCGGGCCGCCTCCACCATGGCGCGCCGCTGCTCGTCCGAGGCCAGCGCACCGGTCGGGTTGTGGAAGTCGGCGACGACGTACGCCAGGCGCGGAGCGGCGTCGCGCAGCACTTGCCGCCACACCGTCATGTCCCAGCCGGCCAGCCCGTCGGCCATCGCGACGGGGACGAGCCGCACCCCGGCGGCGCGCATGAGCTGGAGGATGTTGGCGTAGGAGGGGGACTCGACGGCGATCCGCTCCCCGCGCCCGGCGAAGAGGCTGCAGATGGCGTCGATGGCGCCCATCGCCCCGGTGGTGACCATGATCTGCTCGGGCATCGTGGGGATGCCGCGCTCGGTGTAGCGGTCGGCGAGCATCCGCCGCAGCGCGGGCAGGCCGGCGGGGTAGTCCCCGTGGGTGTGCGCGTACGGCGGGAGTTCCTCCAGGGCGCCCTGTACGGCCTTGGTGAGCCAGGGCTCGGGGGCCGGGAGCGCGGCGCAGCCGAGGTCGATCATCGAGCCGAGGGACTCGGGAGGCAGCGGCTCCAGGCCCCGGGCGGGCAGCGGGTTCCCGGCGGGTACGGAGGTCCAGCTGCCGGCGCCGCGGCGGGACTCCAGGAAGCCCTCCCCGCGCAGGGCCTCGTACGCGGCGGCGACGGTGGTGCGGGAGAGGGAGAGGGAGACGGCCAGCTCCCGCTCGGCGGGCAGCCGGGCGGCGACGGGGACGCGGCCTTCGAGGACGAGCAGCCTGATGCCGTCGGCGAGGGTGCGGTACGCGGGCAGCTTGCGCGCGCCGGGGACGCCCGGGCGCTCCTGCTGCGAGGTGATGAGACGGGCGAGCTGTGCGGCACCCACCGCCGAAGTCCACTCTGCCATGCTGTCCGGTCCACCTTCGTCGAATTGGCCTCACCCGGCCCCGGGTGCGGCCGGTATTGGATCGCTTCCGCCCCCACAGCCTGTCATGCCGGGATCCACCCGGGCCAGGGGCGCCGGGGCGTTCACCACGTGGACACCGTGCGGCCGTCCAGCCGCTCACTCCCCACGGGGCACACGGTGCATACTGCGACGGGTGACTCACGTACGCCTTCGCCATCCGTATCTGGACCACCCGGCTCCGATCCCCTTCGCCCACCGGGGAGGTGCCGCGGACGGACTGGAGAACACCGCCGCCGCCTTCCGGCGCGCGGCCGACGCGGGCTACCGGTACTTCGAGACCGATGTGCACGCCACCGCCGACGGGAAGCTCGTCGCCTTCCACGACTCCACCCTCGACCGGGTCACCGACGGGCAGGGCCGGATCGCGGAGCTGACCTGGAGCAAGGTCCGCGAGGCGCGGGTGGCGGGCACCGAGCCGCTGCCGCTGTTCGAGGAGCTCCTGGAGGAGTTCCCCGAGGCCCGCTGGAACATCGACATCAAGTCCGAGTCGGCCCTGCACCCGCTGGTCAACCTGATCGCCCGGGCGGGCGTGTGGGACCGGGTGTGCGTGGGCTCGTTCTCGGAGAGCCGGGTGGCCCGGGCCCAGAAGATCGCCGGTCCGCGGCTGGCGACCTCGTACGGGGTCCGCGGCGTGGTCGGCCTGCGGCTGCGCTCGTACGCGATCCCGGCGGCGCTGCGGGTCGGGGCGGTGGCGGCGCAGGTCCCCGAGACCCAGGCGGGCATCCGCGTGGTCGACCGCCGGTTCGTGAAGACGGCCCACGAGCGGGGCCTGCAGGTCCACGTGTGGACCGTGAACGAACCGCAACGTATGGAGGCTCTCCTCGACCTGGGTGTGGATGGCATCATGACCGACCGGATCGACATCTTGCGCACGGTGCTGGACCAGCGCGGAGCCTGGGCCTGACCTGCCGGGACCGCCGCGTCCGCCCTTCACGTGCCGGACGGGAACGAGGGGGCACCGGTGAGTGCGGAGACCACGGAACAGGGCGCGGGGACCGCGCCGGAGGAACCGGCGCCGAGCGCGGCCGAACGAAAGCGCCAGCAGCACGGCTGGTACTTCTACGACTTCGCGTGCTCGGTCTACTCCTCGACCGTGCTGACGGTGTTCATCGGGCCCTACCTGACCACCATGGCCGAGGCCGCCCAGGACGCGCAGGGCTACGTCCACCCGCTGGGCATTCCGGTGCGGTCCGGCTCGTTCTTCGCGTACGCCGTCTCGATGTCGGTGATCGTCGCGGTGCTGGCGATGCCGCTGGTGGGAGCGGCCGCGGACCGTACGGGCCGCAAGAAGCCGCTGCTCGCGGCGGCGGCGTACACCGGCGCGGCGGCGACCACCGCGATGTTCCTGCTGGGCGGCGACCGCTACCTGCTCGGCGGAGTCCTGCTGATCGTGGCGAACGCCGCGATGTCGGTGTCGATGGTGCTCTACAACTCCTACCTGCCGCAGATCGCGGAGCCGCACGAGCGGGACACCGTCTCCTCGCGCGGCTGGGCGTTCGGCTACACGGCGGGTGCGTTCGTCCTGATCCTGAACCTGGTCCTGTTCCAGTCGCACGAGTCCTTCGGGATCTCCAAGGACGCGGCGGTGCGGATCTGCCTGGCCTCGGCGGGCCTGTGGTGGGGGGCGTTCGCGATCATCCCGCTGCGCCGGCTGCGGGACCGGGCGGTGGTCCGCTCGGGTGCCGCCCACGCGGCCGCGGGGTCGGGGTGGAAGCAGCTCGTCGCCACGTTGAAGGACATGCGGCGCCACCCGCTGACGCTTTCGTTCCTGCTGGCGTACCTGGTCTACAACGACGGGATCCAGACCGTGATCTCGCAGGCCTCCGTGTACGGCAAGCAGGAGCTGGGGCTGGAGGACTCGACGCTGATCACGGCGGTGCTGCTCGTCCAGATCCTCGCGGTGGCGGGTGCGATGGCGATGGGCCGGCTCGCGGTGTCGTACGGCGCGAAGAGGACCATCCTCGGGTCGCTGGTGGCCTGGACCGTGACCCTGGGCGCCGGCTACTTCCTGCCGGCGGGGGCGCCGGTGTGGTTCTTCGCCCTCGCGTCGATGATCGGACTGGTGCTGGGCGGCAGCCAGGCGCTGTCGCGCTCGCTGTTCTCGCACCTGGTGCCGGCCGGCAAGGAGGCGGAGTACTTCTCGGCGTACGAGATGAGCGACCGCGGGGTGAGCTGGGTCGGGCCGCTGGTGTTCGGGATCACCTACCAGGTCACGGGCAGCTACCGGGACGCGATCATCTCGTTGGTGGCCTTCTTCGCACTGGGTTTCGTGCTGCTGGCGCGAGTGCCGGTGCGGCGCGCGGTGGAGGCGGCGGGCAATCCTGTTCCCGAGCGGATCTGAGTGGATCCGGCCGGTGCTCCGACGGAGGCTCGGAGGCGGGGCACGACCCGGATCTTCATACGAATTCCGAACGGATTTCGACGTTGAAGCGAAGGGCCGGTAGTGTACGCCTTTGGCCTGCCAGCCGGACCGTTACTGCGCGCTAAAGAACTGAAGACGTTGGGTGACATCTGCTGCCAGATGTGACAAAACGGGCACTGGTGGGTACAACAAGGGGCGGCACGACGGGCGACGCATCACCCGGAGCGGGAATCTATACCGCCGACCGGACGTTGACCGGATGACGACGACAGCGACACCTGTCCTGTGGGCGACAAGCCCGGGAGGCACGATTCATGAGTGAGCGAGCTCTCCGCGGTACGCGGCTCGTGGTTACCAGCTACGAGACGGACCGCGGCATCGATCTGGCCCCGCGCCAGGCGGTGGAGTACGCATGCCAGAACGGACATCGATTTGAGATGCCGTTCTCGGTTGAGGCAGAGATTCCGCCGGAGTGGGAGTGCAAGGCGTGCGGCGCCATGGCACTCCTGGTTGACGGGGACGGGCCCGAAGAGAAGAAGGGCAAGCCTGCGCGAACGCACTGGGACATGCTCATGGAGCGGCGCACCCGCGAGGAACTGGAGGAAGTGCTGGCCGAGAGGCTGGCGGTCCTGCGTTCCGGCGCCATGAACATTGCTGTGCATCCGCGGGACAGCCGCAAGTCCGCCTGACAGCCGGACGAGTAGCAGAACAAGCCGAGGGCCCCCGCCACGAACTGTGGCGGGGGCCCTCGGCTTGTCGCGTCTGTTCTCTTCCCGTGTTCTCTTCCCGGCCGTACGGCGCTCAGGGAGCCAGCGGCGGCCGGTACCCGGCGTCGGGGCCCGGCTGCTGCGGCTCGTCCTCGCGGATGACCTCGCCCTGGACGATCTTGCCGTCGGGGTAGTGGATGCGGGCCTGCTGGAAGGCGTCACCGAAGCTGCCCGCCGGGGCCGCGGCCATCTGGCGCTCCAGGGAGCCGGTCACGCGCCGGGCCGTCCACGCCCGGACGGGCGGGAGCAGGAGGAGCAGGCCGGCCACGTCGGACAGCAGGCCGGGCAGCATCAGGAGCAGGCCGGCCAGCATCGTGAGGCCGTTGCCGCCGCCCGGCTGCTGCTTCGCCGCCTGCTGCGGGGGTTGCTGCCCTTGCTGGGCCTGCTGGAAGGTGTTCGCGAGGTTCTTGAAGGCCCGCCGCCCGGCCCGCTTGATGACCACGGCACCGAGCACGATCCCGCCGGCGAGCAGCGCGGCGACGGTCAGCCCGCCGGCCGCGCCGGCGACCAGGCTCAGCAGCCAGATCTCCAGGACCAGCCAGGCGGCGACCGCCAGGGGAAGGAAGGTGCGGCCACGCGAGCGTCGCCGGGGGGCCGTCGAAAGGGGAACGCCGGTCGTCATACCACCCAGTGTGCCTGGGGCGGCGTAAAAGCGGCCTCAGCCGGAGGTACCGGACATCCCCTAAGGGGTTCCCGGGCCCTTGCCGGGGCCACCGTCCTTGGGCTTGTCCTGGCCGGTCAGCTGGCCGGTCAGCTTCGCGGCGTGGGCCTTGAGCCCCCACTGGGTGACCCGCCAGAGGGCCTCCACCACGATGTCCTTGCTCATCTTGCTGTCGCCGAACTCACGCTCGACGAAGGTGATGGGCACCTCGACGACGCGGAAGCCCTGGCGCACGGCCCGGCGGGCCAGGTCGACCTGGAAGCAGTAGCCCGCGGAGGCCACCTCCTGCAGGCCCAGCCCCTCCAGGGTCTCGCGCCGGAAGGCGCGGTAGCCGCCCGTCACGTCGCGGATCGGGACGTCCAGCATCAGCCGCGAGTAGACCGAGCCGCCGCGCGAGAGGAACTCGCGGCTCTTGGGCCAGTTGACCACCCGGCCGCCCGGTACCCAGCGCGAGCCCAGGACGAGGTCGGCGCCGGCCAGCGCGGTGAGCAGCCTGGGCAGCTCCTCCGGCTGGTGGGAGCCGTCGGCGTCCATCTCCACCAGGACGCCGTAGTCGCGCTCCAGGCCCCAGGCGAAGCCCGCCAGGTAGGCGGCGCCGAGCCCCTCCTTGCCCTTGCGGTGCAGGACGTGCACGTGGTCGTCGGCGGCCGCCAGCTCGTCGGCGAGCTTGCCCGTGCCGTCGGGGCTGTTGTCGTCCGCGACCAGGATGTGCGCCTCGGGCACCGCCGCGCGCACGCGGCCGACGATCGGCCCGATGTTCTCGGCCTCGTTGAAGGTCGGGATGATCACCAAGGCCGTGCCGAGCGGTCCGTGCCCTCGCTGTCCGCCGTCGCTCACTGGGTCCGCCTTCGTGTTCTTGTACGTCCTGTCTCAGAGGATGACTTTAGAACAGTGGCCGGGTCCCGCGGTCCTTCGGGCCGGTCGGGCTCCCGCTGGCTGCGGGTCGCCGTGACCGTTGTCTACTGGACCGCGGGCCCCGGCCGGGGCCACCCTCCCCCGAACTCCCGCGGAGCGGGGGGACCCCACCCCGAGCTCACGGGGAGCAGGGGGACCCCCATCCCGGCGAAACCTTCCCTCGCCCCCGAGGCGCGGGCGCGCTGAGCTGACGGAACCGCCCGGTGCGGACGTCCGGTGGTGGACCCGGCCGAACCTATCCGGGTCGAAGCGCCGGTACCGAACCGAGGCCGACCGGATCACCCCTGTGGCCGTACGAATACCTCCCGCCCGCCGACGACGGTGGCGAGGCACACCGGCAGATCGCCGCCGGGGGTGAGGTCGGGCAGCCCGGGGGTGCCCGAACGGGGGTCCGTGGACCAGCGGGCGACCCGGTCGTCGGGGGCCTGGACCACCAGTTCGGCGGTCTCCCACAGCGCGTAGTCGGCGGGTGCGCCGGGGACGAGCACGCCCGCGCCGTCGCGGCCGAGGGCGCGCCAGCCGCCCCGGGTGTGGGCCGTGAAGGCGGCCCGTACGGAGATCCGGTGCTCGGGGGTGCGGTGGAAGGCGGCCGCCCGGACGGTGCCCCAGGGGTCGAAGGGGGTCACGGGGGCGTCGGAGCCGAAGGCCAGCGGCACACCGGCCTTGAGCAGGGCCGCGAAGGGGTTGAGCGTCCGGGCCCGCTCCACGCCGAGCCGGTCGGCGTACATGCCGTCCTCGCCGCCCCAGGCCGCGTCGAAGGCGGGCTGCACGGAGGCGGTGAGGCCGAGGTCCGCGAAGGCTGCGATCGTGGCCGGGGTCATCATCTCGGCATGCTCGACGCGGTGCCGGGCGGCGCGGACGCGGGCGAGGCCGACCTTCTCGGCGGCGGCGCGCACGCCCTCCACGACGGCGGTGAGGGCGGCGTCGCCGATGGCGTGGAAGCCGGCCTGGAGGCCCGCCTCGGTGCAGGCGGCGACGTGCTCGGCCACCTCGGCGGCGTCGAGGTAGCCGGTGCCGGTGTGGCCCGCGTCGGCGTAGGGGGCGTGCAGGCAGGCGGTGTGGGAGCCGAGGGCGCCGTCCACGAAGAGGTCGCCCGCGGCCCCGATGGCGCCGAGCGCCTTGGCCTGTTCGAGGTCCCGGTCCGCCCAGTAGCCGAAGACGCGGGGGCCGGGGCGCTCGCGGGCGAGGTTCAGGAGGTCCGCGAAGTCCTCGGCGGAGGAGATGTCGGGGCCGCCGCACTCGTGGACGGAGCCGATGCCGAGGGAGGCGGCCCGGTCGAGGGCGGCCCGCTGCGCCTCGGCGCGCTGGGCGGGGGTGACGGCGGCGAGCGCGGCCCGGCGGACGGCGTGGTGGTCCTCGCGGGTCAGCGGCTCGTCACCGCGCACGGAGACGGCCGGTACGAGGTCCAGCAGCGCGGTGGTGACCACGGCGGAGTGCACGTCGATGCGGCTGAGGTAGAGCGGGCGGCCGGCGGCGGCCTCGTCGAGCTCCTCGCGGCGGGGGGCGCGCCGCTCGGGCCAGCGGGAGGCGTCCCAGCCGTGGCCGAGGAGCACCCGGTCGGCGGGACGGCGCCCGGCGTACGCGCGGACGAGGTCCAGGGCGTCGGCGAGGGAGGCGGCGCCGGTGAGGTCGAGCCCGGTGAGGGCGAGGCCGGCGGAGGTGGTGTGGACGTGCGCGTCGGTGAAGGCGGGGGTGACGAGCGCCCCGCCGAGGTCGACGACCTCGTCGACGCCCTGCGCGAAGGCGTCCGCGGCGCCTTCGGAGCCCACCCAGGCGATGTGTCCCCGTTCGACGACCATCGCGGTGGCGAAGGGGTCGGCGGGGCTGTGTACCTCGCCCCCGCGCAGGAGAACGGTCCGTTCGGATGCGGGGGCTCCGGCGGCTTCGGCGGAACTGGCGGTGCGGTCGGTCATGCAGTCAGTCTCGCGGGTCCCCGGCCCCGCTTCGACCGCGCCCCCGCGGATACGCGGCCGAAAAGCCGTCACACCCGGGGCGGACGTGCCTCGTACGGGGTGGAGAGGACCACCGTGGTGCGGGTCGAGACGTGGGCCAGGGCGCGCAGGCGGCTCAGGAGGTCCTCCAGCTCCAGCGGGGTCGCGACGCGGACCTTCAGGATGTAGTTCTCGTCGCCGGCGACGCTGTGGCACGCCTCGATCTCCGGTACGCCGGCCAGCCGGTCGGCGATGTCGTCCGGCGCGCTCGGGTCGAAGGGCTTCACCGAGATGAAGGCCGTCAGGGGCAGCCCGACGGCTTCGGGGTCGACGACGGCCGCGTATCCGCGGATCACTCCGCGCTGTTCCAGACGGCGTACTCGCTGGTGGACGGCCGAAGTGGACAGTCCCGTGGCCTTGCCCAGATCCGTGTAGCTCATCCGCCCGTCCCGTACGAGCAGATCCACGATCTGGCGGTCCAGCTCCTCCATTGCGCTCATAGCCGCTCAACCTAAGGCCCAAGGGCGCTCCAGGCACAGTGCTGTCCGCCCACAAGTGGCACCTGCGGCGGGCATGTGACCAAGGCCACAGGGGTATGCAGGCGTACGCAGGGATGTTGTGGTTACTCGTGCCGCGCGGCGGGAAGTGCTTGCTGTGGCCGAGGCTGTGGAAACTGCCCGCCCGGCCCACCCAAGGGGGAGTACATCCATGCAGAACACCAAGCGCGCCGGTCGCACCGAGCCGGAGCCCCTGGAATTCTTCGATGCCGAGGACGGTGAGTACCTCGAAGACGCCGACGGGTTCGACGGCTTCGAGATCCACCACGCGATCTGCCCCGACTGCGGCCAGTCGATCGCCCTCGTCGCCGACGAGGAGTACCTGCCGGAGCACGCGCTCTGCCTGACCCCGTGGAACCCGTTCGGGCTCACGGTGTGCGCGGGCACGGGCCGCCCGGCCTCCGACGCGCTGCCGACGGTGGGCATGGGCCAGGGCGAGCCCCAGGAGCTCGAGGTCGTGCTGCTGGACCTGCCGCAGGGTCTGGACTGGCGGACGCAGCCGTTCTCGCACGTCGGCGGTCCCGGCTCGCGTCCCGTGCGGATGCCGGCGCCGACGCTGCTGCCGCAGATGCGGCAGCACGCGCAGGCCGCCTGAGCGACGGCCTTCCGGCCGCCCGTGCCGGACGTCTACCAGTACGTGCCCTGCACCATCGCCCGGAGGCTGGCGTGGTGCAGGATCAGGCCGTCCGGATCCGCGGGGATCTCGACCTCCCCGAAGTGTGCCTGCCGGTAGGCGATGCGCAGCATCACGATCCCGTGCCGCAGGGCCGCGTACAGGGTGTGGAACTCCATGTCGCGCGGGGTGTGCCCGGTGAGCTCGGCGTACCGGCGCTCCAGGTCGTCGCGGCGCAGGAAGTCCGGCAGGCCGCTCTGGCCGAAGCCGACGGTCAGGTCCTGGAAGAAGCGGTGGAGGTACACGGTCCAGCCGAGGTCGACCTCGCGCGGGGCGTACGCGGCCATCTCCCAGTCCAGGACGGCGACGGGTTCGAACCCGTCGGCCCGGTAGACCACGTTGCCGATGCGGGCGTCGCCCCAGTTGAGGACGGCCGGGCCCTCGTCCGCGGGCCACAGCTCCTCCAGGCGTTCGAAGGCGCGCTCCAGCAGCGGGGACGGTGCGAGTCCGTCGACCACCCAGGCGTAGTAGGCGCGTTGGGCGTCGACGTGGCGGCGCAGCGGGCTGCCGGCGCCCTCGGGGAGGAGGAACTCGGCCTCCTTGGCGGGGAACTGGTCGTGCAGCCGGGCCAGCAGGGAGATGCTCGCCTCTTGGAGCTCGGCGCGTTCGGAGTCGCTCGCGGCGTGCAGCCAGTTCCCCTCGTACGTGTAGGGCATGACGTCGGGCGGGACCCGGCCCTCGGCGCGGGCCATGACGAAGAAGGGCGCGCCGAGCGGCCCGGGGTCCCGCTCCAGCCACAGCACGCGCGGGACGGGCAGGTCGGTGTGGGCGCCGACCAGGCTCATCACGCGGTGCTGGCGGGGCATGTCGTACGTGGGGAACACCGTGTAGGCGGCCGGGTCGGCGGCGAGCCGCAGGGCGCAGGCGCGGACCGGGGTGTCGGGGTGGTCTATGTCGAAGAGCAGGGTCTCGCTGGACATTCCGTTGGACGCGGGGACGCGTACGCCCGTGACCTGGGCGCCGGGGAGCTCTGTGTGGAGCCAGGCGGCGAGGCGCCGGCCGAGTTCCTCGGGTTCGCGGGTGGAGGTGCGCGGGCGTGGTGCCGGTGCTGCCATGACTTCTCCGTTCCTTCTCTTGGCTCGGGTACGGGACGCCGCCGCGGGCGCCGCCGGGTGCGCCGCTACGGGGCGACGGAGCCGTAGTCGGTGAAGCCGCTCGGGTCGTGGCGGCCGAAGCTGCCGTGCTCGAAGATGCCGAAGCCGGTGCGCCCTTCGAGGGTGAACCGGGCGGAGTGGTCGGTGACGCCGAAGGCGGCCATGGGGTGGGCGGCGGGGTCGGAGAGGTCGTAGACGCGGCGGTCGGTCCAGCCGCGGCCCTGCCAGGTGCCGTGCTGCCAGTCGGCGGCGGGCGGGTAGCCGGCGCCGACGGCGAGCGGGGAGGAGTTCAGGATCTCGACGCCGAGTTCGAGGGGTTTGCGGGCCGGGTCGGCGAGGTGGACGACGGCGCTCTCGGGGTGGCGGGTGCCGGAGCGGTAGCGGATCTCGGTCTGGGGCCAGCCGAGTTGTACGTCTCCCCGGCCGCTGTCCTCGGGGAAGACCTGGACGGCTTCGCTGAGGGTGCGGTGGCCGTCGGCCTCCTCCTGGGCGATGACCATGAGGAAGCGGTCCTCGAAGCGGACGGGGATCCAGAGCCAGTGGAAGCCCTCGGGCCGGTGCTCCTCGGCGGCGCGGCCGCCCTCCTCGCCGGGGATGGGGCGCACGCCCCAGCTGCGGTCGCGGGTGCCGGTCCACTCTCCGGGGGTGAGGGCGTACTCCTCCCCCTTGGCCCGGAGGGTTCCGGTGACGTGGCCGGCCTGGACGAAGCGGCGGCCTTCGAGCATGAGGCGGTCGCCGCGCCGCTGGACGTGGTGGGGCTCCCACACGGCGGGGAACTCGGCGGTCCAGGTGATGTCGTACGAGAGCCCGCCGGGGTCGGCGGGGTCGGCCTCGCACCGGAGGGAGATCCGCTTCAGGGGTTCGTCGACGGTGATCCGCAGCGGTCCGACGGAGAGGTTCATGCGGTCGTCGGTGAGGGCGTCGGAAGCGCGGACGGCGAGCAGTTCGTCGCCCGTGCGGAGGGTGGCGTAGGCGTCGATGACCCCGGCGTTGGGGTAGACGCCGAGGCCGAGGATGAGGACGGCGCGGCCGGCGTGGTCGAAGACGTGGAAGATGCAGCGGTCGTAGGCGTTCCGGTCGCCGGTGACGAGGTGCTTCATCGACAAGGGGGCCTGGTGGACGGGGTATTCGTCGAGGGGTACGGGGCGGTCCGCGGGCATGGCAAGCCTCCTGGCGGCAGCGGGCTCGGGCGGATATGACGGTACGTCAGATACCGGCTCCGGGGCCAGAGTTCTGGCACTCCCTGACAGCCCGGCACGTCTGGCCACTCGCAGGCGCTCCCGAGCGCCCCGGCGCGCGGCGCCGGGGACATCTCGAACGGATACCCGCAGGGCGGGGGCGGTTACCCGCGCGTCGGGTGGCGCGTTGGCCCGGTATGACCACACTCGAAACCCCTGGGACAAGAACGGGACGCCGTCGGCGTCCGGCGCCGCCTGGGCACGAAGAATCGGTTCCGCGCCATGAAGAATCGGTTCCGCAGCGGCAGCCGGACCCCCCGATCTACCATGCGCTGCTGGCCCGTTGGGCCGCCGACGGGCGCACCCTGCCGGGCCGCCGCGATCCGGAGTGGTCCCGGGTCGCGACCTCCCCCATCTGGCCGTCGGGCCCTCTCTACGGCGGCGGCCAGTAGGCGGCGGCCCGCGGGGAGCGGCCGGAAATGACCCGGCGCACTCCCTGTGCGCTCCCCGTGCCGCCTCCTGCGCACCCGGGCCGGGCTGCACCCTGGGCGCATGACGGACCCGAAGCGGCTCCTGGCCGAATACCGGCGCGACGGCTTTGTCGTCGTACCCCCGATGACCCCGCACGAGATATGGGCTCCCCTCACCGCGGAACTGCCCTCCGTACTCGCCGAGGAGGGACCGCAGCGGTTCTTCGAGGAGGACGGGACGACCGTGCGCGCCGTCTACGGGCTCCACCGCAGAGGCGGTCCCTGGCAGGCGCTGGCCGAGGCCTCGCCGCTGACCGCGCTGGCCCGGCTGCTCCTCGGCGAGGAGATGTACGTGTACCAGTGGAAGGTCAATCCGAAGGCGGCCCGGCGCGGCGACCGCTGGCAGTGGCACCGGGACTTCGACTTCTGGCGGGCCGCCGACGGGATGCGGCGCCCTGCGGCGCTCACCGCCGCCGTGTTCCTCGACGCGGTCACCGAGGAGAACGGGCCGCTGCGCCTGATCCCGGGCACGCACACCGACCGGCCGGCGCCGGCCGCGCCCGCCGGGGACGACGGGGGCACCGACGGCGGAGCGGGCGAGGGCCCGTGGGCCCGGATCACGTCGAGCCGGAACGCCTACGCGCTCCCGGACCCCTCGACCGAGGAGCTGGCCCGCACCCGGGGCGTGCACGAGGCCACCGGCCCGGCCGGCACGGTGGTCTTCTTCCACGGCAACCTGGTGCACAGCTCGGGCCCGAACCGCTCGACGCACGCCCGCACCCTCGCCCTGATCAGCTACAACGCGGTGTCCAACGCCCCGCCGGCCGACCACCCCGCCGCGCGCCAGGACCTCTTCGTCAACCACGACGCGAAGCCCCTGCCCGTCGGGGACGACCGGTACTAGCGGGTGCCGGGAAGAGCGCCCGCCAGGGGGTGTCGTCAAAGTAGCTTCGTCCGCCCGTGAGGGCGGGGCCAGAAGGGACTTTGACGACACCCCCTAGAGCGGGAGGAGTCCGGCCGCGGTCGGGCGGAAGCCGCAGCGGGCGTAGAAGGGCTCCAGGTGCGGCTCGTAGTCCACGTGCAGCCACTGCGCCCCGGACGCGCGGGCCGCGTCGGCGGCGGCCCGGACCAGCCGGACCCCGAGTCCGCGGCGGCGTTCGTCCGGGTGGACGGTGGTGTCCAGGATGAAGGCGTGCGCGCCGCCGTCGCCCGCGACGTTGACGTAGCCGACCAGGCGGCCGCCGCGGCGGGCGGTGATCCAGGCGGTGCTGCGCTCCAGGACCGGCCCGAACGAGGCCGTCCGGTGGCCCGGCCAGGCCGCGCCGAACAGCTCGTTCAGTTCCGCGTCGGCCAGGGCCGGGCGCACCTCCAGGACCAAGCCCGCCGTCAACGCGACTCCGGGCCCGCCAGGTGGCGGGCGATGACCATCCGCTGGATCTGGTTGGTGCCCTCGACGATCTGGAGCACCTTCGCCTCGCGCATCAGGCGCTCCACCGGGAAGTCCGCGGTGTAGCCGTAGCCGCCGAGGACCTGGACGGCATCCGTGGTGACGGCCATCGCGGCGTCCGTGCAGAACAGCTTGGCCATCGCCGCCTGGCGGGAGAACGGCTTGCCCGCGTCGCGCAGCCGCGCCGCCGCCAGGTACAGCGCCCGGCCGGCCTCGATCTTGGTCGCCATGTCGGCGAGCATGAAGCGCAGGCCCTGGAAGTCCGCGATGGGGTGCCCGAACTGCTTGCGGTCCAGGGCGTACGCGAGGGCCTCGTCCAGGGCGGCCTGCGCGACGCCGATGGCGCAGGCGGCGATGCCCAGGCGGCCCGCGTCCAGGGCGGCCAGCGCGATGGTGAAGCCCTGCCCCTCCTCGCCGATGCGGCGGGTGTCCGGGACGCGGACTCCGTCGAAGTGCAGCTGGGCGGTGGGCGAGCCCTTCATGCCCATCTTCTTCTCGGGGACGGCGGCCGTCAGGCCCTCCGCGTCGCCGGGCACCAGGAAGGCGGTGATGCCCTTGGGGCCCTCCCCGCCGGTGCGCGCCAGGACGGTGTAGAAGTCGGCGACCCCGCCGTGGGTGATCCACGCCTTGGTGCCGGTGATGATCCAGTCTCCCCCAGCCTCACGCACGGCCTTGGTGGTCAGCGAGGCGGCGTCGGAGCCCGAGGCGGGCTCCGAGAGGCAGTACGCCCCGAGCAGGCCGCCGCCGAGCATGGCGGGCAGGTGGGCCTTCTGCTGCTCCTGCGTGCCGTATCCGGCCAGGCCGTGGCAGGCCAGGGAGTGGACGCTGACGCCGAGCCCGACGGTCAGGCGGGCCGCCGCGAGCTCCTCCAGGACCTGGAGGTAGACCTCGTACGGCTGCTCGCCGCCGCCGTACTCGCCGGCGTACGGGAGACCGAGCAGGCCGGCCTCGGACAGGAGGGTGAAGATCGCGCGCGGGAAGGTCCCGGCCTCCTCCTCGTCGGCGGCCACGGGGCGGATCTCCCGCTGGGCGATCTCTCGTACGAGCGCGAGGAGATCCCGGGACTCCTCGGTGGGCAGCTGACGGTCCACCGGCTGCGGGGCGCGGTCAGTCATGGCGGCGCTCTCCTCCCTCATCGGGCACGGCGGCGGCACGTGAGGTGTGGGACGGGCCGCCGGGTCTCGGTGCTTCTCACAGCCGATACTGCCCTCCCGGATCACGGAAGCGGCAGATCAGTGGCTGCGGGCGGCTTGAGTATGCCCGATCAGGGTCGTCCCGTCACTGGGGCAAGATCACCTGCCGCCTCGAACGCCTCTTCGGGCAGCGGTGGCGGCGGACATTCCGGAACGAACTCCCCGATCACGGTCAGCGTCGCGCGCAGCTGGCGGACGAGGAGGGCGCCGAGCCGGTCCCGGTCGGGCTGCCGCGCGGCGGATTCCGGATCGCCGTCCGCACCGGGATCCGCCTGGGCATCCGCCGCCAGGGCGCCGATCCACTCCAGCGTGGTCCCCTCGACCCCGGAGAGCCAGCCCACCAGCGCGAGCCGGGCCAGCGGCGGCACGGCCCGGCGCCCGTACGCGCCCTCGGCGATGGTGGCCACCAGCTCCTCGCGCACCGCGTCGCGGATCGCGAGCACCTCTGCGTCGGAGCCCACGCCCCCGGTGACGATGGTGCGGTAGGCGGCCTGGTGGTGCTCGGCGTAGTGGAGGTAGCCCTCGATGGTGCGGCGCACCCGCTCCGCCTTGGGCAGGTCCGGTTCCCCGGCGGCGCGGGCGACGAGCTCGGCCACCGAGTCCTCGACGATGGCGAGGTAGTAGCCGCGCTTGCTCTTGAAGTAGTAGTAGATCAACCCCTTGGCGACGCCAGCCTGTTTGGCGATGTCGTCCATGGAGAGCGCGTCGTACGAGGTGTCGGCGAACAACTTGCGCCCGGTCGCTATGAGTTCGGCCCTGCGGACCTGCGAACGTTCGCTCGCACCCCGCTGTTGACTATTATTCAAATTCGGCCCTAGCCTCGAACTGCCACAGGATGCCCGCAGTATGGCAGACCTGCCTCATGCACTTCCCCTGCGCACGGACGACGTACGGGAGGCACTTCCATGAGTACGAACAGAGGCACGGCCGGAGGTACGGACGGCGGTACGGGCGGCGGTACGGAGCCGGCCCGCCCCACGGCCGGCAGGCGCGAAGGCCGGGTCCGCTGGCGGAAGTCGGCCGCCGTCGCGGTACCCGCGGTCCTCGCGGTCGGGGCGATGGCCGTGGTCATGGCGCAGGGCGCGCTCGCGGCCTCGTTCGCCGTCTCGGGGACCAGCTTCCAGGTCTCCTCCTCGAAGCTGAGCAGCAAGGGCCTGGCCTCGTACGTGCAGACGGACCGCTCCGTCGACGGCAAGGGGCATCCGGTCGCGCTGCTCGGCATCGGCGAGGCCACGCTCACCGACATCTGCCAGGCGGCCGAGGTGGACACCCCGCTGGGCACGGTGGTCTTCAAGCTGACGGCCGGCGGTCCGGCCGGGGAGGTCACGGCGAGCAATCTCGTCATCGACGGCGAGGACCTCGACGGCGACGCGACCTTCGGCACGGCGCAGATCGGCCGGGACGCCTCGACCCTCGACCGGGTGGACGGGGTCAAGGGGGAGCCCGGGAAGTTCGGCCTCCAGGCCGGGGACATCGAGGTCGTCGGGGTGAAGTCGCACGCCTGGTCCGCGACCGGCGGGAACTTCCGCCTCAAGGGCATGCGGGTGAGCGTCGGCCTGGACGGCAAGAAGTGCTTCTGAGCCGCCCCCGGCCGGGACTGCGGCTCCCGCTTCCGCTGCGGCTCCCGCTTCCGCTGCAGCGGCGGCGGCTGCGCGCCTGGCGCAGGACCCGGCCCTTCTGGGGCGGGCTGCTGGTCATCCTGGGCGGGGCCGAGCTGCTGCTGGTCCCGCTCTCCCCGCTGACCGTGCTGGTGAGCCTGGGGCTCGGCGGGATCGCGGCGATCGGGATCGGCGCCGCGCTCGTCGTGGCGGGCCTGTTCCTGTGGTTCCTGCCGCAGGCGCGGGCGTACGTCTCCGTCCACGCCCTGCTGCTGTCGGTGCTGTCGTTCCTGGCGACCAACCTGGGCGGGTTCCTGGTCGGCATGCTGCTCGGGATCGCCGGGAGTGCGCTGGCCTTCGGGTGGACGCCGGTGCCGGACGAGGCGCCCCGCGCGGCCGCGGACGGGCGGGACGCGTACCGGAGCGGGCCGCGCGGCACCGGTCCCCCGGCTCTCGCCGCCGTACTGCCGGTGCTGCTGGTGGCCGCCCTGGCGATGGGCGCCCCGCCGGCCAGGGCGGCGGGGCCGCCCCCCGGGGCGCCAACGGCCCCCCGGACTCCACCGATGGTCACCACCTCGCTCTTCGCCCCGCAGGGCTTCGCCTTCGCGGGGGTCACCGAGGTCGCGACGGCCGACGGGCCGCTGAGGGTGATGGTGCTCAGGATGCGCGCGGCCTCACTGGCCGACTACCGGCTGCGCACCCGCGACGGCCGCGAGGAGTACGGGCTCGCCGCCACGTCCCTGGAGCTACGGGGCAATGTGACCTTGTACCTGACGAGGTTCAGCGGCTGCATCGAAGGGCTGCTGTGCGTCACGTTCAGCCCCGACGGGCTGCCCGCTCCCCCGGTGATCCCGCCGTTCGTCTTCATGACCCGGGTCAGCGCGGAGCAGGCGCTGGTCACCTCGGACCTGATCGTCACGGACGGCCTGCGGCTGGAGGCCTCGTAGGCCCGGTCCGCGGACCTCAGACCCGCGGGCCCTCAGATCCGCAGGTCAGAGCCAGCCGACCTGAGTGACGAACATGGCGACGACGACCACCAGCGTCCAGCCGAGCACGTGCTCAAGCCACTTGGAGTGGTCCTTGGGGCCACCGGTCCGGACGAGGTTCCGGGCGCGGGCGGTGAGGGAGGGGCTGTATGCGGTCATGCCGTCCAATGTGACAGCGTTCGCGGCTTTCGCGGTAGAGACGATCGTCACGCGTGGCGCGTATCACGCGCCCCGGCATGTCGCCGGGCCCCGGCCGGATCGCGGTCGGGGCCCGGCGCGTACGCGGGTCAGGTGGCGCGGTTGCGGCCCGCCATGCCCGCCATGGCGAGCGCGAGCAGCAGGGCGACGCCGCCGGTGATGACGTTGCTGACCACGCTGCGGGTCGTGCTGACGTCACCGGCGATGACCCACGGAGCCACGATCGTCCAGGCTCCGATGGCGACCGCCGTCCAGGCCATCGCGTGGGTGCGTTCGTAAGCGGAGCCGAGTCCGCTCATGCACAGGCAGTACGCCACACCGGCGATCAGGTTGTTGATCGCCAGCGGACCGAGTCCGCTGAACCCGGCGATCCAGGGCGAGGCCGCCAGGTACAGGCCCGTGATGAGGGCCAGTGCCTCCACGGCCTGCGCGGCGGGGGTGCTGGTGACCCGCTCGAACCGGGAGCGCATCTCGGCGAGGTCGGGGTGGTGTTCGATGCTGTGGGTGGTCATGGCGGGCCGCCTCCTGTAGAAGCCTTTATATGCCCTTTACGCCTTTATGTTCCGCTTATCTGTGCCTGCGGTCAACGGGAATTTCCGGCACTGCGATCACAGCACTCCCACCGCCCGCAGGGCCGCGATCTGGACGACGCTCGGGCGGGCCGGGGCGTACAGATAGCAGATGCCACCGGAGCCCGACGCCACCTTTCCGGACGAGTTGTGACGCTTTGTTCGCAACCAGGCATTTTCCCACTCGCGGCGCTTGTACACGCGGCGGACGGACGCGTTGTCGGGCGAGTTCGGGTCGTTGGCGATCACGTCCCCGGCGGCGGTGAAGCCGACGACGGTCATGAGGTGGCCCGCGGTGCCGTAGCCCGCGCCCGTGAGCTCCTCCGTCCGGAAGGACTGCGAGGTGATCACCGGGATGCCCGACCGGATCAGGACCTCCAGGTCGGCGAGGGAGCGCAGGCGGGTGACGACCCCGGCCAGGTCGGCGTACGTGGCCGCGTACGCGGCGTTGAAGGGCCAGTTGCCGCATCCCTTGTACGCACTGTCGTACGTGGACCGGGCCGCGTGGCAGACCTGCGGGTCGGGGTAGCGGGCATCGACCCAGGCCAGCTCCCCGGCGCTGGGCCTGCGGCCCCAGTACTCGATGGTCATCTGGGAGGAGGTGGGGCTGCACCAGGCCTCGCCGCCGTTGTCGTACTGCGGGTACCGGCCCTTGTGGACCTCCTGCGAGTACCGGGGGACCTTCAGCTCGTGCGCCGTGCGCGCCGGGAGGGACGCCGGGACCGTGAACCGGTCCGGGACGTCGGAGACCATGGCTCCGGCCAGCCAGACCGTCGGCCCCTGGGCGGCGCCGGGCTTGCGGTGGAGGGTCAGGCGCAGCTGCCAGTGCGCGATCCGCACGCCGTCCGCCTTCGCGGGGGCGTCGACGGCGAGGGTGTCGGTCCACACGGTGGTCTTGCCGTCGGTCTGGCCGTCCACGGAGGTGCGGCGGATGTCGCCGTCGCCGGAGGCCCAGCGGCCCATCACGTACCAGGGGGTGGCGGTTCCGCCGCCGTACGTGGCGCGCAGCTCGATCTGGATCCACGTGCCGGCCGGGGTGTGGGCGTTCCAGGAGGCGATGGCCTCGGTGCCGGGCACACCGGAGGAGTGCACCGGGGAGGTCCAGACCGCGTATTCCCAGGTGCTCTTCTTCGCGGTGTGCGGGTCGGTGTACTCGGTGCGGCCGGCCGGGGTGTCGATCACCAGGCCGGGGCGGGCGCCGGCGAGGGCGGTGGTTCCGCGGTGGGCGCCGGCCCGCCAGTGCGCGTACGAGTACCAGAACCGGTTGTCGACGGTCTTGGCGGGGGCCGCGGCCGCGGCTTCCGCTTCTCCCGCCCCGGCCGGGCCGGTGCCGGCCGGGGGCGTCCCGCCGGCGGCGGAGGCGCGGCCGCCCGGGACGGTGGCCACCGCGGCCGCCGCGAGCGCTACGGCCAGCAGGGCACGGCGTGGTGTGGGTGCGGTCATCGGCGTGGCCCCCAGGGGTCGGTGCGCTGGTGCAAGGCTCCACCCTTCCAGTTCCCGCCCGCCGGGAGCCGAAGCCACGACCCCGTGTCGGGGTGACGCGGCACCGGGGCAGGTCAGGGCCCTACTCTGGCCGGGTGGAGCCTCAGCAGTCACTTCAGTCACTCGCGTACGAACTCGCCGCCCTGCCCCCGTCTCTGGGCCCGGTCCGGCTGATCGGAATCGACGGGCACGCCGGCTCCGGGAAGAGCACCTTCGCCGGGCGGCTCGCGCAGGCGCTGGGCGGGGCTCCCGTGCTGCACCTGGACGACGTGGCCACGCACGAGGAGCTCTTCGAGTGGCCGGAGCGGCTGCGCGCGCAGGTGCTGGAGCCGCTCGCCGCAGGGCGGCCGGCGCACTGGGCCCCGTACGACTGGGTGGAGCGCCGGTTCGGCCCCGAGCGGGTGCTGGAGCCGGTTCCGGTCGTGCTGATCGAGGGGGTCGGGGCCGGACGGCGGGCGCTGCGCCCGCATCTGGCGCGACTGCTGTGGATGGAGACCCCCCGCGCGCAGTCCTGGGGGCGCGGGCGAAATCGGGACGGGCGTGAACTTTCCGACTTCTGGGACGGATGGGAGCGCGCGGAGCTCGCACACTTCGCGGATGATCCTTCGCGCCCCTTCGCCGACACTTTGGTACGCCAGAGCGGTACGGGATACGAGTGGACTTCCGGGGCGGATGCGACCTCCGGAAGGGCCTCTTCCCTTACAGAAGGTGACGGATTCCCCCGGGCCTGAGCCGCTCGGGAAGTCCGCTCGCGCGGGCCCGCACCGACGTGCTTGACCTGGGCCCCGCACCGGCCTTACGTTCTGAATGCGCGGTCTTTCCAGGCCGCAGCGGACGCGAAGCCCCCGATTGTTCCCCCGTGATCGGGGGCTTCGTTCTGCCCCGGGCCGGCTTTCCGCCGGTGCCGCGCGGGCCCGATCTCCCCGAAATCTTCACCCTGCGTCACCTCGCGCGCCCCTGGTGCGCCTCCGACCGGTGCCCGCCGCACCCTACGTATGGTGCTTGGCCGCAGGTACGATGCATCCCTGATTTCATCGGCGCAGTGGACAACTCGCGGGCGCGACGCGGGGGTTGCTGTGCACCACGGGGGCAGGCTTGTGGGGGATGTGATGGATTTCGGCACGCCGGGCACGCACGCCCCGGCCGAACTCGCCTGGCTGCGCGGGGTGGATGCCTGCACCATGGGCGCCTATCCGCAGGCCGAGGAGGAGTTCCGGGCGGCCGTACGACTGGATCCCTCGATGGCCGACGCATGGCTGGGCCTGCACGCGCTCCGGGTGGACACCACCAACGCCTTATTGCGCATGTACGCCCACCGCGACCGCTTCGGAGAGCAGCGGGCCCGCCACCGGCGGACGCTGAACTCCTGGTACTGGCTCGGCTGGTGGGTGCAGCCGGTGCTGGAGAGCCGGCGGGACCTCCTGCTGGCCCACGCCTCGCACTGGCTGGACGGCCGGCACGTCCCCGAGCTCGACCAGGCACTGGCCGCACTGCCGCCGGTGGACACCGATGCGCAGGTGCGGTTCCTGCACGCCTGCCGGGCCTACCTGGTCAAGGACTGGGAGCAGCTGGTGCGGCACACCGAGCCGCTGGTGGACGATCCCCTGCTGGGCATCGAGGCGGGCCTGTTCGGCGGGATGGCCCGGGTCCGCCTGGAGATGTACGGACAGGCCGAGCCCATGCTCTCGGCGGCGCTGATGCGGTGCCGCAGCGAGCAGCCGCAGCGCAAGGAGCTGCGGTACTGGCTGGCGCGGGCCCACGAGGGTACCGGGCGCAGCGCGGCGGCGCTGCCGCTGTACCGGGCGGTGCACCGGGTGGATCCGGCGTTCATGGACACGGCGGCCCGGCTGACGGCGATCGAGGACAGCGACTACGTCGACGGGGCCGACGGATACGCCGGATACGCCGCGTCCGGCTACGAGGGGTACGCGGGCCACGATCTCTCGCCGGTCGGCGGGGACTTCGCGGCCGTGGCCCTCGGCGGCGGCCCCGTCCAGGACATCGCGGCGGACGGGCAGGCGGAGCCGGACCCGCTGATCGCCCCCGATCCTGATCCGCGGTTCGGGGCTCCGGGCGGACCGGGCACGGGCCGGGTGGAGGGCGCGCGCCGCAAGGTGGCGGTCCCGCCGCAGGCCGCGCCCGGGGGGCTGCCGGCCGGGCCGGCCGATCCGGCGCTGCTCGCCGAGGCCCTGGCGGAGCTGGAGCGCATGGTGGGGCTGGAGCCGGTGAAACGGCAGGTGAAGGCGCTCTCCGCGCAGCTGCACATGGCCCGGCTGCGGGCCGGGCAGGGGCTGCCGGTGCAGCCCCCGAAGCGGCATTTCGTCTTCTCCGGACCGTCGGGGACGGGCAAGACCACGGTGGCGCGGATCCTGGGCCGGGTCTTCTACGCGCTCGGGCTGCTGGGCGGGGACCATCTGGTGGAGGCCCAACGGGCGGACCTGGTGGGCGAGTTCCTCGGGCAGACCGCGGTGAAGGCGAACGAGCTGATCGATTCCGCGATCGGCGGGGTGCTGTTCGTGGACGAGGCGTACAGCCTCTCCAACACCGGGTACAGCAAGGGCGACGCGTACGGGGACGAGGCGCTCCAGGTGCTGCTGAAGCGGGCGGAGGACAACCGGGACCACCTGGTGGTGATCCTGGCCGGCTATCCCGCCGGG
Source organism: Streptomyces sp. NPDC001903 (assembly GCF_042891345.1). Taxonomy (NCBI): domain Bacteria; kingdom Bacillati; phylum Actinomycetota; class Actinomycetes; order Kitasatosporales; family Streptomycetaceae; genus Streptomyces; species Streptomyces sp. NPDC001903. The sequence goes on from NZ_JBIASZ010000017.1 coordinate 53,364, forward strand.
ATGGACCGGCTGCTGGCCGCAAATCCGGGGCTGTCCTCGCGGTTCACGACCCGGGTGGACTTCCCGAGCTACCGGCCGCTGGAGCTGACCGCGATCGGCGGGGTGCTGGCGGACGCGAACGGGGACTGCTGGGACGCGGAGGCCCTGGAGGAGCTGCGCAGCATCAGCGGGCACGTGGTGGAGCAGGGCTGGATCGACGAGCTGGGCAACGGCCGCTTCCTGCGCACCCTGTACGAGAAGAGCTGCGCGTACCGGGACCTGCGGCTGGCGGGCTTCCCCGGCGAGCCCTCCCGGGAGGACCTGGCGACGCTGCGGCTGCCGGACCTGATGCAGGCGTACGGGGAGGTCCTGTCGGGCCGCGGTCCGCAGGACCGGGACCGGCCCGAGCCGCCGCCGATGTAGCGCTGCCGCCCCGCGGGGTTCCGCGGGGCGGCAGGGGGTGTCGTCAAAGTCCCTTCTGGCCCGCGGCGCTCGTCTGCCGGGGGCCCGGGCGGCGGGCCGGGACGCGGTGCGCGGGATCGCGTACCTCGCCGACCAGCATCTCCAGGACGTCCTCCAGGGCGACCAGGCCCAGCACCCGGCCGGCCGGGTCGGCGACCTGGGCCAGATGGGTGGCGTCCCGGCGCATGACGCTGAGCGCGTCGTCCAGCGGGAGGGTGGCGGACAGGGTGGTCATCCGCCGCCAGACCCGCTGGGGCACGGCCCGCTCCCGGTCCTCCAGGTCCAGTACGTCCTTCACGTGCACGTAGCCCATGAAGGCGCCGTTCTCGGAGCGGACCGGGAAGCGGGAGTAGCCGGTGCGGACGGTGAGCTGCTCGATCTGGCGCGGGGTCGCCGAGGGGCCGACCGTGACGAGCCGGTCCCGGGCGAGCAGGACGTCGGTGACCGGGCGGCTGCCCAGCTCCAGGGCGTCCTCCAGGCGCTCCTGCTCGCCCGGCTCCAGGAGCCCGGCCTGCCGGGAGTCCTCGACGAGCCGGCCGAGCTGGGCACTGGTGTAGACGGCCTCGACCTCGTCCTTGGGCTCCACCTTGAACAGGCGGAGCACCACGTGCGCGCAGGAGCCGAGCGCACTGGTGACGGGGCCGCACAGCCGGGCGAAGGCCACCAGGCCCGGGCTGAACCAGAGGGCGGTCTTCTCGGGCGCGGCCATGGCGAGGTTCTTGGGCACCATCTCGCCGATGACCAGGTGCAGGAAGACGACGGCGGCGAGCGCCACCGCGTAGCCCAGCGGGTGGATCATGCCCTGCGGGATGTGCGCCGCGTGGAAGAGCGGCTCCAGCAGACGGGCCACCGTCGGCTCGGCGACCGCGCCGAGGGTCAGGGAGCAGATGGTGATGCCGAACTGGGCCGCCGCCATCATGCGCGGCAGGTTCTCCAGCCCGTACAGCACCTGGCGGGCCCGCTTGGACTCCTTGGCCAGTGGTTCGATCTGGCTGCGCCGTACGGAGACGAGCGCGAACTCGGCACCGACGAAGAAACCATTGGCCAGGACCAGGAGCAGGGCGAACAGCAGTTGGAGGGCGTTCATCGGCCGGCGCCTTCCAGCTGGGCCGACTGGGCCGGCTGCGGCGAGCGGCCGTCCGGGGAGGCCTGGCGGCCGGGCCCGGTGCGTGCGGCGCCCGCGTCGATCCGGACGGTGGCGCGGGCGGCCTCGGGGCCGGTCCCGTGCGCGGCGGCGGGGACGGCGCCCAGCCGGACCAGCCGGACGCGCTCGGCGCGGTTGCGGCCGACCTGGCGGACGGACAGCCTCCAGCCGGGCAGTTCGGCGCGGTCCCCGGGGGCGGGGATCCGGCCGAGCAGATCCGCGACGAGACCGGCGACGGTCTCGTACGGGCCTTCGGGCACCTCCAGGCCTATCCGGCGCAGGGTGTGCACCCGGCAGCTGCCGTCGGCCTCCCAGGAGGGGCGGCCGTCCTCGGCGGGCACGGCGGCCAGTTCGGGGCTCTCGTCCTCGGCGAGGTCGTGCTCGTCGCGGACCTCGCCCACGAGCTCCTCCACGATGTCCTCCAGGGTGACCACCCCGGCCGTGCCGCCGTACTCGTCGACGACGACGGCCATGGGCTGCTCGCTGCGCAGCCGCTCCAGCAGCGGCTGCACCGGCAGGGAGCCGGGCACCAGCAGCGGGGCCACGCAGATCCGGCTCACGGTGGTGCGGGCGCGCTCGGACTCGGGCACGGCGAGGGCGTCCTTGAGGTGGACGACGCCGGTGACCTCGTCGATGCGCTCCCGGTAGACCGGGAACCGGGACAGCCCGGTGGCGCGGGTCAGGTTCAGCACGTCGGCCGCGGTGGCCGTGTGCTGGAGGGCGCTGACCTTCACCCGGGGGGTCATGACGTGCTGGGCCGTGAGCTCGCCCAGGGAGAGGGTCCGCACGAAGAGGTCGGCGGTGTCCTGTTCGAGGGCGCCGGCCTGGGCCGAATGGCGGACCAGGGAGACCAGTTCGCCGGGGGTGCGTGCGGAGGCCATCTCCTCGGCCGGCTCCACGCCGAGCGCCCGTACGAGACGGTTGGCGACGGCGTTGAGAGCGGCGATGACGGGCCGGAAGGCCCGGGAGAAGACCTGCTGCGGGCCGGCCACGAACCGTGCCACCTGAAGCGGCCGGGAGACGGCCCAGTTCTTCGGGACGAGCTCGCCGACGACCATCTGGACGGCGGAGGCGAGCAGCATGCCGATGAAGACGGCGACGCCGGACACGGCCCCCGCGGGCAGGCCGGTGGCCGCGATCGGCCCGGCCAGCAGTCCGGCGAGGGCCGGTTCGGCGAGCATGCCGACCACGAGGGAGGTGATGGTGATGCCGAGCTGGGTGCCCGAGAGCTGGAAGGAGAGCTCCTTCAGGGCCTCGACCACCGTGCGGGCACGGCGGTCGCCTTCGGCTGCGGCGCGTTCGGCCTCGGGCCGTTCCACGGTGACGAGGCCGAATTCGGCCGCCACGAAGAAGCCGTTGGCGAGGATCAGGGCGAATGCCGCCCCGAGCAGAAGTAGCGGGATGGTCATGCCGCCGCCTCCGTGGGGAGGGCGGCGCGGGTACTACCGGACGATCCGTCCATTGCTGGAGGGAGTCACTCCTCAAGTCGCAGGTGCCCGCGGGCCTCGGGGTCCCGGGGCCGGTGGGAGGGCGTACGGGTGCGCCCCGCCACCAGGGTAGTCACTGAGATCGCCGCCGCAATGGGACGCAGCGGTCGGCTGCGGCTCCGGTGCTTCGTCCGAGAGCCGCTCAAGGCCCGCACGAGCCCTGTTCGAGGCCCGTTCCACGGCTGTTCGCCGCTTGTTCGGGCAGCGTCGGCCGGGATGCGCCGTTCGGACGTGCGCGCGGCGGGCGGCTCAGTGGTGGTGCGGCCCGGTTCCCCGGGCCTCGGCGAGCGCGCGCAGCGCGCGGGCGTCGCCGATGGCCTGCTGCTTGGCCACGCCCGGCTGGATGCCGAGGGCGGGCAGGCTCGTACCGTCGCTGAGGTCCAGGAACACCCACGGGTCGCCGGGGCGGAGGTTGACGCGCAGGATCTGCGCCCACTCCAGGCGGCGGGTGTTGGTCAGGTTCACGACGGTGACGCCCGCCTCGTCCGCGACCACCTTGGGGCGGCTGAGCAGGACGAGTACGGACGACAGCAGGACGGCGGTGAAGATGAAGCTGAGCCGCTCGCCCGGGCCGAGGTTCTCCAGCAGCAGGGCGATCGCCGTGATGGTGGCGAACATGGCGAGCCCGACGCCCAGCAGGACGGCCCGGGTACGGGTCGGCCGGAAGGTGACCGGCAGGGCGGGCAGGGCGGGCTGGGCGGCGGACTCGGCCATGATGCGGGAGATGCCTTCGGGAGGGGGCGTACGGATCGGAAGGACGTACGGGTCAGAGACGGCAGGCGTGGATCGAGGTGGTGAGGATCGCGCGCGCGCCCAGCTCGTACAGGTCGTCCATGATCCGCTGCGCTTCCTTGGCCGGGACCATCGCGCGGACGGCGACCCAGCCCTCGTTGTGCAGCGGGGAGATGGTCGGCGACTCCAGGCCCGGGGTGAGGGCCACGGCCCGCTCGAGGTGCTCGGCGCGGCAGTCGTAGTCCATCATCACGTAGCTGCGGGCCACCAGGACGCCCTGGAGGCGCCGCAGGAACTGCTGGGCCTGCGGGTTCTCGGCGTCGGCGCCGTTGCGGCGGATGACCACGGCCTCGGAGGTGAGGATCGGCTCGCCGATGACCTCCAGGCCGGCGTTGCGCAGGCTGGTGCCGGTCTCGACGACGTCCGCGATGATCTGGGCGACGCCGAGCTGGATGGCGGTCTCGACCGCGCCGTCCAGGTGTACGACGGAGGCGTCGATGCCCTGCTCGGCGAGGTGCTTGGCGACGATTCCCTCGTACGAGGTCGCGATCGTCATCCCGGTGAAGTCCTCGGGGCCCTTCGCGGTGCCGGGCCTGGTGGCGTAGCGGAAGGTCGAGCGGCCGAAGTTCAGCGCGAGGATCTCCTCCGCGCTGGCGCCGGAGTCGAGCAGCAGGTCACGGCCGGTGATGCCGATGTCGAGCTTGCCCGAGGCGACGTAGATCGCGATGTCCTTGGGGCGGAGGTAGAAGAACTCCACGCCGTTCTCGGGGTCGAGGACCACGAGCTCCTTGGACTCCTTGCGCTGGCGGTAGCCGGCCTCATGGAGCATCGCCGACGCCGCTCCGGAGAGTGAACCCTTGTTGGGGACGGCGATGCGCAGCATGGGGCTTCCTTCAGTGCGTGATTGCGAAACGTGTGGGTGAACGGCGGGCGGGGGACCCGCGGGACGGGCTCCGGCCTAGAGGTGCGCGTAGACGTCGTCGAGGGAGATCCCGCGCGCGACCATCATCACCTGGACGTGGTACAGCAGCTGGGAGATCTCCTCGGCGGCGGCTTCCTTGCCCTCGTACTCGGCGGCCATCCAGACTTCCGCGGCCTCCTCGACGATCTTCTTGCCGATCGCATGGACGCCCTTGCCGACGAGCTCGGCAGTGCGGGAGGAGCCGGGGTCGCCGGTGGCGGCCTTGAGCTGAAGCTCGGTGAAGAGCTCTTCGAAACTCTTGGAGGGTGTGTTCGCCATGATGGTCCTCAGAATACGGGGTCCCCCGCCGCCGCTCAGTGCCAGGGTTCGCTGACGGACCGCAGGGTGACGGCGGTCGAGACGGCGGCGATGACCGCTTCGTGTCCCTTGTCCTCGTTCGACCCCTCGAGCCCGGCGCGGTCCAGCGCCTGCTCGTCGTTGTCGCAGGTCAGTACGCCGAAGCCGACGGGGACTCCGGTGTCGATCGACACCTGCACCAGGCCTTGGGTGACGCCCTGGCAGACGTATTCGAAGTGCGGGGTGCCGCCGCGGATGACGACTCCGAGGGCGACGATGGCATTGTAGCCGCGGCCGGCCAGCACCTTCGCCGCGACCGGGAGCTCGAAGCTGCCCGGGACGCGGAGCAGGGTCGGCTCGTCGATGCCCAGTTCGTGCAGGGCGCGCAGGGCGCCGTCGACGAGCCCGTCCATGACCTTCTCGTGCCACTGGGCCGCGATGACGGCGACCCGGAGGTCTCCGCAGTTCCTGACACTCAGTTCGGGTGCGCCCTTGCCGCTCACAGCTGTGCTCCTCGGTTCTTCGTGGTTCGTGGTTCGTGGTGGTGTGCGTACGCGGGTGGTGCGTACGTGCTTACTGGTTGCCGCAGGTGGTGGCGGTCACGGCCCGGTCCAGCCAGGGCAGGTCGTGGCCCATTCGGTCCCGCTTCGTGCGCAGGTACCGCAGATTGTGCTCCCCGGCCTCCGTGGGCATGGCCACCCGGTCGTTGACCGCGATGCCGTGCCGTACGAGGGCGGCGGACTTGTCGGGGTTGTTGGTCAGCAGCCGGACGCTCTTGACGCCGAGGTCGGCGAGGATCTGCGCGCCGGCGGCGTAGTCGCGGGCGTCGGCGGGCAGGCCGAGCTCCAGGTTGGCGTCCAGGGTGTCGCGGCCGCGCTCCTGGAGTTCGTACGCGCGCAGCTTGGACACCAGTCCGATGCCGCGGCCCTCGTGACCGCGCAGGTAGACGACCACGCCGCGGCCCTCGTCCTTGATGCGGGCCATGGAGGCGTGCAGCTGGGGGCCGCAGTCGCAGCGCAGGGAGTGGAAGATGTCGCCGGTCAGGCACTCGGAGTGGACCCGGACCACGACGTCCTGGCCGTCGCCGATCTCGCCGTGGACGAGGGCGACGTGCTCGACTCCGTCGACGGCGGAGCGGTAGCCGTACGCCGTGAAGTCGCCGTGGGCGGTCGGCAGGGCGACCGTGGCCTCGCGTCGCACGGTGGGCTCGGCGGAGCGGCGGTAGGCGATCAGGTCCTCGATGGAGATGATCGTCAGGCCGTGCTTGCGGGCGAAGGGGATCAGCTCGGGCAGGCGCAGCATGACGCCGTCCTCGCCGGCGATCTCCACGATCGCGCCGACGGGGCGCAGGCCCGCGAGGCGGGCGAGGTCGACGGCGGCCTCGGTGTGGCCGTTGCGGACCAGGACGCCGCCGGGCTTGGCGCGCAGCGGGAAGACGTGGCCGGGGCGGACGAAGTCCGAGGGCTCGGAGATGCCGTCGGCGAGCATCCGCAGGGTGGTGGAGCGGTCGGCGGCCGAGATGCCGGTGGTGACGCCGTGGGCGGCACTGGCGTCGACGGAGACCGTGAAGGCGGTCTTCATCGACTCGGTGTTGTTCTGGACCATCTGGGGCAGCTCGAGCCGCTCCAGCTCGGGGCCTTCCATGGGGGCGCAGATCAGGCCGCGGCACTCGCTCATCATGAACGCGACGATCTCGGGGGTGGCCTTCTCGGCGGCGATGACGAGGTCGCCCTCGTTCTCGCGGTCCTCGTCGTCGACGACGACGACCGGCCGGCCGGCCGCGATGTCGCGGATGGCCTGCTCGACGGGGTCGAGCCGGAAGACGGCGTCGAGGACGGCGTCGATGTCGGGCACGGGCTTGAGGGTCATGCCGTTGCTCCTTCCAGGGCCGGGGCGGGGGTGGTGCGCGAACGCTGGTACCAGTCGTGGGCGCCCCAGAGGACGAGCGCGAAGTAGACGACGTAGACGAGGCCGGAGAAGGCCAGTCCGTTGGTGAAGGCGAGCGGGACGCCGACCAGGTCGACGAGGAGCCAGGCGAACCAGAACTCGACGAGTCCGCGGGCCTGGGCGACCATCGCGACGATCGTGCCGACGAAGATGTAGGCGTCGGCCCACGGGCTCCAGGACAGGTTCGGGAAGAGCGTGAACAGTCCGCCCACGGCGAGGGTGCCCAGCGCCGCCCCGGCGAGGAGCAGTCCGCGCTCCGTCCAGGTGGCGGTGCGCACCGCGAGGGTGCCGTCCTGGGCCTGCTGCCGTCCGCGCTGCCAGGCGCGCCATCCCCAGGCGGCCACGCCGATGACGAGGAGCTGCTTGCCGACGCCGCCGGCGAGGTGGGCGGAGGCGTAGGCGGCTATGAGGATCAGGCCGGACAGGAGCTGGGCGGGCCAGGTCCATATGGAGCGGCGCCAGCCGAGGGCGAGGGCGGCCAGGCCCATCAGGTTGCCGATCATGTCGGACCAGATGACCTTCTGGCCGAAGACCGTGAAGGCCTCCGCGTTGAGCCAGGTCAGGGCGGTCACTGCTGCTCCTCCTTGGCGGTCAGCGGGTCCACCCCGGCGGCGAGCAGGCGCTCGACGTACTTCGCGAGGACGTCGACCTCGAGGTTGACCGGGTCGCCGGGCTGCTTGAGGCCGAGGGTGGTCAGCGCGAGGGTGGTGGGGATGAGGCTGATGGTGAACCAGTCCGCGGCGGCCTCGACCACGGTGAGGCTGACTCCGTCCACCGTGATGGAGCCCTTCTCCACGACGTACCGGGACAGGTTCCGCGGGAGCGAGACCTTGACGATCTCCCAGTGCTCGGAGGGCGTCCTGGACAGGATCTCGCCGGTGCCGTCCACGTGCCCTTGGACCAGGTGTCCGCCGAGCCGTCCGCCGAGGGCCATCGGCCGCTCCAGGTTGACCCGGGAGCCCGCGTGGAGGACGCCGAGGCTGGACCGCTTGAGGGTCTCCTGCATGACGTCGGCGGTGAACTCGCCGTCGCCCGTCTCCACGACGGTCAGGCAGACGCCGTTGACGGCGATGGAGTCGCCGTGCTTGGCGCCGTCGGTGACGACGGGTCCGCGCAGGCGGAAGCGGGAGGCCTCCGAGAGCTGCTCGACGGCGGTGACCTCGCCCAGTTCTTCGACGATTCCGGTGAACACTCAGTGCTCCTTGGGGGCGGTGGGGGTGGGGACGGCTTCGGGTACGGGTACGGCGGTGATGCGCAGATCGGTGCCGACGCGGACGGCCTCGGTGATGTCGAGGCGCACCGCGCGGGCGATGGTGGTGATGCCTGCGTCGGCGAGGGCGGCGGGGCCGGAGCCGAGGAGGGCCGGGGCGAGGTAGCCGATGACGCGGTCGACGGCCCCGGCTTCGAGGAAGGCGCCCGCGAGGGTGGGGCCGCCTTCCAGGAACACGGAGCGCACACCGCGGGCGTACAGCCGCGCGAGCAGGTCGTGGACGGCGATGCGGCCGTCGTGCAGGGGCAGCCGGAGCAGGTCGACGCCGTCCGGCAGGTGCCGGGTGTCGGCGTCCTCGCCGACGACGAGCAGCGTGGGCGCGGCGTCGTCGAGGATGCGGGCGGTCGCCGGCAGGCCGGCGCGGGTGTCGAGGGCGACGCGCAGGGGCTGGGTGGCCCCTTCGACGCCGCGTACGGCCAGGTGGGGGTCGTCGGTGCGCAGGGTGCCGCCGCCGACGAGGACGGCGTCGGCCTCGGCGCGCAGCCGGTGGACGTCGGCGCGGGATTCCGGGCCGGTGATCCAGCGGCTGCTGCCGTCCGCGGCGGCGCTGCGGCCGTCGAGGGTGGCGGCGTACTTCCAGGTCACGTGCGGGCGGCCCAGGCGTACGGAGGTGAGCCAGGCGGCGTTGCCGGCCGCGGCCTCGGTCTCCAGGAACCCGCCCTCGGCCGTGATCCCGGCGGCGCGCAGGGTGGCGGCGCCGCCGCTGGCCTGCGGGTTCGGGTCGGGGACGGCGTAGACCACGCGGGTGACGCCCGCCTCGACGAGGGCCCGGGCGCAGGGGCCCGTACGACCGGTGTGGTTGCAGGGTTCGAGGGTGACGTACGCGGTGCCGCCGCGGGCCGCCTCGCCGGCGGCGCGCAGGGCGTGGACCTCGGCGTGCGGGCCGCCGGCCCGCTCGTGCCAGCCCTCGCCGACGACGGTGCCCGCGGCGTCGGTGATGACGCAGCCGACGACCGGGTTGGGGCTGGTGGAGCCGAGGCCGCGGGCGGCGAGCGCGATGGCGCGGCGCATGGCCGGGGCGTCGGTCAGAGCGCCGGCGGCGGCATCGGTCTCGGTCTCGCCGAGGGCGTCGTGCGGTGCGTGCGCGGCGTGGTTCGCCACCGGGTCCTCCTGCCTCGATCGGGCACGGACTCCGGGGCCTGTCGGGATACGACAGATGAAGCGGTACAGCACACGCGGGGACGCCGAGGCCGAAAAACGGTCCGTCCGGACGCATCCGCAGGGATACGCCGATGAACCGCCGACGGCGGCGTACCGGTGACTGGCCCGCCGCGCACTGCCTCCCATCCGGACTTTCACCGTCGGTCCAGGAATTTCACCTGGTCAACCGGCCGCTGGCTGCGGACGGGTCGCGGACTATACCGCCGGTTCGGAATTACACCGACCCCGGAGTGCGCTGCTTACTGGTACTGCTGCCAGTTTGCCACGGTCGATCGTCGGCCATGCGAGCGAGGCGCTGTGGCCTGGGTCACAAGGGGGCGGCCGCGCGAGAGTCCGTCATGTCCGGCCGTGATTGGTCCAGACCTATTGACGGGGTGGTCTAGTCCTCTTAACGTTCCCTTCATCTTCCCCGGGAGACAGCCCGTCAGATGTGCGCACGTCACGGGCCAACACGCACCACATCTCCGCCTGTTGTGTCCCTTGTGTCTGCCATCCTCCCCTCCCCAGGAGGCACCATGCCGTCCCCCACACGTATGAGAGCGATGCTCCTGGCATCCGGCGCGGCGATCGCCGGACTGCTACTACCCGCAGTGTCGACGGCCTTTTCGCACGCCGCCTGGGGGTCCCCCCAGGCGGAGTCCGGGGGAGAGAGCTGTCGCCCGGACGGGCTGTACAAGACGGCCGGCGTCGACGTCCCGTACTGCTCGGTCTACGACTCCGAGGGCCGCGAGAAGATGGGCGCCGACCACCAGCGCCGCGTCATCGGATACTTCACCGGCTGGCGTACGGGCAAGGACGGCACCCCCGCCTACCTCGCCAACAACGTCCCGTGGTCCAAGGTGACCCACCTGAACTACGCCTTCGCCCACGTCGGCTCCGACAACAAGATCTCGGTCGGCGCCGACAACGCGAACAACGCCGCCACCGGGATGACCTGGCCGGGAGTGGCGGGCGCCGAGATGGACCCGGCCCTCCCCTACAAGGGCCACTTCAACCTGCTGAACAAATTCAAGAAGCAGTACCCGAACGTCAAGACGCTGATCTCGGTCGGCGGCTGGGCCGAGACCGGCGGCTACTTCGGCGACGACGGCAACCGCGTCGCCTCCGGCGGCTTCTACTCGATGGCCACCAACGCCGACGGCTCGGTCAACCAGGCGGGCATCGACACCTTCGCGGACTCCTCGGTCGCGTTCATCCGGAAGTACGGTTTCAACGGCGTCGACATCGACTACGAGTACCCGACCACCATGAAGGACGCGGGAAACCCGCTGGACTGGCAGCTTTCCAACGCCCGCCGGGCCGGCCTCGTCCAGGGCTACGCCGCCCTGATGAAGTCGCTGCGCGAGAAGCTCGACCGCGCGGGCGCCGCCGACGGCAAGCACTACCTGCTCTCCGTCGCCGCCCCCTCCTCCGGCTACCTGCTGCGGGGCATGGAGACGTTCCAGATGCAGAAGTACCTGGACTACGTCAACATCATGTCCTACGACCTGCACGGCGCCTGGAACGAGTACGTCGGCCCGAACGCCTCGCTCTTCGACGACGGCAAGGACGGCGAACTCGCCGCCGCCGGGGTCTACTCCACCTCCCAGTACGGCGGCATCGGCTACCTGAACTCCGACTGGGCCTACCACTACTTCCGCGGCTCGATGCCGGCCGGCCGCATCAACATGGGCCTGCCGTACTACACCCGCGGCTTCAAGAACGTTCAGGGCGGCACGGACGGACTGTGGGGCAAGGCCCCCGCGACCACCTGCCCGGCCGGCGCGGGGCTGACCAAGTGCGGTGACGGCGCGGTCGGCATCGACAACCTGTGGCACGACCTGGACACCAACGGGGTCGAGTCCCCGGCGGGCTCCAACCCGATGTGGCACGCCAAGAACCTGGAGAAGGGCGTCGTCGGCGACTACGTCACCACGTACGGCTTCCCCGCGAACACCACGCTGACCGGCACCTACTCCCGCAAGTACGACTCCACCCTGGTGGCGCCGTGGCTGTGGAACGCCCAGAAGAAGGTCTTCCTGTCGACGGAGGACGAGCAGTCCGTCGCCGCCAAGGCCGACTACGTGGTGAACAAGGGCATCGGCGGCACGATGGTCTGGGAGCTGGCGGGCGACTACGGGTACAACGCCGCCAAGGGCCAGTACGAGATGGGCGACACGCTCACCTCCCTGATGTACGAGAAGTTCAAGTCGGCCGCGCCGTACGGCGCCAAGAAGGCGGGCGCGACCGCCCTGCCCACCCAGGCCGTGGACATCAAGACGGAGTTCGGCGAGTTCAAGCTGGGCGACTCCAACTACCCGATCACCCCGAAGCTCAAGATCACCAACAACACGAAGGCCACGCTGCCCGGCGGTACGGAGTTCCGGTTCGACTACGGGACCTCGGCCCCGGACAACGCCTCCGACCAGTCCGGCTTCGGCACGAAGGTGATCAGCAGCGGCCACACCGGCACCAACGTCGGCGGGCTGAAGGGCGACTTCCAGCGGGTCTCGCTGAAGCTCCCGGCGTGGCAGACGCTGGCCCCCGGCGCCTCGGTGGACCTGGCGTTCAACTACTACCTGCCGGTCTCCACACCCTCCAACTGGACGGTGAACATCTCCGGCACCACCTACGCCCTCGCCGGGGACCTGGCCCGCGGTACGACGCTCGTCGAGCCGGGGGGCCCGACGATCCCGCCGACCACGCCGCCCACGACCCCGCCCACCACTCCCCCGACGACGCCGCCGACCACCCCGCCGACGACCCCGCCGGGCGGAACCTGCACGAACCCGGCGTACGTCGCGGGCACGATCTACAACAGCGGGAACCTCGTCTCCCACAAGGGCCACAACTGGAAGGCCCAGTGGTGGACACAGAACGAGGAGCCCGGCACCACCGGTGAGTGGGGCGTCTGGAAGGACCAGGGCGCCTGCTGACACCGCGGAGTCGCCCTGAGTAGACAGACGTGAGGACCCGGTGGCCCGGCGGCCACCGGGTCCTCGCACGTGCAGCCGCGGGCCCCTCGTAGGCTGCTGCCGTGATCGCACAGGACCCCGCGCCGCTCGCGGACTTCGAGCAGCACCGGCCGCGGATGTTCGGGATCGCCTACCGCATGCTCGGCTCGGCCGCCGAGGCGGAAGACGCCGTCCAGGACGCCTGGCTGCGGTGGAGCTCCGCCGGGCGCGAGGACGTCGGGCACCCCGGGGCCTGGCTCGCCAAGGCCGTCACCCGCCTGTGCCTGAACCGCCTCGCCTCGGCGCGGGCCCGGCGCGAGGAGTACCCCGGCCCCTGGCTCCCGGAGCCGGTCCTCACCGGGGACGGGGCACTGGGCCCGCTGGAGTCGGCCGAGCAGCGGGAGGGCGTCTCCATCGCCCTGCTGGTGCTGCTGGAGCGGCTGACGCCGGTGGAGCGGGCCGTGTACGTGCTGCGCGAGGCCTTCGCGTACGGCCACCGGGAGATCGCCGCCCTGCTCGACCTGGCCGAGCCCAACTGCCGGCAGCTCTACCGGCGGGCCGCGGGCCGGGTGGAGGCGGCGCGGGCGCAGTCCGGGCGGGCGGAATCGGGGCGGGCGGAATCGGGGCGGGCGGAATCGGGGCGGGCGGCCGCGGCGCGGCCGCGCTTCGAGCCGGATCCGGCGCAGTGGCACCGGCTCGTGGAGGCCTTCCTGACGGCGGCGCGCGAGGGGGACCTGGCCCGGCTGGAGTCCATGCTGAGCGCCGACGTGCGGTACGTGGCGGACGGCGGCGGGATCGTGTCCGCGGCCCGGCGGCCGATCCTGGGCCGGGACAAGGTGGCGCGGTTCCTGGCGGGTGCGCTGCGCCGGTACGGGGCCGGTCTGCCGATCTCCCTCGCGGAGGTCAACGGCGAGCCCGCGCTGCTGTTCGGCGCGGCGGTGGTCCTGCAGGTGGAGGTCGATGACGGGCTGGTCCGCGGGGTGCGGAGCATGGCGAATCCGGAGAAGCTGGAATTCCTTCAGCGGCAGCTGTCACATTCCCGGGGGCTGTCCGGTCATGTCCGGTGAACGGAACCCTTCAGGGAAGGAACGGACACCATGGGCACGATTCTCGTCACCGGAGGCACCGGAAACCTCGGCGGGCTGGTCGTCACCAGGCTGCGGGCGGCGGGCCACGACGTACGGGTGCTGAGCCGCCGCTCGAAGGACCACCCGGTCGACCTGCGGGACGGTACCGGGCTGGATGCGGCGATGGCCGGCGCGGAGGTGGTCGTGCACTGCGCGAGCAGTCCGCGCGGCGGTGACGACGTGGCCGCCGGCCACCTGATCGAGGTGGCCCGGCGGGCCGGGACGGTCACGAACATCGTCTACATCTCGATCGTCGGGGTCGACGTGGTCCCGTTCGGCTACTACACGGTGAAGCACAAGGTCGAGCGGATGCTGGAGGCTTCGGGGCTGGGCGTGACGATCCTGCGCACGACGCAGTTCCACGACCTGGTGGCGATGCTGATGGACGCGCTGACGAAGGTGCCGGCGGTGCCGGTGCCGCTGCCGAAGGGGGTCCGGGTGCAGCCGGTCGCCGTGGAGGAGGTCGCGGACCGGATGGCGGAACTGGCCGTGCCGGCCCCGGCGGGCCGGGTCGCGGACATGGGCGGCCCGGAGATCCACACGCTGGTGGAACTGGGCCGGGCGTACCTCGCGGCGGCGGGAAGCCGGCGCAGGGTGTTCGCGCTCCCGCTGGCGGGGAAGGCGTACGCGGCCTTCCGCCGCGGCGGAAACCTGGCCCCGTCCCACGCCTCCGGCAAGGGCACGTTCGCGGAGTTCCTGGCGCGCCGCCCCCACGGCGTGGTCCACGGTGCGGGGCGATGATCGTTTCGGTCGTGTCCATGCCGGAGGGCGTCGCGCGGCGCACCCCGGTGTCCGAGGCCCGCGAGCGCCTGGCGCAGGCGCGCTTCCTGTTCGTGGACGCGGAGCTGCCCGAGCGGGCACCGCCCGGGGAGCAGCCGATCGCCCGCCTGCTCGGCCTGGAGGCCGAGGAGCTGCCGTGGTTCGGCCGGGAGAGGGAATCCGCCCGCGCCGAGTTCCTCGGGGACGCCGCCGCGTTCGTCGTCCCCGCGATCGAGGCGGGCCGGGTCGTGCACCTCCACGTCGTGGCCACCGAGCGGTACCTGGTCACGGTGCACCGGGGGCCGGCCGGGCTGGTGGAGGAGCTCGTCGCCCGGTTCCCGCGCGAACGGCCCCCCGACGCCGTGGCCGTGCTGTTCCTGCTGCTGGGCGAGGCTCTGGAGACCTACCGGCGGTCGGCCGTCCAGGCCCTGCTGGAGGTGGAGGACCTGGAGGACGAGATGTTCCGGCGGCGCAAGCCCGAGCAGCTCTACAGCCTGGCGCGGCTGCGCCGGACCGCGGCGCTGCTGCACCACACGCTGCTCCCCTACCACCAGGCGGCGGAGGAGGCCATCACGCGCCGGGTGCTGAACCCGAACTTCCCGGCGGAGCGCCAGCGGCTGGCCCGCGAGTACCAGCGGATGTCGAGGCTGGTGCTGACGGACATCGAGGCGCTCCAGGAAGCCGCCCGGCGGGGCTTCGGCACCTACACCTCGCTGGTGTCCGGCGAGCAGAACGGTGTGATCAACCGGCTGGCGATCGTTTCCACGATCTTCCTGCCGCTGACCTTCCTGACGGGGTTCTTCGGCATGAACTTCGCCTACCTGACGGACGAGCTGGAGAGCCGGGTGATCTTCTGGGTGCTCGCCGTGGGCCTCCAGGTGGTCTTCCTGGCCGGCGCCCTCTACGTGCTGCACCGCACCCGCATCTGGCGCCGGCTCCACGACGACGAGACCGTCGACGAGGAGTAGCCCGTCCGGCCGGTGCGGCTCAGGAGGCGAAGAGGTCCGCCTGCACGGCTTCGCGGGCGGCCAGTCTCGCTCCCGTCAGGACCGCCGAATCCCCGAGGGTGGTGGAGCGAACCTCCATCGGGACCGGGGTCAGTGTCGTCAGGCGGCGGGCCACCGCCGACGCGAGGGCGGGGCCGCCCGCGTGGCCGAGCTCCCCCGCCAGGACCAGGCACCCCGGGTCCAGGACCGCCGCGACCGCCGCCGCGCCCAGCGCCAGCCGCTCCGCCAGGGAGTCGAGGAAGGGTTCGCCCGCCGCCCCCGCCACCGCTTCCTCCACCGGGCCCGTCCAGCCGTGCTCCGCCGCCAGCGCCGCCACCGCGTCCCTGCCGACCAGCGCGTGGAACCCGCCCCCGCAGTCCGTGGCCGAGGGCAGCCGTCCCGTGCCCGGCACCGGCAGGAAGCCGATCTCGCCCGCTCCGCCGGAGGCACCCCGGCGGAGCCGCCCGTCCAGGACCACCGCCGCGCCCACGCCCGCGCCGAGCCACAGCAGGACGAAGGAGTCCAGGTCCCGGGCCGCGCCGACGCGCTGTTCGGCAAGGGCCGCCAGGTTGGTCTCGTTCTCCACGGCCACCGCGGCCGGCAGCCGCCGCTGCAGCGCCTCGACCAGGTCCCGGTGCCAGGCGGGCAGTCCGACGGTGCTGCGCAGGTCCCCGGACGGGGCCACCAGACCCGGGGCGCCGACCACCACCGTGTGCAGCCCGTCCGCCCCCGCCTGCCGCCCGAGGGCCTCCAGTACGTCCACCGCCTCGTCCACCGCGTCCACCGGGAGCGCGGCCTGGGCGAGCGGGCGGCCGAGCAGGTCCGCGACGACCGCCGTCGCGCTGTCCGTCCGTACGTCCAGGGCCGCCAGGTAGGCGCGGCGGGCGACGATCCCGTACACCCGGGCGTTGGGGCCGCGGCGCTGCTCGCCCGACTCCCCCACCACCTCGATCAGGCCGGCTTCGGTGAGCCGCTCGACGAGATCGGCGACCGACGGGCGGGACAGGCCGGTCATCGCCTTGAGCTGAGTGGCGGTCAGCGGCCCCTCCTCCTGCAGGAGTCGCAGGGCCAGGCGGTCGTTGATGGCCCGGGCCGTGCTCGGCGACGCGGGCGAGGGAGCGGCGGGGGTCAAGGCCTTGGCAGGAGTCACGGCGCTCATCTTAGGTAGCTCCACGGCACTAACTATCAGGCAGGGTCCCTGATAGTTTAATTCCATGACAGGGGAAACAGACCTCAGCCCGGCGCGCCTGCGCCATGCCCGCCACGCCATCGCCGCCGTCTTCTGCACCCACGGGGCCGTCACGGGCTCCTTCGCCACCCGCATCCCCTGGATCCAGGACCACGCCCAGCTCGGCGCGGGCACCCTGGGCCTCGCCCTCGCCTTCCCCGCGCTGGGCGCCGCGGTCGCGATGCCGCTGGCCGGCCGGATCAACCACCGCTTCGGGGCCCGCCCCGCGCTGCGCCGGCTGCTGGTGCTGTGGACCCTGTCCCTGATCCTGCCGAGCCTCGCCCCCAACCTGGCGACCCTCTGCTTCGCCCTGTTCGTCTACGGGGCGACCGCCGGCATGGCGGACGTGGCCATGAACGCGCTGGGCGTGGAGACCGAGAACCGGCTCGGCCGCTCGATCATGTCCTCGCTGCACGGCATGTGGAGCGTGGGGGCGCTGATCGGCTCGGCGGCCGGCACCGTCGCCGCGCACGCCGGGGCCGACGCCCGGCTGCACCACCTGTTCGCCGCGCTCGCCCTGACCGCGGCCGGGCTGGCCGCCGTACGAGGGGTGCTCGACCTGCGCAGCGCCGCGGGGGCCGAGGCCCCGCCGCACTTCGCACTGCCCCCGAAGTCCGCGCTGCTGATCGGCGCGATCGGCTTCTGCGCGGTCTTCGCGGAGGGCGCGAGCATGGACTGGTCGGCGGTCTACCTGCGCGACGTACTGGACACGGACGCCGGCCTCGCGGCCGCCTGCACCACCGCGTTCGCGCTCACCATGGCCCTCGCCCGGCTCGTCGGGGACCGGGTGGTGGACCGGTTCGGGGCGGTGCGCACCGTCCGGGCGAGCGGGGTGGTGGCCACCGCGGGCGGGGGGCTCGTGGTGGCGGCCGGGAACCCTGCCGCGGCGATCGCGGGCTTCGGGCTGATCGGGCTCGGCATCGCGGTGGTGGTGCCGCTGGCCTTCGCGGCCGCCGCGCGCAGCGGGCCGGCCCCGGCGCAGGCCATAGCGGGCGTCGCGACGATCACGTACACCTCGGGGCTGATCGCGCCGTCGGCGATCGGCGCGGTGGCGGACGCGACCTCGCTCGTGGTGTCCTTCGGGCTGGTCACGCTGCTCGCGTTCGCGCTGGTGGCGGGGGCCGCCGTACTGCGGCAGAAGCCCGTGTCGGCCGGGGCCGCACCCGCGGACCTGGACGAACCGGCAGCTATCCGGCCGTAATATTGCGCAGGCTGCTCTGCGGCCCGGATGCTTGATCGATCGGTTCGACGGGAGTGGTGGGAACATGGGCCTCGGCGTGGGCTGGACCCTGCACGGAGACGGGCGGACCCCCGCCCCCGGCGCGGTGGTACGCCCGGACGAGCGGCTGTCGTGGCCGCGGACCGCCGGGCTCGGCGCCCAGCACGTCGTGGCGATGTTCGGGGCGAGTTTCGTCGCGCCCGTCCTGATGGGCCTCGACCCGAACCTGGCGATCATGATGTCGGGTGTCGCGACGGCCATCTTCCTGCTGGCGACGCGCGGGCGGGTGCCCTCCTACCTGGGCTGCTCCCTCTCCTTCGTGGGCGTCGCCGCGGCGATCCGGGCGGGCGGCGGGGACAGCGCGGTCGTCACGGGCGCGGTGTTCGTGGTCGGCGCGGCGCTGTTCCTGGCGGGGCTCGCCGTGCGGCGCTTCGGGGCACGGGTCATCCACACGGCGATGCCGCCGGTGGTGACGGGCGCGGTGGTGATGCTGATCGGCTTCAACCTGGCGCCGGTGACGGCCTCGACGTACTGGCCGCAGGACCAGTGGACGGCGCTGCTGACCATGCTGGTCACCGGAGCGGCCGTGGTCTGCCTGCGCGGCTTTTGGTCGCGCATCGCGATCTTCCTCGGGCTGCTCTTCGGGTACGGCCTCTCCTGGGTCCTCGACCTGCTCTTCGGCAAGATCCACTCGACGGTCGGCGGGCAGGAGGCCGTGGACCACTGGCGGCTCGACCTCTCCGGGGTCGCCTCGGCGGACTGGATCGGGCTGCCGAGCTTCCACGCCCCGCAGTTCGAGTGGTCGGCGATCCTGATCGCGCTGCCGGTGGTGATCGCGCTGATCGCCGAGAACGCCGGGCACATCAAGGCGGTCGGCGAGATGACCGGCGACCCGCTCGACGACGAGCTCGGCACGGCGATCGCGGCGGACGGCGCCGCGTCGATGCTCTCCACGGCGGTGGGCGGCCCGCCGAACACCACGTACTCCGAGAACATCGGCGTGATGGCGGCCACCCGCGTCTACTCGACGGCGGCCTACTGGGCGGCCGCCGGCTTCGCCCTGCTCTTCGGCCTGTGCCCCAAGTTCGGCGCGGTCGTCGCCGCGATCCCGGGCGGGGTGCTCGGCGGGATCACCGTGATCCTGTACGGGATGATCGGCCTGCTCGGCGCGCAGATCTGGATCAACGGCGGGGTGGACCTGCGCAATCCGCTGAACCTGGTGCCGGCCGCGGCGGGCATCATCATCGGCATCGGCGGGGTGAAGCTGCACCTCACGGACAGCTTCGAGCTGGGCGGCATCGCGCTCGGCACCATCGTGGTGATCACCGGCTACCACGCGCTGCGGTACTTCGCGCCCGCGCACCTGAAGCAGCAGCCGCTGCTCGACGCGGGCACGTCGGCCTACGACGCGGGCACGGCCGACGGCGGAGCGGACCGGGACACCCGCCCCTGACCGAGCCGCCGAAGGGGCCCGGTTCGCCCGAACCGGCGAAGCACACGGCCAAGTTCCCCGGATCCGCACCGCCGGCTGCGACGCTGCCACCCATGGAAGCGGTACTCGCGCGGATGCGCGCCCTGGACGAGCGGCTCCCCGCGCAGGACGGTGTCGCCGTCTTCAACCGGGTGTACCTGACGGTGACGGAGACCCTGCACGCGCGCATCTCCCACGGGGAGTTCCCGGCGCCCCGGCGGGCGGAGGCGCTGAGCGTGCGGTTCGCGGAGCGGTACCTGACGGCGGTGGAGGCGGACCGGGCCCCGGCCTGCTGGCGCCCGCTGCTCCAGTACCGGCGCCATCCGGGCGTCCGGCCGCTCCAGCACGCCCTGGCCGGGATCAACGCCCACATCGGGCACGACCTGGCGCTGGCGGTGGTCGCCACCTGCCGGGCCCTGGACTGCGAACCGCGCGCCCTGGAGGCGGACTTCGACCGGGTCGGCGACACCCTGGTCTCCCTGGAGGAGCACATCCGGGAGGACCTCATGCCGGGCCCGGACCTGCTGGAGATCGCCGACCCGCTGACGCACCTGCTCGGATCCTGGAGCCTGGACCGCGCCCGCGGCGCGGCCTGGTCGGCGGCCCGCCTCCTGTGGACCCTGCGCCGCTCCCCCGACCTGGCGGAGGAGTTCACGGACTCGCTGGACGCGGGCGTCGGCCTGGTGGGCCGCTGCCTCCTCACCCCGACCTCCTGAGCGGGGGTGTGAAAACGGGCCGCCGCCGCGCTCGTGGCGCGGGGGCGGCCCGTGGTCATGGGGAGGCGGCGACCGGGTGGGTCAGTCCTCCGGGAGCTCGACCGGGGCTATCTCGTCGTAGACGTCGCCCGGGCCGGGGTTGGTGGCGTCCGTGGAGCCGCCGAGGTGGTGCATGACGCCCCAGACCGCGTTCAGCGCCGTCTGGACCGCGCCCTCGGCCCAGCCCGCCGTCCAGGAGATGTCGTCGCCCGCGAGGAAGATGCCGCGCTTGTCCTCGGGGAGGCGGTCCTGCATGAAGTGGGTGAACAGGCGGCGCTGGTAGCGGTAGTGGCCCGGCAGGTTGGCCTTGAACGCGCCCATGAAGTAGGGCTCGTTCTCCCAGGACACGGTCACCGGGTTGCCGATGATGTGGCGGCGGATGTCGACCTTCGGGTAGATCTCGCCGAGGGACTTCAGCATGACCTCCATCCGCTCGTTGGCGGACAGCGGGAGCCACTTGAGGCTGTCGTCGCACCAGGTGTACGACAGGCAGATCACGGCCGGCTTGTCCGGGCCGTCGTCCAGGAGGTAGGTACCGCGGGTCATGCGGTCCGTCAGGGTCATCGACATGACGTCGCGGCCCGTCTCCTCGTCCTTGTCCAGCCAGAACGGGCGGTCCACCGGCACGAAGAGCTTCGAGCTCTCCATGTAGTGGGTGCGCTCCATCGCCGTCCAGTGGTCGATCGGGAACAGCGAGTCGTCGCAGGCGATCTTGGACAGCAGCATCCAGGACTGCGCCGTGAAGATCGCGGCGCGGTACGTGCGGATGTCGCCCGAGGAGTCGGTGACCGTGATCCGGTTGCCGGCGGTGCGGTGCAGGCGGGTCACCGCAGGGCGCGGGGTGCCCTCGTGCAGGGAGGACAGCGAGGTGCCCTGCGCCCAGTGGACGATCTTCTCGGGCTCGCGCTCCCACAGCCGCATCGGCAGCTGCTGCGAGCCGCCCACGATGCCGCGGTGGTGGTCGTCGGCCTCGGTGTAGACGACGCGCAGGATCTCCAGGATGGAGTTCGGGAAGTCGGTGTCCCAGCCGCCCGTGCCGAAGCCGACCTGGCCGAAGATCTCGCGCTTGCGGAAGGACTGGAAGGCCTCGGACTTGCAGAGGAAGCCGTAGAAGGTCTCGTCGTCGAGCTTCTCGACGAGCTTCGCCCAGATCTCGCGGATGCGCGGGACGTCGCGCTCGCGCATCGCCTGGTTCATGTCGGAGAAGTCGGCGCCCTCGTCGAGGCAGGCGTTCCACGCCTCGGCGACGTCGCGGTAGATCTGCGGGAGGTCGGCGATCGTCTCCGCGTAGTGGGTCTCGCCCTTGAGGTCCACGACCGTCGAGGGGGTGGCCTCGGCGAGCGGGTTCGGGAAGGGCTCGGTGACCAGGCCCACCAGGTCGATGTAGTGCTGGAGCGCGGTGGAGGACGGCGGGAAGCGCATGGCGCCCATCTCCGCGGTCAGGCCCTCGGTGCCGGCGCCCTCGAAGCCGACGGTGCGCAGTCGGCCGCCGATCTGGTCCGCCTCGTAGACGACGGGCTTGAGGCCCATCTTCATCAGCTCGTACGCGGAGATGATGCCGGACAGTCCGCCGCCGATGACGGCGACCTCGGTGCCGAACTCGGTCGCCGGGATCTGGCCCAGGCCCGCGGGGTGGGCGAGGAAGTCGTCGTACGCGTACGGGAAGTCCGGGCCGAACATGGTGATCGGCGGCTGTCCGTCGCTGTGCGGGACGGCGGTGGTGGGCACCGTGGACGTCATGGGGTACGGCTCCTTGCGGGGGTGGGGCAGGGGGGAGGGCGCTGGGGCTCAGACGAGGGAGGCGTAGAGCCCGGGGCGGCGGTCGCGCAGGTACGGGTTGGTCTCGCGCGACGCGCGCAGCAGCTCGGGATCGGCCTCGCCGATCACCAGCTCCTCGCCGCGCCCGGCCCGGGTGCGGGTCACCCCGTCGGGGCTCGCCAGGCAGCTGAGTCCGACGAACTCGAACTCGCCTTCCGGACCGGTGCGGTTGACGTACGCGATGTACATCTGGTTCTCGAAGGCCCGTACGGGGACGAGCTGTTCGGCGACGAACTGGAACGGGTGCATCTGCGCGGTCGGCACCAGGAGGAGGTCGGTGCCGGCCAGGGCGTGCGCCCGGACGTTCTCGGGGAACTCCACGTCGTAGCAGATCATGATGCCGACGCGGAGGCCGTTCAGGTCCGCCTGGACGACGGGGGTGTCGCCGGGGGTGAAGGCTTCCTGTTCGAAGCAGCCGAAGAGGTGGGTCTTGCGGTAGTTCGCGAGCCGGACCCCGTCGGGGCCGATGAGCTGGGCCGAGTTGTAGACGGTGTCCCCGTCGCGCTCCGGGTAGCCGTACAGGACGGCGACGCCGTGGCGGCGGGCGATCTCGCCGATGGCGCGGGCCGACATGCCGTCGGCGGCCTCGGCGAGGGCGGCGACGTCCTCGACCTCCAGCGCGTAGCCGGTCAGGAACATCTCCGAGGTCACGAGGAGCCCCGCACCCGCCTGTGCGGCGCGCTCCGCGGCCCCGTCGAGCGCCTTCAGGTTCTCGGCGGTGTCGCCGAGCCGTCCGGAGCTCTGGAGGAGGGCGGTGCGCAGCGGGGGCATGGGCGTACCTCTGTGGCAGGAGGGGAGTGGGTCCTATTGAAGGTACGTTCACCCGTTCGACGCCGACAAGCCATGACTGTTGCGCTCCGCGCATCGATTCGTTGCGCGTTTTGCGGGGCATGCGGCGATTCGTTGCGCGGGACCCTTCGGGTTCCCCTCCCGCCGGCGGCTACGTGTCGGCGCGGAAGGCCGGGTGGCCGTGCAGTCGCCACAGGTCGTCGAGGATATCGTCCGTGTCGTTGCCGATGACGCGGCCGCTCCAGGTGTCGCACAGGGCGGGGACGGCCAGCGCGCCGTCGTAGTGGTGTCCGGCGGCCTCGTAGGCCCGGCGCAGCGCCTCGTACGAGGCGGGCGTGGAGAGCAGGGTGGTGGCGACGGAGTCCTGCAGGCCCAGCCGGGCGAGCGCGGCCGCCACGCGCAGGGAGCTCGGACAGTCGGCGCGCAGGTACAGGCGGTAGCGGTGCGGTACGGGCGAGAAGCCGGCGCCGATGCGGCCGCGCAGGACGAGGGCCGGACCGGTTCGGGGCAGGACCAAGGGCAGCATGACTCTCCTTGAGGACGGCGCGAGGGCGTGGCGGACCTCCCGGCGGCGCGGTGCGCGCCGGGTTCACGGAGGCGGTGCGGGGGTGCGTACGCGGCGCGGCGGCGCGTGGAACGCCCGGGCCCCGCGGGTCGGGCGGGACCGCCGGGGGGCCGTGCGCGGCGTACGGGAGGAGGGGGTCAGGCGCTCGCGCGGAAGGCGCTGCTCACCCGCAGCAGGTCGATGTGCAGGCGCCGGGTCAGCCAGCAGCGACGGAGGATCCGCACGCGTGCGCCCACCGTCCTGGCCATGTCCACCGACTCCGTCCCGCCCCTGGGGCATAAACCCGCCCGCGACGGACGCTGACTCTCGTGACCGTCGTCACCAGCAGTCTCGTGGCGGTGTGCGGGGCCGTCAAGAAGGTGGTGGGCGGTCCTGCGGCCGTTCCCGAGGGAAGGAGTTCCCCACCCCATGGCGCCCGACACCGATACGGCCACGCCCGTGCACGTCCTCGACAACCCGGTCTGGGCCGCGCTGAGCGGCCCGAGCAGTGCCTTCGCCGAGACCGGGCCCCGGGGGCTCGCGGCCCGGTACGTCCGCGACACCTCGCCGTTCGTCGCGCTCGCGGACCCGCAGGACCCGGACGCCTGGGCGGATCTGGCCGAGCTGGCCGGCCCGGGCACGACGGTGTGGATCACCGGCCTGCCGACCCCGCCCCCGGGGTGGACGACGGAGGACTCGATACCGGGCGTGCAGCTGGACGGCGGGGCGGTACAGGCCGAGGCGGCGCCCGAGGCGGTCCTGCTGGGGCCGGCCGACGTGCCGGAGATGCTGGAGCTGGTCGGCCTCACGAAGCCGGGGCCGTTCGCCCGGCGCACCGTCGAGCTGGGCACGTACCTCGGGATCCGGCACGAGGGCCGGCTCGTCGCGATGGCGGGGGAACGGATGCGGCCGCCGGGCTGGTCGGAGATCAGCGCGGTGTGCACGCACCCGGACCACCGCGGCCGCGGCCTGGCCGGCCGCCTGATCCGCGCGGTGGCCGCCGAGATCCGCGGGCGCGGCGACCGCCCGTTCCTGCACGCGGCGGCGGACAACACCGGGGCGATCGCCCTCTACGAGTCGATGGGGTTCACGCTGCGCAGGCGCCCGCTCTTCATCGGGGTCCGCACCCCGGACGAGCGGGCCTGACACGGGACTTCGCGGGGTCGGACCGGGGCCGAGGCGGGACCGGGCCGGGGCCGGCAGGTTTCGCGCGGCGGGGAGTGGCCAGACGCGTGGGGAATCCACGGAAAGGAACTGCCATGACCGACGTCTCAAGGCTGCCCGGCACCGCACACCATCACTGGCAGTGGCAGCTGCGGGCCGCCTGCCGGAATCTGGGGCCGGGCCGGTTCTACCACCCGGCCGGTGAGCGGGGCGAGGAGCGCGAGGACCGGGACGAGGCCGCGAAGCGGGTCTGCGCCGTCTGCCCGGTGCGCACCGCGTGCCTGGAGCACGCGCTGCGGACCCGGGAGCCCTTCGGGGTCTGGGGCGGGCTGACGGAGGAGGAGCGCCGGGCCCTGCTGGAGCCGGCCCGCCGCCGCGCCGGTGCGGCCCGCGTGAACGCCGGGCACCGCTGAACGCCGCCCGCGGGACCCCGGACGCGACTGCGCCCCGGCATCGGGATGCCGGGGCGCAGTGGTGTCCGGGGGCGCATCAGGCCGGGGCGCCCGAGGTGAAGCGGCGCAGCAGCGGCGAGAGGACGAGCACCGACTTGGTGCGCTCCACGAACGGCTCGCCCGCGATGCGCTCCAGTACGCGCTCGAAGTGCCGCATGTCGGAGGCGAAGACCTGGACGAGGGCGTCCGCGTCGCCGGTGACGGTCGACGCGGACACCACCTCGGGGTACCGCTCCAGCCCTCGCCGGATGTCGTCCGGGGAGGTGTTGTGGCGGCAGTAGATCTCGATGAAGCCCTCGGTCTCCCAGCCCATGGCGGCGGGGTCGACGCGGACGGTGAAGCCGGTGATGGCCCCCTCGGCCCGCAGCCGGTCCACGCGCCGCTTCACGGCCGGGGCCGAGAGTCCGACCTCGGAGCCGATGTCGGCGTAGGAGCGGCGGGCATCCTCGGCGAGGGCGTGCACGATGCGTTCGTCGAGATCGTTCAGTCGCACTGCGGGTGGATCACTTTTCTGCTGTGGCCACTTCTGCCGTGGCCAGTCGGGAGCGGCGAATGCCGTACAGGAAGTAGACCACGAGGCCGACGGCCATCCAGACACCGAAAGCGATCCACGTCGCCGTCGGCAGGCTGTACATCATGTAGCCGCAGGCGAGGAAGCCGAGGATCGGCGTGACCGGGAACAGCGCCACCTTGAAGGTGCGCGGCATGTCGGGCTTGGTGCGGCGCAGGATCACGACCGCGATGTTGACGAGGGCGAAGGCGAAGAGGGTGCCGATGCTGGTCGCGTTGGCCAGCTCACCCAGGGGGATGAACGCCGCGAGCGCGCCGCAGAAGAGGGAGACGATCACCACGTTGGCGCGGGGGGCGCCGGTCTTGGCGTCGACCTTGGCGAAGACCTTGGGGACGAGGCCGTCGCGGGACATCGCGAAGAGGATGCGGGTCTGGCCGTAGAGGACGGCGAAGACGACGGAGGCGATGGCGACGACGGCGCCGGCGGCGAGGACGACGCCCCAGAAGCTGTCACCGGTGACGTTGGTCATGATCTGGGCCAGCGCGGCCTCGGTGCCCTCGAAGTCCTTCCAGGGCAGGGCGCCGACGGCGACGAAGGCGACGAGGCAGTACAGGACGGTGACGATGCCCAGCGAGAGCATGATCGCGCGGGGCAGGTCCTTCTTCGGGTTCTTGGCTTCCTCACCGGCGGTGGAGGCGGCGTCGAAGCCGATGTACGAGAAGAAGAGGGTGGAAGCGGCGGCGCTGATGCCGGTGATGCCGAGCGGGGCCAGCGGGGCGTAGTTGCCGGACTTGATGCCCATGACGCCGATGCCGATGAAGAGCACCAGGGTGACGATCTTGACCACGACCATGATCGTGTTGATGCGCGCGCTCTCCTTGGCGCCGCGCATCAGGAAGACCATGGCGAGCAGGACGACGACCAGCGACGGCAGGTTGATCCAGCCGCCGTCGCCCAGCGGGGCGGCGGAGAACTTCTCGGGGAGCGTGACGCCTATGGTCCCGTCGAGGAGCTCGTTGAGGTACTGGCCCCAGCCGACGGCCACGGCCGAGACGGAGACGGCGTACTCCAGGACCAGGCACCAGCCGCAGATCCAGGCGATGAACTCGCCCATGGTGACGTACGAGTACGAGTACGAGGAGCCGGAGACCGGCACCGATCCGGCCAGCTCCGCGTAGGAGAGGGCAGAGAAGAGCGCGGTCAGGCCCGCGATGATGAAGGAGATCGTGACGGCCGGGCCGGCCTTGGGGGCCGCCTCGCCGAGGACGACGAAGATGCCGGTGCCCAGGGTGGCGCCGATGCTGATCATGGTCAGCTGCCACATGGTGAGCGAGCGGCGCAGGTTCCCGCCCTCGCCCTGGCCGCCCTCGGCGACCATCTGCTCGACCGGCTTGCGGCGCAGCAGCGGGTTCACAGGCTTGCGGGGCTCGGAGGTGAGCGGTGGCGCCTGGCCGGTTTCGAGCACGAGGGGACTCCTTTGACACTGCGGATGGGGACTGAGGCATCGACCGCAGCGGTCCGGGGCAGGACACAGACAAGGAAGCCTGGGCATGGGGGACCGCCGAGCAGGCGGTCCGCGCCACTCCACGTACAGCGAGTGAGCCTACGAGCTGAGTGATACCGCCCATAATGCACCATCCTTGCACATTGCCGCACGATCGTTGCGCGGATCTGTCCTGGATGGTCCTTTGTTGCGCGCGGATGATCGATCAGTGCGTACGCCCCCTTTGTCTCCATCGTTGACACCTCATCAGATCTCCCGGAGCATGCCCGGCCGGGACCGACGACCGGAGGCGCGCCGTGAACGCCGTGAACGCCGAAAGCACCGAGAGCACCGCCACGCACTGGCTGGACCCGGGCCCCTTCCTGCGCGGGGTCGCCTGGCTGGACCAGGGGCGCCCGGTCAGGGCCGACCCCCGGGACGGCATGCGGCTGCCGTGGGACACCGGGGAGCGGGCCACCCTGCCGATAGGGGTGCGTCTGGAGTTCACGGCGCACGCGGCGCACGCCGTGGAGATCCGCTACCGGGCGACCGTGCCCGGCCCCACCGACGCGCTGCGCGACCTCGCGCACGGCTTCGCGCTGTGGGACCGGCACGGGGTGGTCCGCGAGGTCTGGACCGAGCCGGCCGCGGAGGCGGTCGTACGGATCGAACTGCCGGGCGGGAGCGGCCCGTTCACCCTCCATCCGCCGGAGGGGCAGTCCCCGCTGATCCTCGGCCTGCGCGGGATCGGCGGCGCCGTGGTCCCGGCTCCGGCCGGTCCGCGCTGGGTGGTGCACGGCGATTCGATCACCGAGGGCTGGTGGTCGACCCGCCCCGCCCACGGCTGGCCCGCGGTCGCCGGGCGGGCGCTGGGCTGGGACACGGTCAACCTCGGGTACGCGGGCGCCGCCCGCGGGGAACTCGCCACCGCCGAGCAGATCGCCGGGCTGCCCGCCGATGTGCTCACCCTCGCGTTCGGCACCAACTGCTGGTCCCGCGTGCCCTTTTCGGCGCCGCTGCTGTACGAGACCACCCGCGCGTTCCTCGACCTGGTCCGCCAGGGGCATCCGCGGACCCCGCTGCTGCTGGTCTCCCCCGTGCTGCGGCCCGACGCCGAGCGCACCCCGAACCGGCTCGGCGCCACCCTGGGCGCGCTGCGCGACGCGATGGAGCGGGCGGCCCGCGACCGGATCGCCGCCGGGGACGACCGCCTCGCCCTGCTCCCGGGCCGTGACCTGCTGGGTCCGGAGCACCTGGCGGACGGACTGCACCCCAACGACAGCGGACACCAGGTCCTCGGCCTCGCTGTGGTCACGGCTCTGCGGCGCTCCGGGTTCGGTCCCGGGTGAGTGAAACAGCCCACAGGAATCCGCTTGAACAGATCGACCCCGACAAGGCGTGTCCTGAGCACAGTTGCCGACGCACCGGAGACGGGCGGCGGACACGGAGACACCACACGTGGGAGAGATCAAGATGGGCATCAAGCGCGGAACCACCCTGGCCGCCGTCGCAGTCGTCGTCGCCCTGACGGCCACCGCCTGCGGCGGGGACGACAAGGCGGGCGACGCGAAGCCGGCCGGGGCCGCGTCCCAGGCTCCCGCTTCCGGCGCCGGCGACTACGGCTCCGACTACGGCGCGGGAACCGCCGCCGCCGGCGCGGACGCCAAGGGTGCCGGCCAGCTGGCGGTCGCCCAGAACGAGCAGATCGGAGCCGTCCTCACCGACAGCGCCGGCCTCACCCTCTACCGCTTCGACAAGGACACCGCCAAGCCGCCGAAGTCCAACTGCGAGGGCGACTGCGCGAAGACCTGGCCGGTCGTCCAGGCCGGCGACGCCACGGCCGCCGCGGGCATGGACGCGGCGCTGCTGGGCGAGGTCGAGCGCAGCGACGGCAGCAAGCAGCTGACGGTCGCCGGCTGGCCCGTGTACCGCTACAGCAAGGACACCAAGGCCGGCGAGACCAACGGCCAGGGCGTCGGCGGCACCTGGTTCGCCTTCGCCCCCGACGGCAAGAAGGCCGCGAAGGCGGCCGCCGCGCCCGCCGCACCCGCCGGTGCGGGCCAGGCCACGGGCGCCCTGACGGTGGCGAAGGACCCCAAGCTCGGCGAGCACATCGTCGACGGCAACGGGATGACCGTCTACCGCTTCAAGAAGGACACCGCCTGGCCGATGGCCTCCAACTGCACGGGCGACTGCGTGGCCAAGTGGCCGGTGGTGCCCCCGGTGGACAAGGCCAACGCCAAGGGCATCGTGGAGAAGGGCTACTCGGTCCTGGACCGCCCCGACGGCAAGAAGCAGCAGGCCATCGACTGCTGGCCCGTCTACACCTTCACGGGTGACAAGAAGGCCGGCGACATCAACGGCCAGGGCGTCGGCGGCACTTGGTACGCGGTGGCCCCCGACGGCAAGCTGATCACCACCTCCTGACCGCCCCCTCCCCCTCCCCCACATCCGGAACCGCGCGGCCCCCTGCCCACTCCCCCCGGCAGGCGGGCCGCGCACCGCTGCGCCCGCGGCCGCCGCCACCCGCACCGTTCCGCCCCGGCGCACTCGTCCATACACTCCACCGCATGCTGCGCGTACTGGCCGTCGACGACGAGAAGCCGCTCCTCGAGGAGCTCCTCTACCTGCTGCGCTCCGACCCCCGGGTACTCGGCGCCGAAGGCGCCTCGGACGCCACGGAGGCCCTGCGGCGCATCACCCGGGCCCTGGAGAGCGGCCCGGAGGGGCCCGACGGCATCGACGTCGTCTTCCTCGACATCCACATGGCGGGGCTGACCGGCCTCGACATCGCCCGGCTGCTGGCCGGGTTCGCGCGGCCGCCGCTGATCGTGTTCGTCACCGCCCACGAGGGCTTCGCCGTCCAGGCCTTCGACCTCAAGGCCGTGGACTACGTGCTCAAGCCCGTCCGCCCGGAGCGGCTGGCCGAGGCCGTCCGGCGGGCCTGCGCCCAGCTGGACCGGGCCGGCGGCACGCGGCCGCCGGAGCACGCGGAACCCGCGACCGGCCCGCTCGCCCCGGCCGGTCACTCCGTCCCGCCGCAGCGCCGCCCCGCCCCCGAGGTCACCGTCGCCGACCGCACCGCGGAGCAGATCGCCGTCGAGCTGGGCGGGGTCACCCGGTTCGTCGCGATCGCCGACATCGCCTACGTCGAGGCCCAGGGCGACTACGCCCGCCTCCACACCGACGAGGGCAGCCACCTGGTCCGCATCCCGCTCTCCACGCTGGAGGAGCGCTGGGCGGCCCGCGGGTTCGTCCGCATCCACCGCCGCCACCTGGTGGCCCTCGCCCGGATCGACGAGCTCCGGCTGGACGCGGGCACCACCAGCGTCCGCGTCGGATCCGCCGAGCTCCAGGTCAGCCGCCGCCACTCGCGCCAGCTGCGGGACCTGCTGATGCGCCAGGCGACCGGGTAGCCGGGCCGCCGACCGTCCGGCGTGCGCGGGCGGCCGTTCGTCCCACCGGACCGCACGTACGGCGCCCCACTGCTGCCGTCGGTCGCAGGGCGGCCCCCGCCACCCGCAGCCGACCGGCCCCGGACCTATGGTGGAGCCGCCGGGAACGAGCGGGGGGATGCGCATGGCCGAGATCCAGGCGCTGCTCGACGCGCTGGCCGTACTGCCCCGGACCCCGCCCGCCGGCCCCGCCGAGGCCGAGCTGCTGCTCGCCCGGCTCCGCAGCGCCGCCGCCCGCTGGGCCGAGGTCCTGTACGAGGCCAACGAGGGCGCCCGCCGGCAGCTCCCGCCCCGCGCGGAGGCCGCGCTGACCCTGGCCTTCCGCCGCGCCGAAGCCTCGTACGTGGAACTGGAGATCGCCCTGCGCGACTGCGCCGAACACCGCGATCCCGCACGCTGACACCCCTTTTCGGCCGGTGGGAGGGGTGGGGATCGGCCCGGTTCGCGTCTGTTGCGGAGTCCGGGGCCGTGCGTAGACTCCGGTACCCCCTCCCCCGGGCGACAAGGACCGCGCCGTGAACCAGACGTACGCGCTGACCGCGGTCACCGTAGTCGTCCTGGTCACGGTGCTGGTCGGCGCGCTGGGCCTGCGGATATCGCGGACCACCTCCGACTTCTACGTCGCCTCGCGGACGGTGGGGCCCCGGCTCAACGCGGCGGCGATCAGCGGGGAGTACCTCTCCGCGGCCTCCTTCCTCGGGGTGGCCGGGCTGGTGATGCTGCAGGGGCCCGAGATGCTCTGGTACCCGGTCGGCTACACCGCCGGCTATCTGGTGCTGCTGGCGCTGGTGGCGGCCCCGCTGCGGCGCTCCGGGGCGTACACCCTGCCCGACTTCGCCGAGGCCCGGCTGGAGTCGCAGGCGGTGCGCCGGGTCGCGGTGCTGTTCGTGGTCGGGGTGGGCTGGCTGTACCTGCTGCCGCAGCTCCAGGGCGCCGGGCTGACCCTGGAGATCCTGACCGGGGCCCCGCACTGGGTGGGCGGGGTGGTCGTCGCGTTCGTGGTGACCGCGGCCGTCGCGGCCGGCGGGATGCGCAGCATCACCTTCGTGCAGGCGTTCCAGTACTGGCTCAAGCTCACCGCGCTGCTGGTGCCCGCCTTCTTCCTGCTGGCCGCCTGGGCCGGGGACGGGGCCCCGCGCGCCTCCTTCGACGCCCCGGCGGTCTTCCGCGAGCACACCGCCGTCACGCTCGCCGAGGACGTACGGCTGTCCCTGGACGCGCCGCTGGCGCTGAAGGTCACCGGGCAGGTCGACGGGCGCGGCCACACGGCGGCCGCGCTGACGCTGGAGCCCGGGGAGCACTCCGTACGGGCGGGGGCGCGGCTGGAGTTCGCCCCGGACACCCGGGTTCCGCAGACCCGGGCGACATCCGGGCGGGACACCGCGCGCTGGTCCGAGCCGATGGACGGGGACCGGCCCGCGCTGGGGCTGTACGCGACGTACGGGCTGGTGCTGGCCACCTTCCTCGGCACGATGGGCCTGCCCCATGTGGCGGTGCGCTTCTACACGAGCCCGAACGGCCGCGACGCGCGGCGCACCACGCTGGCCGTGCTCGGGCTGCTCGGCTTCTTCTACCTGCTGCCTCCGGTGTACGGGGTGCTCGGCCGGACCTACGCCCCGGAGCTCGCCCTCACCGGGGACGCGGACGCCGCGGTGCTGGTCCTGCCGGACCGGATGGTGGGCGGGTTGCTCGGCGATCTGCTGGGCGCGCTGGTGGCCGGGGGCGCTTTCGCGGCGTTCCTGTCGACGGCCTCGGGGCTGACCATGGCGGTGGCCGGGGTGCTGCACCAGGACGTCCTCGCGAGGCGCGGGGTGCGGACGTTCCGGATCGCGGTGCTGGTGGCGATGCTGGTGCCGCTGGGCGGGAGCGTGCTGCTGACGGACGTGCCGGTGGCGGACGCGGTGGGGCTGGCCTTCGCGGTCTCGGCCTCCTCCTTCTGCCCGCTGCTGGTGCTGGGGATCTGGTGGCGCCGGCTGACCCCGCCGGGTGCGGTGGCCGGGCTGGTGACCGGGGGCGGGGCGGCGCTGGGCGCGGTGCTGGCGACGCGGGCGGGGCTGCCCCCGGCGGGGTGGGTGCACACGCTGATGGCGTGGCCGGCGGCGTGGTCGGTGCCGCTGGGCTTCCTGACGATGGTGCTCGTGTCGCTGGCCACCCGGTCGCGGATCCCGGCCGGGACGGCGGCGACGCTGGCCCGGCTGCACCTGCCGGAGGGCGTGACCGGGGCCGGGGCGGATTCGGGGGCGGGCGCCGCGTCCCCGACCGGCCCCGGCGGCAGCGCCCGCGCGGGCGGTGCTCCGTGACCGGAGCGGTGCTCACGGCCTTGGCCGCGGCCGGCGCGGCGCTGCTGCTGGGCCTGGGCTGGGCCGGCGGCCGGTGGCACGCCCGGCGCGGCGAACGGGCCGCGGGCCTGGACCTCGGGACCCCGGTCGAGCGGGCCACCTTCCACACCCTGCACACGGCCTCGCTGGCCGCTCCCCCGCTGCGCGCCGGACTCACCGAGGACGCCGCCCGCAAGGCGGCCAAGCGGCTGCGCTCGCTGCTGGGCACCGAGGCCCTGTGCCTGACCGACCGGACGTCCGTGCTGGCCTGGGACGGGCCGGGCGCCGACCACCACGAGCGGCGGGCGATGGCCCGGGTCGCCGTCATGCTGGACTCCGGCCGCAGCATGAGCGTGCGGACCGAGTGCACCCGCCCCGACTGCCCGCTGAAATGGGCGGTGTTCGCCCCGCTCACCGGCGAGGACGGGGTGCTCGGCGCGCTCGTCGCCTACGGTTCGCGGGAGTCGGCGGTGCTCGTACGGGCCGCGACGGAGGTGGCCCGCTGGGTCTCCGTCCAGCTGGAGCTCTCCGAGCTGGACCGCTCCCGCACCCGGCTGATGGAGGCCGAGATCAAGGCGCTGCGCGCGCAGATCTCCCCGCACTTCATCTTCAACTCCCTCGCCGCGATCGCCTCGTTCGTCCGCACCGACCCCGAGCGGGCCCGGGACCTGCTGCTGGAGTTCGCCGACTTCACGCGCTACTCCTTCCGGCGGCACGGCGAGTTCACCACGCTCGCCGAGGAGCTGCGCTCCATCGAGCAGTACCTGGCCCTGGCCGGGGCCCGGTTCGGGGACCGGCTCAAGGTGACCCTCCAGGTGGCGCCCGAGGTGCTGCCGGTGGCGCTGCCGTTCCTGTGCCTGCAGCCGCTGGTGGAGAACGCCGTCAAACACGGGCTGGAGGACTCCACCGAGGAGTGCCTGATCACCATCACCGCCCGGGACGCGGGCGCGGAGGCGATGATCACGATCGAGGACAACGGGGTCGGCATGGACCCGGCCGTGCTGCGCCGGATCCTGGCCGGGGAGCGCGGCGGCTCCTCGTCGGGCATCGGACTGACGAACGTGGACGAGCGGATCCGCCAGGTGTACGGGGACGCGTACGGCCCCGTGATCGAGACGGGGGTCGGCGCGGGCATGAAGATCTCCCTGCGCATTCCCAAATACCGTGCGGGCGTGCACAGTTCGGGGCCGGGACGGCAGCCGCCCCGCTACTGACCGGGCCCGGGGCGTGCCATCCTGGCAGCGGCGCGGACCGACTGCCGCCGCGCACCCAGTCTGGGAGGTTCGCCGACGTGCGGGTCGGGCGGGAACAGCAGCGCGAGGAGTTGCGGGACTGGGTGCGCGCCGGCGCGCGGGGCCGCGGCGGCCGCCTGATCGTGGAGGGCGAGCCGGGCGCGGGCCGGACCGCCCACGTCCGCGAGGCGCTGGCCGAGGCGGCCTCGCTGGGCCTGCGGGTGCGCCACGGGGCCGCCGACCCCTTCACGGCGGAGCTGCCGCTCCGGGCCGCCCTGGACTGCCTGCACCCCGACGGCGCCGGCCGGGCGGCCGCGATCGCCCTGCTCCGCGAGGCCCGGCAGGCGGAGCAGCCCGGCGGATCGTGGCTGGCGGCCATGGACCTGCTGGTCTCCGGGGTCGAGGAGTGGTGTGCGCGGGGTCCGCTGCTCCTGGTCCTGGACGACCTGCACTGGGCGGATCCGGCCAGCCTGCTGCTGTGGCGGCGCCTGGGCCGGTCGGTGGACCGGCTGCCGCTGCTGCTCGCGGCGACCCGGAGACCGCTGCCCCGGCGCCCCGAGGTGGAGCAGCTGTGCGCCGGGCCGGGCGTGCACACCGTACGGCTGGAGCCGCTGACGGAGTCCGAGTCGGCCGGGCTCCTGCACGGACTGCTGGGCGCGCCGCCCGGCCCGCGGCTGCGCCGGGCCGCCGAGCAGGCGGGCGGCAATCCGCGCCTCCTGCGCCTGCTGGCCGCGCACTGGTCACCGGTCGTCGAGATCACCGCGGCCGCTGCCGAACTGACCGTCCCCGAGGAGGAGTTGCCCGAGCCGCCCGACTCCCTTGGCCGCAGCCTCGATTACCTCTCCGCCGCCTCCCGCGCCACCCTGCGGCACGCCGCGCTGCTCGGGCCGGCCTTCACGCCGCGCGAGCTGGCCCTCGTACAGGCCAGGCCCGCCCGCGAGGTGCTGGCCGAACTGGAGGAGCCGCTGCTGGCCGGGCTGCTGGAGGACACCGGCGGGCAGCTGCGTTTCCGGCAGCCCGCGCTGCGCCGGGCCCTGTACGCCGAGCTGCCCGGCCCCGGGCGCACCGCCCTGCACCAGGAGGCCGCCCTGGCCCTCGCCGAGGCCGGGCACGATCCGGGGCGGACCGCCGAACAGCTGCTGGCGGGCGGGACGTTGGACCGCCGGGCGGTGCACTGGCTGGCCGACTCGGCGCAGGCCCTGATCGCGGCGGCGCCCGGAGCCGCCGCCGAACTGCTGGAGCGGGCCGTCGGCCAGGCCGACCGCGCGGACCGGGAGGCCCTGGAGGGCAGCCTCGCGGACGCCGCGCTGATGCTGCGCCGCCCCGAGTCGGCGCAGCTGCTGGCCACCCTGCACGGGCGGGCCGCGGATCCCGGGGCCCGGGCGGAGCTGGCCTTCAAGCTGGTGTCGGCGCTGATGATCGAGGGGGACATGGTCCGGGCGCTGGCCGTCACCGAGGACGCGCTGGCGGAGCCGGTCCTCTCCCCCGCGCTCCGGCTGCGGCTGGAGGCCTGCCGGGTCCTGGCCCTGGCCGAGCGGGGCTGCCCGGCCCAAGCCCGCACCCTGGCCGTGCCGGTGGTGGCGGAGGCGGCCCGGCTGGGCGATCCGCTGTGCGGGGCGGAGGCCCACCACGCGATGGCCTTCGCCCTGTTCCACCTGGGCCGCGGCCGGGAGTCCCTGCGCCACGTCGCCGAGGGGATCGCCTGGGCCCGGCGCGGCCCCGAGGCCAACGACATGCGACTGCTGCTCCTCGCCAACCAGGCCGAGGGCCATGAGCGGTTCGACGAGCCGGAGCCCGTAGCGGCGGCGTTGCGCGAGGCGCGGGAGCTGGCGCTCGCCACCCGCTCGACGGGGCGGCTGGTGGTGACCGAGGCCCTGCAGGCCGAGTTCCACTACCGGCTCGGCGACTGGGACGCGGCGCTCGCCGGGATCGCCCGGGCGGACGGGCTGCCGGTCTCGGACGGCTGGCTTCCGGTGGTGGTGCACGGACTGCGGGCGCTCGTACACGGCCACCGCGACGAGCGCGAGGCCGCGCAGGCCGAGCTCGCCCGGCTCCCGCGGGAGGCCTTCGCGGCCCCGGCGGCCCGCCGCTACAGCGGGCACGTCCTGCTGGCCCGGGCGCTGCTGGCGGAGCGGGCGGGCCGCCCGGCCGACGCGGTGCGCGAGCTGCTGCCGGCGCTGGCGGACGGCCCGGACGAGGCGAGGGCGTACGAGCGCCCCTGGATGCTGTCGGAGATCGTCCGGCTGGCGCTGGAGTGCGGGGACACGGCGACGGCCCGTGCGGCGGTGGCCGCCTGCGGGCGGACGGCGGCGGCGCTGGCCGAGTACCCGGGCCCGGCGCTGGCGCTGCTGCGCTGCGAGGGCCTGTTCGCGCAGGACCCGCGGGTGCTGGCGCGGGTGCTGGAGCGGGCCGAGCGCGGCGGCCGGCCGCTGGTGCTCGGTCACGCGTGGGAGGACCTGGCGGTGGCCCGGGCCTGGCACGGCGAGCTGGCGGCGGCGCGGTCGGCGCTGACGCGTGCGGTGGCCGCGTACGAGGAGCCGGGCGCGCGGTGGGACATCGCGCGGGCCGACGCCCGGCTGCGGAGCCTGGGGGTGCGGCGCGGCAGCCGCTCGGCGCGGCGGCGGGCGGCCAACGGGTGGGAGGCGCTGACCCCGGCGGAGTTGAAGGTGGCCCTGCTCGTCGCACAGGGCCGCTCGAACCCGGAGATAGCGAGCGCCCTGTTCCTGTCCGCGCGGACGGTCCAGACGCACGTCTCGCACATCCTGGCGAAGCTCCAGGTCCGCTCGCGGGCGGCGGTGGCGGCTCAGGCGGCGGCGCGGCGGTCCGGGCCGCAGGAGGCGCCGGGCCCGGTGCCGGGGCCCGGGCCGTAGCCGGGCATGGCTTCGCGCAGGGCCCGCAGGGCGTAGTACGTACGGGACTTGACGGTCCCGGCGGGGACTCCGAGCGCCTCGGCGGCCTCGCAGACCGACGCCCCGCGGAAGTAGATCTGCACGAGCACCGCGCGGTGCTCGTGGCTGAGTAATCTCAGCGCGTCGCGGACGTCGAGGACGGTGACGGCCTGCTCGGTGCCGTCGTCGGCCACGGGTGCGTGGCTGTCGAGGGCGTCCGGTCCCACCTCGGCCGGCCGGACCTGGCGGGCCCGCCGGGCGTCGATGGCGAGGCGCCGGCCGACGGTGTAGAGCCAGGGCCGCAGGGAGGCGTGGCCGCTCTCCAGCACCTCGGGGTGTTTCCAGGCGCGGAAGAGGGTCTCCTGGAGGAGGTCCTCGGCGCGGTGCCGGTCACCGAAGGTGAGGCCGAGGAGGAAGCCGTAGAGGGCTTTGCCGTGTTCGCTGTGCAGTCGCGCGAGGGCGTGGGCGTCGGTGCGGCGGCAGAGGGTCGTGGTCACGGGGTGCCCCTTCCAGGTCGTTCCGGGTGGGATGACCCGAGCGTGACGGAGCCGGCGCCCGGAGTTATCCGCCGCATGGCGTATCCGCCCGCCACCTGCGCCGACCGGTCGAACGGCTCGCCGAACGGTCCCCCGCAACGCCGGTGGCCCCGGGCCGCGTCCGCGAGGGACGGGCCCGGGGCCACCGGGAGGGCAGGGAAGCGGGAACTAGCTCCAGCTGGCGTGCAGCGGCTTGCCCTCGGCGTAGCCGGCCGCCGACTGGACGCCGACCACGGCCTTCTCCTCGAACTCCGCGAGGGAGCCCGCGCCCGCGTAGGTGCAGGACGAGCGGACGCCCGCGATGATCGAGTCGATCAGGTCCTCGACGCCCGGGCGGGCCGGGTCGAGGAACATGCGCGAGGTGGAGATGCCCTCCTCGAACAGGCCCTTGCGGGCACGGTCGTAGGCCGACTCCTCGGAGGTGCGGTTCTGCACGGCGCGCGCCGAGGCCATGCCGAACGACTCCTTGTAGAAGCGCCCGTCGGCGGACTGCTGGAGGTCGCCCGGGGACTCGTACGTGCCCGCGAACCAGGAGCCGATCATCACGTTCGAGGCGCCGGCGGCCAGCGCCATCGCCACGTCGCGCGGGTGGCGGACGCCGCCGTCGGCCCACACGTGCTTGCCGTGCTTCTTCGCCTCCGCCGCGCACTCCAGCACCGCGGAGAACTGCGGGCGGCCCACACCGGTCATCATGCGGGTGGTGCACATGGCGCCGGGGCCCACACCGACCTTGATGATGTCCGCGCCGGCCTCGATGAGGTCCTTGACGCCCTCGGCGGCCACGATGTTGCCCGCCACGATCGGGACCTGCGGGTCCAGCGCGCGCACGGCCTTGATCGCGTTGATCATCGACTCCTGGTGGCCGTGGGCCGTGTCGATGACGAGCGTGTCCACGCCCGCGTCGAGCAGCTGCTTGGCCTTCTGCACGAAGTCGCCGTTGATGCCGACGGCCGCGGCGATGCGCAGCTTGCCGTCGGCGTCGGTGGCCGGGGTGTACAGGGTCGCGCGCAGCGCGCCCTTGCGGGTGAGGAGGCCGACGAGCTTGCCGTCCTTGTCGACGGCCGGGGCCAGCTTGCGGTGGCCGGCGTCGAGCTTGTTGAAGGCCTCGCGGGGGTCGATGTCGGCGTCGATGAGCAGGAGCTCCTTCGACATGACCTCGGAGAGCTGGGTGAAGCGGTCCACGCCGGTCAGGTCGTGGTCGGTGACCACGCCGACCGGGCGGCCGTCCGCGTCGACCACGACGCCCGCGCCGTGGGCCCGCTTGGGCAGCAGGGAGAGGGCGTCGGCGACGGTCTGGGTGGGCGCCAGCGTGATCGGGGTGTCGAGCACGTGGTGGCGGGTCTTCACCCAGGAGATGACGTCGGTGACGACCTCGATCGGGATGTCCTGCGGGATGACCACGATGCCGCCGCGGCGGGCGACCGTCTCGGCCATGCGGCGGCCCGCGATGGCGGTCATGTTCGCCACGACGAGCGGAATGGTGGTGCCGGTGCCGTCGGGCGAGGAGAGGTCCACGCCCTGGCGGGAACCGACCGCGGAGCGGCTCGGCACCATGAACACATCGTCGTACGTCAGGTCGTACGGCGGCTTCTGGTCATTGAGGAAACGCACGTGCTGAACATCCCAGTCGATCGAAGGATCCGGCTGCGGCCCCGGCGG
This sequence comes from Streptomyces sp. NPDC001903, assembly GCF_042891345.1. NCBI lineage: Bacteria > Bacillati > Actinomycetota > Actinomycetes > Kitasatosporales > Streptomycetaceae > Streptomyces > Streptomyces sp. NPDC001903. Next base: position 92,131 of record NZ_JBIASZ010000017.1, read on the forward strand.
GCGGCCGGGGAAACGCACGTACTTCATTCTCCCATGGCCGGGGATTAATGCCGCCCCGGCTGATCGTCCAGGACATACCGGGCCCTGTGGTCTGTTCCTACGGGACGGGTGTCCGCCCCTGCGGGACTTTGGTCCTCTCACGATGCACCGGACCGGGCCGGTGCGCCAGGGGCAGGACCGATCCCCCGTACCGGGCCGCCGTGAACTCGGCGGCGATCGACAGGGCCGTCTCCTCGGGCGTGGCGCCGCCCAGGTCCAGTCCGATGGGCGAACGCAGCCGGGCGAGCGCGGCCTGCGCCACCCCCACCTCGCGCAGCCGCTGCTCGCGGGCGGCGTGGGTGCGCCGCGACCCCATGGCTCCGACGTAGCCGAGCGGCAGCCGCAGGGCGAGGGCCAGCAGCGGTACGTCGAACTTGGCGTCGTGGGTCAGGACGCAGACCGCCGTACGGGAGTCCACCCGGCCCGCCTCCCATTCCGCGGCCAGGTGCCGGTGCGGCCAGTCCACGACCACCTCGTCGGCGTCGGGGAAGCGGGCCGGCGTCGCGAAGACGGGCCGGGCGTCGCAGACGGTGACCCGGTGCCCCAGGAAGGCCCCGATCCGCGCGAGGGCGGCGGCGAAGTCGATGGCCCCGTAGACGATCAGCCGGGGCGGTTCGGCGGCGGATTCGACCAGCAGCGTCAGCGGCTGCCCGCACAGCCCGCCCGCGGTGCCGAGTTCGGCGGTTCCGGTGCGCCCGGCCAGCAGCAGGTCCCGTACGTGCACGGCGGCGGCCCGGTCCAGGGCCGCGCCCCCTCCCAGGCAGCCCTCGTACGATCCGTCCGGGTGCACGGCGAGGGCCCGGCCGAGCTGCGGCGGCGGGCCGGAGACCACCCGGGCCAGCGCGGCCCGGGCCCCGCCGGCGGCGGCCTCCAGGACGGAGCCGAGGACGGGCCGGACCGGGTCGTGCCCGCGCACCGGGGTGACCAGCACGTCCAGGACTCCCCCGCAGGTCAGGCCGACGGCGAAGGCGTCGTCGTCGCTGTATCCGAAGCGGTGCACGCCGCCTTCGCCCGAGGTGATGGCGTCGAGGCAGAGCTCGTGCACGGCGGATTCCACGCAGCCCCCGGAGATGGAGCCGAGGGCGGTGCCGCCCGCGTCGACGGCGAGCGAGGCGCCCGGACCGCGCGGCGCGCTCCCGGTGACGGCGACCACGGTGGCCAGGGCGAATTCCCGGTGCGCGGCGCACCACGCGCGTAGCTCCTCGGCGATGTCGAGCATCAGCGGATGTACTCGCGTCTCGCGCTCTGGCCGGGGATCAGCGGCCGCGGCGGCAGCACGGGCGGCCCGGTCCGCGGTACGGGGCCGGGCCCCGCGGTCCGCGGCCGGGGAGCCTGCGCCCCGCCCATCGCGGGCCGGCCGGGGCCGGGAAATCCGTCGGGGACCCGGCTGCGGGCGCTGAGCAGCTTCGACGCGTGAGCGACGCTCGCGAGCGTGGCGTGGTGGTGCCAGCCGCGGAAGGAGCGGCCCTCGAAATCACGGATGCCCACGGGTTCGCAGGTCTCGGTGAAGTCGAGGGACACCCGGTCGGTGAGTTTGGCGAGCAGGAAGAGCTGCGCCAGCGGCCGGTCCCCGATGTTGGTGATCCAGAACTCGGAGGGCAGCAGGGCGGCTTCGGTCCAGGCGCCGACGAGCAGCAGCGGGGTGGGCGGCATCGGTGCGGGGCGGTCCTCGCCGGGGGTCGCGAGGATGGCGGCCGAGGTCAGCAGGGTCACTGCCCCTTCGGCGCGGCCGTGCCGGGTCCATTCGACGACGCGGCGCTGGGAGCGCAGGGAGTCGATGAGTTCGCGGGCGGGTGCGGTGTGCGGTCCGGGCTTGTGCCGGCCGGCGCCGCCGAAGGAGACGGGCAGCGAGCCGTCGACCTTGAACACGAAGGGGATGTCCTGCAGGGCGAAGGACTCGATGCTCTGCGGGATGTCGGTGTTGGCGACCTCCATCACCACGGGCCGGCGCTGGAGCTGCCAGGTGGCGGCCATCCGCTGGACGGCGTGGACGGCGTCCTGGGCGGGGGTGAGCGAGCGGGCGGTGTCGGGGATGCCGGCCCGCCGGCGGCGCATCAGCTCGTTCGTCCAGGGCCCCGGGAGGGTGAGGGTCCATTCGACGGGGAAGCTGGCCTCGCTGGAGGCCAGCCAGATGCCGCCGGCCTGCTGACAGTTGGCGGTGCGGCCCAGCTGGGGGACGAACTGCCGGCCGACCCCCACGGAGCGGTCGCCGGCCTTCTCGATGACCATGGGCTGGACGACCCAGGCCAGCGGGCGCTGGGCGGTGCGCTCCAGGTACTGGGCGAGGGAGCGGCGTACCGGGGTCCAGTCCCACGGGGACTTGCTGATGAACTGCTGGAGGCTCTGCTCGACGGAACTCGCCCCGGTTCCGGCGATGTTACGGATTGTTTTCTTCCCGCTGGTCCGCACGAGGCCGTTGAGATAAACGCGGGCCCAGTTTCGCTGGTCCCGCCGGGGTAATGATTCGAAGAAAAGAGAGATCAGGACGTCGATCAATTCGGAGATTTCCTTGGTGGACTCCTCCGGCAGGACTACGCGAGCCATCTGGGCCTCCCCCGCGACCACTAGATCCAATACCCTACTTGACCGTGCTGAGCGGCCGTAGGCCCCGGCGGCTACTTCCTGAAGTCGCTCGCAGTTTCGAGCCGCTCTTCTTCTACCACGAGGGGGATGGGGATCTGGTTCGCCGCATAGTAGAGCGCGATCAGGAAGTGTGCGGCGAGAGTGAGGGGAGCGGAGAAGAAGGACAGGAGAACGGTCAAGGGGTAGGCCACGGCGCCGAGGCCGAAGCGCACGCGCGTGGCCCGGGCACCGTCCTTGTCCACCCGCTCGTGGAACAGGTGGCCGACCCGTGTGACGTACCACCAGAAGGCCAGGAACGCCAGCGCGTAGGCGACGGTGACCGAACTGTAGAGGATCGCGGCGGCGTTGGCGGAGCCGCCCTCCTCGACGAGGTGCTCGGCGAGCACGGTGGTGGTGTAGGGAATCACCGATACCACCATCAGCACCAGGAGATTCAGGAACAACAGCGGCCGGTCCACCCGCTTCAGGTGACTGAAGATGGTGTGGTGATTCACCCACATCACGCCGATGATGAGGAAACTCACCACGTATGCGGCATAGTGCGGCCACTGTTCCGACACCCCGTGCCAGAAGTCCGATCCCTTTTCTTCCGGAACCTTGAGTTCCAGGACCAGAATCGTGATGACGATGGCGAATACACCGTCACTGAATGCCTCGACACGCCCGGTTTCGCGTTCCATGACCTCCCCTTTGCCATTTCACAAGCCAAGCCAAGCCGAACCGCGCACAAGCCCTTGCCCGGTCGCCGGCGGCGGGACTTGCGCGTACGGGGAGGGCGCTGCCTTCGCCCTCCCCGCACACGCTACCCAGATATCGTTGGTCAGCCGCCGAAACCGGCTGTCTGGCGCCAGATCCGGCCATCGCGGACCACGAGTGTCCCGAACGCGTGCTCCGGTTCGCCGTTCAGGTTCATGATCGCGCGGTAGAAGATCGTGTCCTCGGTCTCCACGTACTCCTGGAGCTCCACCAGGGTCGGCTTCACGGTCAGGTAGCCCGTGAACGTCTCGCGCACGGCCTCGATGCCGACGGAGACCCCCTCGAAGCGCAGCAGCACGGCGTCGTCGGTGTAGTTCTTCATGACCGCCTCGATGTCCAGGGCGGCCAGCGCCTCCATCTGACGGACGAACACCGGGTGGAGCTTGGAGATGTCGTACTTGGCCATGTCGACTCCATTCGTTCAACTGGTGGTGGAGCGGTCGGAAGTGGCTTCATCAGGTGGTTCGGCGCAGGCGGCGGCCGTGGTGAGCGGCAGCCGGACGACCATCCGGGTCTCCCCGGGACGCGAGCGGGCCGTGATCGAGCCGTGGTGGCGCTGGGTCACGATGCGGTAGCTGAGGTGCAGCCCGAGGCCCGTGCCCTTCCCCACGTCCTTGGTCGTGTAGAAGGGTTCGAAGATCCGCGGCAGGGATTCCTCCGGGATGCCCCGCCCGGTGTCGGCGATCTCGACCACCAGGCAGACGCCTTCGGCGCGCACCCGCAGGGTGAGGGTGCCGGCGCCCTCCATGGCCTCGGCGGCGTTGTCGACCAGGTTGGTCCACACCTGGTTCAACTCGCTCGGATAGCCCGTCAGTTCGGGCAGATCCGGTTCGTACGCGCGCACGATGGTGATCCCGGAGAGCTTGGCACGCAGGACGACCAGCGTGTTCTCGATCCCGTCGGCCACCGCGAAGCGCTGTTCGGGTGCCCGGTCGAGATTGGCGTAATCCCGGGTGGCGGCGACGAGTTGGGAGATCCTGGGACCCGCCGCGCGCAACTCCGCGGCGAGCGAGCGGATCTCCAACAGCGCCGCCAGGTGGTCCAGGGCGGCGGGCAGGGCCGGCTCCCCGACCCCCTCCAGCCGCTCCAGCAGCCAGCCCAGTTCCAGCCCGAGGTCCGAGATCCCCGAGCCGAGCAGCCCGGGCCGCTCGGTGCCCGCCTCCTCGGCCCAGTCGGCGATCTCCTCCTCGGCGTCGGCCTGGGCGAAGGGGTCGGTGGTGGCCGGCGGCGGAAGCTTGTCGAGCTCCTCGGCCAGCCGGTCGAACACGGAGCGCTCCGGGCCCGTGGCCGCGGCCCCCCAGGCCTGGGCGGTCCGGGTGAGGCCCTCCAGGGCGGGCGCCAGCTCCTGCGCGGCCCGGGCCACGGCGGCCGCCGGGTTGTTCAGCTCGTGCGCGAGGCCGGCGGCCAGGGTGCCCAGCGCCTCGACGGTGGCCCGCTTGCGGGCCTGCACCTCCGAGGACTTGATCCGCCAGGCCAGTACCGGAATCAGGACGGCCGCCACCCCGTGGCAGCGGGTGAGCATCTCGAAGAACACCGGCTTCGGGTACGCGACGACGGTGGTCGCCGGCCCGCTCGCCGCGGCGGTGGCCACGTACGCCCCGTCCGTCAGCAGCGGCAGCTCACCGGTGAAGCGGTGCGCGGCGGAGGGCTTTCCGTCGTGCTCCTCGGCGGCGGCGCTCTCCTCCTCGGTGGAGTGCCGGGTCAGCACCTCCTCCCGGCCGTCCACGACCTTGGTCACGACCAGCCCGCCCGCGAGCAGGACGTGGAAGCCGGAGGCCTCCTCGCCGTCCCGGAACAGGACCTCCCCGTCGGCGAGCACCCGGGGCTCGGACACCGAGACCAGCCAGTCCAGCTGGTCCTCGGTGAGCCCGGCGAAGATCTCCAGCCCGAGCAGGGCCGACCGCAGCTCCGCGGTGCTCATGTCGGCAGCCTTCATGCCGTGCTCCCTTCGGCCCGGGTGCGGGCGGCCAGCCGCAGCGTGACGAACAGGGCCAGCGCGCACACCCCGGCGACGGCGGCCATGAAGCCGACCGAGGTGCGGTGCAGGCCGTGGATGTTGGTGAGCATGCCGGCGAGCACCGCCGGCACGCTCATCGCGAGGTACGCGAAGACGTAGACCGCGGCGGTCAGTTCGCCGCGGTGCGCCGGCTCCGCGAGCGTGCTCAGCGCCCGGAAGGAGCCGAGGAAGGCCGCGCCCCAGCCGCCGCCGAGTACGGCGGTGCCCACGAGGAACACGGGGGCCGAGCGCAGCCCCAGCGCGAGCAGGACCAGGCCGAGCCCCGCCAGCAGCCCGCACAGGCCGAGGACCGCGGTGCGCAGGGCCTCGACGCGGCCCAGCAGGAGCTGCGCCGCGGTGGCGGCGCCCGCGAGCAGCGCCACGGTGGCCCCGCCCACCAGGTAGTTGGAGCTGCCGAGCAGCGAGAGGGCCAGGTGCGGCCCGAGCGAGAGGTAGAAGCCGCCGACCGACCAGACGGCGACGATGGTCAGGACGAGGACCGCGAACCGGCCCCGCACGGCGGCCGGGACGTGGATCCGGTGCGCGCTGATGCGCATCCGGCCGCCGGAGCGCGCCTCGGGAGCGCTCTCACGCATCCTGAGCACCCCCACCAACGTCACCGCGAAGGCGGCGACCAGCAGCAGGTAGCTGAGCACGGTCGGGGCGGGGGCGTACTGGACGAGCAGCCCGGCCCCGATCCCGCCGAGCCCGATCCCCACGGTCGGCCCCGCGCTGTTGACCTGGGCGCCGAGCGCCGGCCGCGAGCGCGGGGCGAGTTCGAGGAGGGCGGCGCCCATGGCCCCGGTGGCCAGACCCACCGCGAGCCCCTGCACGGCGCGGGCGGCGAGCAGCAGCCCGAGCCCCTGCGCCCCGGCGAACAGCCCCATGGAGACCATCGCCAGGACCAGGCCGACGCCCAGTACGGGGCGCCGGCCCAGGGTGTCCGAGAGGGAGCCGAACAGCAGGAGCCCGATCAGCACGGTGACGGCGTACAGGGCGAAGACCACCGTGATCATGCCGGAGGAGAGCCCCCATCTCTGCTGGTAGAGCACGTAGAGGGCGGAGGGCACGGACGAGGAGAGCATCAGCAGGACGAGCACCGCCCCGACCACCCAGAAGCCGGAGCCTCTGGGGGCCGCGGCCGCCTGGGCGGGCGGCCCGGCCGGAACCCCCGTGGTCGTCCTGGACAATTCGGCCACTGCGTCAACTCCCCCTGGTGGGCGGTCAGGCGAGGGCCTGGTCTGCCCTCTGCAGCGCGCGGGCGGCGAGCACCCCCGCGAGGTGGCCGAGGTATTCGGCCGAGGTGCCGCGCCCGGGGACGAACAGCTCCCTGGGCTCGGCGCGGAAGGCCGCGAGCACGGCCTCGGTCGTGTACGGGCCCCCGCGCAGCCGGTCTTCGACCCCCCGCAGCCGCAGCGGGTGGGCGGTGGCCCCGGTGACCGCGATGCGCGGCCCCTCGGGGGTGATCCGTACGGCGGTGGCGCAGACCGGGTAGCGGGTGGCCCGGTCGGCGGTCTTCTCGAAGGCGGCGGCCCGCCCTGCGGCGGGCACCAGCAGTGCGGTGACCACGGCCGCGGCCGGGGTCCCGGAGACGGCGAACTCCTCTGCGGCCACGGTCCAGCGCCCGCCGGGTCCGGCCAGTTCGACCAGCGCGTCCGCGGCGATGGCCGCGACCGGCAGATCGGTGGCGCGCCCTCCGGCGGCGAGATTGCCGCCGGCGGTGCCGAGGTTGCGGACCTGGGGGTCCCCGTTGGCCCGGGCGGCGGCCGCCACCTCCGGGGCCTCGGCGAGGACCACCGGGTGGGCGGCCAGCTCGGCGAGCGTGGTCAGCGCGCCGATCCGGATCCCGTCGGCCGTCCGCTCGATGCCGCGGAGTTCTTCGAGGTGGCGTACGTCGACGAGCAGCCGGGCGGTGTCCTCCCCGGTGCGCAGCCCGGGCAGCAGGCTCTGGCCGCCGGCCAGCACCCGGGCGCCCCGGGTGCCGGAGAGCAGGGTCAGGGCCTCTTCGAGGCCGACGGGCCGGACGTAGTCGAACTCGGCGAGGATCACTGGGCTTCCCCTCTCAGGCGGCGCCAGACCTTCTCGGGGGTGAGCGGCATGTCGATGTGCTGCACGCCCAGGTCGGACAGGGCGTCGACGACCGCGTTGACGACGGCGGCGGCGGGCGGCACGGTGGCGATCTCGCCGGCGCCCTTGGCGCCCAGCGGGTTGTGCGGGGTGGGCGTGGTGGTCTTGTCGAGCGTGAAGAACGGCACGTCCGCGGCGCGCGGCAGGGCGTACTTCGTCAGGTCGGAGCTGAGCAGCTGCCCCTGTTCGTCGTATACGGCGGCCTCCATCAGCGCCTGGCCCAGGCCGTGCGTGATGCTGCCCTCGATCTGTCCGAGGACGATCTTCGGGTTGCCGATGTGGCCGGCGTCGTCGACGGCGGTGTAGGCCACCACCGCGGTCTCGCCGGTGAGTTCGTCCACCTCGACGACGGCGACGTGCGTGCCGAAGGGGTAGTTGAAGTCCGGCGGGTCGAAGTGGGTGGTCTCGTCGATGGCGGGTTCGATCTCGTGGGGCAGGCCCCAGCCGTACCACATGGCCATCGCCATCTCGGAGAAGGTCTTGGCGTTCTCCTCGTTGCCCTCCTCGTAGACCTTGCCGCCCGCGTAGACGACCTTGTCCTCGGGGACGCCGAGGAACACGGCCCCGGCCTTGACCAGCTTCGCCTTGACCTTCCGGGCGGTGAGGGCGACGGCGGGCCCGGCCATGCTGTAGGAGCGCGAGCCGTACGTGCCCTGCCCGTACGGGGCCTTGAGCGTGTCCCCCTCGTACACCTGGACCAGGGCCGGGTCGATCTCCAGCTCGTCGGCGGCGACCTGCGCGAACACCGTGTGGTGGCTCTGGCCGGTGGAGGCCGAGCCGACGGTGACGGCGACCTCGCCGGTCGGGTGGACGCGGATGTTCGCGCTCTCCCAGGTGCCGCCGAGCATGCCCTCCTGGGACATCCGGGTGGAGGGGCCGACCCCGCAGATCGCGACGTAGGTGGCGATGCCCACGCCGAGGCGCTTGCCGCGGGTGCGGGCCTCGGCCTTGCGGGCGGGCATGTCGGCGTAGCCCGACAGCTCCATCGCCTTGTCGAAGTTCAGCTGGTAGTCCCCGGAGTCGTACGTCCAGCCGAGGCCGTTGTCGTACGGGAACTTCTCGTTCGGCACCAGGTTCTTGCGCCGGACGGCGGCCGGGTCCATGCCGATCTCGGAGGCGAACCGGTCGACGAGCCGCTCCATCAGGAAGGCCGCCTCGGCGCGCCCGCTGCCGCGCTGGGCGCCGAGCGAGACGGTGTTGGTGAAGGCGGCGTACACCTCGCAGAAGGCGGCGGGGATGTCGTACATGCCGCTGATCGAGCGGCCCATCAGGGCGGTGGCGACACCGGGGCCGATGGTGGAGGGGTACGCGCCGAGGTTGGCGTAGCTGGTGGCCCACAGGCCGGTCATCCGGCCGTCGCGGGTGCCGGCGAGCACCACGTGCTGGCGGTGGTCGCGGCCCTGGACGGTGGAGTTCATCAGCCCGGTGCGGGTGTCCACCCACTTCACGGGGCGGCCGAGCGCCTTGGAGAGCAGCAGGACCAGCGCCATGTCGGGGTACAGGTACCCCTTGGTGCCGAAGCTGCCGCCGACGGTCGGGGCGATCACCCGGAGCTTGTTGAACGGGATGCCGAGGACCAGCGCGGCGAGCAGGAAGCGGTGGTTGTGCGGGCCCTGGGTGGAGGCGTACAGCGTGTACTCGTCGGTGGCGGCGTTGTAGTCGCCGACGGCGCCGCGCGGCTCGATGGGGCTGTTGATCGTGCGCTGGTTGACCAGGTCCAGCTCCACCGTGACCTCGGCCTCGGCCAGGGCCGCTTCGGTGCGCTCCTTGTCGCCGCAGGTCCAGTACGCGTTCAGGTTGCCCGGTACGGCCTCGTGCAGCTGGGGCGCGCCCTCGGCGAGCGCCGCGTCGGCCCGGGTGACCACGGGCAGCGGCTCGTACTCGACGGCGATGGCGGCCAGCGCGGCGGCGGCCTGGCGCGGGGTCTCGGCGACGACCACGGCGATCGGGTCGCCGACGTGCCGGACCGCGTCGCCGGTCAGGACCGGGCGGGCGCCGGGGAGTCCGTAGGGGTGGGGCGGGAAGTGGCTCTCGACCCCGCCGGGGATCCAGATGCAGGGCAGCGGCATCACGTCGGTGAAGTCGGCCGCCGTGGCCACCTTCAGCACGCCGGGCATCTGCTCCGCGGCCTTGGTCTCGATCGAGAGGATCTTCGCGTGGGCCACCGGGCTGCCGAGGATCGCCATGTGGGCGGTGCCCGGCAGGTCGATGTCGGCCACGTACTTCGCCTCGCCGCGCAGCAGCTGCGGATCCTCGCGGGCGTCCAGCGGCTGCCCGAGCAGGCCCGATCCCTGCAGGGGTGTCTCCCCCGTCACTGCGGTCATCCGTCTCACCCCTCCCGGCCGGACGCGGAGGCGGACACGGAGGCCGGCTCGGGGCCGGCGGACGCGGAGACGGCGGCGCTCCCGCCGATCTCCTCGGGCATCTCGGTCCGGGCGGCGGAGCAGGCGCGCTGCACGCCCCGTACGACGCTGTGGTAGCCGGTGCAACGGCACAGGTTGCCGGTGAGCCACTCGCGGATCTCGGGCTCGGTGGGCGCCTCGCGGTCCGCGGTGTTCTCGACGAGCTCGCCGAGGGCCATCACCATGCCGGGGGTGCAGAAACCGCACTGGGTCCCGTGCTCCTGGCGCAGGGCCTCCTGGAGGCCGCTGAGTTCGCCGCCGCGCGTGGTGACCCCCTCGATGGTGGTCACCCGGGAGCCGGCGGCCGAAGCGGTGAGGATCAGGCAGCTCTTGACGGAGCGTCCGTCGAGCTGGACGACGCAGGTGCCGCACTGGCCGGTGTCGCAGCCGACCTTGGTGCCGGTCAGCCCGAGGCCGTCGCGGAGCCGTTCCACGAGCAGTTCGTTCGGCTCGGCCGAGAACTGCTCGGGTCTTCCGTTCACGTTCAGTGAGAGATCCATGCCAGCGCCTGCGCTTCCGTGAGCGGCCGGTTGAAAAGGGGCCCGCCGGGCTGCTGGAGAATTCCTCCGGAGTGCAGCGAGCCGGTGTCGACGGGCGCGAATCCCAAATCCGCGATGATTCCCGCGACGATTTCCTTCGCCTTCTCGTCGTCGCCCGCCGTGAAATGGGCCAGGCGTTCGCCCTCCACTGTGCCAGCGACGGCGAGTGTCTCGAAATGCATGGTGTTCAGGGATTTCACGACCCGGGCACCGGGATACCACTCGGCGACCAGTTCGCTGGAGGCGCGGCCGCCCAGGTCCGCGGGCTTGCCGCCGCCGCCGAACGCGTTCGTGGCGTCCACCAGCACCTTGTCCTGTACGGCCGCGGACGGCAGGAGCCCCCGGACGCTCGCGTACGGCACCATCAGCACCAGCAGTTCGGCCTGGTCGGCGGCCTCGGCGGGGTGCGCCGCCGAGGCCGCCGGGCCCAGTTCGGCCAGTAAGGGGCCGATGGATCGGGGGCCGCGGGCGTTGGCCAATAAGACCTCGTGCCCGGCCGCCACCAGGATCCGCGCGAGGGTGGACCCGATCCGCCCGGTGCCGATGATGCCTGTGCGCATTGCCGCTCCTACTCCGTCGGTCGCTCAGTCGGTCAGCCGGCCGGGCACTCAGTCCATGCCGATCCAGACCGACTTGGTCTGCGTGTAGCTCTCGAGGGATTCCGGTCCGCACTCGCGCCCGTATCCGGAGGCCTTGTAGCCGCCGTACGGCACGGAGGGGTCGTACTGGTTGTAGCAATTCACCCAGACCGTGCCGGCCTTGATCTGGGAGGCCACCCGGTGGGCGCGCCGCAGGTCCTTGGTGTGGACCCCCGCGGCGAGCCCGTACGCGCTGTCGTTGGCGATCCGGATCGCGTCTTCCTCGGTGTCGAAGGGGATGATCGACAGGACCGGGCCGAAGATCTCCTCCTGGGCGATCCGCATGCCGTTGTCGACACCGGTGAAGATCGTCGGCAGGAAGTACAGGCCCTGGCTGGAGGCCCCTTCGGGGGTCCAGCCGGTCCCGCCGGTGCGCAGGATCGCGCCTTCCTTCTCGCCGACCTCGATGTACGAGCTGACCTTCTCGAACTGGCCGCGGTGGGCCAGCGGGCCGAACAGGGTCTCCGGGTCGCGCGGGTCGCCCGGCTTGAGGGCGGCGGCCCGGCTCACCAGGCGTTCGACCAGTTCGTCGTGGATGGGGCGCTGCAGCAGCAGGCGCGAGCCGGCCGTGCAGATCTCGCCCTTGTTGTAGTAGATGCCGAAGAAGGCGAGCTCCTCGGCGGCGTCCAGGTCGGCGTCGGCGAAGACGATGTTGGCGGACTTGCCGCCGAGCTCCATCGTCACCTTCTTCAGGGTGCCGGCCGATTTGCGGATGATCGTCTGGCCGACCGCGGTGGAGCCGGTGAAGGCGATCTTGTCGATGTCGGGGTGGCCGGTGAGGGTCTCGCCCAGTTCCACGCCCGGCCCGGTGATGACGTTCAGCACGCCGTCCGGGATCTCCGCCTCCTGGAAGAGCTCGGCGATCTTCAGGGCGGTGAGCGGGGTGGCCGGGGAGGGCTTGTGGACGACCGTGTTCCCCGCCGCCAGGGCCGGTGCGATCTTCGTCATCGACAGCAGCAGCGGGAAGTTGAACGGGGTGATGGCGCAGACCACGCCCAGCGGCTCGCGCAGGGTGTACGCGAGCTGCCCGCCGGCCGGGGCCCGCGAGGAGCCGTCGACCCGGGTGACGGCGCCGGCGTAGTAGTGCATGAGCTGGGCGGCCATGGGCGCGTCGACCGTGCTGGAGAAGGCGAACGGCTTGCCCATGTCCACCGTCTCCAGCAGGGCTATCTCCTCCAGGTCGCGCTCGATGAGCTCGCCGACCCGGTTCAGCCGCAGCGCGCGTTCCTGGGCGGACAGTCTGCTCCACGGACCTTCCTCGTACGCCTGGCGGGCGGCGGCCACGGCCGCGTCCGCGTCGGCGGCGGCCGCCTGGGCCACCGGTACGATCTCCTGGCCGTCCACGGGGCTGATGTCCGGCTCGGTACGGCCGTCCTGGGCCGGTACCCATGTGCCGCCGATGAACAGCTTCCCGGGGTTGGCCAAGGGCTGGTCGCTGAGCGCGCGCTTGGTCATGGCTGCCTTCCGGTGTCGGATGCGGGGGCGATCTATCCCTTGGCGAGCTGCTGCAGGAACGTCTCGGCAAGGGCCTTGGAGGAGTACGGGTTCTGGCCGGTCGTGAGCTTGCGGTCCACGACCACGTGCGAGTCCCAGATCTTCTCGGCCTTCTCGTAGCGCGCGCCGAGCCGGGTGAGCTCGGCCTCGAGGATCAGCGGCAGGCGGCCGGCCATGTTGGTGACCATCTCCTCGCTGTGCGAGAAGGCCGTCATCCGGTAGCCCTCGAACGGCCAGCGGCCTTCGCCGTCGCGCAGCGCGAGCAGCGAGGTGTGGCCGTGGCAGACCGTGGCGAGCGGCTTGTCCTGGGCGAGGGCCCAGCGCAGGATCTGGGCGAGCTCGTCGGAGTGGGGCAGGTCTCCGATCGCGCCGTGGCCTCCGCTGACGTAGATGCCGTCGTACTCGGCGATGTCCTTCTCTCCGAGGGATTCCAGAGCGAGGGGGTTCTTGAGCTGGGGGGTGCTCTCGACGACTCTCACGTACTCGGCGGCGTTGGCCGCGTCCTCGTTCGGCGAGCCCTCGGGGCGGACCCACTGGAGGAACTGCGGGTCGATGCTGGTCTGGTCGACCGTGGGGGCTTGGCCCCCGATCGTCGCCACGTCCACGGTGTGGCCTGCGGCCTTGAAGAGGGTGTAGGGAACGACGAATTCCTCGGCCCAGAAACCCGAGGGGTGCTGTTCCCCGTCCAAGAGGTGGAGCGTTGCCTTGGCCGTCATGACGACGAGAATCTTCATGACTCTCTCCTTGTTCTGGAATCGCTGCCGATTCAACACGCCCCCCGCAGGGGGCGTAAGGGGGGAGCGTCAGGCGCGCGATACTTCGTGAGGTGCGTCCAACGCGGAGATGATGGTGCGGAATTCACCGACCAGGGGGTGGTCGGGATGGGCTTCTGCGAATATGCGCTCGCCGTACAGGGCGGCCATTTCCGGCACATAGGGAAGGATTCCGGCCAGGGGGGCGCCGTACACCTCCTCCGCACGCCGGCGGATCCGCTCCCCGTCGATGCCCTCGGGGGCCATGCTCATGACCAGAGCCCGCCGGCAGGCCAGTCGCCCGGCGAGGGCGATGGTCTCCTCGACCCCCGAGAGGTCGATCCGATCGGCCCGGGCCATGATCATCAATACGTCGGCGCTCGCCATGGCGGTGACCGACTCGTTGTTCAGCCCGGCGTGGGTGTCGAGCAGCAGCACGTCGAGCGCGTAGCACTCCACCAGCCGGTCGAAGCCCTCCGGAAGCAGCCCCACGTCGTATCCGCTGGTCATGAGTTCACGCAGGGCCGCCGTGCCGGTCCGTGCCGGTACGACGTACAGCCCTGGCACGCCGACCTGCTGGGCGGTGGACTCGATCTCGCAGCGACCGAGCAGGTAGTCGGCCAGGGAGGGACCCGGGCCGAGCCGGAAGAGCAGGTCCAGGGTGGGCGACTGGATGTCCGTGTCGACCACCCCCACCCGGCGCCCCTCGCCCGCGATGAGCAGGGCCAGGTTCGCCAGTACCGAGGACTTGCCGGTACCCCCGCGGTGCGAGTGCACCACGATGGTCCGGGCCATCAGGCCACCGCCGTACGGCCCGCGGCCTTGGTCCGGTCCGCGTGCGGCCCCCGCGCCGCACGTGGCCGGTGCAGGGCCAGCATGGTGACGTCATCGTGCTGTTCGGCCGTTCCGGTGTGCTCCCGTACCGCGGTGTCCATGAGGTCGACCACCTCCCTGCCGCTCACCGGGGGGCCGGCGAGCAGCTCCAGCATCCGCTCGTCACCGAGGAAGCTGCCGTCGGGGCAGCGGGCCTCGGGCACTCCGTCGGTGAACACGAACAGGGTGTCGCCGGGGTTCAGCTGGGCGTAGCCGAGTGTGTACACGCAGTCCGGCAGCACCCCGACGGCGGGTCCCGTGACCTCCAGGGCGAGGGGATCGCCGCCCTCGGCGCGCAGCAGGAGCGGCGCGTTGTGGCCCCCGTTGATGTACACGAGGCTGCCGGTCAGCGGGTCGAGCACACCGAAGAACAGGGTGGCGAAGTAGCCCTGTCTCAGGTGGTTGCGGGTCAGGTAGCCGTTGGTGGCGGTGACCGCGTTGAGCAGCGGTGTCGCGCCGACCACCGGGATCCGCCGGCTGCCTCCGGCCCGCCCCGCGGCCACCAGGTGCTGCAGGCCGCTGTTCTCCGCGGTGTGCCGCAGCAGCGAGCGGATCAGCGCCATGAACAGCGCGGCGCCGACGCCCTTGTCGCAGACGTCGGCGACGACGAAGGCCAGGCGGCGGCCGCGGGAGATCTCGAAGACGTCGTAGAAGTCCCCGGCGACCTGCCGCGCGGGCCGGAAGCGGACGTCGATCTCCCAGCCTTCCGGAACCGGCAGCGATTCGGGCAGGAAGCCGGCCTGGATCTCCCGGCCGATCTCCAGCTCCTTCTCGTAGCCCATGAGTTCGGCGCGGGCGTCGGCTTCGCGCAGGGTGCGCCCGAGACCGGCGCGCTCCGAGCAGCTGTGCAGCCGGGCCCCCACGAGGGCGGGCAGGAAGGGCGGTACGAGGTAGTCGTGGCCGAGCCTGACGTGCTCCTCCAGGGCGGCGAACTCCGTCACCGTCCAGACGACCACGATGGGCGCCCCGGCCCAGCGGCGCAGCCGCCGTACCGCGAGGCGCACCGATTCGCCGTCGGCCTCGGCCGGGGCGAGCAGCACGTCGGCGACGGGCAGCTCGTCCAGTGGCCCGTTCCGCAGCTCCGTCAGCGTGCGGGCGACGAGCTCCGCGTCCATCGAGCGGAGCGCGTCGAGCAGTTCGAGCGGAGGCGGCGGGTACTCGTCGAGGATGATCACGGTCGTGGAGGGCATGGGTCCGTCCCCTCAGCGTTCACAGTCAGCGTGCTGATGTTGCGGCCGTCCCTGCGTACGTAGCTGAATTCGTCCACGCTGGTCAGCGCCAGGTGGATGCCGAGTCCGCCGATCCTGCGCCGCTCGGGGGGAATCCCGGGGGCGGGGGGCAGACAGCCCTCGACGGGGTCGAACGCGGGTGCCGAGTCCGCCAGGGAGATCTGCACCCGGCCGGGACCGGAGCGGCCGCGGACGGTGATCCGTCCGTCGCCGCCCCGGTACCCGTGCATCACGATGTTCGTGGCCAGCTCGTCCACGGCCAGCCGGATCCGGTACGCGGGCCCCTTGCCCAGGCCCGCCCGGCCGGCCAGCCGCAGGACGAACGCGGCGATGTCGCCCAGTGCCCCCAGCGTGGCGGGCACCTCCAGCTCTGCGGGCGTCCTCGCCAGTTCGACCATGTCACTCATGCGATTTCACTCATCGGAGAGGACGATGCTGCGGTCCAGCCCGGCCGTCCGGATGGTCCGGGACACGGGCTCGATCGCGCCGACCACCTTGATGGTCACGTGGTTCGCCACCTTCTGCTGGGCGAAGACCAGGGACCGCAGTCCGGCGCTGGCCATGTAGCCGACACCGGCCATCCTGATCTCGACCGTGCCGGTGCCGTGGCCGGCGGCCTTCTCGATGGTCTGGTGGAAGTCCGGCGCGGTCTTGGCGTCCAGCTCGCCCGCCAGCTCGATCACGGTGGTGTCGCCCTCGATGCTCAGGGACACGGAAAGCGGCATGTCAGGTCTCCTTCGGCGCTGCGGTTGGAGCGTTCGGTGGGATCAGGGCGCGGGTGCGGCCGGGGCTAGAGCTCGGGATCGGGCGTCCGGCCGACCAGGATCACGACCGAGCGCGGACCGATCAGGTACTTCCCGGCGTTCTCCAGCTCGGGCTCGCCGCCCGGGGTGCGGATGTCGTGCGGGGCCTCGGCCCCGGTGTCCGCGAACAGGTGCCAGCTGCGCCCGTGCGGCAGCGCGGGCAGCTCCAGGTCGTGCGCCTCCCAGTGCGAGTTCATGGCCACGTACACCACGTCGTCGTCCCCGGTGCCGCAGCGGGCCACGGCCAGCAGCCGGCTCTCCGCCGACCAGTCGGGCTGCCAGGCCCGCTCGCCGTGCCAGCTGATGTCCGGCAGTCCGAGGCTCTCGCGGACCTGGCCGGTGGGGTGGGAGGTGGAGCGCAGTTCGCGGTGCTGCCCGCGGAAGGCGATCATCTCCCGGGTGAACCGGAGCAGTTCGGCGTTCTCGTCGACCTGGTCCCAGTCGAACCAGGACAGCTCGTTGTCCTGGCAGTACGTGTTGTTGTTGCCCTGCTGGGTGCGGGCCACCTCGTCGCCGGACAGGAGCATCGGGATGCCCTGGCTGGTCATGAGGATGGCGATCGCGTTCTTCATCTGGCGCGTGCGCAGCCGGTTGATCTCGGGGTCGTCGGTCGGCCCCTCGGCGCCGCAGTTCCAGCTGTTGTTGTCGTTGGCCCCGTCGTTGTTGCCCTCGCCGTTCGCCTCGTTGTGCTTGTCGTTGTACGAGACGAGGTCGGCCAGGGTGAAACCGTCGTGGGCGGTGAGGAAGTTGACCGAGGCGGAGGTGCCGCGGGTGGAGTACAGGTCGGGCGAGCCGGCGATCCGGGTGGCCAGCTCCCCGGTCACCCCGGGGTCGCCCTTGAGGAAGCTGCGCACGGTGTCGCGGTACTTCCCGTTCCACTCGGCCCAGCGCCCGTACGCCGGGAAGTTGCCGACCTCGTAGAGGCCGCCCGCGTCCCAGGCCTCGGCGATGAGCTTGGTGTGCCGCAGGACGGGGTCGTACGCGAGCAGCTCCAGCAGCGGCGGGTTGGGCAGCGGAGTGCCGTCCAGGGCCCGGCCGAGGATGGCCGCGAGGTCGAAGCGGAAGCCGTCGATGTGGTAGTCGGCGACCCAGTGGCGCAGGCAGTCGAGCACGAAGTTGCGCACGACGGGGTGGTTGCAGTTGACCGTGTTGCCCGTGCCGCTGAAGTTGAAGTAGTACCCCTCCGGCGTGAGCATGTAGTACGTGGCGTTGTCGAGCCCCTTGAAGGAGATCGTCGGCCCCTGCTCGTTGCCCTCGGCGGTGTGGTTGAAGACGACGTCGAGGATGACCTCGATGCCGGCCGCGTGCAGGTCCTTGATCAGGGTGCGGAACTCGTCGCCCTGCATCCCGTAGCGTCCGGTGGCCGCGTAGCCCGCCTTCGGCGCGAAGAACGAGACGGTGTTGTAGCCCCAGTAGTCGAAGAGGTGCTCGCCCGTCTCCGGGTTGGAGCGCATGTTGTCGCTCTCGTCGAACTCGAACACCGGGAGCAGTTCGATGCAGTTGACCCCGAGCTCCTTGAGGTACGGGATCTTCTCCCGCAGCCCCGCGAACGTGCCGGGGGCGGTGACCTGCGAGGACGGGTGGCGGGTGAAGCCGCGCACGTGGGTCTCGTACACGACGAGGTCCTCGGCGGGCAGCCGCAGCGGTGTGTCGTCGCCCCAGTCGAAGTCCTGGAGGCAGACCCGCGAGCGGTACTGGTAGCCGCGGCTGCGGTCCGGCTCCACGCCCCACACGTCGCGGCCGGAGATCAGCCGGGCGTAGGGGTCGGAGAGGACCTGGCGGGCATCGAAGCGGTGCCCGGAGACCGGGTCGTAGGGGCCGTCGGCCCGGTACCCGTACTCGATGTTCTCGTGGTCGAGGCCGAAGACCGTCATGGCGAAGACGCTGCCGGTGCGGAACTCCTCGGGGAATTCCAGCTCGGCCATCGGCTCGGGCTCTCCGCGCTTGAAGATGACCAGGGTCATGGAGGTCGCCTGGTCGGAGTAGACGGAGAAACTGACCCCGCCGGGGACCACGTTGGCCCCGAAGGGGAACGGTTTGCCGGCGCGGACGCGGTACCCGCCCACTTCGTGGGTCGGGTACGCGTCGACGCGCAGCACCTGCTCGGACCGGGCCTCGGTCATCGCGCGACCGCTGTCTTGAGGGCCGACTTGGACTTGGACTGCGCGGCCGCGGCCTCGCCGGTCTCGAAGAAGTCGAGGAAGCCGGTGGCCGACATGACGAACCGGACTTCCTCGCTCACCCCGTACAGGGTGACGGCGACACCGGAGTGCTGGGCCTCGCGGTAGACGACGAGCAGGGTGCGCAGGCCCGCGCTGGACACGTACGTGACGGCCGTGAGGTCGATGCGCAGCGGCCGGCCCTCGCGGACCAGCGGCAGCAGGGCCTGCAGCAGCTGTCCGGAGGTCTCGCTGTTGATCTCGCCGGTGGCGACGAGGACGGTACCGCCCTTGTTGCGGCGTTCCTTGACGTTCAGAGACATTGCTTTCCCCTCTAGTCGGGGCGCCCCCCGTTGAGCGCTATGAAGTCACCGGGCGCAGCCGGACCTTGACCTTGACCCGCCCCTGGACGTCCGGCAGCTTGACGGTCAGACCGTCCGCGTCGAAGTCCCGGTACGGCTTCTCGTCGATCTCGACGGACGCGATCTGCACGGAGCCGGCGGGCAGCAGGTCGGGAGAGACCCGCAGCACGCGGTCGGGCAGGTTGGTCGGGTCGGGCTTGAAGTGGAAGTCCATTTCCCGCTTGTTGATCAGCAGGTTGTTGTAGACGGCGGACAGGTAGCAGAGCTCCGCCGAGTGGTACATGGACATCGAGTGGCTGCCCTTGAGCCGCTCCGTGCCGAGCAGGTACGGCGTACCGCTGGCGAGCACGTTGAAGTAGACGGCTCCCTCGTCGTGGTCGAGGAAGAACGTGTTGTAGAAGGCCTCCGCCTGACGGGCCTCGCGCAGGAAGGCGTCGCCGCCGACCGTGCCGTTCAGGATGAGGTAGGCGAGGATCGCCTGCTCCTGCTGCCACCAGGCCTTGCGGTCGTGCCAGGCGAAACGATACGTCTCCTGGTTCCCGTCCTTCACGCGCTCCACGACGTCGTACCAGCCGCCGCGCTGGACGTCGCTGCCGACGGCCGGCATGATCTCGCCGATCTTCTTGGCGAGGTCCTCGTACGCCGGCTTGGCCTTCAGCGAGTTCATCCGCATCAGGTTCCAGGCGATCTTGAGGTTGTGCCCGACGACCGCGCGGTTCTGCTGCCAGCTGTGCGCGGTGTCGTGCGACCAGTCGCGGAAGAAGCGCTCCTGGACGAACGGGCTGTTCTTGTAGTCCGGGAACTTGTCCGCGATGGTGTCGAAGGTGTACTCGAGGAAGTCGGCGTACCTCTGCTCGCCGGTCGCCAGGTACAGGTTGATCAGGTACGCGGGCGCGTGGTCGCCGACCGAGTTCCAGTTCTTGCGCTCGGCGTTCTCGCCGAGGGACTCGTGGTCCGCGCTGAACAGGATCGGGTCGATGTGCGAGTAGTAGCCGCCCTGCTCGCGGTCCAGGAAGAACTTGTCGAACAGCCGGATGGTGGCGTCCGCGTCGTTCTTGATCCGGATGTCACCGGTGACCCGGTACGTCTGGATCGGGCCGGCCAGCGCGTAGATCTGCTCGTACATCGGGATCGCGTCGTAGTCGTCGGAGAACTCCGAGGTGAACAGCTTGCGCTCGCTGTCCCCGTCGACGCTGATGCCGTGGTACCAGAAGACCACGTCCTCCTCGCTGTCCACGACCCTCATGTGCTTGCGCAGGTACTCGGTGCCGCGCTCGGCGACCTCCAGGTACTCGTCCTTGCCGGTCAGCAGGTAGGCCGAGGCCATGCCGTAGACCAGGCGGGAGATCGTGTCGGTCTCCTGGACGTGGCTGGCGGTCTTGTCGCCGCCGAGCCGGATCTCGGTGCGGTACTCGGTGAAGTCCACCGGGCCCTCGCCGAACTGCGCCCGCTTGTAGAAGTCGGCCAGCGACTCGATCTGCTTGACCCACCAGCTGGGCTCCTCGAACCGGTAGTCCTCGGCGCCGCGGCCCAGGAACACCAGGCGCTTGGCGTCGAAGCGCCCGCCGTGCTCCGGGTAGTGGACGCCGTAGACGAAGAGGAACCGCCCGGGCGAGAGCATCTCGTCGATGTGCCCGGAGGCGTCGATGTACGGCTCGTCCAGGTTGCGGACCAGCTCGGCACTCGGGTCGCCGGCCAGGGAGACGTCGAACTCGCGCCCGTCCGAGGTCTTCAGCCGCAGCAGGCGGGCCTCGGAGTCGAAGCGGGCGACGTACCCCGCGATGGTGTCGGAGAAGGAGAAGCTCACGGCGTCCGCCATGTCATGCACCGTCCTTGTCGTGTGAGCGGTCGTCCTCGAATCCCTGACTGACCTCGACGATCACCCCGTCGGGATCGCGGACCCACACGGTCCGCCAGCCGCAGATGAAGTCGTCGAAGTCCAGCGGCCCCAGGGTCACTTCGGCCGCGTCGCCCAGCTCGGCCAGGAACGCGTCCACGCTGTCGGTCTGGAAGGCCAGGTGGCGCATCCGGCCCGGGGCCTGCGGCCCGTCGTCCTGCGCCGGCCGGGCCGCTGCGGCGCCGGCCGCGAAGAGCTCCAGGTACGCGTCCCCCTTGCGCAGGAACACGATCCGCGCCTCCCCGAGGTCGACCACCCGGGCCCGGGTGAAGCCGAAGTACCGGGTGTAGAACTCCTCGGTCGTCTTCTGGTCCGTGCAGTTCAGGCCCACGTGCGACCAGACCATTGCGGCCATCAGGCGGCCCCCCGGCCCCGTCCCGCCGCGATCAGCTCGATGAGCCGGCGGGCGAAGAGGTGGTGGTGGGCTCCGGTGCGGCCGGTGACCAGGTCGCCGTCGACCACCACGTCCTCGTTGACGTACTCGGCGCCCATGTTGCGGACGTCGCCGATGAGGTTGTTGTGGCACACCACCTTGCGGCCCCGGATCTTGTCGGGGATCGAGGCGGCCAGCCACATGCCGTGGCAGATGATCCCCTTGAGGACCGTCGGCTCCTCGAAGGCCCGGCGCAGCAGCTCCGTCGCCGGAGCCAGCACGTCCACGTCCTCGGTGTAGCGCAGCCGGTCGGCCACCATGCCCGAGGGCACGATGATCGCCGCGTACCGGCGCAGCTCCTCGTCGCTCAGCCCCTCCAGGGACTTGTCGGCGGTGAACGGCGCCCGGTACTCGTGGCCGGAGAAGGTGATGGAGTCGTTGCCCCACAGCCGGGTCAGGAAGTCGACCTCGGCGCCCTCCTCGGCGAACCGGCGGCTGTAGTAGAAGATCTCCGGCTCGTAGAAGTCGCTCTCGACCAGGACCGCGATCCGGGTCCCGCTCAGCGCGCCCTCGCGCAGTACGGCGTCAGGCACGGGAGGTCCCCCTCAGGAAGTCCGCCGCGCGCTCGGCGATCATCGCGATGGCGGTGTGGCAGTTGCCCGACGGGACGGCGGGCATCACGCTGGCGTCGACGACGCGCAGGTTGCGTACGCCGTGCACCCGCAGCTCGGGGTCGACGACGGAGAGGTCGTCGATGCCCATGCGGCAGGAGCCGGCCTGGTGGTGGTAGCTCTCCGACTTCTGCTTCGCGAAGGTGCGCAGGTCCTCGTCGGAGACGTACCCGGGACCGGGCTGGAGCTCCTGCTTGTACCAGGGCGAGAAGGCCGAGGTCGCGAAGAGCTCCCGGGCCAGCTTGATGCCCTGCACCATCCGCTCCAGGTCCCACCGGTCGCCCAGGTAGTTCGGGTTGATCAGCGGGTGGGCCAGCGGATCGGCGCTCGCGAGCCGGATCCAGCCGCGCGAGACGGGGCGCACGACACCGGGAAGGATGCTCACCGTGTTCGGGTGGTCCTTGCCGACGATCACGTCGAACGGCACGTGGACGAAGGCGATCTGCAGGTCGGGGGCGGGCAGGCCCGGCTGCGAGGACAGGAACAGAGCGCTCTCGGACAGGTTCTGCGCCGGGGGCGGGAGTTCCTGGGTGACCTCGGCCATCAGCCCGGTCAGGACGTGGTTGTGGAAGTTCTCGCCGACCCCGGGCAGTGCCGCGACCGTCCCGATGCCGTGCTCGCGCAGCTGCTCGGGGTTGCCGATGCCGGAGAGCAGCAGCAGCTTCGGGGACTCGATCGCCCCGGCGGCCACGATCACCTCGCGCCGGGCCCGTACCGCGTGCGGACCGGGTGCGGCGGCCGCGCTGTGGCCGTCGCGGACGGTCCGGCCGGGGATCTCGGCGGGCGGTGCGAGCTGCGTGTACTCGACGCCCGTGCAGGTGTCGCCGTCGAAGAGCAGCCGGGTGCTCTGGGCGCTGGTGCGCAGCGTCAGGTTGGGGCGCTCCAGCGCCGGCTCCAGGTAGGCGGCGAGGGTGCCCTGGCGGCGCCCGTCGGCCACGTCGATGTGGTGCCAGCCGGTGCCGAAGAGGCCGCGCCGGGGCCCGTCGGTGTTGAAGTCGGCGATCTCCTGGTGGCCGAGCTCGACGGCCGCGTCGATGAAGGCGCGCGAGACCGGGTTGGGGCCGTGCTGCCCGGCGTTGGTGATGCGCTGCGGGCCGCGGGTGCCGGTGGTGGGCGCGGTGGCGTCCTCCTGGCCCTCCAGGAGGGCGAAGTACGGCAGGACGTCCTCGTGGCCCCAGCCGGCGGCGCCCTGGTAGGCCCAGTTGTCGAAGTCCGAGGCGTGGCCCCGGATGTGCATCATGATGTACAGGTTGCTGCTGCCGCCGGGGGCCTTGCCGCGCGGTTCGTACGTACGGCGGCCGTCGAGCCCGGGCTGCGGGACGCTGGTGTAGCCCCAGTCGACGGGCCCGCCGAGCAGCTTGTACCAGGAGGACGGGTCGTCCACCTCGGGCGGGATCCGGTTGCCGCCCGCCTCCAGGACCAGGACGGAGACGTCCGGGTCCGCGGAGAGCCGGTTCGCGAGCACGCTGCCCGCGGTGCCGGATCCCACGATGACGTAGTCGTACTCTTCTCTCTCGGCGATCGCCACGCGTCGGCCCCCCTCAGCCCTGGCCCAGCACCTGGAAGGGGACGGTGTCGTGGTAGTTCGCCATGTAGGCGATCTTTCCGTCCACGATCCGGAAGAAGTTCATGACCTCGGCCTCGATCGTCTCGCCCGCGGGGCTGACGGCGCTGAGGTGGGAGACGGCCGCGGCCTTCTCCCCGTCGACGAGGAAGTGCACGGGCTTGTTCTGGAAGACGCGGTACATCGTCCCCATGCCCTTCATCATCGAGCGCAGGACCTCCAGGCCCTCGATGTGTCCGGCGAGCTGCTCGTCCATGACCTGGTCGTCGGCGAACAGGTCGCACCAGCGGTCCCAGTCCCCGGCGTTGGCGTACTCGTAGTACTTCTCAAGGATCTGTCGTGCGTCCACAGCGCTCCTCCCCCTATCGGTCGCGGCGGGTTCCGTCGGGCGCGAAGGGCGCCCAGAACTGGCTGAAGGCGGTCGCCGAGTCCCCGAAGAGCCCGTCGCGGCCCTCGATGATCCGGCCGTCCCGCCACCGCATGAAGTGGAAGACGGGGTAGTCCATCCGCTCGTACGGGGACCGGCTCGCCTGGTCGGCGCCGTCGCGCACGGCGACGTTGCGGCAGACGTCGGCGCTGCAGTCCTCGCCGACGAGGACCGCCTGGATGTCCATCCGGAAGGTGCCGCCGGTGAGCTTGTGGGTCTGCCCCATCAGCTCCAGGAACGCGTCCAGGCTCTCGTACCAGCCGGCCAGCGGGTGGTTGCCCGGCACGAGCCAGCGCAGGTCCTCGGAGTAGTACTCGAGGATGCGGGCCCGGTCGCCGGAGCCGAGGGCGGCGTACGCCGCCTCGACCCGCTCCCGTGTCACTTCGGTCATCGTCGCTTCTCCTTCGGCTGCCCCGCGTCCGTGCTCAGAGCGAGCCGGAACCGGGCATCGGGGCCAGGTCGTTGACGGTGTACTGCTTGATCAGCGGTCCGTCGGGACCGGCCACGACCGTCCAGGTCTGGTCCGCGTCGAAGCCGAGCCACTCGCTGCGGGCGGCCGGCGGGTCCCAGATCTTGGCCTGCCAGTTGACCAGGACCCGGACGACGGCCCGGTCGCCCTCGATGACGGGCTCCACCTTCGTGACGGTGTGGACCTCGTCGAAGAAGCGGTTCGTGACCGCCTCGTACCAGCGGCCGAAGCCCTGGTGTCCGAGGAAGGTGTCCTCGGGGACCTTGAACTCCAGATCCCCCGTGATGAGGGGCAGCACCTGGTCCAGCGGAAGGTGCTGGTCCAGGGCCACGTACCAGTTCTCCGCGAAAGTGCGGATCGCGTCCTCGGTCAGCCGCTCGGCGGGCATGCGGTCTCCTCCTGTCCGTGGTGGTGTGCGGTGCGGTGGGTCGCGGCGGTGCGTCAGATCTGTACGTCGACCAGGAACGGTCCGGGGTGGTCGAGCATCCGGGCCACGGCGGCGACCGCCTCGTCCGGCTTCTCCACCCGCATCCCCTCGGCGCCGAGCGCCCGCGCCAGCCCGGCGAAGTCGATCTCGGGGTGCGAGAGGTCGAAGGAGCCCGGGAACCCGTGCTCCGGGATGTCCCGCTCCCGCCAGTACTGGGCGATGTTGTCGTCCAGCAGCCGGTACTTGCGGTTGTTGCAGACCACGAACTTGGCGTCGATGCCGTGCCGGACCGCGGTCCACAGCGCCTGGTAGGTGTACATCGACCCGCCGTCGCCCGCGAAGCCGACGACCAGTCGGTCCGGGCGGGCCAGCTTGGCGCCCACCGCCCCCGGGAAGCCCACCCCGAGCGAACCGCCCCGGGTGAGGTGGTAGTCGCCCGGGCGCTCCGGCGGCAGGTACCGGGTCACCAGCGGCGAGGTGGTCAGCGCCTCGTCGAAGACGATCAGGTCCCCGCCGGTGCGCTCGGCCAGGGTCCGCAGGAAGACGGCCATCGGCGTGCCGTCCTGCTCGGAGTCCGCGCCCCTGGCGGACAGCGCCCGCTCCCGGGTACGGGCGTCGAGCCGGGAGGCCGCGGCCGCCCGCCGCTGCGGGGTCAGCAGGCGCTCCAGTACGCCGGCCAGCGCGCGCAGCGCCTGCTTCGGGTCGGCGGCGAGTCCCAGGTCCACCGGGTGGTTCTTGGCGATCTCGTACGCGTTCAGGTCGATGTGGACGACCTTCGCGCCGGCCCGGAAGGGGTTCTCCAGCTCGGGGAACACCTCCGGGAAGACGTAGGTGCCGACGATCAGCACCCCGTCCGCCCCGGCGACGAGCTCCTTGCTGTGCGGGCCGAACATGTGGCCGGTCTGGCCGCGGCGCAGCGGGTGCGAGGCCGCGATGTTCACCTCGGAGGAATCCACCTCGTACACGTCGGCGCCCAGCAGCTCGGCGACGGCGGCGAGTTCGCGCTGGGCCCCGGAGAGCGAGACCCCGTCCCCGACGAGGATCACGGGCCGCTCCGCGGAGGCGAGCAGCTCGGCCGCCCGCCCCACCGAGGCGGGCGAGGGCGCCACGTCCGTGAGCGGCACCGCGGCCGGCAGGACGGGCTCGGAGTTCAGCTCGTCCAGCACGTCCATCGGCAGCGCCACGAAGACCGGGCCGCGCGGCGGGGTCAGGGCGATCTTGACCGCCCGCCGGATGGTGCGCAGTACGGAGTGCCGGTCGGTGACCCGGGTCGCGTACTTCGTCACCGGCTTCGCCATCGCCACCAGGTCGGAGGCCATCTGCGCGTCCATGGCGTCGTAGCGGACCCCGGCGTCCCCGGCGACCACGACGAGCGGGGTGTGGCCGCGCAGCGACTGGTAGAGCATCCCGATGCCGTTGCCCAGCCCCACCCCGGAGTGCAGCTGGAGCAGGGCCGCGCCGCCGGTGGCCCGGGCGTAGCCGTCGGCGATTCCGGCGGCCACGGTCTCCTGGAGGGCGAGGACGTAATGGAAGTCCTCCGCCGCGTCCACCGCGTCGAGGAATCCCTGTTCCACCGTCCCCGGATTTCCGAACATCACATTCAGGCCGTCGGCCTTGAACTGCTCGATCAGCCTTTCCCGTCCGGGAGTGGCTTCCATGATTCCCCCTACCACCCGTAACGGGTGAGACCGTCCTCCAGGACTTCCACGATCTTCTGCCCCGTCAGATAGGAATCGGGGGTGGAACGTCCGGTCACGAACGGGTAGTCGACGATCACCGAAAGCGGGTGGCCGAAATTCCCGTGATACGCGCCGCGCGGCCCGGTGGCATCGCGCAGGATGTACTCCAGCGGGTACGGGGGCGGGCCCATGTTGAAGTCGGTACCGAGGAATCCGGTGCCGTCCTTGTAGTCGTACTCCTTGCAGTGGCCGGTCACGTGCTTGCCCCAGATGATGCTCTTGCGGTCGCCCCAGTCGCGGGCGAAGGCCAGGCAGGCCACGCCGTAGCACTCGGCGGCCACGACCTTGCCGGCGTTCTTGAAGGCCAGGATCAGCGCGTGGACGCGCTCGTTGTTGGCGAGGTCGACGATGGGGCCGCTGCCGCCGACGATCAGGAGCGCGTCGTAGCCGGCGATGTCGGCCTCCAGCTTCTCCAGATCGCGGTGGTACTGCTCCAGCTTGCGCAGGTAGCCCTCGTCGCTGGTGTACGGGCGCTCGGGCGCCCACGCCTCGATGTCGAGCGGCGTGTCCAGCCGGCTCGACTGCTCGAACTCGCGCCCCAGCCGGGCGTTCTCCTCGGTGGTGACCGAGCGTCCCAGTGGAGGGTCGATGAAGTTCGCGTCGAGGCTCGGCGGAAGAGCGTGCGGACGCTTTCCGGTCGGCGTGGCGAATACGACTTCGTAGCCCTGCTCGTCGAACTTCGAAACGGGGCCTATCAGTTCTTCGGCCCAGTAACCGTGTTCGGAGACAATGACCAGAATCTTTCTGCTCACGGATTCCTCCAGGCGCCGCCTGTTGTCGTTGGCCTGACCCACACTGCTTGTGCCCGAGGGCTGCGTCAAAGCGCCCGTATGCGACTTCATGAGGTGGGAGGGCAGGTCGCGGGGGCACCTCAGGTAGTCGCTTCCGGAGGTCATGAAGTAGCCGCGAGACTTCATGACCTCGGCCGAATCACTGAACCATTACGGGGGCACCGCCCTATGGTCTGGACGCGCCGTGAATCACGGGGGCGCGAAGGATCGAGGAGAGGGACGGGGACGATGACGACGGACCTGTTGTGCACACACATCGATCAGATACGTCCGGTGAAACCAGGTACCGAGGGCTGCGAGGAGTGCCTCGCCCTCGGCGACAGCTGGGTGCACCTGAGGATGTGCCTCAGCTGCGGGCACGTCGGATGCTGCGACTCCTCCAAGAACCGCCACGCCACCAAGCACTACCGCACCAGCGAGCACCCCATCGCCGCCTCGCACGAGCCGGGCGAGGCGTGGGCCTGGTGCTACGCGGACAAGCTGATGCTGGACGCGGCGTGAGCGCGGCCCCGGAGAGCGCCACCGCCCCCGCCACGGCGGCCGCGGCCGAGCGCGCCGAGAGCAGGAAGCCCGTCATCCTGGCCGTGGACGACGATCCGCAGGTGCTGCGGGCCGTCCGGCGCGACCTGCGCAGCGCGTACGGCGACCGCTACCGGGTGCTCGGCGCCTCCTCGGCCGCCGACGCCCTGAAGATCCTGGACTCCCTCGACGAGCGCGGCCACGACCCGGCGCTGTTCCTCGTGGACCAGCGGATGCCCGACGTGACCGGCGTGGAGTTCCTGCTGGAGGCCGTCAGCCGCTTCCCGGACGCGCGACGCGTGCTGCTCACGGCGTACGCGGAGACGGACGCGGCGATCACCGCCATCAACCGGGTCCGGCTGGACTACTACCTGCTCAAGCCGTGGGACCCGCCGCACGAGCGGCTCTTCCCGGTCCTGGACGACCTGCTCTCCGACTGGCTGGCCACCTACCGCCCCGCGTACGACGGCATCATCGTCGCCGGGCACCTCGTCTCCCCCGGCACGCACGCCGTCCGGGACTTCTTCACCCGCAACGGCCAGCCGTTCCGCTTCCTGAACGTCGAGCGGGATCCGGAGGCGCTGACCCTGATCGCCGCCCAGCCCGACGTCGCGCTGCCGCTCGTCCGCTTCCCGGACGGGGCCGTGCTCTCCGCGCCGTCCGACACCGAGCTGGCCCAGCGCCTGGGGCTGGCCACCACCGCCTCGCGACCGCACTACGAGTGCGTCATCGTCGGTGCGGGCCCGGCGGGCCTGGCGGCCGGCGTCTACTCGGCCTCGGAGGGGCTCTCGACGCTGATGCTGGACTCCCGCGCCCCGGGCGGCCAGGCCGGCACCTCCAGCCTGATCGAGAACTACCTGGGCTTCCCCTCGGGCCTCTCGGGCGGCGACCTGACCCGCCGCGCCACCATCCAGGCCTCCCGCTTCGGCGCCGAGATCCTGCACCCGGTGGAGGTGGTCTCGCTGACCCGCGACGACCCGGCGAAGATCCTGACGCTGGCCGACGGCACGGAGATCAGTGCCGAAACGGTGCTGCTGGCCACGGGGGTCTCGTACAACCGCCTGGAGGCCCCGGGCGCGGACCGCTTCGAGGGCGCGGGGCTCTACTACGGCGCGGCGACGACGGAGAGCTCGGCCTGCATCTCGCAGCACGTGTTCATCGTGGGCGGCGCGAACTCCGCCGGCCAGGCGGCGGTGCACTTCGCCAAGTACGCGGCGAAGGTGACCATCCTGGTCCGCGCCGAATCCCTCGACGCGAGCATGTCCCGCTACCTGATCGACGAGATCGACCGCACCCCGAACATCGAGGTCAAGGTCCGCACGACGGTGGTCCGGCTGGACGGCGAGGAGCACCTGGAGCAGCTGACCCTCCACGACGCGACGACGGGCGCGGACACGCAGGTCCCGGCCCGGTTCATGTTCACCTTCATCGGGGCCCGCCCGCACACGGACTGGCTGTCGGGCGTGGTCGAGCGCGACGAGTACGGCTTCGTGCTCACCGGTTCGGACCTGATCGCGAACGGCGGGGAGCTCCCGGCGGAGTGGAGCCTGGAGCGCGCCCCGTACCCGCTGGAGACGAGCGTCCCCGGCGTGTTCGCGGCCGGCGACGTACGGGCCCACTCGGTCAAGCGCGTGGCCTCGGGGGTGGGCGAGGGGGCCATGGCGGTCTCGCTGATCCACCGCTACCGCTCGATGGGCTGAGAGCGAACACGAATCGCTTGCGATCAAGCGAGGGCCGGATGCAACGTTGATTACATGATTACATCCGAGCAGAGCGAGCAGCTTCGCACGTGGTTCGCGGACCGCCTCCCGGTGGACGTGTACGAGTCCGTGGTCGACGTCTCGGTCGACCGCGAGGAGATCACGGTCGTCGGGACCATCCCGGCGACCGAGTCCGTCAAGGAGTTCCGCGAGCGCACCCGCGAACAGCGCATCGAGGTCGCGCGGGAGGCGGAGGAGCTCTACCGCCGCAAGGTCGCCTGGGCCGTCCAGTCCGGCGACGACCGCGTCCTGTTCACGCACCTGGCGGTCCCGGTCATGACGCGCCTGCGCCAGCCGGAGCGCAAGGTGCTCGACACCCTGGTGGCGGGCGGCGTCGCCCGCAGCCGGGCCGACGCCCTCGCCTGGTGCGTCCGCCTCGTCGGCCGCAACACGGACGAGTGGCTCACGGAGCTGCGCGACTCGCTGGCCAAGGTCCAGCAGGTCCGCGCGGCCGGCCCGGACGTGGCCGACGCCTCCGACGCTTCCGGGGCCTCCGACGACGCGGACTCCCAGAAGTCTGGGTCGGAATGACGAAAATCCTCCCCACCGGGGCATGATCACGCAAGTCTGACAGCGAGCCGACCGGCACCCGATCACAGGGAGAGGCACGCCCCATGACCACCACCGTCGAATACATCCGCTACCGGATCGCATTGGACGACCAGCAGGCCTTCGAGGACGCGTACCGGCAGGCCGCGGAGGCCCTGGCCGCTTCGCCCGAGTGCATCGACTACGAGCTGGCCCGCTGCGAGGAGGAGAACGACCGGGAGCGCTACATCCTGCGCATCCGCTGGACGTCGGTCGACGCCCACCTCAACGGATTCCGCAAGGGCGAGCACTTCCCGGCGTTCTTCAGCGCGATCCGCCCGTACGTGAAGGCCATCGAGGAGATGCAGCACTACCGCGTCACCGACGTGGCCGGCCCCGGAAAGGCCGCACCCCAGTCATGAGCACCACACCCGGCAGCACCCCCACCATCTACGAGTGGATGGGCGGAGCGGAGGCGATGAACCGCCTCACGGACGCCTTCTACGCGCACGCCCTGCAGGACGAGATCCTGGCCCCGGTCTTCGCGGGCATGGACGCGGAGCACCCGCAGCACGTCGCCGTCTGGCTGTCGGAGGTCTTCGGCGGCCCGGCGGAGTACACGGCCCACCACGGCGGCCACCAGCACATGGCCACCAAGCACCTGGGCCGCGGCATCACCGAGAAGCAGCGCCGCCGCTGGGTGGACCTGCTGATGGACACGGCGGACGAGGTCGGCCTCCCGACGGACCCCGAGTTCCGCGCGGTGTTCACGTACTACATCGAGTGGGGCACCCGCATGGCCCTGATCTACTCGGGCCCCAACCCCCCGCCGGTGGACGCGGCGAAGATCCCGGTCTGGTCCTGGGGGCAGACGCCGCCCTGGATCCCGAAGAGCTAGGGGGCGGGGGCGGGGGCGAGCCCCCCGCCCCCGTGCTCACGTCCGACCCGACCGGGGCCCCGGCCCGGCCGGCGGCTCGGCGAGCAGCACCGCCAACTCGCCCGCACCGCCTTC
The DNA here is from genome assembly GCF_042891345.1 of Streptomyces sp. NPDC001903. Classification (NCBI taxonomy): domain Bacteria; kingdom Bacillati; phylum Actinomycetota; class Actinomycetes; order Kitasatosporales; family Streptomycetaceae; genus Streptomyces; species Streptomyces sp. NPDC001903. The sequence goes on from NZ_JBIASZ010000017.1 coordinate 123,060, forward strand.
GCGCCAGAAGTCGACGGCCTCCTCCAGGATCTCCTGCAGGGTCTCCCAGTCCCCCGGCCTCGCACCCGCGTACGACCGCCAGGACGTCACCACCAGCAGCCTCCCCGGCGCCTGCGGCAGCCAGGACAGGTCGATCAGAGCATCGGCCAGCGCGTCCCAGTTCCCGCCGAACCACGACGGCACCCGGAGCGCCGCTCCCCACCGCCGCATCAGCTCGGCCTTGCCCCGCACGCCGGCCAGGTCCACCCGGAGCGTCGTCCAGCCCGCCTCCTCGGCGGCGTCGAGCGCCGGCCCGAGCGGCTGCGGATCCAGGGTCATCGCAGGACCGCCTTGAAGGTGTCGTAGTGGTCGTCCGTGTAGTAGAACTCCCCGCCCTCACCGGTCACGATCCGCCGCGCCCCGCGGTCGCGCTCCCCCGGCGTCTTCACCGTGAACTCGTGGTAGTACCCGCGCTTCTGCCGGGGCAGGACCTTCTCGAAGTTCCCGAACACGGTCCCGTCCTGCCGGTAGGCGTACGGCCCGCCCCGGTCGATCAGCACGAGCACCTCCCGCGCCTGCGCCGGCAGCGCGTCCGCCCGTACGGTCGCCATCCCCTTGGCCCATGCGGGCGGCGGCGCGGAAGCGGCGGGACCCGGCGCGGAAGCCGAAGCGGAGCCGGACGGCGCGGCGCTCTGCCCACCACACCCCGTCACGCCGACCAGCGCAACGCAAAGGAACACCGCCCACACGGCACAACGCAGCAACGACCGGGGCACGTCCCTGAAGATCATGCACCGATCGTGCCAAATATCCGATTCGCTCGCGAATCGCCTGCCCGGTGGCGGTAACCGGGACAGCGACGGCCTCAGAGAGCGGACATCTTGGTGTACGGGCTCAGAATTCTCTTCTGGACCGACCCGAAGTCGACCAGGACAGCGATCCCCTCCTCGATACCGACGACACGGCCGAGGCCGTGCTCATCGTGAGAGACCCGGTCGCCGACGCTGAACTGCCGGAGCGGCGGTTCCACGGGGGCCTTGAACGGGCTGGACGGCAAATGGCGGCGAGGTACTGCTGACTTTGTCATTGAGACCAGTATGCGCCCCACAGCCCCCCGCACGGGCCGCCGTTCGGATCTCAATTGCGGCACCATCCGCCCCGGAAGGCGCCCCGGGCCCGGACAGGGCCCGGCCGGGGCGTCGGTGCCGGGGCGCCGCGGGCGATCCGCAAACGTACGCGAGGACTCAGTCGTCCGGGTCTGCCCGCTCCAGCGCCGGCCGCAGTCCCGGCTCCGACTCGGTCAGCAGGTAGTCCGCGACCGCCGTGTCGGTCACCAGGCTGGTCACCAGCCCGGAGCGGAGCACCGCCCCGATCGCGGACGCCTTGCGGAGCCCGCCCGCGATGGCCACGACCTCGGGAATCCGGCGTAGCCGGTCCGCCTCGACGGTGATGCAGCGCTCGCCCAGGTCGCGCCCCACGCGCCGCCCCTCGGAGTCGAACAGGTGGGCGGACATCTCGGCCGCCACGCCGAGCGAGGCGTAGTGCGCCCGCTCCTCGTCCGTGAGCATGTCGTGGACGGTCGAGATGCCCGGCTCCCACGAGCCGATCGAGACCGCGGCGACCGTCACCTTGTCGAAGTACTCGAAGGCCCGGGCGATCCCCGTCTGGCTCCGCAGCGCGGCCGCGGTCGCCGGATCGGGGAGCAGCATCGGCGCATAGATCGGGTGCGCGTCGCCGCCCGAGACCTGGGCGGCCCGCCGTACGGCCTCCACGGACCCGCGCTCGGCCGTGCCGGCGTCGTACACGCCCGTCAGCTGCACCACGGTGCACTGCGGCAGGCGGTGCAGGGAGGCGGCCATGTGGATGGTCGACCGCCCCCACGCGAGGCCCAGTACGTCGCCCTCGTTGACGAGCTCGCCGAGCAGGTCGGCCGCGACCGCGCCCAGGTTCTCCGGATCCGGCGCGTCCTCGGTCGCGTCGGCCGGGGACTCGACCACCACCGCGTGCCGGAGCCCGTACCGGGCACGCAGCGCGTCGGACCGCTCCGCGTCGAGCTCGGCCGGCACCCGGATCTCGATCCGTACGAGGTCGCGCTCGAGGGCGGTCTCCAGGACCCGGGCCACCTTGAAGCGGCTCACGCCGAATTCCTCGGCGATCTGGATCTTGGACTTGCCCTCCAGGTAGAAGCGGCGGGCCATGGCCGCCGCCTGCACCAGCTCCGCGGGTCCCATCCGCAGGGCTGACCGTCCCGCCGACATTGCAGACACCGCGTTCTCCTCACTGCTGTTCACACTCTCGACTCGCCGTTCATCCTGTCAGATCCGGCGGCCGTTGATCAGCCTGGACAGCTCCCGTTCACCGAGCTGTTCACCAACTCTCGTTTCAGTGGTCGCACACCCAGGGCGCGGCGGCGATCGCGACATCCGCCTGCTCCCGCAGGGTACGGACGGCCGCGGCCGGATCGACGGCCCCGTAGACCGCGCTCCCCGCGACGAACACGTCGGCGCCGGCCTCGGCGCACCGCTCGATGGTCGTGGCCGACACCCCGCCGTCGACCTGGAGCCACAGCTCGAGGCCGTGCTTGGCGATGAGCTCCCGGGTCCGGCGGATCTTGGGGAGCATGATGTCGAGGAACGGCTGGCCGCCGAAGCCGGGCTCGACCGTCATGATCAGCAGCATGTCGAGCTCGGGGAGGATGTCCTCGTACTGCTCGATGGGCGTGGCGGGCTTGAGCGCCATGGACGCCCGCGCCCCCTTGGCCCGGATCTCCCGCGCGAGCCGCACGGGCGCGGCGGCGGCCTCGGCGTGGAAGGTGACCGATCCGGCGCCGGCCTCCACGTACTGCGGGGCCCAGCGGTCCGGGTTCTCGATCATGAGGTGCAGGTCCAGCGGGATGTCCGTGGCGCGGCTCAGGGACTCCACGACGGGCACACCGAGGGTGAGGTTCGGGACGAAATGGTTGTCCATGACATCGACATGCAGCCAGTCGGCCCCCTCGACGGCCTTGGCCTCCTCGGCGAGGCGGGCGAAGTCGGCGGACAGGATGCTGGGATAAATCTGAGCGGCCATGCCCCAAGCCTGCCATGCCGTGGCGCAGTTCCGGCCACGACCCCTGAACTGAAGACGGGCGTAGCGACCGTTCATCAACATCGAAGAATGCTTAAGAGATTCTTATGAATGAGGGTCCGCGGCGGTGTGTTCGAGGATCGCGGGGGCGACCGTGTCCCAGTCGGCCCGTTCGACCCCGTGGCCGGCGTCCTCCAGGACCAGGAGCCGTGCCCCGGGGATCCGCTCCGCGAGGGCCTCGCCGTGCGGCAGCGGGAACACCGGATCGGCGCTCCCGTGGATCACGAGCGTGGGCACGGCGATGGCGGACAGGGGGGCGGACGGGAGCGCGCCCTCGGGGAGCAGGTCGTGGTTGCGGGCCGCGGAGAAGTCGTGCGCGCGCTCGATGTCGCACCGCACCAGGCGGCGTGCGGCGGCCTCGTCGAACGGACGCCGGCCGCCCGCGAGCAGGCGCGCGAAGGCGACCTGGTACTCGGCCACGGAGCCGGCGTCCGACCAGTCGACGTGCGCGCCCGAGACGAACCGCAGGAACCGGGCGGTGGGCGGCGCGAGCGCCCGGCCGGCGCCGGGCACGGCGGGGGACGTGCTGATCAGGACGAGCGAGAGGACGCGGTCGGGGTGGTCGAGCGCGAGCCGCTGCGCCAGCGCCCCGCCCGCGGAGACGCCCACGACGTGCGCGGCGGGGAGGTCGTACGCGTCGAGCACCCGGGCGGCGTCGCCGACCAGGTCCGCTCCGGTGTACCCGGGACGGCCCGGCGCGTACGTGACGGACCGGCCCGTGTCGCGGTGGTCGTACCGGATCACGAAGCGCCCGCCCCCGGCGAGCGCCCGGCAGAACCCCTCGTCCCACCAGAGCATCGAGGCCCCGGCCCCCATGACGAGCAGGACGGCGGGATCGGAGGGCTCCCCGAAGGACTCCGCGCACAGCGGGACGCCGCCCCGCCCGATCACCCGCTCGGCCATGGCCGCACCTCCTCTCGCCCGGCCTCCGGACGCCGGGCCGGGGACGAGGCCCCGGCCCGCCGTCAGCCCGTGCGCCGGATCAGGGCCAGGTACATCGCGTCCGTCCCGTGCAGGTGCGGCCACAGCTGTACGTCCGGGCCGTCGCCCAGGGCCGGGACGCCCGCCATGTACGGCCTGGCGTCGATGAGTTCGGCGTCCACCGGCGAGGCGCCCGCGCCGCGGCCGCGCAGCACGTCGTCCACGACGACCCGGGTCTCGGCCAGGTGCGGCGAGCAGGTCGCGTAGCCCACGACCCCGCCCACCCGGACCGCCGACAGGGCCTCCCGCAGCAGCGCGCGCTGGAGCGGGGCGAAGCCCTCCAGGTCCTCCGGGCGGCGGCGCCACCTGGCCTCCGGGCGGCGGCGCAGCGCGCCCAGCCCGGAGCAGGGGACGTCCATCAGGACCCGGTCGAAGGAGCCCGGCCGCCACGGCGGACGGGTGCCGTCGGCCGCGATGACCTGGTACGGGCCGGGGTTGCCGGCCAGGGCGCGCTCCACGAGCCGCGCCCGGTGCGGCTGCTTCTCGGAGGCCAGCAGGAAGGCCCCGCGCTCGGCCGCCAGGGCGCCCAGCAGGGCCGCCTTGCCGCCGGGTCCCGCGCAGCCGTCCAGCCAGCGCTCGTCGCGGCCCTCGACGGGCGCGGCCGCGAGGGCCATCGCCACCAGCTGGCTGCCCTCGTCCTGGACGCCGGCGCGCCCGTCGCGCACCGCCTCCAGTGCGCCCGGCTCGCCGCCCTCGGCCATCCGCACGGCGTACGGGGACCAGCGCCCCGGCAGCGCCGAGTCCTCGCCGAGCGCCTCCACCAGTTCGTCCGTGGTGGACCGCCCGGGCCTCGCCACCAGCGTGACCTCGGGGCGCTCGTTGTCGGCTTCGAGGAGGTCCTCGATACCGGCCCGGCCGCCGCCGAGGGCGTCCCACAGGGCGCTGACGACCCACCTCGGGTGCGAGTGGTACACCGCGAGGTGCTCCTCGGCGTCCTCCTCGTACGGCGGGGCCACGCGCTCCAGCCAGCCGTCCAGGTCGTGCGCGGCGATCTTGCGCAGGACGGCGTTCACGAACTTGGCGCGCCCGTCCCCGAGCACCACCCGGGCCAGCTCCACGCTGGCCGACACCGCCGCGTGCGTGGGGATGCGGGTCCCCAGCAGCTGGTGGGCGCCGAGCGAGAGCACGTCCAGCACCGGCGGGTCCACCTCGCGCAGCGGCCGGTCGATGCAGGCCTTGATGACCGCGTCGTACGTCCCCTGCCGGCGCAGCGTCCCGTAGACGAGCTCGGTGGCCAGCGCCGCGTCCCGGGCCTCGAAGCCCTCCGTCTGGCGGGCCTTGCGCAGGAGCGGGGGCAGGACGAGGTTCGCGTACGCATCGCGTTCGTCCACCGCCCGCAGCGCCTCGAAGGCCAGCAGCCGGACGGGGTCCTTCTTGGGGCGGCGGTACGGCTTGGCCTGCCGCTGGCCTGCGGCGCTGCGCGGGGGACGGGACTGATCGCTCACGTGAAAGGTGCTCCGGGTTTACGGGGTGTACGGGGTGCGGCGTTTGCGGGGTGTACGGGATGCGGGGGGGTACGGATCCGGCCGGTCGCCGGTACGGATCAGCCTACGTCGGCGGCGCCGACGCGCTCGCCGGGAGCGATCCGCACCCCGCGCGCCCAGTCCGCGCCGCGCATCGGCTTCTTGCCCTGCGGCTGCACCCAGAGCAGCTCCACGGCGTGCGAGCCGGTGCCGACGTACACGTTGTTCTTGCCCGGGGCGAGCTCGCCGGGCGCCAGGTCCGTGCGGTCGGTGACCAGGCCGACGGAGATGAGCTTGAGCCGCTCCCCGCGGAAGACGGTCCACGCGCCGGGCGCGGGGGTGCAGCCGCGCACCACGCGGTCGGCGCGCATCGCGGGGGCGGTCCAGTCGATCCGGGCGTCCTCGACGGTGATCTTGGGCGCGATCGAGATGCCGTCGGCGGGCTGCTCGACGGCGCGCAGGGTGCCGTCCTCGATGCCGTCCATGGTGGCGGCCAGCAGGCCGGAGCCGGCGAAGGCGAGCCGGGTCAGCAGGTCGCCGCTGGTGTCGGTGGGGCGGATCTCCTCGGTCAGGTGCCCGTAGACGGGGCCGGTGTCCAGGCCCTCCTCGATGAGGAAGGTGGACGCGCCGGTGACCTGGTCGCCCCCCATGATCGAGTGCTGGACGGGGGCGGCCCCGCGCCACGCGGGCAGCAGCGAGAAGTGCAGGTTGACCCAGCCGTGCCGGGGGATCTCCAGGGCGCTCTTGGGAATCAGGGCGCCGTACGCGACGACCGGGCAGCAGTCCGGGCCGATCTCGCGCAGCCGGGCCTGGAACTCCGGGTCGCGCGGCCGTACGGGCTTGAGGATCTCGATGCCGGCCTCCGCGGCGCGCTCGGCGACCGGGCTGGCGACGAGCCGGCGGCCGCGGCCGGCCGGTGCGTCGGGCCGGGTGACGACGGCGGCGACCTCGTGCCGCCCGGAGGCGATGAGGGCGTCCAGGGCGGGCACGGCGACCTCGGGGGTGCCTGCGAAGACGAGCTTCACTGGGGTCCTACCTCGCTATCTCGGCTGTCAGCAGCTCACCAGTCTATGGTCCCGGCTCCGTTGGGGCCGCCCGGCCCGGTGCGCGGACGCCCCGGGGGCCCGCGCGGGAGCCGCCGAGCGGTCCCCGACGCCCCGTCAGGGGGCGTACGCACACACGCGCGCCTCTCGCATATGCCGACACGCCCCCGGTGCGTGACTTCGGTGCCGTTTGGCGCGTTGGTCAAGAGAGATTGACCGAAACCGGGCCGCGCGATGAGATCGGTGTCTGCGGCCCGATCCGCTCTTCAGCACCGGTTCGAGAGGCTTCTTCATGGCCGACCACGCCACCCACGACGCCCAAGCACGGGCCAGCCTGCATCTCCTGGTGCGGGACATCGAGCGGGTTCGCCGGCAGGTGGATGCTCTGCGTACGCTCACCGCCCAGCTCGGCAACGTGTACCGCCCGCGCCGCTCCGGTCCCTCCACGGGCTTCGTCGTCTACGGCAGGGCCCCCGCCCCCACCGTCCGTCTCGCGCAGGAGCTGCGGGACAGCGTCGAGACGCTGGTGACCGCAGCGGTGGACTTCGACCGCTCGCTCGGCTTCTCGTGGGACGCGGTGGGTTCCGCTCTCGGCGTCACCAAGCAGGCCGTGCACCGCCGGTACGGGGCCCGGCGGGCCCAGGCCGCGGAGTCCGCGGAGCCAGTGGCCGAGGGCACCACCACGCGGACCCTCGGGCCGCTGCCCACGGTCCCCGCGGCCCGCTCGGTCCCGCCGCAGCCGCTTCGCGAGGAGTCCCAGGCCGCGGTCCCGTCCCGCTCCGCGGCCGCCTTCCCGGGGCCCCGCAACGGCTGACGGCAACGGCTGATGCGCCGCCGGCCGCCGGGACGCCGACCCTCCGACGGCCGGCCGGCCTGAGGCCTTACCCGCACCCCGCCCCCGCTGGGACGCCCTCGTGGCCGTTCCCACCGGGGGCGTTCGGCTGCACCCCGGTCCGGGACTCAGCCGATGTCCGGCGGGTCGATGCGGACGCGGACCGACTCCGCCGCCGGGACTCCGCGGGCCAGCCGGGCCGCCTGGGCCGACTTCAGCGCGGCCGCCAACGCGGCCCCGCTGCCGGGCGGGACGCGGACCAGGGCCCGCTCCCCCGGCGAGGGCTCCCCCCGCCGCCCCGGCACCTGGACCGGGCCCAGCACCTCCGCGTCCGCCGGCAGCCCGGCTCCGGCCAGGAAGGCCTCCACCGCCTCGCCCCGGCCGGCGACGGCCGCCATCCGCGACACCGGCGGGAAGCCGAGCTGGGCCCGCTCCGCGAGCTCCCGGACGGCATGGCCCACCGGGTCCCACCGCACGAGGGCCTGGACCGGCCGCAGCGTCGGCTCCGCGACGACGACGACCTGCCCCTCCCCCCGGACCAGCGAGGCCGCCGCGATCCACCTGCGCAGCGCCTCCTCACCGGCCCGCAGATCGGGCCGCGTCAGCATCGCCCAGCCGTCCAGCAGCAGCGCCGCCGCGTACCCGGCGCCCGCAGCGACCGGCTCGGCCCCCGGGGTGCACACCACCAGCGCGGGCCGGTCCGGCACCTCGTCCAGGATGTGGTCGCGCCCCGAGGTCCGTACGGGCACGGCCGGGAAGGCCCGCCCGAGCTCCTCGGCCGTCCGCCGGGCACCCACCACCTGGGCGCGCAGCCGGAACGACCCGCACTCCTCGCAGTGCCAGGCGCTCTCCTGCCGGCCGCACCAGCCGCAGTGCAGCTCCCGCGCGTCGGGCGCCTCCAACGGCCCCGCGCAGACCGTGCAGCGGGCAGGGGCACGGCACCGCTCGCACGCCAGCCGCGGCGCATAGCCCCGCCTCGGCACCTGGACGAGCACCGGACCCGACTTGAGCCCCTCCCGTACGGTCTCCCAGGCCAGGCTGGGCAGCCGGGCGGCGCGGGCCGCCTCGTCCCGGGCCAGGAGTTCGTCGCCGACGGTCCGGATCCGGGGCGCGCAGGCCCGTACGGTCTCCCGGGCGGCGACGAGCGGCCGCGCCCAGCCCGTCTCGACCAGCTGGGCGGCCTCCACGGTGCAGCTGGTGCCGCCGGCCAGGAATCCGCAGCCGTCGCCGACCGCGCGCAGCTCCAGCACCTCCCGGACGTGCGGGAACGGCGCGCGGTCGTCGCTGTGGCTGGAGTCGCCGTCGTCCCAGATGGCCACCAGCCCGAGGTCGCGTACGGGCGCGAACATCGCGGCCCGGGTGCCGATGACGGCGCGCACCGAGCCGCGGTGCACGGCGAGCCACTGGCGGTAGCGCTTCTCGGGGCCGGACTCGGCGGTCAGCAGCGCGTGCCGGCCCTCGCCGAGCAAGGCGGTCAGCGCCGCGTCGACCCGGGCCGCGGTGCGCCCGTCGGGCAGTACCGCGAGGGCCCCGCGGCCGGAGGCGAGGGTGGCGGCCATGGCGCGGGCCAGCTCGTCAGCCCAGCCGGGGCCGGGCAGGGCGGTCCACACCGCGCGCGGCGCACCGCCGGTGGCCAGGGCCCGCAGGAAGGCGGGGCCGGCGCCGTACCGCGCCCAGCCGCCCGGCTCGGGCGCGGCGGGCGGGGGCAGCGGCTCGGGCGAGGGCTTGGCTTCGGCGCGGGCGCTGCGCGCGGGCAGGGCGAGCTGCAGCACATCGGCCAGGCTGCCGGCGTACCGGTCGGCGACGGCCCGGGCCAGGGCCAGCATGCCGGGGGTGAGCACGACCTCGGGCGAGACGACCTGGGCGAGGGCGGCGAGGGCTCCGTCGTAGTCGGACTCGGCGCGCCGCTCGACGATGAACCCGTCGATGAGGCCACCGCCCTCGCGGCGTCCGCCGTGCACGCGGTGGCCGCCGGCCCCGAAGCGGACCCGGACGCGGACGCCGGGCCGGGCGGTCTCGGAGAGTTCCGCGGGGACGGCGTAGTCGAAGAGCCGGTCGAGGTGGAGCACGCCCTTGTTGACGAGGACGCGGGCCACCGGGAGTTCCTCGGCGACGGCGGCGCCGCGCCAGGTGCGCGGTTTGGCCTTGGGCGCCTTGGCCTTCGCCTCGGCGACCATCTCCCGCATCAGCGCGAGCTGCTCCGGCCGGGCGCCCGCGGCACCCGTCGGCTCGGATTCGTTCTCGCTGCTCACACCCGCATTCTTACCAAACCCCACCGACAACGGACGGCCCCGGACCACAGGGTCCGGGGCCGTCCGTACAGCAGTCCTGCGTGTTCCTACAGGCCGGCGGCCGCGCGCAGCGCGTCCACGCGGTCGGTGCGCTCCCAGGTGAAGTCCGGCAGCTCGCGGCCGAAGTGGCCGTAGGCGGCGGTCTGGGCGTAGATCGGGCGCAGCAGGTCGAGGTCGCGGATGATCGCGGCCGGGCGGAGGTCGAAGACCTGGCCGATCGCGTCCTCGATCTTCTGGACCTCCACCTTGGCGGTGCCGAAGGTCTCGACGAAGAGGCCGACGGGCTCGGCCTTGCCGATGGCGTACGCGACCTGGACCTCGCAGCGCGAGGCGAGGCCGGCGGCGACCACGTTCTTGGCGACCCAGCGCATGGCGTACGCGGCGGAGCGGTCGACCTTGGACGGGTCCTTGCCCGAGAAGGCGCCGCCGCCGTGGCGGGCCATGCCGCCGTAGGTGTCGATGATGATCTTGCGGCCGGTGAGGCCGGCGTCGCCCATCGGGCCGCCGATCTCGAAGCGGCCGGTCGGGTTGACCAGCAGGCGGTAGCCCTCGGTGTCCAGCTTGATGCCGTCCTCGACGAGCTGGGCCAGCACGTGCTCGACGACGAACTCGCGGATGTCCGGGGCGAGCAGCGAGTCCAGGTCGATGTCCGAGGCGTGCTGCGAGGACACGACGACGGTGTCGAGGCGGACGGCCTTGTCACCGTCGTACTCGATGGTGACCTGGGTCTTGCCGTCGGGGCGCAGGTACGGGATGGTCCCGTTCTTGCGGACCTCGGACAGGCGGCGCGAGAGCCGGTGCGCGATGTGGATCGGGAGCGGCATGAGCTCGGGGGTCTCGTCGCACGCGTAGCCGAACATCAGGCCCTGGTCGCCGGCGCCCTGCTTGTCGAGCTCGTCCTCGTCGCCCTCGACCCGCTTCTCGTACGCGGTGTCGACGCCCTGCGCGATGTCCGGGGACTGCGCGCCGATGGACACCGACACGCCGCAGGAGGCGCCGTCGAAGCCCTTCTTGGAGGAGTCGTAGCCGATCTCGAGGATCTTGTCGCGGACGAGCTGCGCGATCGGCGCGTACGCCTTCGTCGTCACCTCACCGGCGATGTGGACGAGACCGGTGGTGATGAGGGTCTCCACGGCCACACGCGAGGTCGGGTCCTCGGTGAGAAGTGCGTCGAGGATCGTGTCGCTGATCTGGTCAGCGATCTTGTCGGGGTGACCCTCGGTGACGGACTCCGAGGTGAACAGGCGACGGGACACAACGCTCCCTGGGGTTGCAGCGGCTGCTGGCTGATCATTTGGCGGAACCACACCGGGGGCTGCGCCCGATCACGTTCCGAGTGTGCAGTTTATCGGTCGCCACCGTTTGCCGGACCACCTGTCTCGCCCAATGGGAGCCATGTGACCTGCGGCACTCCATTCTGGCTCATGGAATCGGCTACGAGAAGAGTCGTCGCTCAGGCGCGTCGGGGGGCGAGTCGCGGGGCGATCCGATCCCAAACCACCTCGGCCAGCGCCTCCTTCGGACCGTAGGGAACCTGGGTTTCGGTCCCATCGGAGGCCAGGATCACGGCCTCGTTCTCCTCGGAACCGAAGGTCTTGGTCTCGCCCACTTCATTCACGACGAGAAGATCACACCCCTTGCGGAGCAGTTTCGCCCGGCCGTTCGCGAGCACGTCGTCCGTTTCGGCGGCGAAACCGACCACGACCTGGCCTTCCCGGGCCCGGTCGGCCGAGATCTCCGCGAGGACGTCGGGGTTGCGGACGAGCGCCACCGGGGCCGGATCCTGTCCGTCCTTCTTCTTGATCTTGCCGCTCGCGTACTCGGCCGGCCGGAAGTCGGCCACGGCCGCGGCCATCACCACGGCGTCGGCGTCCGCCGCCGCCTTGAGCACGGCCTCGCGCAGCTGCACGGCCGTCCCGACCCGTACGACGTCCACCCCGGCCGGGTCGGCCAGAGCGGTGTTGGCCGCCACCAGGGTCACCCGGGCCCCGCGGGCGACGGCGGCGCGGGCCAGCGCGTAGCCCTGCTTGCCGGAGGAGCGGTTGCCCAGGAAGCGGACCGGGTCGAGGGGCTCCCGCGTACCGCCGGCGCTGATCACCACGTGGCGGCCGGCCAGGTCGGGCTCGGCCACGCCGCGGGCGAGGACCCGACGGCACACCTCGAAGATCTCCTCGGGGTCGGGCAGCCGCCCCTTGCCGGTGTCCTTGCCGGTGAGCCGGCCCACCGCGGGTTCGATGACGACGGCCCCGCGGCGGCGCAGCGTGGCCACGTTCTCCCGGGTGGCGGGGTGCTCCCACATCTCGGTGTGCATGGCGGGGGCGAACACCACCGGGCAGCGGGCGGTGAGCAGCGTGTTGGTGAGCAGGTCGTCGGCGAGGCCGTGGGCCGCCTTGGCCAGCATGTCCGCGGTGGCGGGGGCGACGACGACGAGGTCGGCGCCCTGCCCGATGCGCACGTGCGGCACCTCGTGGACGGTCTCCCAGACCTCCGTGCCGGCCGGGTTCCCGGAGAGCGCGGCCCAGGTGGCCTCGCCCACGAAGTTCAGGGACGCGGCCGTGGGGACGACCCGCACCTCGTGCCCCGACTCGGTGAGCCGGCGCAGCAGCTCGCACGCCTTGTACGCGGCGATGCCGCCGCTGACCCCGAGCACGACCTTCGGCTTACCCACCACACACGCCCTCTCTCACTGATCGTCGTACGTGTCTATGACACACCACAGGCCCGGCAGATGTTCTGCCGGGCCTGTGGTGAAAGGAATTCTCGGTGCCTTACTGGGCCGGGGCCTCGATGGCCTCGGAGGTCAGCAGACCCGCGTTGATCTCGCGCAGCGCGATCGAAAGCGGCTTCTCGTGGACGTGGGTGTCCACCAGCGGGCCGACGTACTCGAGCAGGCCCTCACCGAGCTGCGAGTAGTACGCGTTGATCTGACGCGCGCGCTTGGCCGCGTAGATCACGAGGCTGTACTTCGAGTCCGTGGCCTCGAGCAGCTCGTCGATCGGCGGGTTGATGATGCCCTCGGGCGCGGTGATGGAAGAGGACACGCTCTACCTTCCGAAGAATGGGTGAATGATCAAGCATTGACCGAAATGAACATCGATCAACGATCAGACAACTTCCATCAAGGCTAGCAGCTCGCGCGCCACGTCCTCGACGGAGGTGTTGACCAGGGTGGTGTCGAACTCGGATTCGGCAGCGAGCTCGACCTTGGCGGACTCCAGCCTGCGCTGGATGACCTCCGGTGATTCGGTGCCGCGGCCGGTGAGCCGGCGGACCAGCTCGTCCCAGCTCGGCGGTGCGAGGAAGACGAGCTGAGCCTCGGGCATGGACTCGCGGACGAGTCGCGCGCCCTGGAGGTCGATCTCCAGGAGAACGGGTTCGCCGTTCTCCAGTCGTTCCACCACCGCGCCGCGCGGTGTGCCGTAGCGGTTGCCCGCGAATTCGGCCCACTCCAGCAGCTCGCCGTTGGCGATCAGCTTGTCGAACTCGTCGTCGTTGACGAAGAAGTAGTGGACTCCGTGTCGCTCACCGGGCCGCGGCTTGCGGGTGGTGGCCGACACCGAGAGCCATACCTCGGGGTGGACCTTGCGCATATGCGCGACGACCGTGCTCTTGCCGACCCCCGAAGGGCCGGAGAGCACGGTCAGCCGCGGACGAACCTCTGCTGCCATAGAGCGATTATCCAGGTTCTCGGGACTGCCTGAGAACGCCGGGAGAACTTCAGGCAACGCGTCAGCCGGCAGGAGTGCCGAACTCACGCTCCAGAGACGCGATCTGGTTGGAACCGAGACCTCGGACACGCCGGGACTCGGAGATGCCGAGGCGCTCCATGATCTGCTTGGCGCGGACCTTGCCCACGCCAGGCAGGGACTCCAGCAGGGCGGAGACCTTCATCTTGCCGATGACGTCGTTCTCCTGGCCCGTCTTGATGACCTCTTGGAGCGAGGCGCCGGAGTGCTTGAGTCGATTCTTCACCTCGGCCCGCTCCCGGCGAGCCGCGGCGGCCTTTTCGAGCGCGGCTGCGCGCTGTTCAGGGGTAAGGGGCGGAAGAGCCACGCCTACGTCACCTCGGATGTCGAACTGTCGGATACGGACCAGTGGGGAGCCCTAGGGCGCCACACCAGGCGAATGCCCGAACAGCGGTGGAACTCGTTCGCTGCTCGTCACTCTGATCGGAGACTAGCGGCCATGACCGCTCCAGTCAGCGAGAACGGACGAAAAGTCCTGGTCAGCCTCCACTGAACCGTACATCACGGACAAACCACCCCGGTTTTGTCCGGGGAAAGACGTTCGATTTTCGTCAGACCGTACGACGTGGGGTGCGGCCGACCCGTCCGACGGCACTCCCGAACGGGCTCAGGCGGAGACCGCCGCGCGGATTTCGTCCGCGAACCGGGTGGCCGAGGCGCGCAGGGCGGCGGCGTCCGGGCCGTGCTTCAGGACGCCCCGCGAGACGTTCGGGACCACATTGCGGACGGCCGCGCCGAAGACCGCCGGGAGGTCGGCCGCCGTCGCGCCCTGCGCGCCGATGCCGGGGGCCAGCAGCGGGCCGTTGATGTCCAGGTCGAAGGAGGACAGGTCGCCGAGCGTGGCGCCGACCACCGCTCCGAAGGAGCCCATCGGAGAGGCGCCCGCGTTCTCCGCCGCCAGGTGCCCGAGCATCGTCGCGCCGATCGTGCGGCCGTCCTCGCGCACCGCGCGCTGGACCTCGGCGCCCTCCGGGTTCGAGGTGAGGGCGAGGACGAAGAGTCCGGCGCCCGAGCGGCGGGCCAGCTCCACGGCCGGCTGCAGGGAGCCGTAGCCCAGGTACGGGGAGACCGTCAGGGCGTCGGAGAACAGCGGGGAGGACGGCTCCAGGAAGGTCTGGGCGTACGCCGCCATCGTGGAGCCGATGTCCCCGCGCTTGGCGTCCATCACGACCAGCGTGCCGGCCGCCCGCGCGTCGGCCACGGTCCGCTCCAGCACCGCGATGCCCTTCGAGCCGAAGCGCTCGAAGAAGGCGGCCTGCGGCTTGAAGACGGCGACCGAGTCGGCCAGCGCCTCGACGACCGTGCGGGAGAACTTCTCCAGGCCCGCGACGTCGTCGTCCAGGCCCCAGGAGGCGAGGAGGGCCGCGTGCGGGTCGATGCCCACGCACAGCGGGCCGCGCGCGTCCATCGCCGCGCGCAGGCGGGTGCCGAAGGGGGTCACGGTCTCGGTCACGGGGGTCTGGCTCACGGGGGTCTCGGTCACTGCATGGCCTTCCGGGTTTCGGCGCCGACGGCCTCGGCGAGGGTCGCGTACGGGCTGACGGCCAGGCGCGCGGCCAGGCCCTTGTGGATCGCGCGGGCGTAGAACGGGCCCTCGTAGATGAAGGCGCTGTACCCCTGGATGAGGGTGGCGCCGGCCAGGATCCGCTGCCAGGCGTCCTCGGCGTTCTCGATGCCCCCGACGCCCACCAGCACCAGGCGGTCGCCCACGCGGGCGTACAGGCGGCGCAGGACCTCCAGCGAGCGCTCCTTGACCGGGGCGCCGGACAGGCCGCCGGTCTCCTTCACGAGCTCCGGGGAGGACTTCAGGCCCAGCCCCTCGCGCGCGATGGTGGTGTTGGTCGCGATGATGCCGTCCAGGCCGAGCTCCAGCGCCAGGTCGGCGACCGCGTCCACGTCCTCGTCCGCGAGGTCCGGGGCGATCTTGACGAGCAGCGGGACCCGGCGGTCGGTCACGGTGCGGTCCGCGGCCTCCCGTACGGCCGTCAGCAGCGGGCGCAGGGACTCGGTGGCCTGGAGGTTGCGCAGGCCGGGCGTGTTCGGCGAGGAGACGTTCACGACCAGGTAGTCCGCGTGGCGGGCCAGGCGCTCGGTGGAGGCGACGTAGTCCGCCACCGCCTCCTCCTCCGGCACCACCTTGGTCTTGCCGATGTTGACGCCCACGACCGTGTTGAAGACCGGCACACGGGCCGCCAGGCGGGCCGCCACGGCCGCCGAGCCCTCGTTGTTGAATCCCATGCGGTTGATCAGCGCGCGGTCCGGCACGAGCCGGAACAGCCGCTTCTTGGGGTTGCCCGGCTGCGCCTGCGCGGTGACCGTGCCGATCTCGATGTGGTCGAAGCCGAGCATCGACATGCCGTCGATGGCGACGGCGTTCTTGTCGAAGCCCGCCGCGAGGCCGAAGGGGCCGTGCATGCGCAGCCCGAGGGCCTCGGTGCGCAGCTCCTTGTGGCGGGGGGCCAGGGCCGCCGCCGCGAAGGTGCGCAGCACCGGGGTGCGGGCCGCGAGCCGGATCCAGCGGAAGGCCAGGTAGTGGGCCTGCTCCGGGTCCATCCGCTTGAAGACCAGGTCGAAGAAGAGTTTGTACATGTCGAGAAGATCCCTTGTGCGCTCATGACGAGGGGGACACCGATGCGCATCGCGCATCCGTGTCCCCCTCCTCGTACGGGCTGCTAGTCGCGGGCCGCGGTCAGGTGCTCCGCGTGCTCCTGGAGCGAGCGCACGCCCACGTCTCCGTGGTTGAGCGCGTCGATGCCCTGGACGGCCGCGGCGAGCGCCTGGACCGTGGTCAGGCACGGGACCCCGCGGGCCACGGCCGCCGTGCGGATCTCGTAGCCGTCGAGGCGGCCGCCGGTGCCGTACGGGGTGTTGACGATCAGGTCGACCTGGCCGTCGTGGATGAGCTGGACGATGGTCTTCTCGCCGCCGGGGCCCTCGCCCTCGCTGAGCTTGCGCACGATGGTGGCGTTGATGCCGTTGCGGCGCAGCACCTCGGCCGTGCCGGAGGTGGCCATCAGCTCGAAGCCGTGGTTGACGAGCTCGCGCGCCGGGAAGATCATCGAGCGCTTGTCGCGGTTGGCGACGGAGATGAACGCGCGGCCCTTGGTGGGCAGCGGGCCGTAGGCGCCGGCCTGCGACTTGGCGTACGCCGTGCCGAAGACCGAGTCGATGCCCATGACCTCGCCGGTGGAGCGCATCTCCGGGCCGAGGACGGTGTCGACGCCGCGGCCGTGGATGTCGCGGAAGCGCGACCACGGCATGACGGCCTCCTTGACGGAGATCGGCGCGTCCAGCGGCAGGGTGCCGCCGTCGCCGGTCTTCGGGAGCATGCCCTCCTCGCGCAGTTCGGCGATGGTGGCGCCGAGCGAGATGCGGGCGGCCGCCTTGGCGAGCGGGACCGCGGTCGCCTTCGAGGTGAAGGGGACGGTGCGGGAGGCGCGCGGGTTGGCCTCCAGGACGTAGAGGATGTCACCCGCCATCGCGAACTGGATGTTGATCAGGCCGCGGACGCCGACGCCCTTGGCGATGGCCTCGGTGGAGGCGCGCAGGCGCTTGATGTCGAAGCCGCCGAGGGTGATCGGGGGCAGGGCGCAGGCCGAGTCGCCGGAGTGGATGCCGGCTTCCTCGATGTGCTCCATGACGCCGCCGAGGTAGAGCTCGGTGCCGTCGTAGAGGGCGTCGACGTCGATCTCGATGGCGTCGTCGAGGAAGCGGTCGACGAGGACCGGGCGGGTCGGGGAGATCTCGGTGGATTCCGCGATGTACGAGGACAGCCGGTCCTCGTCGTAGACGATCTCCATGCCGCGTCCGCCGAGCACGTACGAGGGGCGCACCAGGACCGGGTAGCCGATCTCGTCGGCGATGGCCTTCGCGCCCGCGAACGTGGTGGCGGTGCCGTGCTTGGGGGCCGGCAGACCCGCCTCGGCGAGGACCTGGCCGAACGCGCCGCGGTCCTCGGCGGCGTGGATGGCCTCCGGCGGGGTGCCGACGACCGGGACGCCGTTGTCCTTGAGGGCCTGGGCGAGGCCCAGGGGGGTCTGGCCGCCGAGCTGGACGACGACGCCGGCGATGGGGCCGGCCAGCGACTCGGCGTGGACGATCTCCAGCACGTCCTCGAGCGTCAGCGGCTCGAAGTACAGGCGGTCGGAGGTGTCGTAGTCGGTGGAGACGGTCTCCGGGTTGCAGTTGACCATCACGGTCTCGTAGCCGGCGTCGCTGAGGGCGAAGGAGGCGTGGACGCAGGAGTAGTCGAACTCGATGCCCTGGCCGATGCGGTTCGGGCCGGAGCCCAGGATGATCACCGCGGGCTTCTCGCGGGGCGCGACCTCGCTCTCCTCGTCGTACGAGGAGTAGAAGTACGGGGTCTTCGCGGCGAACTCGGCGGCGCAGGTGTCCACGGTCTTGTAGACCGGGCGGACGCCCAGCGCGTGGCGGACCTCGCGGACGACGTCCTCGCGCAGGCCGCGGATCTCGGCGATCTGGGCGTCGGAGAAGCCGTGGCGCTTGGCCTCGGCGAGCAGCTCGGGGTGGAGCTTCTCGGCGGCGGCCAGCTCGTCGGCGATCTCCTTGATCAGGAAGAGCTGGTCGACGAACCAGGGGTCGATCTTCGTGGACTCGAAGACCTCTTCCTGGGTGGCGCCGGCGCGGATGGCCTGCATGACGGTGTTGATGCGGCCGTCGGTGGGGCGCACGGCGGTGGCGAGGAGCTCTTCCTTGTCGCCGACGGGGCCGACGAAGGTGAACTGCGAGCCCTTCTTCTCCAGGGAGCGCAGGGCCTTCTGGAGTGCCTCGGTGAAGTTGCGGCCGATGGCCATGGCCTCGCCCACCGACTTCATGGTGGTGGTGAGGGTGGCGTCGGCCAGCGGGAACTTCTCGAAGGCGAAGCGCGGGGCCTTGACGACGACGTAGTCGAGGGTCGGCTCGAAGGAGGCCGGCGTCTTCTCGGTGATGTCGTTGGGGACCTCGTCGAGCGTGTAGCCGATGGCCAGCTTGGCGGCGATCTTGGCGATCGGGAAGCCGGTGGCCTTCGACGCGAGCGCCGAGGAGCGCGAGACGCGCGGGTTCATCTCGATGACGATGACGCGGCCGTCGGTCGGGTCGATCGCGAACTGGATGTTGCAGCCGCCGGTGTCGACGCCGACCTCGCGGATGATCGCGATGCCGATGTCGCGCAGCCGCTGGTACTCGCGGTCGGTGAGCGTCATCGCCGGGGCGACGGTGATGGAGTCGCCGGTGTGGACGCCCATCGGGTCGAAGTTCTCGATGGAGCAGACGACGACCACGTTGTCCTTGGTGTCGCGCATCAGCTCCAGCTCGTACTCCTTCCAGCCGAGGATGGACTCCTCCAGGAGCACCTCGGTGGTCGGGGAGAGGGTCAGGCCCTGGCCGGCGATGCGGCGCAGCTCCTCCTCGTCGTGGGCGAAGCCGGAGCCGGCGCCGCCCATGGTGAAGGAGGGGCGGACGACGACGGGGTAGCCGCCGAGGGTCTCGACGCCCTTGATGACGTCGTCCATCGAGTGGCAGATGACCGAGCGGGCGGACTCGCCGTAGCCGATCTTGGCCTTGACGGCCTCGACGACGCCCTTGAAGAGGTCGCGGTCCTCGCCCTTGTTGATGGCCTCGACGTTGGCGCCGATGAGCTCGACGCCGTACTTCTCCAGCACACCCTGCTCGTGCATGGAGATGGCGGTGTTGAGCGCGGTCTGGCCGCCGAGGGTCGGCAGGAGCGCGTCGGGGCGCTCCTTCGCGATGATCTTCTCGACGAACTCGGGGGTGATCGGCTCGACGTACGTGGCGTCGGCGATCTCCGGGTCGGTCATGATCGTCGCGGGGTTGGAGTTCACCAGGATGACCCGCAGGCCCTCGGCCTTGAGGATGCGGCAGGCCTGGGTGCCGGAGTAGTCGAACTCGGCGGCCTGGCCGATGACGATCGGGCCGGAGCCGATGACCAGGACGGACTGGATATCGGTGCGCTTAGGCACGCTCGGCCTCCATCAGGGTTACGAAGCGGTCGAAGAGGTAGGCGGCGTCGTGCGGGCCGGCTGCCGCTTCGGGGTGGTACTGGACGGAGAAGGCCGGCTGGTCGAGCAGCTGGAGGCCTTCGACGACCTGGTCGTTCAGGCAGACGTGGGAGACCTCGGCGCGGCCGTAGGGGGTCTCGGAGACCTTGTCGAGGGGCGCGTCCACGGCGAAGCCGTGGTTGTGCGCGGTGACCTCGACCTTGCCGGTGGTGCGGTCCTGCACCGGCTGGTTGATGCCGCGGTGGCCGTACTTCAGCTTGTAGGTGCCGAAGCCGAGTGCGCGGCCCAGGATCTGGTTGCCGAAGCAGATGCCGAAGAGCGGGGTCTTGCGCTCCAGGACGCCCTGCATGACGGCGACGGGGCCGTCGGCGGTGGCCGGGTCGCCCGGGCCGTTGGAGAAGAACACGCCGTCCGGGGCGACCGCGTACACGTCCTCGACGGTGGCGGTGGCGGGCAGCACGTGCACCTCGATGCCGCGCTCGGCCATCCGGTGCGGGGTCATGCCCTTGATGCCGAGGTCGACGGCGGCCACGGTGAACTTCTTCTCACCGATCGCGGGGACGACGTACGCCTCCTTGGTGGCGACCTCGGCGGAGAGGTTCGCGCCCTTCATCTGGGGGGCTTCCAGGACGCGGGCCAGCAGGGCGGCGTCATCGGCGATGCTCTCGCCGGAGAAGATGCCGACGCGCATGGCGCCGCGCTCGCGCAGGTGGCGGGTCAGGGCGCGGGTGTCGATGCCCGAGATGCCGACGACGCCCTGCTTGACCAGCTCCTCGTCCAGCGAGCGCTGCGAGCGCCAGTTGGAGGGGACGCGGGCGGGGTCGCGGACGACGTACCCGGCGACCCAGATGCGGGAGGACTCGGGGTCCTCGTCGTTGACGCCGGTGTTGCCCACGTGCGGGGCGGTCATCACGACGACCTGCCGGTGGTACGACGGGTCGGTGAGGGTCTCCTGGTAGCCGGTCATGCCGGTGGAGAACACGGCCTCGCCGAAGGTCTCCCCCACAGCGCCGTAGGCGCGGCCGCGGAAGATCCGACCGTCCTCCAGGACGAGTACGGCGGGAGCTTTGGCTGCTCCCCTGGTGGAGGTCGTCATCGTTCGGCGCCTTCCGTCGTGATGGATTGGTTCATGAGATTGATGGCCTCGACCCAGGCGGCGTGCTCGGCCGCGCGGTCGGAGCGGAATCCGGAGTCGATCAGCTTGTCGCCGTGCGCCCACGTGACGACGAGCAGACCGCCCTCGGTGAGTACCTTGCCCGCGATTCCCTTGTCGAGGCGGGCGCCGCGCAGCTGCGCGGCCGGTACGAAGAAGTCGGTGGCACCCGGACGGACCACGTCGAGGCCCGCGTCGGTGAGCGTGAGCTCCACCCGGCTGCGCACCCCCAGGCCGTGGGCGACGATCCGGTCGAGCCACTGCCCGGCGGTGGTGGACCCGTGGTACCGGCCGGTCAGGGCCAGCCGGTGCTCGGGGAGGCCGCCGGGGGCGGCGGGCAGCTCCGGCAGATCGCTCTGCAGGGCGCCGCGCCATTTCCAGCC
Source organism: Streptomyces sp. NPDC001903 (assembly GCF_042891345.1). Taxonomy (NCBI): domain Bacteria; kingdom Bacillati; phylum Actinomycetota; class Actinomycetes; order Kitasatosporales; family Streptomycetaceae; genus Streptomyces; species Streptomyces sp. NPDC001903. The sequence continues at coordinate 144,077 of NZ_JBIASZ010000017.1, forward strand.
CTGCCGCATCAGCCAGTACACGAACGCGATGAAGACGAGCAGACCGAGCACCCACGACACGCGGGCGCCCCAGTCCGTCACCTCCGCCGACCGTCGCTCGGCAGCCTCTGCGGCCAGTTGGATTACTGCAGGTGTCACGCCAGTTTCCCGTCCACGACCGTTGCCCGGCCCCGCAGGAAGGTGTGAGTGACGCGTCCCGGCAGCTCACGGCCCTCGTAAGGCGTGTTGCGGCTGCGGGAGGCGAAGTGTGCGGGGTCCACGACACCACGGTACGAGGTATCGACCAAGGTCAGGTTCGCGGGTTCACCTGCCGAGACGGGGCGGCCGTGGTGGTCCAGGCCGCCGATCCGCGCCGGGGCGAAGGACATGCGCTCGGCGACGCCCGCCCAGTCGAGCAGTCCGGTCTCCACCATCGTCTGCTGGACGACGGAGAGCGCGGTCTCCAGGCCGACCATGCCCATGGCGGCCGCGGCCCACTCGCAGTCCTTGTCCTCGTGCGGGTGCGGGGCGTGGTCGGTGGCGACGATGTCGATCGTGCCGTCGGCGAGCGCCTCGCGCAGGGCCGTGACGTCGCGCTCGGTGCGCAGCGGCGGGTTGACCTTGTAGACCGCGTTGTACGAGCGGACCAGCTCGTCGGTGAGGAGCAGGTGGTGCGGGGTGACCTCGGCGGTGACGTCGATGCCGCGGGACTTGGCCCAGCGGACGATCTCGACCGAGCCGGCGGTGGAGAGGTGGCAGATGTGCACGCGGGAACCGACGTGCTCGGCGAGGAGGACGTCGCGGGCGATGATCGACTCCTCGGCGACGGCCGGCCAGCCGCCGAGGCCCAGCTCTGCGGAGACGACGCCCTCGTTCATCTGGGCGCCCTCGGTCAGGCGGGGCTCCTGGGCGTGCTGGGCGACGACGCCGCCGAAGGCCTTCACGTACTCCAGGGCGCGGCGCATGATCACGGCGTCGTCGACGCACTTGCCGTCGTCCGAGAAGACGGTGACGCGGGCGGCGGAGTCGTGCATGGCACCCAGCTCGGAGAGCTGCTTGCCCTCCAGGCCGACGGTGACGGCGCCGATCGGCTGCACGTCGCAGTAGCCGGACTCCTTGCCCAGGCGCCAGACCTGCTCGACGACGCCGGCGGTATCGGCGACGGGGAAGGTGTTCGCCATGGCGAAGACGGCGGTGTAGCCGCCGGAGGCGGCGGCGCGGGTGCCGGTCAGGACGGTCTCGGAGTCCTCGCGGCCGGGCTCGCGCAGGTGGGTGTGGAGGTCGACGAGGCCGGGCAGGAGGACCTGGCCCTCGGCCTCGATGACGGTCGCGCCCTCGGCGGACAGGTTCCGGCCGACCTCGGCGATGGTCTCGCCGTCGATCAGGACGTCCTGCGCCTCGCCACCGAGTACCTTCGCCCCGCGGATCAGGATCTTGCTCATCTTTACTTGCTCTCCTCGATACGGGGCGTGCTGGTGGTGGTGACGGCCGGCTCGGAGCCGCCGAGCAGCAGGTACAGGACGGCCATCCGGGTGGAGACGCCGTTGGCGACCTGCTCGACGGCCGTGCAGCGGTCGGAGTCGGCGACCTCGGCGGTGATCTCCATGCCGCGGTTCATCGGGCCGGGGTGCATGACGATGGCGTGCTCGGGCATCTTGGCCATGCGGTCGCCGTCGAGCCCGTACCGGCGGGAGTACTCCCGCTCGGTCGGGAAGAAGGCGGCGTTCATGCGTTCGCGCTGCACACGCAGCATCATGACCGCGTCCGACTTCGGCAGCACGTCGTCGAGGCTGTACGAGACCTCGCAGGGCCAGCTCTCGACGCCGATCGGGACCAGGGTGGGCGGGGCCACCACGGTGACCTCGGCGCCGAGCGTGTGCAGCAGCTGCACGTTGGAGCGGGCGACGCGGCTGTGCAGGACGTCGCCGACGATCGTGATGCGGCGGCCGCCGAGGTCCTTGCCGAGGCCGGCGTCACGGCCGACCAGGCGGCGGCGCATGGTGAAGGCGTCCAGCAGGGCCTGGGTGGGGTGCTCGTGGGTGCCGTCGCCGGCGTTGACGACGGCGGAGTCGATCCAGCCGGAGGTCGCGAGCCGGTAGGGGGCGCCGGAGGCGTGGTGGCGGATCACGACCGCGTCGGCGCCCATGGCCTCCAGGGTCAGCGCGGTGTCCTTGAGGGATTCGCCCTTGGAGACCGAGGAGCCCTTGGCGGAGAAGTTGATGACGTCGGCGGAGAGCCGCTTGGCGGCCGCTTCGAAGGAGATCCGGGTGCGGGTCGAGTCCTCGAAGAAGAGGTTGACGACGGTGAGGCCGCGCAGCGTGGGCAGCTTCTTGATCGGCCGGTCCGCGACGCGTGCCATCTCCTCGGCGGTGTCGAGGATGAGGACGGCGTCGTCGCGCGTGAGATCGGCGGCCGAGATGAGGTGGCGCTTCATCAGGGTGCTCCGTTTGTCGATGAGGTCAGAGCGGCGGGCAGGGCACGGCCGGGGGCGGGCCCCGGACTGCGGCGGGATGGAGTGCGGCCCGGCGGGCAGGCTCGCGCACGGGCCCCCGCGTTCGGGGCCCCTCACTCGTACGGGCTACTGCCCGGCGGCCGTGTCGGTCCGCTGGCCGAGCAGCACGGCGTCTCGGCCGTCCTCCTCCTGGAGCTGGACCTTGACGGTCTCCCGCAGCGACGTGGGGAGGTTCTTGCCGACGTAGTCGGCGCGGATCGGCAGCTCGCGGTGGCCGCGGTCGACGAGGACGGCGAGCTGCACCGCGCGGGGGCGGCCGAGGTCGCCCAGGGCGTCGAGCGCGGCTCTGATGGTGCGGCCGGAGAAGAGCACGTCGTCGACGAGGACGACGAGGCGTCCGTCGATGTCGTCGCCGGGGATCTCGGTGCGGCCGATCGTGCGGGCGGGCTTCAACCGCAGATCGTCGCGGTACATGGTGATGTCGAGGGATCCGACCGGGATCTTCGTGCCGGTGATCTCTTCGAGCTTGGCGGCCAGCCGGCGGGCGAGGTACACACCGCGGGTGGGAATGCCGAGGAGCACCACGTCGTCGGCGCCCTTGGCGCGTTCGACGATCTCGTGGGCGATGCGGGTCAGCACCCGCGCGATGTCCTGCGCCTCGAGAACGGGGCGCGCATCGCTCTGCTGAGCGTCCATGGAAGGACCTCCTTCTCCGCCTCACGGGACGGTTCTTAAAGGACGTCTGTCTGTACGGCCTCCACGGTACCAGGGGCCCGGCCCCGCACCCGCACCGGGCCCGGTGCGGGCCGCTCGAAGGGGGGCGGCCAAGACCATTCGGCTTGACGCATCCAAGTAACGCTGCGTAACCTCACAGTGAGTTACCAGCCGCGCGGCGGTGCCGCACGTGGTCATGTCGTCACAGCGTCCGGGAGCGTTATGTCCAGCGAATACGCCAAACAGCTCGGGGCCAAGCTCCGCGCCATCCGCACCCAGCAGGGCCTCTCCCTCCATGGTGTCGAGGAGAAGTCCCAGGGCCGGTGGAAGGCCGTGGTGGTCGGGTCGTACGAGCGCGGGGACCGCGCCGTGACCGTCCAGCGCCTCGCCGAGCTGGCGGACTTCTACGGGGTTCCGGTGCAGGAGCTGCTGCCGGGCACGACCCCGGGCGGGGCCGCCGAGCCGCCGCCGAAGCTGCGCCTCGACCTGGAGCGCCTCGCGGGCGTGCCCGCCGAGAAGGCCGGCCCGCTGCAGCGGTACGCCGCCACCATCCAGAGCCAGCGCGGGGACTACAACGGCAAGGTGCTGTCGATCCGCCAGGACGACCTGCGCACCCTGGCCGTCATCTACGACCAGTCCCCCTCGGTCCTGACCGAGCAGCTCATCAGCTGGGGCGTGCTCGACGCGGACGCGCGTCGCGCCGTGGCGCACGAGGACATCTAGTCCCGACGCCCAGGACCAGCAGAAACGTTACCGGTGTGGGCCGGGAGCCCGGAGTGGCTCCCGGCCCGCACCGGTTTTCGCGTCCGGGTCCGGGGCGGCCGCGCACGGACGACGGAGGGCCCGCAGCGCGCGTGCGCTGCGGGCCCTCCGTTCTCGCCGAACCGCCCGGGCTACTCGCCCCGGCGCAGGCTCGGCTTCAGGTCCTTGAAGCGGGCCAGCAGCCCGTTCACGAACGAGGGGGACTCGTCCGTCGAGAACTCCTTGGCCAGCTGGACGGCCTCGTCGATGGCCACGGCGTCCGGGGTGTCGTCCACCCAGATCAGCTCGTAGGCACCGAGCCGCAGGATGTTCCGGTCCGCGACCGGCATGCGGTCGAGCTCCCAGTCCACGGCGTAGGTGACGATCAGGTCGTCGATGCGGTTCACCTTGTCGGCGTACCCCTCGACGAGATCCATCGTGAAGGCGCTGACGGGCGGCTGCCGGTCGTCCGACCGCGCGTGGCGGATCCAGTCCGCGAGGACCTCGCGCACGGGCACCCCGCGCTGGTCGGCCTCGAACAGGATCTGGAAGGCGCGCTTGCGCGCGTTGCTGCGGGCAGCCACGGTTAGCTGTTCACCCGGCCGAGGTAGTCGGAGGTACGGGTGTCGACCTTGACCTTCTCGCCGGTGGTGACGAAGAGCGGGACCTGGATCTCGTAGCCGGTCTCCAGCTTCGCCGGCTTGGTGCCGCCGGTGGAGCGGTCGCCCTGGACGCCCGGGTCGGTGTGCTCGATGGTCAGCTCGACGGCGGCCGGGAGCTCGACGTAGAGCACCTCGCCCTCGTGCTGCGCCACGGAGGCGGTGAAGCCCTCGATCAGGAAGTTGGCGGCGTCGCCGACAGCCTTGCGGTCGACCATGAGCTGGTCGTAGGTGCTCATGTCCATGAAGACGAAGTAGTCGCCGTCCATGTACGAGAACTGCATGTCGCGGCGGTCGATGGTGGCCGTCTCGACCTTCACACCGGCGTTGAAGGTCTTGTCGACGACCTTGCCCGACAGCACGTTCTTGAGCTTGGTGCGCACGAAGGCCGGGCCCTTGCCGGGCTTGACGTGCTGGAACTCGACGACGGACCAGAGCTGGCCCCCGTCGAGCTTGAGCACCATGCCGTTCTTGAGGTCGTTCGTGGAAGCCACGGTTGCGGAATCTCCTGCACTGGAAGACCACGGGTGCGCGCACAGCCCGCCGCGGCGGGCTAGAGCGCGAGCAGCTCCTTGGTCGTAATGGTGAGTAGCTCGGGACCGCCGTCCGCCTCGGGGCGTACGACGAGCGTGTCATCGATCCGGACACCTCCCCGGCCCGGGAGGTGAACCCCCGGTTCGACGGTGACCGGCACGCAAGCGTCCAGTTTACCCATTGCCGTAGGTGCAAGCTGCGGGTCCTCGTCGATTTCGAGGCCGACGCCGTGTCCGGTCGTCGCGGAGAGGGCTTCGCCGTGGCCCGCGGAGTCCAGTACGGAGCGCGCCGCGCGGTCGACTTCGCGGTACGCGGTGCCGGGCAGGAGTGCCTCCCGGCCGGCTCGCTGGGCCGCGAAGACGAGGTCGTAGAGCTCGATCTGCCAGTCGGCCGGGCTGGTGCCGATCACGAAGGTCCGGCCGATCTCGCAGCGGTAGCCGCGGTAGTTGGCGCCGAGGCAGACGGAGAGGAAGTCCCCCTCCTCGACCCGGCGGTCGGAGGGCCGGTGCCGGGAGCTGCCGGAGTTCGGCCCGGTGCCGACGGAGGTCGGGAAGGCGGGCCCGTCGGCGCCGTGGTCGACGAGGCGGCGCTCCAGCTCCAGGGCGAGGTGGCGCTCGGTCCGGCCCACCAGGATCGACTCCAGCAGCTCGCCGAGGGCCTGGTCGGCGATCTCGGCGGCGATCCGCAGGCAGGCGATCTCCTCCTCGTCCTTGACCAGGCGCTGCTGCTCCACGGCGGTCCCCAGGTCCACGAGCCGCAGCTTGGGGGCGACGGAGCGCAGGGCCCGGTGGCGGGCGACGGTGAGGTGGTGCTCCTCGACGGCCAGCGACTCCACGCGCAGCGAACCGGCCGTGTCCCCGGCCGCCACGGCCGCGTCGCTGCCGGGCCCGGCCAGTACGGAGAGCCGCAGCCGCTCGTCGAGGCGGCCCTCGTCGGCTTCGCCGGTGGGCGGGCCGACGGTGAACAGCGTGTCCTCGCCGTCCGGCCCGACGAGCAGGACGGCGGACGGCGGGGAGGCCCCGGCGAGGTAGCGGACGTTCGCCGGACGCGTGATCAGCGCGGCGGCGTTCCCCGCGGCGGCGCATCGGTCGCGGAGCAGGCCCCGGCGGGCCGCGTACACGTCTGACATGTCTTCGAGCGTACGAGCGCACCGCGCATCCGGCCTGGTGAGCACACCCGTACGGGGCCGGGGCCGGGGCCCGGCGGCGGCTCCGGCCGCCCGGCCCGGGCCCCGCCCCGGCCGCGTCCGGGGCCGTCCCGGCCCCGTCCCGGTCAGCCGCCCACGTACGCCGCGAGGTGCTCGCCGGTGAGGGTGGCGCGCTCGGCGACGAGCTCGGCGGGGGTGCCCTCGAAGACGATCCGGCCGCCGTCGTGGCCCGCGCCGGGCCCGAGGTCGATGATCCAGTCGGCGTGCGCCATGACCGCCTGGTGGTGCTCGACGACGATCACCGACTTGCCGGAGTCGACGAGCCGGTCGAGCAGGCCCAGCAGGTGCTCGACGTCGGCGAGGTGCAGGCCGGCCGTCGGCTCGTCGAGCACGTAGACCCCGCCCTTCTCGCCCATGTGGGTCGCCAGCTTGAGCCGCTGGCGCTCGCCGCCCGAGAGGGTGGTGAGCGGCTGGCCGATGGTGAGGTACCCCAGGCCCACGTCGGCCAGACGCGCGACGATGCGGTGCGCGGCCGGGAGGTGGCCCTCCCCCGATCCGAAGAACGCCTCGGCCTCGGTCACCGACATCGCGAGGACCTCGCTGATGTCCTTGCCGCCGAAGTGGTAGTCGAGGACGGAGGAGTCGAAGCGCCGGCCCTCGCACTCCTCGCAGGTGGTGGCGACCCCGGCCATCATCGCCAGGTCGGTGTAGATGACCCCGGCGCCGTTGCAGGTCGGGCAGGCTCCCTCGGAGTTGGCGCTGAACAGGGCCGGCTTCACGTCGTTGGCCTTGGCGAACGCCTTGCGGATCGGGTCCAGCAGTCCGGTGTAGGTGGCCGGGTTGCTGCGCCGGGACCCCTTGATGGCGCCCTGGTCGACCGACACCACCCCTTCGCCGGCGGCCCCCGACTTTCGAGGCAGCGAGCCGTGCACGAGCGAGCTCTTGCCGGAGCCCGCCACTCCGGTGACGACGGTGAGCACCCCGAGCGGGATGTCCACGTCGACGTCGCGGAGGTTGTGGGCCGTGGCCCCGCGGATCTCCAGCGCGCCGGTGGGCTTGCGCACGCTCTCCTTGACCGAGGCCCGGTCGTCGAAGTGCCGGCCCGTGATGGTGCCGCCGGTGCGCAGCCCCTCCACGGTGCCCTCGAAGCAGACGGTGCCGCCGCCCGCACCGGCGCCGGGGCCGAGGTCGACGACGTGGTCGGCGATCGCGATCGTCTCCGGCTTGTGCTCCACGACGAGCACCGTGTTGCCCTTGTCCCGCAGCCTCAGCAGCAGGTTGTTCATCCGCTGGATGTCGTGCGGGTGCAGGCCGGTGGTGGGCTCGTCGAAGACGTACGTGACGTCGGTGAGCGAGGAGCCGAGGTGGCGGATCATCTTGACGCGCTGCGCCTCGCCGCCCGAGAGCGTGCCCGACGCGCGGTCGAGCGAGAGGTAGCCGAGGCCGATCTCCACGAACGAGTCGAGGGTCCCCAGCAGCGTCGCGAGCAGGGGGGCCACGGAGGGCTCGTCGAGGGCGCGGACCCATTCGGCCAGGTCGCGGATCTCCATCGCGCACAGGTCGGCGATGTTCTTCCGCTTGATCTTCGAGGACCTCGCGCCCTCGTTCAGCCGGGTCCCGGCACAGTCGGGGCAGGTGGTGAAGGTGACCGCCCGCTCCACGAAGGCCCGGATGTGCGGCTGCATGGACTCGGTGTCCTTGGACAGCATCGACTTCTGGACGCGCGGGATCAGGCCCTCGTACGTCATGTTGATGCCCGCGATCTTCATGCGGGTCGGCTCGCGGTACAGGAGGTCCTGCAGTTCCTTCTTGGTGTACTTCGCGATCGGCTTGTCCGGGTCGAAGAAGCCCGACTCGGTGTAGAGGCGGGAGTTCCAGCCGCCCCCGGTGTAGCCGGGGATCGTGAACGCGCCCTCGTTCAGCGACTTGGCGTCGTCGTAGAGCTGCGTCAGATCGATGTCGGTGACCGCGCCCCGGCCCTCGCAGCGCGGGCACATGCCGCCGGTGATGCTGAAGCTGCGCCGCTCCTTGACCTCCTGCCCGCCGCGCCGGACGGTGACCGCGCCGGCCCCGCTGATCGAGGCGACGTTGAAGGAGAACGCCTTGGCGGAGCCGATGTGCGGCTTGCCGAGTCTGCTGAACAGGATGCGCAGCATGGCGTTGACGTCGGTGGCGGTGCCGACCGTGGAGCGCGGGTCGCCGCCCATCCGCTGCTGGTCGACGGTGATCGCGGTGGTCAGGCCGTCGAGCACGTCGACCTCGGGCCGGGCCAGCGTCGGCATGAAGCCCTGGACGAAGGCGCTGTAGGTCTCGTTGATCAGCCGCTGCGACTCGGCGGCGATCGTGTCGAACACCAGCGAGCTCTTGCCCGAGCCGGAGACGCCGGTGAACACGGTCAGGCGCCGCTTCGGGATCTCGATGCTGACGTCCTTGAGGTTGTTCACGCGCGCGCCGTGCACGCGGATCAGGTCGTGGCTGTCGGCGTCGTGCGCCGCGGGCCTGTCCGTGCTCATCGTGTCTCCGTCTCTCGGGTGGGGCGGCCTGGCTCGATCCAACCAGCTGTGCGCGGCCGGCTCACTGGTCCTGGAGCAGCCCGAGGACGTTGCCGTCGGGGTCGGTGAAGGTGGCCACGAGGCGGCCGCCGCCGACGTCGCGCACGGGGTCCTTGAGCTTGCCCCCGGCGGCGGTCACCTCGGCGAGCTTGGCCTCGATGTCCGGCACGTGCCAGTGGGCCACGGGCGAGGTCATGCCCTGCTGGGCGCCGCCGGGCACCAGCCCGATCTGCTGGCCGTCGGCCTCGTAGCCGACGTAGTACGGCTCGTCGACCACCGGGGCGACGCCGAGCAGCGCGGTGTACACGTCCTTGGCAGCGGCCAGGTCGGAGACGGGGTGCAGGACGGTCTTGATTCCCTGGGTGGAAGAGGCGGTCATGATCACTCCTGAAGCGGTGGGGTTGGCGTGGAATTCACGCTATCCGCGGGGTGCGGGCCCACGCTTCTCGAATCCTGACCGGTTGGGGAGGCGCCCGCTCAGAAGGCCGGGGTGGTCAGGGACCGGGCCAGGGCCTCGTCCAGGGCCCGGGAGGTGGCCTCCACGTCCAGGTCCGAGTTGTCGATGATCGGCAGGCCCGAGCCGTACCAGCCCGCCATGCGGCCGTGGATGCGGGCGACCTCCTCGTCCGAGAGGCGCCGGTTGCCCGAGCGGGCGGCGTTGCGCTCCAGGACGATCTCCAGGCCGGGCAGGAGCACGACCGGCAGCAGGGCGGGGCCCACGTGCCGCTTCCAGCCGCCCAGGCCCACCACCGGCCGGTCCGGGAACACGGCGTCGTCGAGGATGCAGGAGATCCCGTTGGCCAGGAAGTTGCGGGCGGCGAAGCCGCAGGTGCGGCGGGCCAGCCGGTACTGGGCCTCGGAGTGGTCGTTCCAGCCGGCCTGCGGGTCGGCGAAGCCCGAGCACACCCACTCCCGGACGTCGTCCAGGCTCACGTGGGCGGTCGGCACCGGGCGGGTGCTCGCCCAGTGCCGGGCCACGGTGGTCTTGCCCGCGCCCGCCGGGCCGATCAGCAGCACGGCCAGCGTGGCGCCTCCGGTCCCGCTCACCGCGGGAGGGAGCGGGATGTGGCCCGTGGCCTCGGGGCCGGGCGCCGGCGTCCCGTACGGCGGGGCGTGCGGGGGCTGTGCGTGCGGGGGCTGGGCCTGCGGCGGCCCGGCCGGGGGCACGGGCGCCGGCCACCCCTGTGCGGGAGGTATCGGCGGCTGCGGGGGCACGGCCGGATGATGTCCGGGCTGCCCCCAGCCCGCGCCGCCGCCCCCCACTCCTTGCTGCATCCGCTGCCACTCCGTCTCGTTCCACCGACTGATGCGAGAACGTTATATGACCGCGGGGCCCGAGCCGCCCACCAGCACCGTCAGAGTGCGACTTCGTCCGCCAGCGCGCGCAGCGCCAGCCGGTACGAACCGATGCCGAAGCCCGCCACCGTGCCCGTGGCCACCGAGGCGATGACCGACGTGTGCCGGAACTCCTCGCGGGCGTACGGGTTGGAGATGTGCACCTCGATCAGCGGCGCGGTGCGCTGCGCCGCCGCGTCCCGCATGGCGTACGAGTAGTGCGTGAAGGCACCCGGGTTGATCACGACGGGGATCTTGCCGTCCGCCGCCTCGTGCAGCCAGCGGACGATCGCGCCCTCGTCGTTGGTCTCGCGGACCTCGACGTCGAAGCCGAGCTCCTCGCCCAGCGTGCGGCAGCTCTCGACGAGCCCGGCGTACGAGGTGGCCCCGTACACGTCGGGCTCGCGCGATCCCAGGCGGCCCAGGTTCGGCCCGTTCAGCACGAGCACCTTGCGGCTCACGCCGACACCTCGCCGTACGCCGCGATCAGGTGCGCCGGGTCGGGGCCCTCCAGGACGGTGGGCTTGGCCAGGCCGTCGAGGACGATGAAGCGCAGCAGGTTGCCGCGGGACTTCTTGTCCACCTGCATGGTCTGGAGCAGCTTGGGCCACTGGTCGCCGCGGTACGTCAGCGGCAGCCCGACCGCGGCCAGGATCTCCCGGTGCCGGTCGGCCGTCGCGTCGTCGAGCCGGCCTGCGAGCCGGCCGAGCTCGGCCGCGAAGACCATGCCGACCGACACGGCCGCGCCGTGCCGCCACTTGTAGCGCTCGTTCTTCTCGATGGCGTGCGCGAGCGTGTGCCCGTAGTTGAGGATCTCCCGCAGGCCCGATTCCTTCAGGTCGCTGGAGACGACGTCCGCCTTGACGCGGATCGAGCGCACGATGAGCTCCGCGGTGTGCGGGCCCTCGGGCGTGCGGGCCGCGGCCGGGTCCGCCTCGATGAGGTCGAGGATCGCCGGGTCGGCGATGAATCCGGCCTTGATGATCTCGGCGAGGCCGCTGACGTAGTCGTTGACCGGCAGCGAGTCCAGCGCCGCCAGGTCGCACAGCACGCCGGCCGGCGGGTGGAAGGCGCCGACGAGGTTCTTGCCCTCCGCGGTGTTGATGCCGGTCTTGCCGCCGACGGCCGCGTCCACCATCGCCAGGACGGTGGTCGGTACGGCGATCCAGCGCACCCCGCGCAGCCAGGAGGCCGCGACGAAGCCCGCGAGGTCCGTGGTGGCACCGCCGCCGACGCCGACGATCACGTCGGTGCGGGTGAAGCCGGACTGGCCGAGCGCCTTCCAGCAGTACGCCGCGACCTCGACGGTCTTGGCCTCCTCGGCGTTCGGCACCTGGATGGCGACCGCCTCGTAGCCCTGCTCGGCCAGGTCGTCGCGCAGTGCCTCACCGGTCGAGGCCAGTGCCTCGGGGTGGATCACGGCGACCCGCTGGGCCTTCGTACCGATCAGGCCGCCCAGCTCGCCGAGCAGCTGCCGGCCCACCAGCACGTCGTACGCGTCGTGTCCGGCGCTGGCGCCGACCTGGATGCGCGTCACCTGGTCTGTCATACGTCCTTCAACTCCAGAGCGTCGAGGACCGCCTGGGCGACCTCTTCGGGGGTGCGGTCGTCGGTGGCCACCACGACGCGCGCGACTTCGGTGTACAGGGGGCGGCGGGCCTCCATCAGCTCGCGCCACTGGCGGCGCGGGTTGACGGCGAGCAGCGGGCGTGCGGCGCCCAGGCCGACGCGCCGGACGGCCTCCTCGACGTCCATCGACAGATAGGCGACGGGCAGGCCGGCCAGCAGCTGCCGGGTGCCCGCGTCGAGGACGGCGCCGCCGCCGAGGGCGAGGACTCCGGTGTGCTCGGCGACGGCGGCGGCGACCGCCTGCCGCTCCAGCTCACGGAAGTACGGCTCGCCCTCGTCGACGAAGAGGTCGGAGATCTCGCGGCCCTGGGCCGCGACGATGTCGGCGTCGGTGTCCCGGTAGGGGACGCCGAGCCGCTCGGCCAGCAGCGCCCCCACCGTGGACTTGCCGGACCCCATGGGCCCGACGAGGACGACCAATGGTCCGCCCGTCACCGGATCTGCAGGTTGTCGAGGTACGACTGCACGTTGCGCCGGGTCTCGGGCACCGAGTCGCCGCCGAACTTCTCCACGACCGCGTCCGCGAGGACGAGGGCGACCATCGCCTCGGCGACGATGCCCGCCGCGGGGACGGCGCAGACGTCGGAGCGCTGGTGGTGGGCGGAGGCGGCCTCGCCGGTGGCCACGTCGATCGTGGCCAGCGCCTTCGGCACCGTCGCGATCGGCTTCATGGCGGCCCGCACGCGCAGCAGCTCACCGGTGGTCAGACCGCCCTCGGTGCCGCCGGAGCGGCCGGAGGTGCGCTTGATGCCCTCGGGGGTGGCGACGATCTCGTCGTGCGCCTGCGAGCCGGGTACGCGGGCCAGGTCGAAGCCGTCGCCGACCTCGACGCCCTTGATCGCCTGGATGCCCATCAGCGCGGCCGCGAGGCGGGCGTCGAGGCGGCGGTCCCAGTGCACGTGCGAGCCGAGGCCGACCGGGACCCCGTACGCGAGGACCTCGACGACGCCGCCGAGGGTGTCGCCGTCCTTGTGGGCCTGGTCGATCTCGGCGACCATCGCCTTCGACGCGTCGGCGTCGAGGCAGCGCACCGGGTCGGCGTCGAGCTTCTCCACGTCGGCGGGGGTCGGGTAGACCCCGTACGGGGCCTTGGCCGAGGCCAGCTCCACCACGTGCGAGACGATCTCGATGCCCGCGACCTCCTTGATGAAGGAGCGGGCGACGGCGCCGAGGGCGACGCGGGCGGCGGTCTCACGGGCGCTCGCGCGCTCCAGGATCGGCCGGGCCTCGTCGAAGCCGTACTTCTGCATGCCCGCCAGGTCGGCGTGGCCCGGGCGCGGACGGGTCAGCGGCGCGTTGCGGCCGGTGTCCTTGAGCAGCGACGGGTCGACCGGGTCGGCCGACATGACGGTCTCCCACTTGGGCCACTCGGTGTTGCCGATCATGACGGCGATCGGGGAGCCCTGGGACAGGCCGTGGCGCACACCGCCGAGGAAGGTGATCTCGTCCTGCTCGAACTTCATCCGGGCACCGCGGCCATAGCCGAGCCGGCGCCGGGCCAGGTGGTCGGCCACCAGCTCGGTGGTGACCGGAACGCCGGCGGGAAGGCCCTCCAGCGTCGCGACCAGTGCCGGTCCGTGCGACTCTCCTGCGGTCAGCCAACGCAACCTGCTCAACGATGCTCCTCATGCTCGCGCCTGGGTACTGCGGCGGCGCGGCCGGGTGCTCGGCCCGGACCCGCCACACCCGATCCTCCCACGTCCGGGCCGGTGCACCGCCCTCCGGTCCAGCTGGCGGACGGCAGTGCACCCGGGCTCACCCTGGCGAGTGCGGCCGTGGGCGGGCAAGATCGGCCGGAGCAGTGCATCAGGTGGGGTCGCGGCGGGTGCGGCGCCGGCCGATCAGTGGCGGGCGCGCAGCGCCGCCTCCCCGGCCGCGCGCATGGCGGCCAGCGGAGCCGCGTGCCGGCCGGTCATCTGCTCGACCTGGAGCACCGCCTGGTGGACGAGGAGGTCCAGACCGCCGAGGAGCCTGCCGCCGTGCTGCGACCAGGACGCCGCGATCTCGGTCGGCCAGGGGTCGTACAGGACGTCGAAGAGGGTCCCGGCGCCGTCCGGTACGTGGGCGGCCAGCCAGTCCGTGGCCCGGGCCGGGGTCGTCGCGATGACCAGCGGCGCGCCCAGCCCGTCGGCGGCGTCCGCCCAGTCGGCCGTGCGGACGGCCACGTCGAGGCGCTCGCCCCACTCCTGCATCTCGTCGGCGCGGGCCTTGGAGCGGACGTACACCGTGACCTCGCCGGAGCAGATCCGGGCGAGGGCGGCCAGGGCCGAGGAGGCGGTGGCCCCGGCGCCGAGGATGGTGGCGTGCTCCACCGTGTCCACGCCGCGCTCGTGGAGCGCGGAGACGATCCCCGGGATGTCGGTGTTGTCGCCGAGGCGCCGGCCGTCCTCGGTCAGGACGACCGTGTTGACCGCCTCGACCGAGGCGGCGGTGTCGCTGATGCCGTCGAGCAGCGGGATGACCGCGCGCTTGAGCGGCATCGTGAGCGACAGCCCGGCCCACTCGGGGCCGAGGCCGGCGACGAACTGCGGGAGCGCGTCCTCGTCCATCTCGAAGCGGTCGTACGACCAGTCGTCGAGGCCGAGCTCCTGGTACGCGGCGCGGTGGAGCACCGGTGAAAGGGAGTGCTCGATCGGTGAACCGAGCACGGCTGCGCGTATCACTGCCCTTCCTTCTTCCTCTCCTCTTCGTACTTCTGGCGGTTCCTGTTGTGCTCTTCGTTGGTCACGGCGAACAGAGTCTCGTTCTCGTTCACCGACACGAAGTAGTACCAGGGACCGGTGGCCGGGTTGATCGCCGACTTGAGCGCGTCGGGGCCCGGGCTGCCGATCGGTCCGGGCGGCAGGCCCTTGATCTTGTAGGTGTTGTACGGGTCGTCGAGCTTGCGCAGGTCGTTGACGGACCCCACGTCCAGGGTGCTCTGGCCCCTCATGTAGTTGACCGTGGAGTCGAAGTCGAGCAGGCCGTAGGTCTCCGTGTTGCCGGGCTTGAGCCGGTTGTAGACGACCCTGGAGATCTTGTCGAAGTCGTGCTGGTACTTGCCCTCGGCCTGGACGAGGCTCGCGACCGTGATGAGCTGCAGCGGGCTGGAGAGCCCCAGCTTGGAGGCCTGGCCCTTCACGTCCGCGCTCTCGTAGGCCTCGTTGGACTTGGCGACCATCTGCTTGAGCATCGACTGCGGGGTCGCGTCCTTGCTCAGGTCGTAGCGGGCCGGGTAGAGGAAGCCCTCCAGCGGGTCCTTGAGGTCCTTGTTGGCGGCCCAGTCGGGCAGACCGAGGTTCTTCGCCTCCTTGGTGGCGACGTCCTTGGTCGTGCCCTCCTTGAGCTTGAGGCGCTCGTCGATGGCCTTGTAGACCTGGCTGGTCTTCCAGCCGGGGATGACGTCCAGCGCGTTGACGCCGGCGCCGCCCACCATGAGGTCGACGGCCGCCTTGCCCGACATGTGCTGCTTCATCGTGTAGGAGCCGGCCTGGATGGCGCCGCCCTTGGGGTTGGCCTTGGCGGCGGCGACGAACGCGTCGGCGCTCTTGACGACGCCGTGCGCCTTCAGGATGCGGCCCATCTCCCCCATGCCGGTGCCCTTGGGGATGTCGATGGTGACCGTGCCCTCGCCCTCGCCGGCGTAGTCCTCGCCGGTGCTGAACTTGGACTTGAGGTAGTCCAGGCCGTAGTAGCCGCCACCGCCGAGCACGCCGATGATCACGACGGCGGCGATCAGGCAGGCAGCGCCGTTGCGGCCCTTGGGCTTCTTGTCCTTCGAGCGGCCGCGGCGCCCGCCGCCGCCCGGGGTGTCGGCGTCGTCGCCGTCGCCGGGCGGGGCCGCGGGGGCCTCGGCGGCCTCGTCCGCCGCGTCCTGCGCCTCCTCGGCGAGCTCCGGCTCCTGCTCCGTGACCAGGTGGCGCCGGCCCGGGGGCTGCGGCGGCGGGTAGGCCTCCGGCGTCCCGTAGAGGTCGGGCGCCTCGCCCGGGTAGCCGCCGACGGGCTGCTGGGCGTACGGGTCCGCGCCGAGGTACGGGTCGGCCTGCGGGACGGCGGCGTACTGGGCCTGGACCTGGGCCTGGGCCTGGAGCCGGCCGGTGTCCCAGCCCTGACCCTGGCCGTCGTACATCGGCTGCTGCGGCTGCTGCTGGTAGAGCTGCTGGTGAGCGGCCTGGTGGGGCTGCTGCGGGGCATAGCCCTGCTGCTGGTCCGGGTACTGGCCCTGCTGCACGTACTGCTGCTGGTACTGGGGGTCCTGCTGGTACTGCTGACCCTGCTGGTACTGGGGATCCTGCTGGTACTGCGGCTCCTGCTGGTACTGCTGCTGGGGGCCGCCGGAGTAGGGCATCTGAGCCTGCTGGCCCTCGTGCCCGGTCCACCCCTGGTCCCCGTACAGGGGGTCCTCCGGGTGCCACGGTTCGGGGCCACGGCCCCGGCCATACTCAGTCATCGGTCCCCTAGAGCCGCGAGACGGAGGCAACGGCCCTGTCCGCCGCGGCACCCGGTTCCGCCTCTGAAGTGGTGGGCGACGACTTGTTCGAATGCCGCCGCATCGCGCGGAACGTTACCGTACCGCGATCAGACAACCACTTCGACGCACTCACCGGGCGGATTACCTGATACCCGTTCGGTCTCAAGAGCGTTCTGAAGGATCACCACCGCGGCCGCCTGGTCGATCACCGAGCGGCCCTTCTTGGCGTTCCGTCCCGAGGCCCGCAGCCCCTGGGCGGCGGTGACCGTGGTCATCCGCTCGTCCACCAGACGGACCGTCACCGGCTTGATCCCCTTGGCGAGTTCGTTCGCGAAGGCACGCACCTTGGCCGCGGCCGGCCCCTCCCGCCCACTGAGCGAGCGGGGGAGACCGACCACGACCTCAAGGGGTTCGTACTCCTCGACGAGCTGCCGCAGCCGCCGGTGGGCGAAGGGGATGTCCCGGCCCGGAACGGTTTCCACCGGTGTGGCGAGCACCCCGTCGGGGTCGCACGAGGCGACCCCGATCCGGGCGTCCCCGACGTCGATGGCGAGACGGCGGCCACGGCGCAGCGTCATGGTCAGACCGTCTCGACGACGAGGCGCTCGACCGCGGCGATGGCGTCCGGGATGGCGGCCGGGTTCTGGCCGCCGCCCTGGGCCACGTCCGGCTTGCCTCCACCGCCGCCGCCGAGGGTCTTGGCGGCGGTGCGGACCAGGTCACCGGCCTTGAGACCGCGCTCGCGGGCGGCCTCGTTGGTGGCGATGACGGTCAGCGGGCGGTCGTTCGCCGTGGTGAACAGGGCCACGACGGCTGGGCGGTCGCCCTGGATGCGGCCGCGGACGTCGAGGACCAGCTTGCGCAGGTCGTCGGCGCCGGTGCCGTCCGGGACGGTGCCCACGACGAGGGCCACGCCGCGGATGTCCTGGGCGTTCTCGGCGAGACCGGCGGCGGCCTGGAGGACCTTCTCCGCGCGGAACTTCTCGATCTCCTTCTCGGCGTCCTTCAGCTTGCCGAGCATGGAGGCGATCTTCTCCGGCAGCTCCTCCGGACGGCCCTTGACCAGCTCCTGGAGCTGGGCGACGACCGTGTGCTCCTTGGCGAGGAAGTTGTACGCGTCCACGCCGACGAGGGCCTCGACGCGGCGCACGCCGGAGCCGATGGAGGACTCGCCGAGCAGCTTCACCAGGCCCAGCTGGGCGGTGTTGCCGACGTGCGTGCCGCCGCACAGCTCCTTGGAGAAGTCGCCGATGGTGACGACGCGCACGCGCTCGCCGTACTTCTCGCCGAACTCGGCGATGGCGCCCTGCTTCTTCGCCTCGTCGATGCTCATGATCTCGGCGGTGACGTCGAGCTCGCGCGAGAGCACGTCGTTGATCTTCTGCTCGACGTCGGTGAGGACCGTGCCGGGGACGGCGTTCGGCGAACCGAAGTCGAAGCGGAAGCGGCCGGGGCTGTTCTCGGAGCCGGCCTGGGCGGCGGTCGGGCCGAGGGCGTCGCGCAGCGCCTGGTGGGTGAGGTGCGTGGCCGAGTGGGCGCGGGCGATGGCCCGGCGGCGGTTCACGTCGATGGCGGCGTACGCGGAGGCGCCCACCGTCACCTCGCCGACCTGGACGGAGCCCTTGTGCACGGAGACGCCCGGAACCGGCTGCTGCACGTCGCGGACGACGATGACGGCGCCCGAGTCGAGCTTGATCCGGCCCTGGTCGGCGAGCTGGCCGCCGCCCTCGGCGTAGAACGGGGTGCGGTCGAGGACGACCTCGACGTCGTCGCCCTCGGAGGCGGCGGGCGCGGAGACGCCGTTGACCAGGAGGCCGACGATGGTGGACTCGCCCTGGTTGGTGGCGTAGCCGGTGAACTCGGTGCCGCCGGCGCTGTCGGCGATCTCCCGGTAGGCGGACATGTCCGCGTGGCCGGTCTTCTTGGCCTTGGCGTCGGCCTTGGCCCGGTCGCGCTGCTCCTGCATCAGGCGGCGGAAGCCGGGCTCGTCCACGGAGAGGCCCTGCTCGGCGGCCATCTCCAGGGTGAGGTCGATCGGGAAGCCCCAGGTGTCGTGGAGCAGGAACGCCTTGTCGCCGGAGAGCACGGTGCCGCCGGCGGCCTTGGTCTCGGTCACGGCGGTGTCGAGGATGTTGGTGCCGCCCTTGACGGCCTTGAGGAAGGCGGCTTCCTCGGCGAGCGCGACGGTCTCGATGCGCTTGCGGTCGGTGACGAGCTCCGGGTACTGCTGGCCCATCGTGTTGATCACGACGTCGACGAGGTCCTGGACGACCGGGCCGGTGGCGCCCATGAGGCGCATGTTGCGGATGGCGCGGCGCATGATGCGGCGCAGCACGTAGCCGCGGCCCTCGTTGCCGGGGGTGACCCCGTCGCCGATGAGCATGACGGAGGTGCGGATGTGGTCGGCGACCACGCGCATCGACACGTCGGTGTTCTGGGCGGCGCCGTACTGCACGCCGGTCAGCTCGGTGGCCTTGTCCATGACCACGCGCAGGGTGTCGGTCTCGTACATGTTCTGCACGCCCTGCAGGATCATCGCGAGGCGCTCGAGGCCGAGACCGGTGTCGATGTTCTTCGAGGGCAGGTCGCCGAGGATCGGGAAGTCTTCCTTCCCGTCGCCGGCGCCGCGCTCGTACTGCATGAAGACCAGGTTCCAGATCTCCACGTAGCGCTCGTCGTTGACGGCCGGGCCGCCCTCGACGCCGAACTCGGGGCCGCGGTCGTAGTTGATCTCCGAGCACGGGCCGCAGGGGCCCGGGACGCCCATGGACCAGAAGTTGTCCTTCTTGCCCAGGCGCTGGATGCGCTCGGCGGGCACGCCGATCACGTCGCGCCAGATCGTCTCGGCCTCGTCGTCGTCGAGGTAGACGGTGATCCAGAGCTTCTCCGGCTCAAGGCCGTAGCCGCCGTCCGCCACGGAGCTGGTGAGCAGCTCCCAGGCGTACTTGATGGCGCCTTCCTTGAAGTAGTCGCCGAAGGAGAAGTTGCCGCACATCTGGAAGAACGTGCCGTGGCGGGTGGTCTTGCCGACCTCTTCGATGTCCGGCGTACGGACGCACTTCTGCACGCTGGTGGCCCGCGGGGCCGGCGGCTTGGTCTCACCGAGGAAGTACGGCTTGAACGGGACCATGCCCGCGTTGACCAGCAGCAGAGTCGGGTCGTCCGCGATGAGCGACGCCGAAGGGACAACGGCGTGACCGCGCTCCTCGAAGAAGCTCAGCCAGCGGCGGCGGATTTCAGCCGACTCCATCAGTGGTCCTCATTCCGGTTGTACGAGACGTTCAGGGGGGTGGTCTTGTCGTTCTGGAGGGCCCGCAGCCGCCGCGGCCCGGGGAGGGCGGTGACGTTGTCGGGCCGGTCGGGGTCCTGGTGGAGCCCCAGTGCATCGTTCAGCTCGTCCTCGCGCTGCGTCATTCCCGCCTTGACGTCGAGGGCGAAGTCCTTGAGGCGGTGGCCCGCCTCCACGGCCTTGTCGGCGGCCTGGGCGGCGAGGCTCTCCGGTGTCAGCTTCTTGAGCTGGCGGTTGACCTTGGTGGTGGCCCACACGCCGGCGGCTGCGCCGGCGGTGAACCAGAAGGCTCGGCGGAACATCGGAGGTTTCAGCCCTTCTGCTTCCGGCGCCGGGCGGCCGGCACCGTACGGCCAACGATCACAGTACGTCGGGACGTCTTCTGCGGCGCGGCTTCCGTGGATTTGCCCAGTGCCTTGCGGACGCCGTAGCCGAAGGCCGCGACCTTGACCAGCGGCCCGCCGAAGGTGGAGGCCACGGTGGAGGAGAGGGCGGAGGCGTTCGAGGTGACTTCCTGGACGTCGCTCGCGATCGCGTCGACCCGGTCGAGCTGGGTACGCGCGGAGCGGACGGTGGTGGAGGCGTCCGCGAGCAGCGGGACGGCCTGCTCGGTCACGTCGGCCACCAGCTTGGTGGTCGCCTTGAGCACCTGGGCCAGCCTCACCAGCACCACGGCGAGGAAGGAGACCAGGATGGCCCAGAAGACGGCCACGAGGATCCCGGCCACCTCTCCACCGGACACGTTGCACCGCTCTCTGCAAGTCTCTGCATGTTGATCACCAGACAGGTCTTTCTCCGACCCTATCGCGCCGGAGATCCGCCGCCGTACCGGAATTCCGGCTCGGTGGGAAACAGGAAGCCCGCCGGCTCCCCCAGAGGGGAACCGGCGGGCTGACCAGCCTGTGGTGCTACGGCCGCCGGATCAGCGGGCGTAGTACTCGACGACGAGCTGCTCGTCGCAGATGACCGGGATTTCCTTGCGGTTCGGGTCACGGTCCAGGCGGAAGGCCAGGGCCTTCAGGTTGACCTGCAGGTAGCGCGGGGTCTCGCCCTCGCCTGCGTAGCCACCCTCGCGGGCAACCTGGAACGGAACCTTCTCGCGGCTGCGCTCGCGCACGGTGATGACGTCGTCCGGGCGGACACGGAACGACGGCTTGTCGACCTTGGCACCGTTGACCTCGATGTGGCCGTGAACGACCATCTGGCGGGCCTGGTAGATGGTGCGGGCGATGCCCGAACGCAGGACCAGGGCGTCGAGGCGACGCTCGAGCTCGACGACCAGCGCCTCGCCCGTCTTGCCTTCGGCCTTCTTGGCGCGGTCGTACGCGCGCGCCATCTGACGCTCAGAGATGTCGTACTGAGCGCGCAGACGCTGCTTCTCGAGCAGACGGACCTTGTAGTCCGAGTTCTGCTTGCGGCCACGGCCGTGCTCGCCCGGCGGGTAGGGGCGGGCCTCAAAGTACTTGACGGCCTTCGGGGTCAGCGCAATGCCGAGGGCACGCGACTTCTTGACCTTGGGTCGCTTCTGGTTCACGGGGAACCTACCTCCATGTAAGTTAGGTGAGGCTTACCTTATCGAGGAGGACGTAATGTCTCGACCACATGGGATCCCCCTGCCCAGTGCGCAACGCAGTTCGGATTCAGACGAAACAGAATCCGCTTGCGCCGACGATAAGCAAGGTCAGCCGCGTCCCAGGGAAGGCGTTCGGCAGCTCACCGGAGCCGAACGCGTACGAACCCTCGTAGAGTCCAACGCCTCAGTATCCCTCATGCTGCCGGGTGCTTTCGACCAGGTGCGGTCGCTTGACCAGGCAGAGTTCGGGGCAGGGATGCCGGCCGCGCGGACCGTCACCCCGGACGGGGACGTGATTCTCCTGGTGTCAGGGGAATCCGCGGCTGCCAGGGCGGCCGCTTACGCCCAGGACGACGACCTCACGGCCGTGATCGAGATCACGGATGTGGCGCCGGTGTCCGTGCCCCATCGTATCCGAGGCCGTGCGTGGCTCGCCGGGTGGCTGACCCGGGTGCGCGGGGACGACCGCGCGGCCTGCGCCGCACTGCTGGCGGAGCGCCGGCCGGTGGGCGAGCTGCTCGGGCTGCACGGCCGGCCTTCCTTCGTGATGCTGCGCCTGGAGGTCGGCGAGATCTCGGTGGACGACCTGTGGGGCGCCGAGCACGTGGACCCGGAGGAGCTGGCGGCGGCGGAGCCGGACCCGATGGTGGACCACGAGACGGAGCTCCTGCAGCACCTGGCCGCCGCGCACCGCGACCGGATCGCGGACCTGTGCGCGCTGCTGGGCCCGCGGGAGAGCGCCGGCACCACCGCGGTCCCGCTGGCCCTGGACCGCCTGGGCCTGCGGGTCCGCTTCACGGGCGGGGAATCCTCCTTCGACGCCCGCTTCGACTTCCCGGCGCCGGTGCGCGACGTCTGCGAGCTGCGCCGGGCGATGCGCACCCTGTTCGCGGCAGCCGGCCGCTAAGCAGCCAGGCCGTGTCTAGCGGCAGGTCGCGAGCATCCCGGTGAGCGCGGTCTTCTCCGGCGGGGTCACGGACAGCCCGTACTTGACCTTGATCCCGACGTAGCGGCGGGCGTACTCGCAGCGGTACTCCGCGCGCGGCGGCTGCCATCTGTCGGCGGTCCTGCTCCCCTTGTCCTGGTTGGTCTGCTTGTCCACGGCGAGCAGGACGTCCAGGTCGTTCGCGTACGCGAGCCTGCGCTGCGGCGTCCAGGCGTACGCGCCGCCCCGCCAGGCGGCGCCGAGCGCGACGACGTGGTCGGTCTGGATCTGCGAGGCCTTGCTGTAGGAGTACGGGAGGGTCTTGCCGGTGTACGGGTCGTGCAGGACTCCGGAGACCACCACGCAGGGGTTGCGGTCCCCCTCGCGCAGCTCGCTCAGATCGCGGCGCAGGACGTCGTCGCGGGTGTCGCAGCCGTTGCGGCCGCCGACGGCGTCGGTGTCGTCGGACCAGTACCTGCCGAAGTTCTCCCGCTTGTACGTCTGCCAGTTCCTGCCCCACTCGACGGTGAGCCGGGCCAGCCGGTCCTTCGCGGTGGCCGCGTCGGGCGGGAAGCCGGGGCTGCTCAGCGGCACCTGCGCCACGAACCGGGCGGCGCTGGCCCGAGCGGACGCGCCACCGCCGTGGTGACATCCGGCGAGCAGCAGCACCGCTGCCGCGGCCGGCAGCCAGGCCCGAGGTCCCATGCCCGGAGCGTATGGTCCGGGCATCGCGCCCGCACGCCGGCGGGGCGGCTCCGCACCGCGGGCGGGCTCAGGCTCCGCCGCGGAGCCGCTCGCGGACCTTTTCCACCACGTCCGCGTACCGCGCCTCGGCGCCGTAGCGGGTCGGTTCGTAGTACCGCTTGCCGTGCACCTCGTCGGGGGCGTACTGCTGCGCCGCGATCGCGCCCGGGACGTCGTGCGGGTACACGTACCCCACCGCGTGGCCCAGCTTGGCCGCGCCCTTGTAATGGCCGTCCCGCAGATGCGTCGGGACCGGGCCCGCCAGGCCCGCCCGCACGTCCGCCAGGGCCGCGCCGATCGCGGTCGTCGCGGTGTTGGACTTCGGGGCCAGGGCCAGGGCGATCGTCGCGTGCGAGAGGGTCAGCGCCGCTTCCGGGAAGCCGATCATCGCCACCGCCTGCGCCGCGGCCACCGCGAGCGGCAGAGCCGTCGGGTCCGCCAGCCCGATGTCCTCGCTCGCCGAGATCATCAGGCGGCGCGCGATGAACCGCGGGTCCTCCCCGGCCTCGATCATCCGCGCCAGGTAGTGCAGGGCGGCGTCCACGTCCGAACCGCGGATGGACTTGATCAGCGCGCTCGCCACGTCGTAGTGCTGGTCGCCGTCCCGGTCGTACTTCACCGCCGCCCGGTCGACGGCCTCCTCCACCGTCTGGAGGCTGATCTCGGACTCCCCCTTGGCGATCGCCGACCCGGCACCGGCCTCGAGGGCCGTCAGCGCCCGCCGGGCGTCGCCGCCCGCGATCCGCAGGAGGTGCGCCTCCGCGTCCGCCGGCAGGGTCACCGCCCCGCCCAGCCCCCGCTCCTCCGTCAGCGCGCGCCGCATCAGCGCACTGAGGTCCTCGTCCGTCAGCGGCTCCAGCGTGAGCAGGAGCGAGCGCGACAGCAGCGGGGAGATGATCGAGAAGTACGGGTTCTCCGTGGTCGCGGCGATCAGCGTCACCCAGCGGTTCTCGACGGCCGGGAGGAGCGAGTCCTGCTGGGCCTTGCTGAAGCGGTGGATCTCGTCGAGGAAGAGGACCGTGTCCTTGCCGTACCCGCCGGCCGCACGCTTGGCGCCCTCGATGACGGCGCGTACTTCCTTCACGCCCGCCGTGATGGCCGACAGCTCCACGAACCGCTTCTGCGTCGCCTGGCTCACCACGTAGGCGAGCGTGGTCTTGCCGATGCCCGGAGGGCCCCACAGGATCACCGACGAGGCTCCGGCCGGACCGCCCGCCCCGTCCCCGACCAGCCGCCGCAGCGGTGATCCGGGCTTCAGCAGGTGCTGCTGGCCGACGACCTCGTCCAGGGTGCGCGGGCGCATCCGGACGGCGAGCGGGGAGCTCGCCGGATCCTTCTCCCGGCGGTCTTCGGCAGCGGCGGTGAACAGGTCTGGTTCCACACAGGAAGCCTAAGCGAGCCCACCGACAGCCCACCGACGGCGGACCGCGCCCCCGGACGGCTCAGGAGGTCCAGAAGTCCCACCAGCGCGTCAGGATCAGCATGCCGATGATCCCGACGTGCAGCACCGGCAGTACCCACGGGAACTCGTCGAGGAAGGCGCGCAGCCAGCCCGGGGCGGGCAGCAGCCCCTCGCGCACGTTGAACGCGGTGACGTACCAGAACATGAAGATCGTGGCGACCCAGGCCAGGCAGCACCACAGGCACAGCGAGTTGATGTTGTACAGCGACTGGTACATCAGCCAGGTGCAGAACCCGACGCCGAAGAGCATGCCCGCGTTCAGGGTCAGCCAGTACCAGGGCCGGAACCGGGCCCCGGCCAGCACGCTCATGCCGACGCAGACGACGATGCCGTACGCGACCAGCCCCAGCATCGGGTTCGGGAAGCCGAAGGCGGACGCCTGCTCGCTCTTCATGATGTTGCCGCAGGAGACGATCGGGTTCAGGCTGCAGCCCGGCGTGAAGTTCGGGTCCTCGAGCAGCTTGAACTTGTCGATCGTGATCACCCAGGCGGCCAGCAGTCCCAGGGCGCCGGTGATCACCAGCAGCAGAGCCAGTGCCCGGCCGGCGCCGACCGTCCGCGCGGCGGTGTCTGCGTCCGTGCCTCGTGTCGTCATACCGCCCGCTCCACATCTGCAAGGTCAACAAGCACCGGCCATTGTGCCGTACGGAGCTGTGTGTCCACCGTTCGGTGGACATAAGGACGTACGCACGGGGGGACCGGTGGGCCGCGTTCCGCCACACCATGTGAGGCATGACACGAAACGCGGT
Source organism: Streptomyces sp. NPDC001903 (assembly GCF_042891345.1). Lineage (NCBI taxonomy): Bacteria > Bacillati > Actinomycetota > Actinomycetes > Kitasatosporales > Streptomycetaceae > Streptomyces > Streptomyces sp. NPDC001903. Next base: position 169,011 of record NZ_JBIASZ010000017.1, read on the forward strand.
GGAGGTACGGGGGCTTCGCAAGCAGTACGGCGAGGTCACCGCGGTGGACGGACTCGATCTGACGATCCGGCAGGGCGAGGTCTTCGGCCTCCTCGGGCCCAACGGCGCCGGCAAGAGCACGACGGTGGAGATCCTGCAGGGCCACCGGGAACGGGACGGGGGCGAGGTCAGCGTGCTGGGCGCGGACCCGGCCACCGCCGGACGGGCCTGGCGCTCGCGCGTCGGCATCGTCTGGCAGGACGAGTCGGCCCCCGCCGAGCTGACGGTACGGGAGACGGTCGAGCACTTCGCCCGCTACTACCCGGCCCCGCGCGAGGCGGCCGAGGTCATCGCCCTGGTCGGCCTGGAGCACAAGCGCGACCAGCGCGTGAAGGGGCTCTCGGGCGGCCAGCGGCGCCGCCTCGACGTGGCGCTCGGCGTCATCGGGGACCCCGAACTGCTGCTCCTCGACGAGCCGACGACCGGCTTCGACCCGGCGGCCCGCCGCCAGTTCTGGGACCTGATCCGGCTGCTCGCCGGCGAGGGCACGACCATCGTGCTCACCACGCACTACCTGGAGGAGGCCGAGGCCCTCGCCGACCGACTCGCGGTCATCGCGAGCGGCCGGGTCGTCGCCGAGGGCGAACCGGCACAGCTGCGCTCCCGCTTCGGCACCGGCGCCACCGTCGAGTGGACCGGGGCCGACGGCACCCCGCAGAGCGTCGCCACCGAGACCCCCACCCGTACGGTCGCCGAGCTCATGGCCCGCTTCGACGGTGAGATCCCGGGGCTGAAGATCGGCCGGCCCACCCTGGAGGACGTGTACCTGCGCCTGACGGGCCAGCTCGTACCCACGACCGCGCAGCAGCTGGAGGACGCACGATGAGCACCACCGCCACGACCGCGACGACCGGCGGCCGGGCCGCCGCGGCCGCGAAGGCGCTGCCCGGCGCCTGGGCCCTGGGACTGAGCCGCGGGGCACTGGAGATCAAGCAGTTCGTGCGCCAGCGCGACGCGATGATCTTCACCTTCGCCTTCCCGATCGTCTTCCTCGCCCTGTTCGCCTCGATCTTCAGCGACAGCGTGGAGAACACCGGGGTCACCGCCTCCCAGCTGTACGCGGCCGGGATGGTCGCCGCGGGCATCATGTCCACCAGCTTCCAGTCGCTCGGCATCTCGATCGCCGTCGAACGGGACGAGAAGGTGCTGCGCCGGCTGCGCGGGACCCCGATGCCCCCGGCCGCGTACTTCCTCGGCAAGGTCTGGATGGTGCTCGCCACCGGGCTGGCCGAGACCGCGATCCTGCTGCTCGTCGGCTCCACCCTGTTCGACCTCGACCTGCCCGCCTCGGCCTCGAAGTGGCTGACCTTCGGCTGGATCTTCGCCCTCGGCCTGACCGGCTGCGCCCTCCTCGGCATCGCCATCAGCAGCCTGCCCAAGTCCGGCAAGAGCGCGAGCTCGGTGGTCGTCCTGCCGTTCCTGATCCTCCAGTTCATCTCCGGCGTCTTCATCCCGGTCAACGCGATCCCGGGCTGGCTGCTGAACATCGGCGCGCTGTTCCCGCTCAAGTGGATGTGCCAGGGTCTGCGCGGGGTGTTCCTGCCGGAGTCCGCGGCCGTCCTGGAGCAGGCGGGCGGCTGGGAGTACGGAAAGGTCGCCCTGGTCCTGGGGGCCTGGGTCGTCGGAGGATTGGTGCTGTGTCTGCTGACCTTCAAGTGGAAGAACCACCGCGACGGTTGAACAGCTTCACCGGTACGGCCGGAGCGCGCGAATCCCACGTCTGGGACCGCGCGTTCGGGCCGTGGGACCTCTACTTCGGCCTCGTGTGGGTCGCGACCGTGGCCTTCGTGCTGGGCGCGGACTTCCCGGCGCTGTCCTACCGGATCCCCGCCGCGGCCCTGCTCTCGCTGCTGATCCCCTGGTACGCGTGGGCCGGCCGGCCCCTGCTCCTGAAGGATCCGGGGTCCGAGCCGCGGCTGTCCCTGCGCTACCTGGGCGTGATGCTGGCCCTGTTCCTGCCCGCCGCCTTCCTGGTGGGCGAGACCAGGCTGATCACCTTCGCCCTCGCCCCGCACTGCTTCATGCTGCTGCCGCTGCGCCGGGCGATCGGGGCGATGGCGGTGGTGGCGCTGCTGCCGGTGGCCGGCTGGGCGCTGCTGTGGCGGCCGGAGGGCCACATCGTCTTCATCAACGCGGTCAGCTCCTTCGTCACCTTCGCCTTCTCCTCCTTCTTCGGCGCCTGGATCCTGCGGATCATCGAGCAGAGCCAGGAGCGGGCCTCGCTGATCGCCGAACTCGACGCCAGCCGGGAGGAGGTGGCCCGGCTCTCCGCCGCGCAGGGCGCCCACGCCGAAAGGGAACGCATGTCCCGCGAGATCCACGACACCCTCGCCCAGGGCTTCACGAGCCTGCTGATGCTGGTCCAGGCCGTGCAGTCGGAGCTGGACACCGACCCCGAACAGGCCCACCGGCACCTGGAGCTGATGGCCGCGACCGCCCGGCAGAACCTGGCCGAGGCCCGCGCCCTGGTCGCGGGCGGGGCCCCCGCGGACCTGGACGCCGGCTCCCTGCCGGACGCCGTACGCCGCCTCGCGGCCCGGCAGGACCCGCCCGCGGCGGTGTCGGTGACCGGGGAGGTGCGGCCGCTGGCGGCGGCGCTGGAGGTGGTGGCGCTGCGCTCCTGCCAGGAGTCGCTGTCGAACGCGGCGAAGCACGCGGGGGCCGGGGCGCGCTGCTCGGTGTCCCTGGCCTACGGTGACGGCGAACTGACAGTCGCGGTCCGGGACGCCGGCCGCGGCTTCGACCCGGCGGCCCCCGCGCCCGGCTACGGCCTGCGGGGGCTGCGCGCCCGCGCGGCGGAGGTGGGCGGCACGGCGGTGGTCGAGGCCGCGCCGGGGGCCGGCACGACGGTCACCGTCACCCTCCCGACGACCACTCCCCCGACGTACCCGACGACGCTCCGAGGAGCCGCAGAACATGATCCGCATCCTGCTGGCCGATGACCACCCGGTGGTACGGGAGGGCCTGCGCGGCATGCTGAGCGCGGAGCCGGACCTGGAGGTCGTCGGGGAGGCCTCGAACGGTCCGCAGGCGGAGGCGCTGGCCGCGGAGCTGGTCCCCGATCTGGACCTGATCCTGATGGACCTGCGGATGCCGGGCGGCGACGGCGTCGAGTCCATCGCCCGGATCGGTGCCGCCGGGCTGCCGGTGCGGGTGGTGGTCCTGACGACGTACGAGAACGACCGGGACATCCTGCGGGCGGTGGAGGCGGGGGCGGCGGGCTACCTGCTGAAGGACATGGCGCGGGCCGAACTGGCCGACGCGATCCGCGCGGCCGTACGGGGCGAGACGGTCCTGGCCCCGTCGGTGGCGGGGCGCCTGGTGGACCGGCTGCGGACCCGCCCCGAGCGGCCCCGCCTCTCCGACCGCGAGGTGGCGGTCCTGCGCCTGGTCGCGGAGGGCGCGACGAACGCGGAGATCGGCCGCCGCCTGTTCGTCGCGGAGTCGACGGTCAAGACCCACCTGCTGCGGATCTTCGGGAAGCTGGAGGTCACGGACCGCACGGCCGCGGTGACCACGGCCATGCGCCACGACCTCCTCTGAGGTCCGCCCGGGAGCGGCCTCCACGCAGGGGGCCGCCCCGGGAGGGGCTCGGCTCAGGCCAGCTTGGCGCGCAGGAGGTCGACGACCTCCGCCAGGGCGACCGGGGCCTGCTCCCCGGACTCCATGTCCTTCAGCTGGACCACGCCCTCGGCGAGGTCGCGGTCACCCGCGACCACGGCGAACCGCGCGCCCGAACGGTTCGCGTCCTTCATCGCGCCCTTGAGGCCCTTGCCCCCGTACGAGATGTCGGCCGCGACGCCGGCCTTGCGGAGCTCGGTGACCAGACCGAACAGCACCGGCTTCGCCTCGCCCAGCGCCACCGCGAACACCGACGTCGCCGGCGGGATGTCCAGTTCGACGCCCTCCGCCTCGAGCGCCAGCACCGTACGGTCCACGCCCAGCGCCCAGCCCACCGAGGGCAGCGCCGGTCCGCCGATCATCTCGGACAGGCCGTCGTAGCGGCCGCCGCCGCCGACCGCGGACTGCGAGCCCAGGCCGTCGTGGACGAACTCGAACGTGGTCCGCGTGTAGTAGTCCAGCCCGCGCACCAGCTTCTCGTCGTCCTCGAAGGCGACCCCGGCCGCCGTGATCAGCGCCCGGACCTCCTCGTGGTACGCCTTGCACGCGTCGCACAGGTAGTCCCGCAGCATCGGCGCGCCGACCAGCTGCTTCTGTACCTCGGCCCGCTTGTCGTCCAGGACGCGCAGCGGGTTGATCTCGGCCCGGCGGACGGTCTCCTCGTCCAGGTCCAGCCCGCGCAGGAAGGCCTGGAGCGCCTCCCGGTACACCGGGCGGCACTCCTTGTCGCCCAGCGAGTTCAGCAGGATCCGGAAGTTGCGCAGGCCCAGCGTGCGGTACGCCTGGTCGGCCAGGATGATCAGCTCGGCGTCCAGCGCCGGGTCCTCGGCGCCGATCGCCTCGGCACCCACCTGCGAGAAGTGGCGGTAGCGGCCCTTCTGCGGGCGCTCGTAGCGGTAGTACGAACCCGAGTACCAGAGCTTCACCGGCAGGCCGCCGGCCTTGTGCAGGTTCGCCTCCAGCGCCGCGCGCAGCACGGACGCGGTGCCCTCGGGACGCAGCGCGAGGTTGGCCCCGCCCTTCGTCGTGAGGGTGTACATCTCCTTGGTCACGATGTCGGTGGACTCCCCGACGCCGCGCGCGAACAGGTCGACGTCCTCGAAGCCCGGCGTCTCGACGTACCCGTAGCCGGACAGCCGCAGGGGGCCCGAGATGGCGTCCCGGACGGCCAGGTACTTAGCCGAGTACGGCGGGATCAGGTCGTACGTGCCCTTGGGGGCCTTGAAGGTGCTCACGAAACTCTCGTCACATTCCTCGTCGTGGAGACGTGAAGCCGTCTCCCAGGCCGGCGGCCACCTGCCGCAGGTACGGGTTGGTGGCGCGCTCACGGCCAATGGTCGTGTGCTCGTTGTGACCGGGCAGCACCACGGTCGCGTCGTCGAGCGGCAGGCACACGCGGGCCAGCGATTCGAGCATGTCCGCGTGGCTGCCGCCCGGGAAGTCGGTACGGCCGATGGAGCCGGCGAAGAGCAGGTCGCCCGAGAACAGCAGCGGGGGGATGTCCCCCGCCTCGGGCATCCCGAAGGTCACCGACCCCTTGGTATGCCCGGGCGCGTGCGAGACGGTGAGCTCCATGCCCGCCAGCGCCAGCTTCGCGCCGTCGGTGAGCTCCTTCACGTCGGAGGGTTCCCCCACCGTGAGCTCGCCCATCAGCTGCGCCCCCAGGGAGCGGCCCAGCGCCTTCTCCGGGTCGCTCATCATGAAGCGGTCCTCGGGGTGGATCCAGGCCGGTACGTCGTGCGCTCCGCACACCGGGACCACCGAGGCCACGTGGTCGATGTGGCCGTGGGTGAGGACGACCGCGACGGGCTTGAGCCGATGCTTCTTCAGCGTCTCCTCGACACCCTGGGTGGCCTGGTGGCCCGGGTCGATGATGACGCACTCCTCACCGGCGGCGGGGGCGACCACGTAACAGTTGGTCCCCCAGGCCCCGGCGGGGAACCCGGCAATCAGCACGTTCGTCCTCAATCGTCGTCCGGCGGGAGCTTCGGCAGCGGCCGAGATCGGAATGCCGCTGCTCAGAGCCTACCGGCGCCGCTCGTTCCACAGCGAACCCATATACGGTACGGCCTAACCGAGCCCGGACAGCGGTGCCATACACGTACAAGGAGACGACCCGGTGGTCACGAGCGATCAGCGGCGGCGACAGCTCGCCAGGGAGAAGTACGAGCGCCAGCAGAAGCGCCGGGCCGAGGCCCGCCGCAAGGCGCGGCAGCGGGCGGCGGTGATCGGTGCGGCGGTGGCCGTGGTGGTCGCGACGCTGGTGGGCCTCGTCGTGGGCGGTGTCTTCGACAAGGACAAGAAGGACAGCGCGGCGGACCCGGCGGCGAACCCGTCGGCCTCCCCCTCCGCGAAGCAGTCGCCCGCGCCGGCGATGGCGATCGACAAGAACGCGAAGTACACGTTCGACCTGAAGACCACCGCGGGTGAGATCAAGTTCGAGATGGACGCGGCGAAGACGCCGGAGACCGTCAACTCGTTCAAGGCGCTCGCGGACAAGGGCTTCTTCGACAACACCAAGTGCCACCGCCTGACCACCTCCGGGATCTTCGTGCTGCAGTGCGGCGACCCGGAGGGCACCGGCATGGGCGGCCCGGGCTACACCATCGCGGACGAGAACCTCGACTCGCTGGGCAAGCCGAACGAGCAGGGCCAGGTGATCTACCCGGCGGGCACGGTGGCGATGGCCAATACCGGCCAGCCGCACAGCGGCGGCAGCCAGTTCTTCCTGGTCTACAAGGACAGCCCGCTGGCGCCCTCGTACACGCCGTTCGGCAAGATCGACGCGGCGGGTCTGAAGGCGCTGGAGGAGGTGGCCAAGGCCGGTACGGCCGACGGCGGCCAGGACGGGGCCCCGAAGACCCCGGTGACCATCCAGAAGGGCGCCGTCACCCGGAACTGACGGGTTCCGGCGGCCCCGGGCCCGGCCGGCGTCCGGCCCGTACGGCGATATTCCGTCGTGCGGGATGCGGACAGCCGGCCCGGCGGTCGCCTATGTTGGCGTTGTGCAGGGCGGGCGCTGCCCGCCCCAGGAAACTGTGGACGATGCCCAGGGGGCGAACCCCTCGCAGGCATCAGGTGGAGGAGGCGCTGTGAGCAGCGACCCGTGGGGCCGCGTCGACGAGACGGGCACCGTGTACGTGCGTACTGCCGAGGGCGAGAAGGTCGTCGGCTCCTGGCAGGCGGGCACCCCCGAGGAGGCCCTGGCCTACTTCGAGCGCAAGTACGAGGGCCTGGTGGTCGAGATCGGCCTCCTCGAACGGCGGGTGCGGACCACCGATCTGTCCGCCAAGGACGCGCAGACGGCCATCGACCACCTGCGTACGCAGGTGGAGGAGCACCACGCCGTGGGCGACCTCGACGCCCTGCGCGTCCGGCTGGACAAGCTGGTCGCGACCGTGGACTCGCGGCGCGAGGAGCGCAAGGTCGCCAAGGCCAAGCAGACGGACGAGGCCCGTGCGGCCAAGGACGCGCTGGTGGCCGAGGCCGAGCAGCTGGCGCAGAGCGACCAGTGGCGCAGTGCGGGCGAGCGGCTGCGGGCCCTGGTGGACACCTGGAAGGGTCTGCCGCGCCTGGACCGCAAGTCGGACGACGAGCTGTGGCACCGCTTCTCGCACGCCCGTTCCGCCTTCTCCAAGCGCCGCAAGGCGCACTTCGCCTCGCTCGACGCGCAGCGCGAGGACGCCCGCAAGGTCAAGGAGAAGCTGGTCGCGGAGGCCGAGTCGCTGTCGAAGTCGACCGACTGGGGTCCGACGGCCGCCCGCTACCGCGAGCTGATGGCGGACTGGAAGGCGGCGGGCCGGGCGCAGCGCGAGGCCGAGGACGACCTGTGGAACCGTTTCCGCGGTGCGCAGGACGTGTTCTTCGCGGCGCGCGGCGAGGTGTTCGCGGAGCGCGACGCCGAGCAGGTGGAGAACCTGAAGCTCAAGGAGGAGCTGGCCGACGAGGCCGAGAAGCTCGTTCCGATCACGGACCTGAAGGCGGCCCGGGCCGCGTTCCGCTCCCTCAACGAGCGCTGGGAGGGCATCGGCCACGTGCCGCGCGACGCCCGGCCGAAGGTCGAGGGCCGGATGCACGCGGTGGAGCGGGCGATCCAGGAGGCCGAGGAGGGCGAGTGGCGTCGTACGAACCCGGAGGCGCGGGCCCGTGCGGCCGGTCTGACGGGTCAGCTCCAGGCGGCGGTCGACAAGCTGCGTGAGCAGATCGACGCGGCCCGCGCGGCGGGCAACAACGCGAAGGCCGACAAGCTGTCGCGCGAGCTCGAGGGCCGCCAGGCCCTGCTGGACCAGGCCCTGAAGGGCCTGGAGGAGTTCGGCGGCTGACAGCCGCCCCCCCGCACGCGGGAGGGCCCCGGTACGGACTGCCGTACCGGGGCCCTCCTGCGTGCGCTGCGCGCCCCGCTACGGCCGGCGGGCCGAGGTGACGCGGTAGACGTCGTAGACGCCCTCGACGCCCCGTACGGCCTTCAGGACGTGGCCCAGGTGCTTGGGGTCGCCCATCTCGAAGGTGAAGCGGGAGGTGGCCACGCGGTCGCGCGAGGTCTGGACGGCCGCGGAGAGGATGTTCACGTGCTGGTCCGACAGGACCCGGGTGACGTCCGAGAGCAGCCGGGACCGGTCCAGCGCCTCGACCTGGATGGCGACCAGGAAGACCGAGGACTGGGTGGGCGCCCATTCCACTTCCAGCATCCGCTCGGGCTCCTGGGAGAGGGAGTCCACGTTGACGCAGTCCGCCCGGTGAACCGATACGCCGCTGCCGCGCGTGACGAAGCCGACGATCGGGTCGCCCGGTACCGGGGTGCAGCAGCGGGCCAGCTTGACCCACACGTCGTCGACGCCCTTGACGACCACGCCCGGGTCGGCGTTCTTGCGGCGCGTGCCCCGGGTCCGGGAGGGCGGGACGCTCTCCTCGATGTCCTCGTTGGCGGCTTCCTCGCCGCCGAGGGCCTGCACCAGCTTCTGCACGACGCCCTGCGCGGCCACGTGGCCCTCGCCGATCGCCGCGTACAGGGAGGAGATGTCGGGGTAGCGCATCTCGTGCGCGAGGGTGACGAGCGAGTCGCCGGTGAGGATGCGCTGGATCGGCAGGTTCTGCTTGCGCATGGCCCGCGCGATGGCGTCCTTGCCGTGCTCGATGGCCTCCTCGCGGCGCTCCTTGGAGAACCAGGCGCGGATCTTGTTGCGGGCCCGCGGGGACTTGACGAAGCCCAGCCAGTCGCGGGAGGGCCCGGCGCCCTCGGCCTTGGAGGTGAAGACCTCGACGAGGTCGCCGTTGTCCAGGGTCGATTCGAGCGGGACGAGGCGGCCGTTGACGCGGGCGCCTATGGTCCGGTGGCCGACCTCGGTGTGGACGGCGTACGCGAAGTCCACCGGGGTGGCTCCGGCGGGCAGGGCGATGACGTCGCCCTTGGGCGTGAAGACGAAGACCTCGTTGCGCGAGAGGTCGAAGCGCAGCGAGTCGAGGAACTCGCCCGGGTCCTCGGTCTCCTTCTGCCAGTCCAGCAGTTGGCGCAGCCAGGCCATGTCGTTGACCGTGTCCTGGCCGGCGCTGCCCTTGGCGGCCTGCGGGACGTCGGTGCGGACCTTGGAGGTGCCGGCGACGGTCTGCTGCTTGTACTTCCAGTGCGCCGCGATGCCGTACTCGGCGCGGCGGTGCATGTCGAAGGTGCGGATCTGCAGTTCGACGGGCTTGCCGCTGGGCCCGATGACCGTCGTGTGGAGCGACTGGTACATGTTGAACTTGGGCATCGCGATGTAGTCCTTGAACCGGCCGGGGACCGGGTTCCAGCGCGCGTGCACCGTGCCGAGGGCCGCGTAGCAGTCCCGGACGGTGTCGACGAGGACGCGGATGCCCACCAGGTCGTAGATCTCCGCGAAGTCACGGCCGCGGACGATCATCTTCTGGTAGACGCTGTAGTAGTGCTTGGGCCGGCCGGTGACGGTGGCCTTGATGCGGGCGGCGCGCAGGTCGGTCTGGACCTCGTCGGTGACGACGGTGAGGTACTCGTCGCGCTTGGGCGCGCGCTCGGCGACGAGGCGGACGATCTCGTCGTACATCTTGGGGTAGAGGATCGCGAAGGCGAGGTCCTCGAGCTCCCACTTGATCGTGTTCATGCCCAGCCGGTGCGCCAGCGGGGCGTAGATCTCGAGGGTCTCGCGGGCCTTCTTCTCCTGCTTCTCCCGCTTGAGGTAGCGCATGGTGCGCATGTTGTGCAGGCGGTCGGCGAGCTTGATGACCAGGACGCGGGGGTCCTTGGCCATCGCCACGACCATCTTGCGTACGGTCTCGGCCTGCGCGGCCTCGCCGAACTTGACCCGGTCGAGCTTGGTGACGCCGTCGACGAGCAGGGCCACGGCGTCGCCGAAGTCGCGGCGCAGGTCCTCCAGCCCGTACTCGGTGTCCTCGACGGTGTCGTGCAGCAGGCCGGCCATCAGGGTGGCCGGGTCCATGCCGAGCTCGGCGAGGATGGTGGTCACCGCGAGCGGGTGGGTGATGTACGGGTCGCCGCTCTTGCGCTTCTGGCCGCGGTGCCAGCGCTCGGCGACCTGGTACGCCTGCTCGATCTGGCGCAGCGTGGCCGTCTCGATCTTCGGGTCGTTGCTGCGGACTATGCGGAGCAGGGGCTCCAGTACCGGGTTGTACGGGTTGGAACGCTGGACGCCGAGGCGGGCGAGCCGGGCGCGCACGCGGTTGGAGGACCCTGCCGACTTCGAAGGCGCCGGCTTCGCGGGAACGGGCTTCGCGGGTGCGGGCTTCACGGGCGGGGCCGGCGGGGGCGTGGCGGGGGGCGTCGCGGCCCGCTCGGCCTTCGGGTCGGGCTGCGCGGCGGAGATTGGCTGGACCTCGTCTGGCAAGAGCGCTCCTCTGGGGGTCCCCCCGGACGACGCGTGGGGGAGGATCCGGTGCCCGTGTCCGGTCCGGACAACCCATGGTAGCGAGGGTTCGGCCCCCTCGTTCCGCGAGCCCCTTCCCGTACCGGTCCGCTCCCGCGGTGCGGGGCCGCCCCCCGCACCCCGGCGCACACGAAAGCGGCGGGCATCCGGAAGAACCGGATGCCCGCCGCTTCGGCGGAGCCTGGGTCAGACGACGATCAGGGCGTCCAGCGGGGCCCCCGCGAGGGCTCCGGCCAGGCGCTCGCGGCCCGGCAGGAACGACAGCTCCATCAGGACCGCCACTCCGGCGACCTCGGCCCCGGCCCGCCGGATCAGCGAGAGCGAGGCCTCGGCGGTGCCGCCGGTGGCCAGGACGTCGTCGATGACCATGACCCGGTCACCGGCCGACAGGTCCTCGGCGTGGACCTCGATCTCCGCTGTTCCGTACTCCAGCTCGTACGACTGGGCGAGCGTGGCGCCCGGCAGCTTCCCGGCCTTGCGCACCGGCACGAAGCCGATGCCCGCCTGGACCGCCACCGGCGCCGCGAGGATGAACCCGCGCGCCTCCAGCCCGACGATCTTCGTCGCGCCGTACTGCCCGGCCAGCTCCACCAGCGCGTCCGTCAGGGCCGCGAAGGCCTTCGGGTCGGCCAGCAGCGGGGTGATGTCCTTGAACATCACGCCCGGCTTCGGGTAGTCCGCCACGTCCTTGATCCGGCCGAGCAGCAGCTCGCGCGCCTCGGGGGAGAGCGTGCTCACCGGCGCCGCCCGGCGCGGCCCTGGGCCACGACCTGCGGGCCGTCGGTGGCCTCGAAGCCCTCGTCCTCCGGGGACTCGCCCTTGGCCGCCGCGGCCGCCCGCTTCGCGAGCACCCGCTTCTTCAGCGCCTTCATCGCCGGCTCGCGCTCCTTGAGGTCGACGACCAGCGGGGTCGCGATGAAGATCGAGGAGTACGCACCGGCCGCGAGGCCGACGAACAGCGACAGCGAGATGTCGTTCAGCATGCCGGCGTCCAGGAGGCCGCCGCCGATGAAGAGCAGCGCCCCGACCGGGAGCAGCGCCACGACGGTGGTGTTGATCGAGCGGACCAGGGTGCCGTTGATGCTGCGGTTGGCGATCTCGCTGAAGGTGTACCGGGTCTGCTTGGTGATGTCCTTCGAGCCCTCCTTCAGACCGTCGAAGACGACGACGGTGTCGTAGAGGGAGTAACCGAGGATCGTCAGCAGACCGATCACGGTGCCCGGCGTGACCTCGAAACCGACCAGCGCGTACACGCCGACGGTGATGGTGAGGTCGTGGATCAGGGCGATCAGCGCGGCGACCGCCATCCGCCACTCGAAGGCGATGGCGAGGTAGATCACCACGAGGATCATGAAGATCCCGAGGCCGGTCCAGGCCTTGTTCGCGATCTGGTCGCCCCAGCTGGGGCCGACCAGGTCCGCGTTGATGTCGGCCTCGGACACCTTGAGGTCGGTGGCGAGCTGCTTCTTGACGCCCGCCGCGTCGGCCGTGTCCAGACCCGAGATCTGGATGCGCAGGCCGCCGGTGCCGAGCTGCTGGACGATCGCGTCGTGGCCGGAGGCCTTCTCGGCGCCCGTGGTCGCCGCGGCGACGGAGACGGCCGTCTTCGGGGTGGTGAAGACGGCACCGCCCTTGAACTCGATGCCCATGTTGAGGCCCTGAACGGCCAGGGCCACGATCGCCGTGATGGTGATCAGGATGGAAACGCCGTACCAGATGAAGCGCTTGCCGACGAAGTCGTAGCCGACCTCACCGCGGTACAGCTTGGCGCCGAGATCTCCCAGCTTCGACATCTCTCACGCCTCCTTTACGTCGACGGGAGCGGTGGCGGAACCGGAACCGGTACCGGAGCCGGTGCGGCGGGACCGGCGCAGCGGCGGCTTGGCGCCGAGCCGCTTCGGGTCCAGGCCGGACCAGGGGTGGCCGCTGGAGAAGAACTTCGTACGGGCCATCAGCGTCATGATCGGCTTGGTGAAGAGGAACACCACGACCACGTCGAGCAGGGTGGTCAGACCCAGGGTGAAGGCGAAGCCCTGCACCTTGCCGACGGTGACGATGAACAGCACCGCGGCGGCCAGGAACGACACGAAGTCGGAGACCAGGATGGTGCGCCGGGCGCGCGGCCAGGCCCGCTCCACGGCGGGACGCAGGGTGCGGCCCTCGCGGATCTCATCGCGGATGCGCTCGAAGTACACGATGAACGAGTCCGCCGTGATGCCGATCGCGACGATCGCACCGCAGACGGCGGGCAGGTTCAGCGCGAAGCCGATGCCCTTGCCGAGCAGCGCCATGATCGTGTAGGTGAGGATCGCGGACACCAGGAGGCTGACGATGGCGATGAAGGCCAGGCCCCGGTAGTACACGAGCAGGTAGATCACCACGAGGATGAGGCCGATGGCGCCGGCGATGAGGCCGGCCTTCAGCTGCTCGCCGCCGAGCGCGGCGGTGACCGTGGTGACGCTGTCCTCGCTGAAGGAGAGCGGCAGGGCGCCGTACGAGAGCATGTTGCCCAGGTCCTGCGCGCTCTGCTGGGTGAAGCCGCCGGAGATCTCGGCGTTGCCGCCGGTCAGCGCCTGGCTGACGGAGGGGTCGGAGACGACCTCGCCGTCGAGCACGATCGCGAACTGGTTCTGCGGCATCTGCTTGGTGGCGAGCTCACCGGTGATCTTGGCGAACTTGTCGGCGCCCTTGTCGGTGAACTGCATGGTGACGATCCACTGGCCGCGCTGCGGGTCGATGACACCCTTGGCGTCCTTGACGTCCGTACCGGCGACACCGGCCGGGCCGAGGATCCACTTGCCCCAGGCGTCGCCGCGCTTGCCGCAGGCGAGCGTCGCGTCCTCGGGCTTGGCGCCCTTGCCGGCCGCGGTGCGCTGCGCCTCGTTGGTGCAGTCCAGCGCCGCGAACTTCGCCTGGAGGTCGGCGGCGGCCGCCTCGACGCCCGACGGGGCCGGGGTGGGGGCCGGAGCCTTGTCGTCTGCCTTCTTCGACTCGCTCGCCGAGGGCGAGGGAGAGGCGGTGGCGGCCGGGGCCTTGAGGGCCTCGCTGAGCACACGGCCCTGGGAAGTGGCGCTGGACGACGGGGTGGGCTGGGTGCCGGGCTTGCCGCTGCTCTCGGCCTTCGGGGCGCCGGAGCCGCTCGCGGACGGGCTCGGCGTGGCCTCGGGGGCCGCGGGAGCGCCGTCGGCGAAGGCCAGGACCGGGCGGAAGTACAGCTGGGCGGTGGTACCGACCTGCTCGCGGGCCTGCTTCTCGTTCGTCCCCTTGGGGATGTTCACGATGATGTGGTCGCGGCCCTGCGTCTGGACCTCGGCCTCCGACACGCCGAGACCGTTGACGCGGCGCTCGATGATGCCGACCGCCGTGTTCATGTTGGTCTCGTTGATCGCGTCCGGCTTGCCGGGCTCGCTCTTGGCCTTGAGCGTGATGCTCGTACCGCCCGCGAGGTCGATGCCGAGCCGGGGAGTCGTCTGCTTCGTGAGGAACATCCCCGCGGTGAGCGCCACCATCGCGATCAGGATGATCGCCAGGGCGCGCCCCGGCCTCCCCTGAGCCCCCGTGGGCCGCCGGCCCTTCTTCGGTGCTGCCACCTTGTCGTATCTCCCTGTCCAACCGCCCCGCGCCGGGTCAGCGCGCGGACGGCCACGAAATGTGTGGTGGGGACCCCTGCCCCCCGCAGAAGTGTCACTGACGGGGACCGCGGCGGCCGCCGGTCAGGCGCCCCTCGGTCCCCGGCCGCGCGCTACTTCGCGCCGGCCTCGCCGTCGGCCTTGCCGTCCTTCGGCTCGTCGCCCTTGGTCTCGTCGCTCTTGGGCTCGTCGGCCTTGGGCTCGTCCTTCTTGCCCAGGTCGAGCTTCGGGGCGTCGGTCCCGGCCTCGTCCGCGTCCTTGGCCGCGTCCTTGTCCAGGGTCAGCGAGGAGGCGTCGTCCGGGACGGCCGGCGTGTCGATCGTCAGATCATCACTGACGCCGTGGACGATGCGGTTGTACTCCGCGTCCTCGAGGACGGCGCCGATGGAGTTCTTCGCGTAGATCGCGTGGACACCGGGGGCCACCTCGAGGGTGACGGTGTCCTCGCCGATCTCCTTCACCGTGGCGTACATGCCGCCGATGGTGCGGACACCGGTGCCGGGCGTCATGTGGTCACGCATCTGCGCGGCCGCCTGCTGCTTCTTCTTCGCGGAGCGGGTCATCAGGAACATCGCCCCGATGAGCACGATGAACGGGAGGAGTGTCACGAGATTCACGGGACGGAGATCCTTCGCACGACCGCACGGGAGACGGTCAATTTCTACGGGGGTGGGCATGCCGACCTGAAGGGTCGGCATCGGCGGAGTCTAGGCGAGTCCGCACCGATGGAACAACGCCCAGCATGGCACCGCAGTTCCTGACGGGGCGAACCTCCGCGCCGTCAGGCCCCGAACAAGCCCTGTTGTCCGCTTGATCCACTCCCGTGCGGCGCAGGCGGGACAAGCCCCAGGTGAGCCCATGCGGCGGGGGTCGCGACCCGGCCGCGCGGGGTGCGCGCCAGCAGGCCTTCCCGTACGAGGAACGGCTCGGCGACCTCCTCGACGGTCTCCCGCTCCTCGCCGACGGCGACGGCGAGGGTGGACAGCCCCACGGGGCCGCCGCCGAAGAGCTTGAGCAGGGCTTCGAGCACGGCCCGGTCGAGGCGGTCCAGACCGCGCGCGTCCACCTCGTAGACCTGCAGGGCGGTCCCGGCCACCTCGCGGGTGATCACTCCGTCGGCCCTGACCTGCGCGTAGTCGCGGACGCGGCGCAGCAGCCGGTTGGCGATGCGCGGGGTGCCGCGGGAGCGGCCGGCGATCTCGGCGGCGCCGGCCGTGTCGATCTCCACGTCCAGGAGGCGGGCGGAGCGGTGGATGACGCGTTCCAGCTCCTCGGGGGCGTAGAACTCCATGTGCCCGGTGAAGCCGAAGCGGTCGCGCAGCGGGGGCGGGAGCAGGCCGGCCCGGGTCGTCGCCCCGACGAGGGTGAACGGCGGCAGCTCCAGCGGAATGGCGGTGGCCCCGGGCCCCTTGCCGACGATCACGTCGACGCGGAAGTCCTCCATGGCCATGTAGAGCATCTCCTCGGCGGGCCGGGACATGCGGTGGATCTCGTCGAGGAAGAGGACCTCGCCCTCCTGGAGGGAGGAGAGGATCGCGGCGAGGTCTCCGGCGTGCTGGATCGCGGGGCCGGAGGTGATCCGGATGGGCGCGCCCATCTCGGCGGCGATGATCATGGAGAGGGTGGTCTTGCCGAGACCGGGCGCGCCGGAGAGCAGCACGTGATCGGCGGTCGCGCCGCGCTGGCGGGCCGCCTTCAGCACCAGGTCGAGCTGTTGGCGGACCTTCTCCTGGCCGACGAACTCGCCGAGGTCCTTGGGCCGCAGGGCCGCCTCGACGGCGGTGTCCTCGCCGTCCGCCGCGGCCGCCACGATCCGGTCGTCGCTCTCGTCATCCCAGTTCACGCTGTCAGTCTGCCTTGTCGTTCGTACGGTGGTCGCTGCCGGACCCGGCGCAGCGGCGCACCCGTCAGCGGGTGCGGTTCAGGGTCTGGAGGGCCGCTCGGAGGAGCTGGGGCACCGGGGCGGAGCCGCCGGAGGCGATGGCCGCCTCCGCCTGCGGGGTGACCGCCGAGACGGCCTCCTCCGCCTCCCGGGAGGCGTAGCCCAGGCCGATCAGGGCCGCCGCCAGCTGCTCCGTCCACGGCGCCGGGCCCGTCGCCACGGGGGCGCGCTGCGCTCCCACCAGCGGTGCGCCCAGTTTGTCCTTCAGCTCCAGCAGCAGCTTCTGGGCGCCCTTCTTGCCGATGCCCGGGACGGCCGTCAGGGACTTCTCGTCGCCGGTCGAGACGGCCAGGCGCAGCGCGTCCGGGCTGTGCACCCCGAGCATCGCCTGCGCCAGCCGCGGCCCGACCCCGCTCGCCGTCTGCAGCAGCTCGAAGACCTGCCGCTCGTCGTCGTCGGCGAAGCCGTAGAGCGTCAGCGAGTCCTCCCGTACGACCAGGGACGTGGCCAGCCGCGCCGTCTCCCCCGTCCGCAGGCCGGCGATGGTGTTCGGCGTGCACTGCACGGCCATGCCCACTCCCCCGACCTCGATCACGGCCAGGGTGGGGGCGAGCGCGGCGACCGTGCCGCTGACGAAGGCGATCATGAGGGGCGGCCTTTCGAGGCGTGCAGGGCGACCGCCTGCTGGAGGCGGTTCTGGGCGGGGGCCCGCCAGATGTGGCAGATGGCGAGCGCGAGGGCGTCCGCGGCGTCGGCCGGCTTGGGCGGGGCGGACAGCCGCAGCAGCCGGGTCACCATGGCCCCGACCTGCGCCTTGTCGGCCCGGCCGGAGCCGGTGACGGCGGCCTTGACCTCGCTGGGGGTGTGCAGGGCGACCGGTATCCCGCGGCGCGCGGCGCAGAGCATGGCGACGGCGCTCGCCTGGGCGGTCCCCATCACCGTGCTGACATTGTGCTGGCTGAACACGCGCTCCACGGCGACGACTTCGGGCCGGTGCTCATCGAGCCACTGCTCGATGCCCGCCTCGATCGCGACGAGCCGGTGCCCCAACTCCGCGTCGGCGGGCGTCCGTACGACCCCCACGCCGATCATGGCGAGCGGGCGGCCGGCGACGCCCTCGACCACGCCGACACCGCACCGGGTCAGCCCCGGGTCCACGCCGAGTACGCGCACCGCGCCCCCGCCCTCCTTCGATTGCCAGTGCGTGCAGGCTAACCGGTGGCACTGACAAAGCGGCGGGGGGGGGGGGGGGGGGGGGCCCCCCCCCCCCCCCCCGGCCCCGGCCCCCCCCGGGCCGAGAAGAAGAAGCAAGCGCGCGACGCGAAAG
>NZ_JBIASZ010000018.1:0-139401 GCF_042891345.1 Streptomyces sp. NPDC001903
GACTACATGAACTCCCGCTACGGCAGCCCCGTCGGCGCCTGGAACTTCTGGCAGACCCACCACTGGTACTAAGCCACCAGTGACCGCCTGACGGCCTGACGGCCTGACTGCCTGACTGCCTGACCGCTTGACGGCGGACGGCAGACACGCGAAAACGCCCGCCCGGGACCTCCCGGACCGGGCGTTTCGCGTTTCCCGCCCGGGCCCGACCGGCCTCCCGGTCAGGCGACCAGCCGCAGCCAGGCCGCCGCGAGTGCGGCGTGACCGGCCGGGGTCGGGTGGACACCGTCGGCGGCCCAGTGTTCCGGCCCGGTCCTCTCGGCGAGCCCGGCGAACATGGCGTCGGCATCGAGCAGCTGCGCCCCGTACGTGCGGGCGAGCCTGCGGACGGCCCGGATCTTCGGGTCCAGGTCGGCACGCCACTCCTCGCGCTCCTTCTCCCCGATGAGCACACCGCCGCCGCCGGCTTCGACGACGCCGTGGATCGGCAGCAGGAACGGCTCGATGAGGATCAGCTTCGTGCCCGCCTCGGCGAGGGGCGCGAGCAGGCGGTCGTAGCCCGCCTCGAACTCGGCCGCGGGGATCACGTGCCCCTCCGGGTCGATCGTGTGCCAGCCCATGTCGTTGACCCCGACGAGGATCGACACCACATCCGGACGCGCGTCGAGCACGTCCGTGCGCCAGCGCGCTTCGAGGTCCCTCACCTTGTTGCCGCCGATCCCGGTGTTCAGCCAGGTCACGGGCCGGTCGGGGTGCCGCAGTCCCCACTCGCCCGCGATGCGCAGCGGATAGCCGAACCCGAGGCCGTCCTCGCTCTCCAGCCGTCGGCAGTCGGTGATCGAATCGCCGGTGAACATCACGGTGCTTCCCGGCCGGACAGTGATCGTCATGTGCGCTCCCAGAATCCCGGACCCGGCCGGGCGGGCACCCGGCCGGCCCTGGAAACCTGCCACCCCCGGCCGACACCGCACCGACACCCCCCGACACGCCACCGACGCCACCGCACCGGCCGCCGGGTGTCGCCGACCGGTCCCGGCGAGTGGCGGATTGTCTGATTTTCGCCCCTGATTCGGGGAACACGGCGTCCCCCGGCCCCAGTTCACTGATGGGAACGGGGGCGGGCTCATGCGGTGCGCCTCCGCGTGTCAGGTCATAGGCGAGGAGAACAGCTGTGCGTGTACTTTTCACCGGTCCGGCTGCAGCCGGTCATCTCTTTCCGATGATTCCGACTGCGCAGGCTTTGCGTGCTGCTGGTCATGAGGTGTTGTTCGCCGGTTCGCAGCCGTTGGACCGGCTTCGGGAGGCGGGATTCGCGATCGTCGAGATCGGCGACGGCCGCACGATCCGGGAGGCGATGGAGGAGTCCTCCGACGAGGAGATGCGCTACGTCGCCCCCGACATGACCCAGGAGCAGATCCTGGACCGGGCCGCCCGCGGCTTCGCGCTCATTTCGCGGCCCACGGTGGACGGCCTGTTGGAGGTCGCCGGCAACTGGGGCGCGGACCTGCTGGTCTACGACTCCTTCCAGGCCTCCGCCCCGCTGGTCGCGGCGAAGCTGAAGATTCCGTCGGTGATCCAGAACTTCGGCCCCACCCCCGGCCTGGACATGGTCGGCCGGCTCGCCGCGAACTTCACCGAGGCGTACGAGACCCACGGGGTTTCCGGCCCCGCCGAGCCCACCGCGCTGAACATCGTCCCCGCCTCGCTCGGCGGCGACCCGGGCGGCCTGCGGATGCGCTACCTCCCGTACAACGGCGGCGGTACGATCCCCGCCGCCCTGCTCGGCCGCGGCACCCGCCCCCGCGTCACCATCACCTTGGGCACCGTGCTCACCGAGCTGGACGGGGTCCGTGCCATCGTCCGCCTGATCGAGGCCGCCGCCTCGGTGGACGCCGAGTTCCTGCTCGCCGTCGGCGACGCGGACCTCACCGCGCTCGGCACCCTCCCGGACAACGTCCGCCCGCTGCCCTGGGTCCCGCTCGCCGAGCTGCTGACCACCTCCGACGCGCTGATCCACCACGGCGGCTCCGGCACCCTGCTCACCGCCCTGCAGGCGGGGCTGCCCCAGCTCCTGCTGCCCCAGGGGGCGGACCACTTCACCAACGCCGACGCCCTCACCGCGACCGGCGCGGCCCTGCGCTCCGCCTCCGACGACGTGGACGCCGCGCTCCTGACCCGCCTGGTCACCGACCCGGCCCTGCGCGAGGCGGCCGTCCGTCTGCAGGCGGAGAACGCCGCCCTGCCGTCTCCCGCCGAAACCGTCCCCGCCCTGGAAGCCCTGGCCGCCTCGTAGCCCGTACGGCCCACCCCACGAAGGGGGTGTGCGCCGGGCGTGTGTTCGTACGCGCACGCCCGGCGCACACCACCGGCCGGCCGCGGACGCCGCTCGCGGCCCCGCCGCCGCAGGCCGCCGGCGTCAAGGGTGATTGTCACTCTATTCCTGCCTATGGATGGCTTGCGTAGGTTCAGCGATCTTCGCGTGCTTATGCTTCACGCGCTATGACGCAAAGTCAGAACTCCCGCGCCTTACGGGAATCAGCAGACGTGGTCGTCCTCGGTGCCGGTCCGGCCGGGCTCGTGCTCGCGATCCTGCTGCACGCAGCCGGGATCGACTGCGTCCTCCTCGAACGCGCCTCCCGCACCCACGTCCAGACCCGGGCCCGCGCCGGGTTCCTCGCCCCGAACACCGTACGGATCCTGGACCGCCACGGCCTCTCCGACGGACTGCACCGCGACGGCCACCGCCACGGCACGTGCGAGTTCCGCACGCAGGACGGCCGGTTCCGGCTCGACTACGGAGCCCTCGGCCAGGGCGGCGGGCACCACGTGTACCCGCAGCAGAACCTGGTCACCGACCTCCTGACGCACTACCTCGGCCTCGGCGGACGCATCCGCTTCCACACCGAGGCGCTCGCCGTGCACGAGGCCGACGGCACCCGGCCGTACGTCTCGACGCGCGGGCCCGACGGCCGGCCCGCACGGTGGACCGCCCGCTACGTCGCCGGCTGCGACGGGCGGCACGGGGCGGCCCGCCGCTCCCTGCCGGCCTCCGCCGTCCGCCACCACCACGACCACGGCGTGACCTGGCTCGGCCTGCTCGCCGAGGCCCCGCCGAGCCTCGACGCCGTCGGCTACGCCCTCCACGACCGCGGCTTCGCCGGACACATGGCCCGCACCCCGGACGTCACCCGCTACTACCTCCAGTGGCAGCGCGGCGCCCCCGCCGACGCCTGGAACGAGCAGCGGATCTGGGACGAGCTGGACCTCCGGATGCGCGCCGCGGACCACGGCCCGCTCCACCGGGGCAGGTTCCTGGAGCGCGGGATCTTCGACCTCACCTGCGACGTGATCGAACCGCTGCGCCACGGCTCGCTCCTCCTGGCGGGCGACGCGGCGAGCCTGCTCGCCCCGGCCGCCGCGAAGGGCGCCAACCTCGCGGTCCTGGAGGCCGAGCTCCTGGCCGCGGCCCTGACCGACGCCCTCGCCCGCGGCGACACCGCGGGACTCGACGGGTACTCGGAGCAGTGCCTGGCGCACATCTGGCGGGCGCAGGAGTTCACCGGGTGGATGACCCGGCTGCTGCACGCGGATACCGACCCGGACCGCCCGGGTGCCGGATCGTTCTTCCACGCCGGTCTGCGCCGCTCCCGGCTCGCCTCGCTGCGCACCTCGCGCACCCACCAGGACTGGTTCGCCGAGAACTACGTCGGCGTGTGACCGCCGCTGCACCCGTCCCCGCCCATCCGCACCCCTCCCCACCGTCTCCGCGCACCTCCCCGCGTCTGCGCTCCTCTCCACTCCCGCCACCCCGCTTCGCCCTGCCCTGCCCAGCCCCGTACCGGCCCGAGGACACCCCCACGATGACGACGACGCTCCCCGACGAAACGATGCTCCTGGACGACACGGCCTGCCTGCGCGCGGCGGCCGAGTTCGTCCGCGAGCACGACAGCGCCGCCCTGCTGCCCCTCCTCCTGCCCGGCCTCGGCGGACCGGACCTGCGGGCGCTGGCCGGACACTGCCGGTTCGCCCACGCGGGGCTGCTGCTCTTCCCGCCGGACGCGGACAGCCTGCGGGCCCAGTTCACCGACTGCGGGCTGGCCGCGGACACCCCCTCCCACCCCAGCGTGGTGGTGCGGGAACGTCTCGCCAGGCGCCACCGGCGTGATCCGGCCGAGCTCGACGTCCGCATCCTGCGCCCGCAGGTGCCCGGCCGCGCCGGGGACCGCCGCGCGGTCGAGGTCTTCGCCCTGACCGTGCCCCCGCACTCCGGCCTGGAGCGGATCGCCGCGTACGAACGCACCCGCCGCCACGAGGCCCACCTCGCCTTCGAGATCGACGACTCGGACCCGCTGGCGCTGCGCGGCCTGTGCGCGATCCTCGTCCGCCACGGCGCACGCCCCGACGGCGGCGGATACAACCCGCACGAGGACGGCACCGTCCTGTACTTCACCACCCCCGCCGATCCGGCCTGCGGCTACCGGAGGCTGGAACTCTACGTACGCGGCGACCACCGCGCCGCCCTCGCCGCGCACCTGGACGACTCCGCCGAAGACCACCGCCGCGGCGCACGGCAGCCCGCCGAATCGCTCCTGCACCTGTTCACCGGTGCCTGGACCACACAGGCACTGGCCGCCTTCGCCCGGCTGTGCCTGCCCGACGCGATGGACACCCGCACCGCGCACCGCACCGAGGACCTCGCCCGGCTGACCGGCACCCACCCCCGGGGCCTCGCCACGCTCCTGCGCTACCTGGCCATGCTCGGAGCCGTCACCCGGGACCACGAGGAGGAAGGATTCCGCCTGACCGAACTCGGCGCCCTGCTGCGCTCGGACGCGCCCGGGTCGATGCGGCCGCTGGCCCTGATGTACGGCGGCCCGTTCTACCGCTCCTTCGGCGACCTCGACCACGCCGTACGGACCGGACAGCCGGCCTTCGACCGCCTCTTCGGCGAGAACCACTTCGACCACTTCGCCCGCGACCCCGAACTCGCCGCCCTCTTCGACCGGTCCATGGCCGCGAGCTCCCGCATGTTCGAGCCGCTCCCCGACCACCCGGTGGTCACCGCCGCGGCCCAGGCACCCGCCCCCGCGACCGTCGTCGACGTGGCCGGCGGGAACGGGGAGCTCCTCGGCCGCATCCTCACCGCCCACCCCCGCCTGCGCGGCGTCCTCCTCGAACGCCCGCACGCCGTCGAGGCCGCCCGCCGCCTGCTCGACGCCGCGGGCTGCGGCGCGCGCTGCGACTACCGGGCCGGCGACTTCGCCGACGTGCCGCCCGGCGGCGACGTGTACGTCCTCTCCCGGGTCCTGCACGACTGGGACGACGCCCGCTGCCGCGAGATCCTGCGCCACTGCGCCCGGGCCATGCCCGCCCACGCGGACCTGCTCATCGTGGAGCGGCTCCTGCCGGCCGACGGCTCCCCCTCGCTGGCCACCGCCTGGGACCTGCACATGCTGTGCAACGTCGGCGGCCGCGAACGCCGCGCCGAGCACTACGCGCGCCTGCTCGCCGACGCCGGCCTCCAGCTCGTCGGCCACACCCCCCTCCCCCTGGACGCGCACGTACTGCACGCCCGCCGGGCCGCCGTCCCGGACCCCGCGACCGCGCGCGGCTGAGCCCGGGTCCCGGCCGGGAGGCGGACGTGGGGAACGCCGTCAGGGAACCGTCTCGGCCGCTCACGCGGAACCGTCCCCGGTGCTCACGCGGAACCGTCCCGGCCGGGGCCCGGATCCGGGACCTCGGGCCTGCCGGGGAGGAAGGCGGCCGCCACGGCCGCCGTGAACATCACGGCGGCGCCCACGAAGAACGCGGCCGAGACGGCGGTGCTGACCGAGGCCTTGAGCGCCGGGACCAGGTCGGCGGGGATCCCCGCCGGCAGGCGGGCCCCCTGCTGCGTCGCCGCCACCGCTTTCCCGATGGACCGCTCGACCCGGTCGAAGTCCTCGGACGGGACACGGCCGTCCCGCCCGAGGATCCGGCCCAGGTGTGCGCCCTGGAGATGCGACACGATCGCGCCCATCACCGCCAGACCCAGCGCCGCGCTGATCTCCCGGCCGGTCTGCAACACCCCCGCCGCGTTGCCGCGCATCCCCTTCGAGGTCACGTTGAGCGCGGTGACCCACGCCGGGCTGACGCAGAGCCCCATGCCGATGCCCATCAGGCAGTAGAAGGGGACCAGCCAGCCGTAGGACCCCCGGTGCAGCTCCACCGCCGCACAGAGCAGGGCCGCCACGCACAGGGCCGTGCCGGCCGCCAGGGGAACGCGCGGTCCCAGGCGGTCGTAGAGCCTTCCGCCCAGCGGCGCGCACACGACGGTGGGCAGGGTGAGCGGCAGGACGGCGAGACCGGCCACGAAGGGGGACATGCCCACGACGTCCTGGAGCCAGATGACACCGAACACCGCGAATCCCACGAACGCGAAGCGCACCGTCGAGATGACCGCCGCCCCCACCGCGAACTCCCTCTTCGCGAACAGCTCGAAGTGCATGAGCGGATCCGGCTGCCGCCGTTCGCGCACCACCAGGAGCGTCATCAGCACGGCTCCGGTGGCGAGCAGGGAGACGACGGCGGGCGAGGACCATCCCCAGGAGCGCGCCTGCATGAGGGGGAGGACCAGGCACACCAGTCCGCCGATCAGCAGGGGTGCGCTCGACCAGTCGACCCGCTCCCGCGGTGGCGGCTTGCCCGTGAGCAGAAGGTGCGCGAGGACCAGTGCGCCGATGCCCAGCGGCGGGTTGACGAAGAAGATCGCGCGCCAGGAGAACACGGTCGTCAACACGCCGCCGATCAGCGGGGCCGTGCCGTACAGCAGGGTGGAGACGCTGGAGGAGATGCCCATCGCCTGACCGCGCTCCCGGCGTCCGAATTCCTTGATGATGAGCACCTGGGAGGCGGGCCGCAGGACCGCCGCACCGGCTCCCTGCGCCGCGCGCGCGGCGATCAGCCAGGTCTCGGACTGGGCCAGACCCGCCGCGGTCGAGGCCACGACGAACAGGAGGGTGCCGAAGCGGAAGGCGCGCTCGTACCCGAAGACGTCGCCGATGCGCCCGCCGATCGGGCTCATGCAGGCGAAACTGAGCAGGTACGCGTTGATGATCCACTGCAGTCCGGTGGTCGAGGCGCCCAGACTCCGCTGGATGGTGGGAAGGGCGATCAGGACCACCAGCGCGTCGATGGCGATCATCGACGAGGCGCAGGTCATCACACCCAGCACCCACCAACGGTGACGCTCGCCCACGAATCGCTGCCGCCGCGTCACGCATGCCCTTCCGGTGGAGCCGAGTCCCCCTTCGCCCTTCTTACACGGTTTTGCCGCCGCTCTTCCGTATCCGTGCAGGACACCCCGCAACGTGGTGCCCGCGGTGGCTTCGGCGGCATCGACGCCGTACGGGCCGGGCTCGGCGTCCCGAAGCTCCCGGCGGTCCGCCTGCGACGGCGACCGGGCCGTACGCGACCTCAGGTCGGCTTCCGCCTCCCCCCACCCCCCGGCCCGCCGATCCGGCCGGCCCGAGGCCTTCCGCGCCCGCCCTACTGGGGCTTCGGGCCCTTCATCAGCTTGCTGAGCTGTTCCAGCTGGCCTTCCTTCATGCCCCGGACGTAGTCCCAGCCGTTGTGGTCGCCGCCCTGGATCTCGTGGATCGAGACCTTGATGGGGCCCTTGCCGAACTGCTGCTGGAACTTCTCCATCCGGTCGCGGCCGCCCTCCTTGGTGCCGTACTGGAAGAGGACGTCCACCTCGGGGCCCTTGTTGGCGATCAGCTTCGGGGCGATCTTCTCGGGGTTGTTCGCGTCCATCTCCGCCTGGTGGCCCTTCCAGAGCGGGGAGTCCGGGACGATCTCGCCGCCGTTGGCGATGACGGCCCGGAAGCGGTCCGGCTTCTGCAGGAGCTGCTTGAGGCCGACGAAGGCGCCGGAGGAGTTGCCCATGAAGGCCCAGCCGTCGCGGGACTTGTAGGTACGGAAGTTGGCCTGGGCGAGGTCGGGCACGTCCTCGCCGATCCAGGTGCCCATCTTGGCCTGGCCGGGGATGTCGGAGCCGTCGTAGTAGTACTTGGCGTCCGGGTTGAGGATCGGCATGACCAGGATGAACGGGAGGCTCTTGCCGGCCGCGGCGCCCTCGGAGATGGCCGCCTGGAGGCCCAGCTTCGGCATGGTCGCCCAGTAGTTGTCGGCGTTCCCGTTGCCCCCGGGCAGCGCGATCATGACCGGGAACGCGCTCTTCGCGTACTCCGGGCGGTCGTACTCCTTGGGCGTCCACACCCAGACGCTGCCCTCGAAACCGGACTTGGCGCCCTTCACCTTGGCCTTGGATATGCGGGTGCCGTCGTCCAGCTTGACCGTCTGCTTGAACTCGGTGAACGGGCCGGCGGGGAGGGACACGTCCGGGTCGGCGCTCGGCGCGGAGGCCTGCTTCCCGCCGCCGGCCCCCGCGCCCTTGCCGTCGTCCGCTCCGGCGGAGGGCTTCGCGTAGCTGACGGACTCCCCGTTCCCGTCGAACCAGTCCGTCTTCCAGTAGATCAACCCGGCGCCGGCGCCGGCGAGCAGGGCCACCGCCACCGCGGAGCCGATCCACGCCTTCCTACGGGATTGCCGGTGCTGTCGCGGCTGCGGCTGCGGCTGCGGGTACTCGTGCACGAACGTCGCTCCGAACAATTGCGGCTGCCCTCGGAAGGGCAGAGCGGGTGGGCCTTCCTCTTCCTGGATGCGTTTTTCGACCCTGGGGTTGCAAAAACATGCAAAAAATGTCGTTTATGTTTCAAATGAGGCGAGTGGCGCTCGGCGCGGAGATCGGGGAGGCTCGCGGGCATGGTCTCAGTGGTGCAG
Organism: Streptomyces sp. NPDC001903; assembly: GCF_042891345.1. NCBI lineage: Bacteria > Bacillati > Actinomycetota > Actinomycetes > Kitasatosporales > Streptomycetaceae > Streptomyces > Streptomyces sp. NPDC001903. The sequence goes on from NZ_JBIASZ010000018.1 coordinate 8,824, forward strand.
AACGTGGCGGTCGACTGTGCGGATGCCTATGAGCTGGCCCGGTTCTGGGCCGGCGTGACGGGCCGTCCGCTGGATCCCGGCGCCCGCCCGGGCGACCGGGAGACCCAGGTGCCGCTGGCGGAGGGCCCGGTGCTGTACTTCAACCAGGTGTCCGAGGCCAAGGTGGTCAAGAACCGGATCCACCTGTGCCTGCGCCCCGAGACCTCGCGCGATCAGGAGGTCGACCGGCTGCTGGGCCTCGGCGCCGCCTTCGTCGCCGACCACCGCAATCCCGACGGCTCCGGCTGGGCGGTCCTCGCCGACCCCGAAGGCAACGAGTTCTGCGTCCTGCGCAGCGCGTCCGACCGGGCGGCCGGGGGCTCCTGACCCGTCCGCGCCCCCTGCCGGCGAGGCGGACCGGACCGAGCGGTTCCGGACAGCTTTCGCGCACCCTGCGTCATGTTCCGGCCGACGATCGCGGGGGCGGGGGGTGGCAGTGCCGGGTGTTGGCGAAATGCGGCCCATGTGATGCCTGGCTGGTAATCGCCCCATCTGCCCCCTTCGACTCCCTTTGCGGGACGGGTGGGCCGATCCCTACGCTACGGTAACTTCGCTGTCTGTAACGGGGATGTCCCATGGAGAACGCGAAGCATGAACACCAGCACACCGAATCGCCACAGCCGCTTAGAGGCCCTGGGGGCCCACGTCCCCCAGACCGTGATGACCACCCGGGAGCTCACCGAGGGGATACCCGCCGTCCGTGACGCGGACCTCCAGCGGATCACCGGAGTCGCCGAGCGCCGGGTGTACGACCCGGATCCGGCCGCCGCCGAGAACTCCTACGCGATGGCCCTGTCCGCCGCCCGGGACTGCCTCGCCGCCTCCCGCTACGAAGCCGCCGACCTCGACGTCGTCATATCGGCCTCGATCACCCGCTTCACGGACGGCGGCCGCTTCACCTTCGAACCGTCCTTCGCCGCGCTGCTCGCCCGCGAGCTCGGCGCGCCACGGGCCATCCACTTCGACGTGTCCAACGCCTGCGCCGGCATGATGACCGGCGTCCACCTGCTCGACCGCATGATCCGCTCCGGAGCGGTGCGCAACGGCCTGGTCGTCAGCGGCGAGCAGGCCACCGCGGTCGCCGAGACGGCGGCCCGCGAGGTCACCGACTCCTACGACCCGCAGTTCGCCTCGCTCTCCGTCGGCGACTCGGCGGCCGCCGTCGTCCTGGACGCCTCCACCGACGAGGCCGACCGGATCCACTACGTGGAACTGATGACCTGCTCCGAGTACGCGCACCTGTGCATGGGAATGCCGAGCGACCGCAGCCGGGGGATCGCCCTCTACACGGACAACAAGAAGATGCACAACCGCGACCGGCTCAAACTCTGGCCCCGGTTCCACCGGGACCTCCTGGCCAAGCAGGGCCGGGAGTTCACCGACGAGGCGTTCGACTACGTCATCCAGCACCAGGTCGGCACCCGGTTCATCGACTACGTGAACCAGACCGCCGAAGCCGAGTTCGAGGCCCCCATGCCCACCTCCCTCGCGGTCGTCGAGAAGTACGGCAACACCGCCACCACCGCGCACTTCCTGACCCTGCGTGAGCACCTGCGGGCCGGCACCGCCCGCCCCGGATCCCGGTTCCTCATGGTCCCCGCCGCCTCCGGCGTGGTGACCGGCGCCCTGTCGGCCACGATCACGAACATGGGGGTCTGAACCATGGGAATGGTCATCGCCGCGGCCCGCACCGCCACGCACCAGGGCACCGGACCCGCCCGCGCCGTCGAACTCGCCGCCCGCGCCGCCCGCGCCTGCCTGTCGGGGGCGCAGGTCTCCCCGTCATCCGTCGGCGTCCTCATCAACGTCGGCGTCTACCGGGAGGCCAACACCTTCGAACCGGCCCTCGCGGCCCTGGTCCAGAAGGAGGTCGGCATCAACCTGGACTACATCGCCGACCCGGCCCCCGCCGCCGGCTTCTCCTTCGACCTCATGAACGGGGCCTGCGGCGTCCTCAACGCCGTACAGGTCGCCCAGAGCCTCCTCGACACCGGCAGCGCCGATCGCGTCCTGATCACCGCCGCCGACGTGCACCCCGGCGGCGACGCCCGCCGCGACCCCCACTACCCGTACGCGGACCTGGCCGGCGCCCTCCTCCTGCAGCGCAGCGCCGACCCCGGCGCCGGGTTCGGCCCGGTGTCCGTGTACGCGGGCGACGGGCCCACCGACACCGAGGGCTACCTCGACACCGCGGCCATGGGCAGCGACGGCCGCTCCCGGATCACTGTCCGCCGTACGGAGGGACACGGCGCGCGGCGCAGCGCACACGCCGCCGCCTGCACCGCCGCGTACGTCCGCGAGCACGGCCTCGACGCGGACCGCACCCTCGTGGTCGGCCCGCGCGCCGCGCACGACAACGTCGTCGCGGGCGAGCCGCACACCGCGGCGCCGATCCTCGGCTACCTCCGGGCCCTCGCCGCCCCGCGCCCCAAGGACCGCGACCGGCTCCTCCTCGTCACCGCCGGCGCCGGCCCCAGCGCCGCCTGCGCCGCCTACCGGCCCGAAGGCTGGTGACGCGGCGCCATGACCACGAGCACCGTTCCCCCTTCCGCGACCGCCGCCGGCCTGGCCGACCGCCTGGCGCGCAACGCCGCCGCCTTCCCGCACAAGCCGGCCGTCATCCACCCCGGTGGCCGGGGGCCCGGCGGCCGCCCGCGCTACCACGAGGTCACCTACGGGGAGTTGCAGGACACGGTCGAGGAGATCGCCCACGGACTCGCCCGCGCCGGGATCACCCGCGGGACCAAGACCGTACTGGTGGCACCGCCCGGCCCGGAACTCTTCGCCCTCGCCTTCGCGCTCTTCCGGCTCGGCGCCGTCCCCGTCGTCGTCGACCCGGGCATGGGCGTGCGCCGGATGCTCCACTGCTACCGCGCCGTCGGCGCCGAGGCGTTCATCGGACCGCCCCTCGCCCACCTCGTACGGGTCCTCGGCCGGCGCACCTTCGGCCGCGTACGCATCCCCGTCACCCTGGGCCGCCGCCGGCTCCGGGGCGGCCACACCCTCGCCGCCCTGCGCACCGCCGGCGGACCGAGGACACCGGCCGCCGACGTGGGCGGCGACGACCTCCTGATGATCGGGTTCACCACCGGAAGCACCGGACCCGCCAAGGGAGTCGAGTACACCCACCGCATGGCGCTCTCCATCGCCCGCCAGATCGAGGCCGCCCACGGCCGCACCCGCGACGACACGTCACTGGTGACCCTGCCCTTCTACGGCATCCTCGACCTCGTCTACGGCTCCACCACCGTCCTGGCCCCGCTCGCCCCGGCCAAGGTGGCCCAGGCCGACCCGGCCCTGCTCGTGGACGCGCTGGAACGATTCGGCGCGACCACCATGTTCGCCTCGCCCGCCCTCCTGCGGAACCTCGCCGACCACCTCACCACGCTGGGCCGCACCCTGCCCGACCTGCGCTGCGTCGTCTCCGGCGGCGCGCCCGTCCCCGACTCCGTCGTATCCGCCCTGCGCACCGTCCTCGACGAGAAGGCCTCCGTCCACGTCACCTACGGGGCCACCGAGGTCCTGCCGATCACCTCGATCGAATCCGCGGAGGTCCTCGGCGAGACCTCCGCGGGCAGCGCCCGCGGAGCCGGCACCTGCATCGGCCGCCCCGTCCCCGGCACCCGCGTCCGCATCGTCCCCGTCACCGACGGCCCGCGCGCCCGCCTGTACGCCGACACCGCCCTGCCCGCCGGCGGCGTCGGCGAGATACTCGTCGAGGGCGAGTCCGTCAGCCCCCGCTACCACGACGCGCCCCGCACCGACGCCCTGCACAAGGTGTACGAGACCCGGCCCGACGGCACCGCGCTCACCTGGCACCGCACCGGCGACCTCGGATACCTCGACGACCGCGGCCGGCTCTGGTTCTGCGGCCGCACCTCCCAACGGGTGCGCGCCGCCGGCCGGGACCTGCACACGGTGCGCTGCGAGGGCGTCTTCAACGCCCATCCGCTGGTGCGCCGCACCGCCCTCGTCGGCATAGGCGCGGCCGGCGCCCAGCGCCCCGTCGTCTGCGTGGAGACCGCCGTCCCGGCCGGCAGCCCCGCCTGGCGGGAGCTGGTCGCCGAACTGCGCGCCCTCGCCGCCGAACACGCACCCACCCGGGGGCTGGAGGAGTTCCTGCACCACCCCGCCTTCCCCGTCGACATCCGCCACAACGCCAAGATCGGCCGCGAGCAGCTGGCCCGCTGGGCCGAACGCCGCCTCGCCCCGCCCCCGCCCTCCTTCTCCCGGGCCCGCGCGGCCCGCCTCGTACCGCTCGCCGGCTGGGCGTACCTCCTCGGCGGCGCCCTGTGGGCGGCCGTCGCGGAGGTCCCCGACCTGCCCGTGCTGCGCTGGCTCTGGTGGGCCGACGCCTTCCTGAGCCTCCCGGTGCACGCGGCGCAGATCCCCCTCGCCCTGCCCCGGGGCAGGGCCGCGGGCCACGGCGCCGCGGCCACCGCCGCACGGACCATGCTCTACGGCGCGACCTGGTGGCGGGCCCTGTGAACATCCTGATCACCGGGGCCACCGGCTTCCTCGGCGGCCACCTCGCCGAGGCCTGCCTGCGCGACGGCCACCGGGTCCGCGCCCTGGTGCGGCCGGGCAGCGACACCGCCCGCCTGAGCGCCCTGGGACCGGGCATCGACCTCGTCCCCGGCGACCTCGCCGACACCGCCTCGCTGGCCCGCGCGGCCATCGGCTGCGACACCGTGCTGCACAGCGCCGCCCGCGTCGTCGACCACGGCAGCCGCGCCCAGTTCGAGGAGGCCAACGTCACCGGCACGCAGCGGCTGCTGGCGGCGGCCCGCGCGGCCGGCGCCACCCGCTTCGTCTTCGTCGGCAGCCCGAGCGCGCTGATGCACCTGCGCGAGGGCGACCGGCTCGGGATCGACGAGAGCACCCCCTACCCCGCCCGGTTCTTCAACCACTACTGCGCGACGAAGGCCGCCGCCGAGCAGTACGTACTGGCCGCGAACGCACCGGACTTCACCACCTGCGCACTGCGCCCGCGCGGCATCTGGGGCCCGCGCGACCACGCCGGCTTCCTGCCCCGCATGATCGCCTCGATGCGGGCGGGCCGGCTGCCGGACCTGTCCGGCGGCAAACGGGTACGGGTCTCGCTGTGCCACGTCGACAACGCCGTCGACGCCTGCCTGCGCGCGGCCGCGGTCCCCGCCGAACGCATCGGCGGCAAGGCGTACTTCATCGCCGACCGCGAGGAAACGGACCTCTGGGCCTTCCTCGCCGGCGTGGGCGCCCTCCTCGGCTGCCCCCCGCCGCACCCCCGCATCCCGATCACGGCCACCCGGGCCCTGTCCAGGGCCGTGGAGACGGCATGGCTCCTGCGCCCCTCGGCCGCCACGGGCCCGCCGCTGAGCCGCTACACGACGGCCCTCCTCACCCGCTCCACCACCTACGACACGGGCGCCGCCCGCCGCGACCTCGGCTACGACCCGCCGCGCACCCGGGAGGACGGCGTGAGCGGGCTGCTCCGCTGGATCCACGCCAACGGCGGCGTCGAGGCCTGGACGCAGCCGGGCCGCACCCGCCCCGACCAAGGAAGCACGCGCCGATGACACCCCCTCGGCCGGCCGCCTACCGGCGCCCGGTATCACCCACGGAACACCTCTACCTGGCCGCCGGGCACGCACGCGGCGCGATGGCCCTGCGCATCGTCGTCGAAGGGCGCACCGCTCCCGGACCGGCCGCCCTGCGGGCCGCGGTCGCCCGGGCCGCCGAGACCTGCCCGGGCTCCCGCCTGGTACGGCGCGGGCCCGTCTGGACGGCCGCCGGCCCGCTGCCCGAGATCCGGTACGCGGCTCCCGCCGCCGGCGGCATCGACGTGTCGGACCCGGCCACGGCGGCGCTCCTCACCGGCGGCTCGCACCGCAACGACCCGCCCGGCTGCGAGGTCCTGGTCATCCCCGGCGCCCCCGCGGACACCGCGACGCTGGTGTTCAGCGCCCCGCACGCCCTGATGGACGGTCACGGCGCCCTGACCTGGGTACGGGAGGTCTTCCGGGCCCTGCGCGGGGAGCCCGGCCGCCCCGCCCTCGCCCCGGACACCGATCGCGGCCTGCTGCGCCGCCTGGGCGCCACCGCCCGGCGCCCGTCCCTCACCCCCGACCGCCCGTCCCCGCTGGGCCCCCCGGCCCCGGGCCCCGAACGGACCCTCTGGCTCCGCCGAACCCTCCCCACCCGCCACCCGGCCCTCACGGCGCGCCTGGCCCAGGCCCTGGCGGACAGCGCGGCGCCGGCCGGCGCCGCGACGGGCCGCGGCGGCACCCGGGTCATGATCCCGGTCGACCTGCGGCGCCACCGTCCCGGCATCGCCTCGACCGGCAACCTCACCCTGCCGCTCTTCCTGGACCTGAGCCCCGGACAGGAGTGGACGGCGGCACACGGCACCCTGCTCCGGTCCCTCGCCGAGAACCGGGAGCTCGCCGAGGGCTTCGAATCGGCGCTCCTCCCGCTGCCGCCGGCGGCGGGCCGGCTGCTCCTGCGGGCGGCCCAGGCCGCCACCGTACGGGCCGACCGCCACCTCGCGTCGGCTGTCATCTCCCACCTGGGGCGCCTGGATCCGGCCGAGTTCTCCGGCGGGGGCTTCACCGCGAGGACCCTGTACGCGCTGCCGGTCCACGCCCCGCTGGTCCCCGTCTCGATGGTCGCCACCGAGACGGACACCGCCACGGAGCTCACGCTGGGCGTCCGCGGGGGCCCCGGCCTGGCCGAACGCGCCGCCCGCCTCCTGGACGAGGTCCTGACCCGCCTCCCGGCCCCCGATCGGGCCCCGGCCGCCCCGGCCCCACCGCCCGCGCCCGCGCCAATGCCCGCGCCAATGCCCGCGCCAATGCCCGCGCCCGCGCCAATGCCCGCGCCGGTGCCGGTGCCCGCGCCCGTGCCGCGGTCCCGGCCGGAGCCCTCCGCCACCGTCGTGGAACTGCTGCGCGCGCAGGCCGCCCGTACGCCCGGGGCGCCCGCGCTCGACGGGCCCGCCGGGGTGGTCACGTACGCCGAACTGGACCGCCGCTCCGACGCCGTGGCCGCCGCGCTGCTGGGCCGCGGCATCGGACGCGAGGACCTCGTCGCCCTGGTCGTCGACCGCACCCCGGCCGGGATCTGCGCCCTGTGGGGGATCCTCAAGGCGGGTGCCGCCTACGTGCCGCTGGACCCCGCCCACCCCGCCGCGCGGACCGCGGAGATCCTCCGCTCCTGCGCCGTCCGGCTCTGCCTGACCCAGCGCCACCTCGCCGGGCCCCTCGCCGCGCTCGCTCCCTGCCCGCTCCTGCTCGCCGAGGACCTCGTCACCGCCGCGGCGCCCCTGCCCGTACCCCCGGCGCCCGCGCCCGAGGACCTCGCGTACGTCATCCACACCTCCGGCTCCACCGGCCGTCCCAAGGGCGTGCAGATCGAACACCGAGCCCTCGCGGGCTTCGTCCACTGGATGACGGAGGTCTGCCGCGTGGACGCCCGGACCCGCTTCGGCTTCGCCTCCTCCTACGGCTTCGACATCTCCTGCTTCCCCCTCTTCCTCGCCCTCCCGGCCGGCGGCACGGTCGTCCTCGCGCCCGACGCCCCCTCGCGCGCCGGCCTGCGCCGGCTCGTCACCGACCACCGCGCCGACACCCTCGCCCTCACCCCCTCCCACCTGCCCCTCCTGCCCGACCAGGGCGACGTGCGCACCCTGCTGCTCGGCGGCGAACCGCTGACCCCGGCCGCCGTCCGCACCGCCCGTACCGCCTTCGGCCGCGACTGCCGCATCATCAACGGCTACGGCCCCACCGAGGCGACCGTCGCCTGCCTCGCCCACGTCGTGGACGACGCGCGGCCCACCGCCGGCGCCACCCTCCCCATCGGCACCCCCGGCCCCCACGCCCGCGTCGACCTCGTCGCCGAGGACGGCGAGCGCATCGGCACCGGGGCCGAGGACAGCGGCCGTACGGGGGAGATCGTCGTCAGCGGCCCCCAGGTGGCCCGCGGCTACCTCGGCCCGCCGGACGGCCGCCCCTCCCCGTTCACCGAGCACCCGGACGGCACCCGCAGCTACCGCACGGGCGACCTCGGCCGGCGACTGCCCGGCGGGGCCGTCGAGTTCGCCGGGCGCATCGACGGCCGGCTCAAGATCGCCGGGCACCGCATCGAGCCCGCGGAGATCGTCGCCGCGCTCGAGTCCCGGCCCGAGGTGAGCCGCGCCGTCGTCGCCGTCCGCCGCCGCCCGCACACCGGCGCGCCGGTCCTGTGCGCGTACGTCGTCCCCCGCCCGGGCGGCCCCGGCGGCGACCCGGAACTCCCCGCCGCCCTCCGCTCCGCGCTCACCGCGCTGCTGCCCGCCGCCATGGTCCCGGCCCACGTCATCGCGGTGGACGCCATCCCCAGCACGGTCGCCGGCAAGGCCGACCCGGACGCCCTGCCCGACCCCTTCGGCGCCACCCGCGACGCGGCGGAACCGGCCGCCGCCACCACCCTGTTGGCGCGGGTGGCCGCCCACTGGTCCGCCATCCTCGCCGTCGAGCCCGGCCGGCTGACCGCGGAGTCCGACTTCCAGGCCCTGGGCGGGGACTCCCTCGCCCTGGTGGAGATGCTCACCGCCGTCTCCGAAGACCTCCTGGAACCCGCCCAGGGCCGCCGCTTCATGGCCGGCCTCGACCGCCTGGTGGGGAACCTGACGCTCGCGCAGGTCTGCGCCCACCTGGCCGCCGCCCGAGAGGAACTCCCCGCATGATCTTCGTCGGAGACGGCGCACTCCTGCGCCGGGCCGTCGCGCACGCCGCGGCGCAGGGCCACCCCGTGGACCTCGTCTGCTCCGCGGACCCGCAGGACGCGACGGGCGCCGCCCCGCACCTGCGCCTCCCCGCCCCCGCCGACATCAACGCCCATGCCGACGCCCTGGCGCGCACCTGCACCGACGGCATCGTCTGGTCCCTCAACAACCGCCGCATCTTCCGCACGCCGCTCCTCTCCCGGGGCCTGCGCATCCTCAACGTCCACAACGGCCTGCTGCCCCGCCACCGCGGACTGCCCTCCGTGGCCGTCCTCTTCGCCCTGCTGAACGCGGAGCACGAGTACGGCGCCACCCTGCACGAGGTCGACGCGGGCATCGACACCGGCCGAGTCCTGGCCGTACGCCGGTTCCCGATCGCCCCCGACGCCCGCCACTTCCAGGTGATGCTCCACGGCGTCCGCGCCTGCCAGGCCCTGTTCGAGGAAACCCTGCCGGCGGTCGCCGCGGGCGCCCCCCTCCCGCCACCGCCCGCCCCCGCGGGCCCGTCGGCGTACCACGGCACCCGCACCCTGGCCCGCCTGGCGGCCCTCCGCGACCACCCGGCCTACGCCCGCGCCACGGACCTCGGCCCCTTCGCCGCGCACGCCCCCGAACTGGCCGCGGCGACAGCCCCGCAGACGCCCTGAGGTGTCGGGCGCCGCGTGCGAGGACCCCGCCGTCCGCATATATCGATGGCCGATATATCCTCGCGGGCATGACGAAACGATCACCGTCTCTGACGGAGTCGCAGTACTTCATTTTGGCGGCCCTCCAGGACGGCCCCCTGCACGGCTACGGCATCATCAAGGCCGCCGGTCAGACCACGGAGGGACGGGTCAAGCTCGCCGTCGGCACCCTCTACGGCGCACTGGACCGGATGGAACGGTCCGGGTGGGTCGCGGCCGATCACGAGGAGATCGTCGACGGCCGGGCACGGCGCTACTACCGGCTCACCGAGGACGGCGACGGCGTCCTGCGGCAGGAAGCCCTGCGCATGCAGCGGGCGGCGGCCGTCGTCATCGGCCGTCCCACCTTCAGGGCGGTGCAGGCATGAACCGCATCCTGCTCGCCGCCTACCCCAAGGAGTACCGGACCCGGCAGGGGCAGGAGGTGCTGGGCTGCCTGGCCGAGGCCTACCCGGGCCGCTCCTGGCCGCCGCCGCGGGAAATCGCCGCACTGCTGAGCGCAGGAGTCCAGGCCCGTGCCCGCGCCGCCTGCGAGGACACGTCCCGGCCGTGGTGGCTGGACGGCTTCCACCTCACCGCCCTCGTCCTCGCCGCCCTGGCGCTGGTGCCGTACCTGCAGGACGTGTGGCACTGGGCCCTGAACTTCGAGCCCGGCGGCCACACCGTCGGCTTCGAGGACCCGGGCTGGTTCCCCTGGACCCGGGGTCCCGGAACCCGGACGCGGTTCCTGCCCTACGGCCTGCTCCCGCTGATCTGCCTGGTCGCCCTGGTGCGCGGCAAGCGGTGGATCGCCCTGCCGGCCTCGGCGGCGATGCCCGTGGTCGGCTCCGGGATCGCCGGCACGACCTTCTTCGGTGACGAAGGCGTGGTGGGCGTCGGCTACTACGGGCTGGGCGCCCCGCTGCGCGCCCACGACCTGGTGCTCTCGGGGACCCTGTTCCTCACCTGCGCGGTACTGGCGGCCTACCGCCCGGGCACGCTGCGGCGCCGCTCGTACGGCTGGCTCGTCCCGGTGGCGGCCGCCCTGTTCGTGGCCGGCGCCCTGCACGTCACCTCGGGTGATCCGAACTTCCAGCGGGTCCAGTTCGCCGTCGAGGTCGCCGCGCTGGCCGCCGCGTGGGTGGTGACGGCGGCCACCGGCGACCACCGGTGGCTCGTCCCGGTCGTCGCGTACACGATCGTCCGCGGCGCGACGATCGTCAGCCGGCCGGACGACCTCGTGGGATCCCTGCCGGGCCACGTCGTCCTGCTCTGCCTGATCGTGCCGATCCCCCTCCTGGCCCTCACCGCGCAACGCCGCCAGAGCCGCGCCGCCTGAGCCGCCGCCCCGACCTCCCGAACAGCAGACGCCCGGCCGGGGAAGGAGTTCCCTGGCCGGGCGTCGGGGGTTCAGTCGGTCGTGCCGGCTACCAGAGGGGAACCGGCAGCGGGGCGGTGGTCAGGGCGGGTACGGTCCAGCGCTGCGCGTCGGAGGTGTTGCAGTCCCAGAGCTGGAGCTGGACACCGGGCGTGGTGTTCGCGTGATCCAGGTCGAGGCACCGGCCCGAGTAGGGGTTGAACATCCGTCCGTCGGCGAGGGGGAGGAACTGCTGGTTCCCCTGGCCGAGGCAAGGCCACAGCTGGATCCGGGTGCCCGCCGCCGTGGCGGCCTGGGTGGCGTCGAGGCACTTGCCCTGGACTCGGACGCTTCCGTCGGCCCTGATCTCGTACTTCTGGTTCTCGCCACCGTGGCAGCCCCAGATCTGGATCTTGCCACCGTCGATGGTGCGGCCGAAGTCGTTGTCGACGCAGTTCGCCGGTGAGGAGGTCAGCGAGATGGGGCCGGACGCGCCGGGGACGGTGAGGTCCGCGGCGTACGGGTAGACGGCGAGGTTGCTGACGCCGCCGATGAAGCCGCCGAAGTAGTCGGGCTGCCCGTTGGCCTTGAACCTGCCGGAGACGAGCCCGCCGCTGGGGGCCGGGCTGGTGGCCGCACTGTGGATTCCGGACCGCGCGAGCGCCCCGTTCACGTACAGGCTCATCAGCCCGGTGTCGGCGTTGTAGACGGCGGTCAGGTTGGTCCACACGTCGGGGACGAACGGCACGTCAGCGGCCCAGTCGGCGTAGTCGTACGCGTAGCCGTCCGTGTCGCCCCGGGACATGCCGAAGGACCAGTGGTTGTAGTAGGCGTCCGCGTAGAGCATGAAGGCGCTGCTGCGCGTGTTGTCCTGAGTGGCGACCATCCCTCCCTTGGGGCCGACCTTGGCCCAGGTGCTGATGGTGAAGCTCTTGCGGGTGTCGATCACCGGGCCGCTCGTGGCCAACGACGACTGGGTGCCGTTGAACGCCGCGTACGGGGTGCTGCGTCCGCCGATGGTGGCCGACGGCCAGGTGATGCCCGACACGGTCGCCGGGTGGTTGCCGACGGCGCTCGGGGTGGTGTTGCCGCTCTGGCCGGTCAGCTTCCACTGGGCCGTCGGCGAGTTGAGGTTGCCGAAGAAGGCGGGGGTCTGGCTGATGCCGGTGACGTCGAGCGGGCTCGCGGTGCCGGTGCCGGCGAGGATCGCCAGCTGGCGGTTGGTGTTGGAGACCCACAGGTCGGGCAGCTTGTCGCCGGTGACGTCGCCGACGGAGCCGATGGACGGGTAGACGGCCTGGCCGAGGCCGGAGGCGATCTTCACCCGGCCGGCCGCGTTGCCCCAGGTGGCGGGGTCGAGCCTGCCGTTGGCGCCCTTGCTTCCGTACGCGCGGAACAGATCACCGCCGGCGTTGTCGCGCATCCACAGGTCGGCGAGGCCGTCACCGTTGAGGTCGCCGGGGGCCACGACGGTGAACTTGTCCCAGTCGCCGTTGCCCACCAGCACCGGGGGCTTCTCGATGCTGTCGAGGGTGTGACCGGCGCGGTTGCCGTAGTACGCCCACAGCTGCTTGCCCTGCTTGACCAGCAGGTCGGGCACACCGTCACCGTCGATGTCACCGCCGGCGGTGATCTGTTCGGCGTTGTACCAGTGGTCGTCGCCGTTCCAGTCGTCGCCGTAGTCGCAGCCCGCGTCGGGGTCCTTGACGGGGCAGGAGACCGACAGGGCGATGGGGCTGTTGTCGATGACGCCCCGTCCGCTGTTCGGGTAGACCAGCAGCTTGTTCTTCTTGTCCGCCTCGTTGTACTGGAGGGCGATCAGGTCGTTGTACCCGTCGGTGCCCCAGTCGCCGCTCGGCTGGATCTGGGCGCCCTGGAAGGTGCGCCCGCCGTTGGTGGCGGCGGAGAACTTGCCGTTGCCCTGGCCCGCGTACGTGAGGAGCGAGCCCTGGCTGTCGACGGTCCAGATGTCCGGGTTGCCGTCACCGTTCAGGTCGCCGGACCCGTCCCGCTGCGTGGAACGGTTCGCGTAGTAGAGGTAGGTGGCGGTGTCGGAGCGGTTGCCCGCCTTGTCCACGGTGTACGCGTAGACGAAGCGGGGGCCGGAGCCGGGCGGCGTGAGGCTCACGGTCCCACCGGGGGCGACGGAGCGCGGGCCCGGCTCGGAGTCCGTGTAGTAGAGGATCTCCTTGGCGTCGGCCACCCCGTTGGCGCCGAAGGTGAAGCTGCCCGGGGTGCGGGCCTTGCCGGTGGTGGCCGGCCAGCCGGCCTTGCCGTCCGGGAACTGCACGGAGCTGATCACCGGCGGCTTGCCGGGGCGGTCGCGATCGACGGAGAACTTGCAGGTGGCCGACCAGCCGGAGTACGCGTTGTCCTGGTCCTTGGCGCGGACCTTCCACGTGTAGTCGCCGGACGGCAGGCTCGCGTCGGGGACGGCCCAGGTCGCGACCTGGCCCCTGTTGGCCGGGATCGACTGGGTCGCGGTCGGGGTGCTCTGGCCGGCCTTGAAGAGCTGGAACTCGGCGGCGAGGTTGCCGCCGTCCGGGTCGTCGACCCGGCCGTAGAGGCTGACCCGCGTGTTGCCGATCGTGCCGCCCTCGGTGCACGCGGTCGACGGGTTGGTACCCAGACCGGTCGGCGTGCCGGGCGGGTTGTTGAACTCGGTCTCGACCGTCAGCGTCTTCGGGTCGAAGCGCTTCCAGCCGAAGGTGTCCGACTCGTTGCCGGCGTAGAGGCCGACGGTGACGCTGGACCAGTTGCCGGCCGCGGCCTGCCTGGCCAGACCCGTCGTGTCGAACTCCAGGTTCCCGGCGGCGCAGTCACTGCTCCAGCCCTTGGACTCGTTGACGGTCGCCAGCTTGGTGCCCTTGCCGGGCTGGTTGTTCCAGGTGGTCCCGGAGGAGATGCCCCCGTTGAGGGTCCACAGCTCGACCGGGCGCGCCTGGCAGGACCAGGACCAGGTGTTGCGCACGCGCAGGGTCGACTTGTTGACCTGCGCGCCCTTGATGTTGGACGTGTCGAACTGGAAGAAGGAGCGGGAGAGTCCGTTGGTCTGGGCCTCGTAGCCGACGCGGACGTCGTCCTTGGTGTTCCAGTACGAGGTGTTCGGGTACTTCTTGTAGACGCGGGTCCAGTTCTGCCGCTCACCCCACGCCCACGAGGGGTCGATGAAGACGGGGTACTTGGTCTGCTCCCCGGTGAGCAGCGCCTGGTCCGGCTTGATCTCCAGGGTGCCGTTGGCCACCGTCGTCGGCATCTGGGCGTCCTTCGCCCCTGCGGGCGGGGTGAACGGGTCGGAGGGCGCGGGCGTCTCCGCCGCGCTCGCACCCGCACCCGTACTCGCGCTCGCGAACTTCGACGCCGCGGCGCTCTGCGCGCCCGCGGGCGCCGCCGTCGTGGTCGAGTCCCACATCAGCGGGGACGGGCTCGTGAACACGGTCTGCCCGGCCGGGTCCACCGCCGTGAGGGAGCCGGTGGCCGCGTGGGTGCTCACGTTCAGCCCCACCGTGTCGACCTTGAACTTCAGGGCGGCGAGCTCGGGATTCTTCGCCGCGGCGGCGGTCTTGACGACCAGCAGCTGGGAGAAGCCCTCGATCTCGGCCTTCACCTGGAGGTCCACATCGGGAAGCACGTTGGCGTACGTCGCCACGTTCGCCGCCAGCGTCGGCTTCGGCAGCGCCTTCGGCCAGGACAGGGACAGCGTCCGGCCGTCCTTCACGCCCGTCAGCAGCGGACCGCTGCCGCCGCCCGAGAAGGACACCGACACGGTGGCCGCCTTCGAGACGACCATCCCGTCGCTCCCGAACACCAGCGTGGGATCCGTCGCCACCCACGCCCCGCCGCGCAGCACCCGCACGGGGGTCCCGTAGCGCTTGACCGACCACTTGCCGGCCGGCGTCGCCCAGGTGTCCGAGGACTCCGTCCTGGCCGAAACCAGCTCGTACGGCTGCCCGGTCTCCTTCGCCTTCTGCAGAGCGAAGTCCTCTTCGCTCAATGAACCGTCCGCGACCGGATCCGCCGATGCCGCAACGGCGGCGGACGACGGCAGGGCGACTATCGCGGAGGCCGTCATTCCGATTGTCAGGATGACGGGTATTGCCCGTCTGTGCCATATGTTCTGCACTTTATTTCCCCTCCCTAATGAGCGGTGTGACTATACCTGGCGCACGTCCTCCACGGGGGCGTGCGCCAGGTGGAGCGATGCTGTGCGGAAGTGACTTCGAGGCCTTCCGGGGTATTGCGGCCTTCTCCCTTTCCGTTCATTAATCCTGCTGATTTCCTGAGGTCAGAGCTCTACGGTGAATCTTTCGCCGCTCTCCGTCGCGCGCCGGACCCCCTGTCACCAGCCTCATTCGTTCCTTCATGATCGCGAACGGTGCCACCCTTGCGCGCTTTCCCGGGAGGGTCTGGGCGCGCGGTTTTGCGATGTCCGTTCCATTCGATTTCGGGTGTTGTGTACAAGGCGGCGGGCCGTGAATGTCCCCGAGGGGGGTGCCGCTCAACTGTTAGCCTGCGGCGTTGTTTTGACCGTCCTCATGGAATGGGTGAGTGTGAAGTTCCGAGCAAGGGGGTCGGCGGCCTTTCTGGCCGCCGCCGTCATATTGGGGTTGCTGCCGAGTGCGGCTGCGACGGTGGATTTGGATGGACGAGTTCCGCTTTTTGGCCTGAAACAACCGAAGGCCGTTCCGGTCGCAAAGGTCGCCGCGGGCGGAGTCAAAAAGCCGGACGCCGCCGCCCGGAACGCGTGGAAGGGCGCGCCGAAGGTCACCTGGCCCGCGGCGGGTTCCGCACAGGTGGACCTGGGCGCGGCGAACGACGCCAAGGCATCGGCCCCGGCTCTGCGCCGTGCGGGCAAACTGCCCGTCGCGATCGCCCCCGCCGCCGGCGCGCAGGCCGCCCCGGCGAAGGTGAAGGTCTCCGTCGCGGGGCGCGACGCCGCACGCAAGGCAGGCGTCGACGGCCTGATCCTGCAGGTGGGACGAACGGACGGGGTGACCGGGCCCGGCCCGGTCACGGTGGAGGTCGACTACACGGCCTTCCGCGGCGCCTACGGCGGTGACTGGGCCGCACGGCTGCGGCTGGTGGAGATGCCGGCGTGCGCGCTGACCACTCCGGACGACGCCGCGTGCCGCGTGCGCAAGCCGCTGGAGACGAAGAACGACGTACGCACGGGGAAGCTGTCCGCCCCCGTGGGCGTCGGCGGAGCCACCGTGCTGGCGGCGGACGCCGCGGCGGCCGGGCCGACGGGCGACTTCAAGGCGACCTCGCTGGAGGCCTCCGGCTCGTGGAGCGCGGGCGGCTCGACGGGCGGATTCAACTGGGCCTACCCGATCGGGATCCCGGCCGTCCCCGGCGGCCTGCAGCCGGCGGTCTCGCTGGACTACAGCTCGCAGTCGGTCGACGGCCGTACGGCCGCGTCCAACAACCAGCCGAGCTGGATCGGCGACGGCTGGAGCTACGAGCCCGGCTTCATCGAGCGCCGGTACAAGTCCTGCGAGGACGACAAGACCGGCGGCACCAACAAGACCAAGGTCGGCGACCGGTGCTGGTTCAACGACAACGCCACGCTCTCCCTGGGCGGCAAGTCGACCGAGCTCGTCTACGAGGCGGGCAAGGGCTGGCACCCGGCCTCCGACTCGGGCGAGAAGGTCGAGAAGCTCACCGGCGCGACCAACGGCGACAACGACGGTGAGCACTGGAAGGTCACCACGGCCGACGGCACCCAGTACTTCTTCGGCCTGAACCGCCTTCCCGGCTGGAAGGACAACGGGAGCGCCGCCGACGACCCGACGACCAACTCCGCCTGGACGGCTCCGGTCTTCGGCAACCAGTCGGGCGAGCCCTGCTACAACGCCTCGTTCGCCTCCGCCTGGTGCCAGCAGGCCTGGCGCTGGCAGCTCGACTACGTCGTCGACCCGCGCGGCAACGCCATGGCGTACTACTGGAACACCGAGTCGAACAACTACACCCGCAATGTCTCCGAGACCACCGGCAAGGGCACCGTCACGTCCTACGTCCGGGGCGGCTGGCTGGACCACATCGACTACGGCCTGCGCGCCGACGCCGTCTACACCGGCAAGGCCGCGGGCCAGGTGAAGTTCGACGTCTCCGAGCGCTGCCTGACGGGCTGCGGCACCTTCGACGACACCAACGCCAAGAACTGGCCGGACGTCCCGTTCGACCAGTACTGCAAGGACGGCGCCACCGAGTGCAAGGACCAGGTCTCGCCGACCTTCTGGTCGCGCAAGCGACTGACCTCGATCACCACGAAGGTGCTGACCGGCGGCGCCTACAAGGACGTCGACAGCTGGGCCCTGGCCCAGGACTTCCCCGCCTCGGGCGACGGCATCTCCACGCCCATGTGGCTGAAGTCCCTCCAGCGCACCGGCAAGACCGGCACCCCGGTCGCCCTGCCCCCGGTGACCTTCGCGGGTGAGCAGAAGGCCAACCGCGTCGACAAGACCGGCGACGGCCTCGCGCCCTTCATCCGCCTGCGGCTCTACCAGGTCACCACGGAGACCGGCGGCACCATCGGGGTCACCTACTCCCAGCCCGAGTGCACGAGCAGCACGCTCCCGCCCGCGGACGGCACCAACACCACCCGCTGCTATCCGGTGAAGTGGGCGTACGAGGGCACCACGGCCAAGCAGGACTGGTTCAACCAGTACGTCGTCACCCAGGTCGTCGAGGGCGACAACCTGGCCGAGTCCCCGGACAAGGTGACCTCGTACGCCTATCTCGGCGGCGCCGCCTGGGCCAAGAGCACGGACGAGTTCACCAAGTCCGACGACCGCACGTACTCGGTCGCCCGCGGCTACGAGCGGATCCAGGTCCGCACCGGGGCCGGCAGCGATCCGCGGACGCTCGCGGAGTCCCGGTTCTTCCGGGGGATCGACGGCAAGCAGGTCCTGGACTCCGCGGGCGTCGGGGTGACCGACCGCGAGCAGTTCGCGGGAATGGTCCGCGAGTCCGCCACCTACAACGGCGACGACACGGCCAAGCTCGTCACCGCGACCTCGAACACTCCCGTGCGCTCGGCCGCGGTGGCCACCCGCACCCGCTCCGGCCTGCCGGACCTGGTCTCGTACCGGACCGGCACGGAGAAGGAGTCGACCCGCACCACGGTCACCGGAGGCACCCGCACCACCGAGGTGAGCCGTACGTTCGACGAGTACGGCATGATCGCCACCGAGTCCGCGTCCGGCGACACGGCCAAGACCGGCGACGAGAAGTGCACGACCACGAGCTACGCGCGCGGCGCCGGCAGCGCGATCCTCGACAAGGTCAGCCGCGTCGAGACCGTCGCGGTCGCCTGCGGCTCCGCCGTCTCCCGCCCGGGCGACATCATCGACGACGTCCGCACCTACTACGACGGCGGCGACCTCGGCGGCGCTCCCTCCCTGGGCCTGGTCACCAAGACCGACCGGATCAACGGCGCGGGCAGCGGCTACGACGTGGTGGGCTCCACGCCCAAGACGTGCGGCGCCGCGCAGAACGCCTTCTGCTACGACCAGTACGGCCGCCCCCTGGCATCGGCCGACGCGTACGGGAAGGTGACCGCCACCGCCTACACGCCGCTCACCGGCGAGGCGCCCACGCAGATCGTCGTGACCAATCCGCTGGGCCACGCGGCCACCACGGTCACGGACCCGCTGCGCGGGCAGGCGACGAAGGTGACCGACGCCAACGGCAAGATCACCACCACGGTGTACGACGCCCTGGGCCGGCTCGCCAAGGTCTGGATCCCGACCCGCTCCGCCGTCACCTACCCGGATTCGCCGAACTTCGTCTACGACTACCTGGTCCGCAACGACGGCCCGGTCGTCGTGACCACGAAGACGCTCACCCACGATTCCCAGTACAAGACCGGCTACGCCTTCCAGGACGGCCTGCTGCGCTCCCGGCAGACCCAGGAGACCTCTCCCGATCTCGCAGGGCGGGTGGTCAGCGAGACCTTCTACGACACCCGCGGCCAGGCATGGCGCAGCTCGGGCACCTACTACGCCAACGGCGCGGCCGAGCCGGTGCTCGTCACCGGTCAGCAGCTGAACTACCCGGCCTCCACCGACACCGAGTTCGACGGTGCCGGCCGCCCCACCGCGGTCGTCTCCAAGAAGTTCGGCGACGAGACCAAGCGGGTCACCACCACGTACACGGGTGACACCACGACGGTGGTCCCGCCGCAGGGCGGGACGGTGACGACCACCGTGGTCGACGCGCTGGGCCGCACCACGGCCCGGACCGAGTACACGACCGCGGACCGCACGGGCTCCCAGTCGACCCTGTACCGGTTCGACAAGCGCGGGCTGATGGACCAGTTCACCGACGCCTCGGGCGCGAAGTGGACGTACACCTTCGACGTGCGCGGCCGCCAGGTCCAGATCGACGACCCCGACAAGGGGACGTCGAAGTCGGTGTACGACGCGGGCGACCGGGTCACCGACGCCACCGACGCCCGCCAGATCACGCTGCACACCGACTACGACGAGCTCGGCCGCAAGACCGCGATCAAGAAGGGCTCGACGGTCCTGTCGACCTGGCAGTACGACACCGTGGCCAAGGGCAAGCTCTCCAAGTCGACCCGGTTCGTGGACGGCAAGGGGTACGAGGCCTCGATCACCACGTACAACAGCCTCTACCAGCCGGTCGTCCAGCAGGTCACCGTTCCGGACAGCCAGGGCGCGCTGGCCGGCACGTACAAGTGGACCACCTCGTACAACCCCAACACCGGCCAGGTGATGTGGTCCCAGCACCCCGCGATCGGCGGGCTGCCGTCGGAGAAGGTCGCCAACACCTACACCCCGGTCACCGGGCTGCTGAACACCATCGGGGCCGGCACGGACCCGCTGATGTCGGCGAACACCTACGACCACTACGGCCGCAACATCCGTCAGGAGTACGGGGACTTCGGCCAGCACCTGTGGGTGACCAGCGAGTTCGACGAGCACACCGGTGAGCTCGGCCGCAGCTACACCGACCGCGAGGTCGCGCCGCAGCGGATCGAGGACACCAAGTACACCTACGACCTGTCCGGCAACGTGACCTCGCTGGCCACGGCGTACGGCCAGGACGCGGGCCGCACCACCGACACCCAGTGCTTCGGCGTGGACGCGCTGCGGCGCATCCGTGAGGCGTGGACGAACACCGGCGAGCAGTGTGCCGCGGCGCCCTCGGCTCCGGTCGTCGGCGGTCCGGACGCGTACTGGACCTCGTACACGTACGACGCGGTGGGCAACCGCAAGACCGAGACGCAGCACAAGACCGCCTCGGGACCGGCCGCCGACACCACCCGTACGTACACGGCACCGACCGCGGGCAAGCACGACCTGCCCAAGGTCACCCAGACGGGCACGAGCCCGCACGACGAAACCTTCGCCTACGACGCGGCCGGCAACACCCGGACCCGCAAGATGGGGGCGGCACCCGCGCAGACCCTGGACTGGGACGACGAGGGGCACCTCAAGTCCGTGACCGAGGGCGGCACCGAGGTCAGCGGCTACGTCTACGACAGCGACGGTGCGCGGCTCGTCCGCAAGGACGCGAACGGCACCACCCTCTACCTCCCCGGAGGCAACGAGCTGCACCTGGGCAAGACCGGCACGGTGACCGGTACGCGCTACTACGTGGCCGTCGACAAGGCGATCGCCGTACGCACGGGCGGGAAGCTGACCTTCCTCGTCAGCGACCACCACGGCACCGGCACCGTCCAGGTCACGGCGGACGCCGTCATGACGGTCACGCGCCGCAAGACGACGATCTTCGGCGCCGACCGCGGTACCCCGGCCGCCGGCTGGACCGGTGACAAGGGCTTCGTCGGCGGTACGCGCGACGGGGCGACCGGTCTCACGCACCTCGGTGCGCGCGAGTACGACCCCGTCACCGGCCGCTTCATCAGCGTGGACCCGCTGCTGGTGATGGACGACCCGCGCCAGCTGAACCCGTACACCTACGGCAACGGCAACCCGCTGGCCTTCACCGACCCGGCGGGCACGGAGCTCGGCTCGCGTCCGAACTCCTGCGAGTACGACCTGGCGAACTGCTCGGCGGAGGTCCAGCAGTCCGTCGGCTACAACCCGGTCACCCGGAGCGTCGGCGACTCCTACTACATCAGCAAGCCCCGGCCGCCGGCGGTCTGGTACAAGGACGACTTCCCCTACAACCCCAAGCTCAAGCCCACGTTCCAGGACCACGTCTCCTGGGCCAAGTGGGACATGATGGGCGTGGGCGGCAATCTCGGCAGCTGGTTCGGGTTCCGCGACCTGACCGATGCCATGCCGATGTACAAGAACTACCGCCTGAACAAGGGCAACCCGATGGAGTTCGACTACGAGAAGGCCCTCCGCGAGGAGCCGGGCGTGGCCGAGGACGTCGCGACGGAGATCGCCCGGGCGCAGAAGTGGGCCGAGGCCATCCAGGGCGACACGGGTGAGTCCTCGTTCGACATGACCGGAAACGCCGTCGGCATCGCCAAGAACGGCACCCCGAACTACCCGCAGACGGAGAACTGGCAGAAGGCCATCGGGGAGCACCGGATCTGGGGAAGCGCATCGGTGACGGCGAAGGGCGACCAGTTCACCATGCGCATCGTCATCCACGCGGTGGACCGCTGGGACTTCAACCAGGACATGCAGGACATCGGCAGCGGTGCGCTGGACAGCGAGAACGGACGCTTCGCCGAACTGGGGTGGGCCAAGCCCTTCCTGACCTCCGGGACCGCCACCAGGGACGTCTCCTGGACCAGGGGTAACATCCTCGGCGCGAACGTATCCGGTGGGGGAGGGGGCGGGCGATGACGGCACGGCTGTCGTTCCGGGGCGCCGCCGCGGCGGCGCTGCTGACCGCGGTCACGGTGTCGTCCTGTGCGACGGGCGGCAGTGACGAGGCCGGCACGTGCAAAGTACGGCACGAGCTCGACCAGATCACCTCGCGGTTCCCGTCGTTCAAGCAGCTCGAGTCCACGTCGTGGTGCGGGATCGACCCGGACAAGCCGTCCCGGTCGCTGCCCTCGCAGAACGACATCCGCCTCGTGGGCGTGCTCAACGCGGTCGACGACCAGGCCGTGCTGAAGGACCTGGAGAACCCCGCTCTGGAGTTCAAGCCCGTCGTGCCAAAGAACGTGCCTCCGGAGATCACGAAGCTCCTGCCGGAGGGGGCCGAGTGGATGATGAGCGACCGGATCAACAAGGACATCACCGAGGACCTCTACTTCGGGTCCTTCTACTACGACAAGCGGAGCGGGCAGGTGCTCTTCGACTGCTCGAACCCGTCCCGAAAGGACGGTCCGCCACCCGTCGTGACCAGCGGCTGAACCACTGAGCCGGACGGCGGCAGGGGAGTACTCCGCCGTCCGGCCCATCAAGGGCACCCGCCGCGACGCCGAAAAGGATCAGGCGGAGCCGTCCCACCCCGTGTACCGGTACGCCTCCGCGCCCCATGCCGCCTTGACGACGGCGGCCCCGCAGCCCGGCCGCCGAGGCCCGGAGGAGATCCCGCATGCGCGTCTGCCTGCCCTCGACCGCTGTCGCCACCGCCGCGGTCCTGCTCGCCGCGGTCGCCGGCGCGACCCCCGCCGCGGCGGACCGGAGCCCCGACGGCCCACCGCTGACCAAGGTGTCGCACGGCGATCCGTACGCGGACTGCACCATCGGCGCGATCTCCGCCGACAGCGTCGTCTATCCCGGCACCGAGGTCGAGCCGTACCTGTCCGTCGATCCGCGCGACTCCGAGCGCGTGGTCACCGTGTTCCAGCAGGACCGCTGGAGCGACGGCGGCGCCCGCGGCCTGGCGGCCGCCTGGACCACGGACGGCCGCACCTACCACCGCAGCACGCTGCCGTTCAGCCTCTGCGCCCCGGGCGGCGCGGACTTCGAACGGGCCACCGACCCCTGGGTGAGCACCGGACCGGACGGCACCGTCTACGCGAGCGGCGAGGGCGTCGACTTCACCAAGAGCACGCGCACCGGCCTCCTGGCCGCCACGTCCCGCGACGGCGGCCGCACCTGGCGGAACCTCACCACCACGCACGTCGACGAGCAGCCGTTCTTCAACGACAAGCCCTCGCTCACCGCCGACCCGATCCGCAAGGGCACCGCCTACCAGGTCTGGAACCGCCTCGACAACGACCCGCTCGGCCCCAGCTCCCTCGACGGTCCCGGCTACATCTCCGTCACCCGCGACGGCGGCCGCACGTGGAGCCAGGCCCGGCGCTTCGTCGACACCAGCGCCGTCCCCAACACCCAGACCATCGGCCATCTGATCGTCGTCGACCGGCACACCGGCACCCTGTACGACTTCTTCGACCGGATCACCTACTCCAAGGACCTCAGCACCGTCGTCGAGGCCCACTACGCGATGGTCACCTCGACCGACGCCGGTCGGACCTGGAGCGCCCCGGTCACCGTGGCCAAGGACACCTCCGTACCGGAGGTCGACCCGAACGACCCCGCCAAACCGCTGCGCGCCGCGTCCACCCTGCCCAGCCCGGCCGTCGATCCGAAGACGGGCACGCTCTACATGGCGTACGAGGGCTCGGACTTCTCCGGCGGCGCGTTCGACTCCGTCCAGCTGGTGCGCTCCACCGACCGCGGACGGACCTGGGGAGCCCCGGAGCTGATCAGCCCGAAGGGCGTGCCGGCCTTCTCCCCGTCGATCGCGGTCGACGAACGGGGCACGGTCGCCCTCACCTACTACGACCTGCGCTTCCTCAAGCCGGGCGACACCACCACCCTGCCCACCGCCTACCAGCTGGCCACCCTGCCGCACGGGGACCCGGAGCGCCGGACCGAGCGGCGCATCTCGCGGATCTTCGACTGGCTGCAGGCGCCGTTCGCCGGGGGCTACTTCCTCGGCGACTACCAGGGCCTGGTGGCGGACGGCAAGGGCGTGCGGGCGGTGCTGACCGAGACCAACTCCGGCGCACCCCGAAACCGTACGGACGTGTACACCGTCGGCCTGCGCACCCGCTGACGGGGGGCGGGGGAGGCGCGGGGTCAGGTCAGCCGGCACGCGTGGAACCGGTTGGAGCGGATGTTCCCGAACGAGGCGGGGAGCCGGGCGATTCCCTGGTCGGGGCGGACGGTCCGGCTCGGTCCCCGGTACTCGGCGGCGCTGTACACGGTGACGCACCGGCCCCACAGCCGGCCGTCCCGGCGCCAGGTACCGGCGCTGTTCCACACGGATGCACCGCCGTTGAACCCGACGTACGCGGTCGTCTCCGGGTAGCGCGGCATGTCCTGCGAGACGAAGCTCGCCACGCCCGTGTAATCGGGACCGGTCCAGCCGCACACCCAACCGGGCGTGCACGGCTCGGCCGGGACGGGGGCGGCCGCCGCCGGCGGGGTGGCGAGGGCGAACGCGACGCAGAGCGCGCACAGGGCGGCGGCCGCCGCCCGGCGTACGGTCCTCACGGGGATCACCGCCACTCTCCGGGGAAGCCGCGGACCGCAGGGCGGCCCGCGGGGACAGTTCCATGGCACCGCCGTTCCGCCTTGATCGCACCCCGGCCGGCAGCCGCGGGAGGAAGGGTGGGAGCGGTGTGAACGGTGCGAAGGGTACGTTTCACTGCCGGTCGGCCACCGTACGCGGGACTACGCTCGGGCCGTGGGACAGCCCGAGCAGCACGCCGAAGGCGCAGGACCGTTCACCACCCGGCTCACCTGGCAGCGGCCCGAAGGGGCCACGGTGGTATGGGAGTCGCGGCCGGCGCGCAGGCGCGGGGCGCTGTCGGTCCGCGGCCCCGGGGACGAGGCCACCACGGCCCCGGCGGCCGACGCCGAGGCCCTCGGCCGCCTGCGAAGGCTCAACGCCGTCGCCTCGGGCGCCTTCGTCATCGGCGGAGCGCTCTTCGCCCTCGGCGCCGCCATCGCCCAGTTCGGCTCGGGCGCCGCGGTCGAGAGCGCCTCGGTCTACTTCGCCGGGGGCCTCTTCTTCAACATCGGCGGCTACACCTCGCTCCTGCAGGTCCTGAACGCACCTCGCCACACCGAAGGAGGCGGCCCGCTGGTCACGGCCGCCTGGCGGTGGTGGGGGTACGAGCCGATGCGCCTGGACTGGCTGAGCACGTTCGTCCTGTTCGTCGGGACGCTCGTGTTCGCCGTCAACCTGCTGGACTCCTTCCTGCAGGGGCTCACCGTCCAGCAGGTCAACCGGCTGATCTGGACTCCCGACGTGATCGGATGCGTCCTGTTCCTCGTTTCGGGGCACCTCGCGTTCGCCGAGATCTGCCACCGGTCCCGGCCCTGCCTGCGCTCCCGCAGCCTCGGCTGGTGGGTCGTCGCCGTGAACCAGTTCGGGTCGGTGCTCTTCATGGTCTCGGCGCTGGCCGCGTTCACCCGGCCCGCCACCGGCAGCCTGGTCAACACCGGCATCGCCAACTGGGGGACGCTGACCGGCGCGCTCTGCTTCTCGCTCGGCGGCGTGCTCCAGGCCTTCGAACGCCCCTAGGGGCGTTCGAGGCCCCAGGTCTGGAGCACGTAGGGCCGGCCCTTCTCCTCGCCCGTGATCAGCGGCACGTCGAGGAGCCGGAATCCGGCACGGGTGGCGACGCCGACGCTGGAGGCGTTCTCCGCCTCCAGCTCCAGGATCACCTGGTCCACGCCCAGCTCCTCGAAGGCGTACGAGGCCATCACCCGCACCGCGCGTGCGGCCAGGCCCTGGCCCCGGTGCGCCGGGCCGACCGCGTAGCCGAGCTCCGTGCCCTCGGGGGCGCGCTTGAGCATGACCTCGCCGAGCGCGGCGCCGCCGTCGACGGTGATGGCGAGCAGCAGGGCCGTACCCTCCGCGCACATCCGCCGGGCCCGCTCGAGGCGGGTGCGGGCCGCCTCGTCGTCGAAGGGGGAGACGATCGGCGTCCAGTACGCGATGTCGGGGTGGTCGAACAGCTCGGGCATCGCGGCCAGGTCCGTCTCCGCCCAGTGGCGCAGGACCAGGCCCTCCCCCTTCAGCTCGATCCGCTCGGGAAAGGACGGCGTGGCGCTGCTCATGCGGGGGGACCTCCAGTGGCCGGTAGGGGACGAGCCAGGATATTCGCAGGCCACTCCTTGCTTCACCCGGTTTACCCGGCCGGTGCCCCACCGCAGGCCACCCGGCTCCACCGGGGTGGTTAACCTGGTGCCACGGCCCGCGGCCGTTCGCCCTCACTGCGATTGAGGGCGAACGGCCGCAGGTCCTGTTTACGGGGCGGGCCCGTCAGGTGGTGGCCTTGCCGATGCAGAACCACACGGTCCCCGCGCCGAGGCCTCCGGCCGCGGTGATGCAGGGTACGCAGGCGGCGCCGGCGGTGCCCACGCAGGCGGCGGCGCAGGCGGTGCCGATGAGCGCGAGGGTCCACGACGAGACGCCCGCGCCGGCCAGGCAGTTGTTCAGCTTGCTCCAGCTGAAGCCGAAGGTCGAGAGCTGCGGCTGCCTGACGCCCAGGTCCTCGGGCAGGTCCGCGGCCTTGATGGTCTTGTCGGCCGTCAGCGCGCCGTTGCGCCACACCCGGGCGCGGCCGGTCGTGTCGTCGTGGGTGAGCTGCATCTCCAGCGTCTCGACGAGCTTGCCGGAGGCGTCGTACACCGCGTTCAGGCTGGCGCCGAGGACCTGACCGCCGATGGGGACGGAGACCTGGGTGTTGCCGTTCTTGAACGCGTAGACGGTGGCGCCCTGCATCACCAGCGACGAGTCGGCCGTCAGATGTGTGCCTATCTTCTCGGCGTCCACATCGGTGCCGACCCTGGCCACCCATGCCCGGGCCCGGTCTCCTTCGACGACGGTGGACCGGGTCTGGAGCGTCTGGATGTTCTTGACCAGTGCCGCAGTCTCGGGAGAGACCCCGGCAGAGGCGGCGGCCGCCGAAGTGAAGGCGGGCGGGGCGGACGGGGCGGACGCGTGGCTTTGCGCCGCCGTCGTGCCGACGAGGGCCAGGCCGGCCAGTGCGGCGGTGGCCATGCGGTAAGAGAGCTTCAAGGGAGCGTTTCCTTCGGGAACAGGGATGAGTGCGACCGCTCGCACCGGTGGGAAGCTCAGCGTTTCCGCAGCAGGACGACGAAGACGAGTACGGAGCCCGCGGCCGCGGCGGCCCAGGGGCTTGGGCCGTTGTCCCATGTCGCCACGGTCGCCGCGATGGTGAGAACCGCGTTGAAACCCGCGATTCCCAGGGTCGATCCTGCCGTTCGCCTGTCTTCCATCTGCGTCCTTTGCTGGGGCTGTTCACCGGCTGCAGTCGGAAATGACCATATGAGTGAGATAAGCACCCCTCAAGCGCTGATCGGTCATAGCGTCCATTTCAAGACATTCGACAACGGCGCTCCTCGTTCCGCCGGACCGCGGCCCGTACGGCCGGACGTCCTGGAACGGGTGTCCGACGGGCGGAAGTTGGCCCGGGGCGCCGGAAGGCGCCGGCCCTCGTCCCGGCCGTCGGCTGTTCGATTCCCCTCCCGTCGAGATGTCCTGATCGGGGATGGTTTCGTGCGGCGCACCGGGCGGCGAAGGCGGGCCCGGGGTCACGGGGACGCGGGACACGGGGGTGCGGGACACGGGGCCGCGGGAGCGGGAAGGCGTCACTGTCGGTGAGGGGACGGGCCGGACAGGATTGAGATCAGTCAAGGGGAAACGCCCCGGGACACGAACTCACAGGAGACGACATGGACTTCTCGCAGAACACCGACGCCCCCGCCAAGACCGCTCTGAACCTCTCCCGCAAGGCCGCGCTGGGCGTGGCGGCGGCCGCGGTCGTCGGCGGGGCGCTCTTCGCGCCGAGCGCCTTCGCCGCCGAGGCCGCGCCCACCGGCAGCGCCGTCGTGGCCGGATGCGCGGAGTGCTACCCCGACGTCATCTGATCCCGCGTCCGATCCCGCCGACCGACCGTCTGCTGCCGGGGCCCGCCCACCACATGGGCGGCGGGCCCCGCAGCCGGGCCAGAGCAAGGAGAGTGAGCCGTGGACTGGCTCGAACGCTGTGTGACCGACGCGGACCGCTTCCTGCGTACGCAGTGGCGCCGAGGGCCCGCCCTGCTGCGGCCGGCCGATCCGCCGACCGAGGTGCTCGGGCTCGCGGATCTGGACGCGCTGCTGGACTCGGGCACCCTGAGGGTGCCGTACGCCGGACTGTTCACCATGGCCGGCGCGGTCCCCGAGGCGGCCTGGTGCCCACCCCGGGTGGTGGCCGGCCGCCACCTGGAGGGGTGGCTCGACGCCGAGCGCGTGCGCGCCCTGATCCGCGACGAACAGGCCACCTTGCAGCTGCGCTACGTCAACCACTGGTATCCGCCGGTGCGGGAGCTCACCGCGGGACTGGCGCGGGAGCTCGACCGGCTCGTCGAGGCCTTCCTCTTCTATTCGCAGCCCGGACGCTTCGGCGCGGTCCACCGCGACGACGGCGACATCCTGGTGCTCCAGCTGAGCGGCTCCAAGCACTGGAAGGTCTACGGGGGACCGGCGGACGGCCACTGGCAGCCCGTGCGGGAGGACGACCCGGGCCCGGTGCTGCTGGACACCGTGGTACGGCCCGGCGAGGTGCTGTACGTGCCCAACGGGTACGCCCACACCGCCCAGGCCACGGCGGACGGACCCTCGCTGCACCTGACGATCGTGCTGCGCGAGGCCGGCGCCGACCACCTGCGGGCCGAGCTGCGCTCCTTCCTCGCCGAGGGCCTCGCCCTGCCCGCCCGCCCCCTCGGCGACGAGGACCTGACGGCGACGGCCGCCGCCCTGCTGGCCCACGTACGCGACCGCCTCGACGCCGCCGACGCCCCGTCCCTCGTGCACAGCGCCCGCCTGCACGCCTACAGCAGCCGCCCCACGGCCTGAGCGAGAGTGAGAGTGAGACCACGATGGACTGGCTGACCCGATGCGTGGGCGACGAGCAGGAGTTCTTCGCCGCGCACTGGCGCCGCGCACCCGCCGTGCTGCGCCCCGAAAGCCCCCCGGTCGACGTGATCGCCGTCGCAGAGCTGGACGCCCTGCTGGATGCGGGTCTCCTCAAGGTCCCCTACATCGGGCTGGTCCACGCGGACAGCCACGTACCCGTCGAGCGCTTCTGCACCCCCCGGGTGGTGCTCGGGGAGCTCGTGGAGGACTACGCGGACGGGGACCTCGTACGGCGCCTGGTCGAGGAGGAGCGGGCCACCGTGCTCCTGCGCTACGTCGACCAGTGGCACCAGGGCGTGCGGGCCCTGACCGCGGGGCTGGGCGAACAACTCGGCCGCCAGGTGGAGGCGTTCTTCTTCCGCACCCCGGCCGGGACCCAGGGCCGCCCCCTGCACCGCGACGACGCCGACGTCCTCGCGATCCAGATCAGCGGCGAGAAGCGCTGGCACGTCCACGCGGGCCCGCGCGACGGCAACTGGGAGCCGGCCCGCGAGGACGGCGACCCGGGTGAGGTGCTCCTGGAGACCGTGCTGCGCCCGGGCGAGGTGCTGTACGTACCGCGGGGGTTCGCGCACCGCGCCGATGCCGTGGGGGACGCGCCGTCCGCGCACCTGTCGCTGACCGTGCGCGAGGCGGGCACCGCCAACCTGTACGCCCTGCTGCAGGCGGTCCTCGCCGACGGCGCGCGCATCCCGGGGCGGCCGCTGGACGACCGGGAGCTGACCGAGGCCGCCGCGACCCTGATCGAGCACCAGCGCCGCGCGGTGGACGCCCTGACCCCCGGGACGCTGGTCGCTCTCGCCCGCGCCGCCATGCGCGGTGCGTGAACGTCCCCCGTCCCCCCATCTCCCATCGCCCATCCCCCTTCCCCCATCTCCCCATCCCCCGTGCCCCGTACGCCGTGGACGGACGCGGACAGCCCCCGATGCCCTGTGCCCGGGGGCTTTCCGCCTGCCCTCCGGTGATCTCTTCCGCCTATCCTTGGCCCGGGCATCCGATGCGCCGGGGCCGGCACCACCTGTCGGGCCGGCGGCGAAGGGGCGAGGGGTGGCAGTGCACGGGGAATCGGGACCGTTCGACGCGGCTCGGGGGCTGGGGGAGACCGACCTGGCCGTGTACGGCTGGGTACTGGAGCAGCGGTCGGGCGACGCGCAGGCCATCGCCGCGGGGGTCGGCATCACCGCCGGGGAGGCCGGAGCGAGCCTGCAGCGGTTGCGGTCGGCCCGGCTGCTGCACGGGCAGACCGGCCCCGGCGGGTCGCAGGGGGTGTTCGCGGTGGCGCCGGAGACGGCGCTGGCGCAGCTCGCCGCTCCCGTCGAGGCGCGGATACGGGAACAGCAGGCCGGGCTCGCCGGGATGCGCGAGGACCTCGGCCCGTTCGTCGCCCGCTACCACCGGCGGCGCGCGTGCGGCGAGGGGCTGGAGCTCCTGGAGAACGTCCAGGACGTGCGCAACACCCTCAACCAGGCCTCGGACCGCTGCAGCCGGGAGGTCCTGACCAGCCAGCCCGGGGGCGGCGCGCGGGTCCCGGAGGCGATGCAGGAGGCGCTGGTGCGGGACCGGGCGATGCTGGAGCGCGGGATCCGGCTGCGCACGCTCTACCACCACACGGCCCGCTTCAACGGGCCCAGCCAGGCGTACGTGGCCGCCGCGTCGGCGCTGGGCGGCCAGTACCGCACCGCGCACGAGCTGTTCGGCCGGCTCATCGTCTTCGACCGCGAGGTGGCCTTCATCCCGGTCAAGGACGACAGCTGGGGCGCCGTCGTCATACGGGAGCCGTCCACGGTCGCCTACCTCTGCGAGGTCTTCGAGCAGACCTGGGACCGGGCCACACCCTTCGCCGACGCCGCCGACCAGGGGCTCGAAGAGGTGTCCCGGGAGATCCACGAGACGATCGTCCGGCTGCTCGCGGCCGGGCTCAAGGACGAGGCCATCGCCCGGAGGCTCGGCATGTCGCTGCGTACGGCACGCCGTCACATCGCCGACATCATGGAGGAGCTGGGCGCCGCCAGTCGCTTCCAGGCGGGCGCCCACGCGGCAGCTCAGGGGCTGCTGGCGGCGGGCCCGCCCCCTGAGGAGCAGCCGCCGTCCGGAGCGGACGCGGGCTGAGGACCGCCGTCCGGCCGCCCGCCGGGCCGTCGCGTCGCGTGTTCCCGGGAGCGTACTTCCGCGGCTGGCCGGGGGACGCCGGGTGCCCGATGCTGGTCGTACGGCCCGGGCAGGACGTCTGACGGGCGGCGTTTCGAACGAGGAGCGGGACCATGGCGCCTTGGGCGGCGGCGGAGAGCGCGGTCCATCTCAGGGAGCTGGCGCTGTTCCTGTCGGTCCATCTGGACCGGGCGCCGGGTGTGCTGTGGCCGGAGTGCGAGCATCCGCCCCTGGGCGCCCCGGAGTGGTCGCGGGTGCTCGACGCCCTGGCCGTCGAACTCGGCCCGGGTGTCGACCTGGCGGCCCGGAGCGGCGGGACGGCGGATCCCGCCGCGCACCGGGTGGTCCATCAGGTCGAGGGGGCGGGGACGTGGCGCCTGTCCCGTGACCGGGGCGGCGGCGGGGGCGCGGACGGCTTCCGGTGCCGGTTGCGCTCGGGGGAGGTGCTGTACATCCCGGCCCGCTGGTCCTGGTCGGTGGAGCTGACGCCCCGGGGGCGGTACGTGCTCACCGATCTGGTGCCGGTCCGTTCTCCGCAGCGGGGATCAGCCGCCCCAGGAGGTGTCGCACGGCTCCATCCGGTCTTGGCCGCCGAGCTGGAGGTCCGTATCGGTGGGGGACGTGCCGGTCGACAGGAGCTCGATGCCCCCGCAGTCGATGCCGTCGGCGTACGCCGGGGAAGCGGGCGGGAAGGCCAGCACGGCGGTGGTGGCGACGGCGGTGAGGAGCAGGGCGAGGCGCTTCGGCATGGTTTCCCCAGGGACATGGCGGGGCCCGCCCGCTGAGCGGGCCCCGTGCGGTGTGTGGTGCGGGCGCGGTGCGTGGACAACACTGGCCCAGCCCGGTGGCGTACGTACGGGAGCGAGCCCTTCACCAACATGCGTGACCGCAAAGTGAAGGGTGCTCAGATCGCCGCAAATGCAGGCGAGCGGGGCAGAGTTGAGGGTCTGGTGGGGCTCAGGAGACGTAGCCGCACTGGAGGGCGAGGACCACGAGCTGGGTGCGGTTGACCGTGCCGGTCTTGTCGCGCAGCCGGCGCAGGTGCGTGTCGACGGTGTGCGGGCTGATGCCCAGCTTCCGGCCGATGCCGTAGTACGTCTCACCGCCCGCGAGCAGGGCCAGCACCTGGCGCTCGCGGGGGGTCAGGGCGGGCGCGCGGTCGGCGGCCTTCAGGGTGTCCGGCATGGCTGGCTCCTCTTCGTCGACGGGGTCCGCGGGCGGGCCGTCGGACCCACCCGGAACACCTCTCACCCTGGGGCAGGCCGGGGTGGGAGGCGACGGGGGGAGCACCTCAGCAAACTGCGTGGCAGCAAAGCGAGGAGTCGACAAAACGGACAGAGCAATGGTTGCCCCGTCGAGGATCGCCACCATCGTCCGGTCTATGCGTCTTGGAATTCCTCGAGCTGTTTCACGAGGTCGGACACGGATTCCTGGTCGCATGACCAGACGACGGTCAGTTTCGTGAGCGTCACACCTTCAGGGCGCTTGACGTAGGACCACCGCCGGCCCGCACGCCACAGAGAACCGAAGAATTCCTTGCGGGCGTCATCGTCCTCGGAGAGGACGCTCTCGGCGGAATCGATGATCAGGACGTGGTGGTCCGCCGAAAGCCATTCAAGGTCGCGCACGCAATCGTGGAAGGCGTTCCAGTTCCATCCGAAGTACTCGGGGAACTTCAGGGCTTCGGCGAAGTGTTGGAACACCGCCATCTCGTCCGGCATGTCCTGGCCGTTGAACCGTGCCACGTAAACGCCACCGGTGGCGGGCAGGAGCTCATCCAGAGGCACTCCACCGCCCCGCGGAGTCACGTGCATCCACGGGGCGACATGAATCGCCGACGGGTCTTCCTTCATCAATCCACCCGCCCGGGGCTCCTGCCCACCATGCACGTCTGTTCTCAAAGGGCCCGGCCCTCGGTCCACCATTTCGGCCCGTGGAAGCCCGGCCCGCCCCACCGTCCGAAATGGTACTTCTCCATGTCCCGAAGGACTTCCATGGACTCCGCCGGGGTGGATTTCGGCATCGGCGAGCGCACGCCCGGCGAGGCGGATCGGCCGGGCTTGCGGCGGCCCTCGTCCGCGGCGGCCGCGCGGGTGTTAACTTCACCTCCGTGGCGGAACACCAGGAAGAGACCAGGGCGGCCTACGACGAGGTCGTCGAGCTCTACGCGTCGCTGTTCGCCGACCGGCTGGAGACGCGGCCGTTCACGCGGGCCATGATCGCCACCTTCGCCGAACTGGTGCGCGCGACGGGCAACCCGCGGGCAGCCGACGTCGGGTGCGGGCCCGGGCATCTGACGGCGATGCTGCACGAACTGGAGCTGGACGCCCGCGGCTTCGACATCTCCCCGGCCATGGTCGACCACGCCCGGCGGGCCCATCCGGCACTGCGGTTCGACGAGGCCCGGATGGAGGCCCTGCCGGTCGGGGACCGCGCGCTCGGCGGCGTTCTGGCCCACTACTCGACGATCCACACCCCGCCCGGGGAACTGCCCGCGCTCCTCGCCGAACAGGCGCGCGTCCTGGCGCCGGGAGGCCTGCTCCTGGTCTCCTTCTTCGCGACCGGCGGTCCGGAGCCGGTCCGTTTCGACCACAAGGTGACGCCCGCCTACAGCTGGCCGGCGGACGGGTTCGCCGACCTCATGGCCGGGGCGGGGTTCGACCCCTTCGCCCGGCTGCTCCACGACCCGGCCTCCGAACGGGGCTTCCTCGACGCCCACGTGCTGGCCCGCCGGCAGTAGAGCGCCTGCGGACCCCCTAGCCCGTCTCCTCGGGCGGCGTCGCCCGTGATGCGCGGCGCCCCTGCCACCACACGGTCACGGCGGCGAGGCCGCCGGCGCCGACGAAGAACCCCGCCTTCACCGCGGCCTTCCCGGACAGCCAGGCCGCGCCGACCCCCAGGTTCAGGCCCAGCCCCCAAAAGATCGCGCACACGCCTGCCGCGGCGAGCACTCCCGCCACGACACCCAACGCACCCCGTCGCCATGGGCGTCCGTCGGTGCGGTCCCCCGCGTCACTGGTCATGCGGACCAGGCTAAGGAATCGGGGCGGCGGTCCTCGTCCGCACGAAGGATGACCGCGCGGTCAACTTTCGTCGCTGGGAACGCCCGACGCGCGAGCCGAAAGTCTCCGAGGATCCATACAACTGTATTGAACATTCGTCTTATACGTATGTATGGTTCTGGCGTGGAGAGCGGCCGACCACCGCTTCCCGCCCCACCCGTTCCCACCCGTCCCGCCACGCCGCGAGGAGTCCGCCATGAGCGCCACCACGACAGCGACCGAGACCGCCCGGCCCGTCCGCTCCGTCCTCGACATCGACGGCCGCGCCCTCTCCTACCTGGACTTCGGCGGCGACGGCCGCCCGCTGCTGGCCCTTCACGGCCACCTCTCCGAGGGCGCTTCCTTCACCGCCCTGGCGGGCGTCCTCGGTCCCGAGTGGCGGGTCATCGCTCCCGACCAGCGCGGCCACGGGGACTCCGACCGCGCCACCGACTACACCCGGGCCGGCTACGTGGCCGACCTGCGCGCCCTCGTCGACCACCTCGGCCTCGACCGGTTCGCCGTCCTCGGCCACTCGCTCGGCGCGTTCAACGCCTTCCACCTGGCGGCCGAACTGCCCCACCGCGTGGAGGCCCTGGTCAATCTCGACACGGCCGCCGCCATCGCCCCCACGCCCGCGAGCCCGCTCTCCTTCGTCCTCTCCTTCCCCTACACGGCCGCCACCCGCGAGGACCTCCTCGCCGCCCTCGGCCCGATGGCCCCGATGCTCGGCGGCGCCCTGCGCCCCCTCCCGGAGGGGGGCTGGCGGCTCCCCTTCCACCCGCAGGACACCGTCACCTCCGAGAACGCCGTCCACGGCGACCACTGGGAGCAGTGGCTCGCCACCGACTGCCCCGCCCTCCTCCTGCGCGGCACCTCCAGCCAGGTCCTCGGCGCCGACCACGCCGCCGACATGACCGCCCGCCGCCACCGCACCACGCACACGGCCCTGGACGCGGACCACTTCCTCCAACTGCGCGACCCCGAAGGCGTCCACGCCGCGGTCCGCTCCTTCCTCGCCGGACTCTGAGCGCCACGCACACGGCCACGCACGAACACCACGCACGAACACCACGCGCAGGAGCCCCGGTCACCCCGTCACGAGCGCCGAAGTGCGTTGAGCCGGGCGGCCTGGCGCGTCAGGTGGTCGCGTTCGGCGAGGTTGGGCGCCTTGCGGGCCGCCTCGGCGTACAGCAGCGCCGCCGTCGTCAGGTCCCCGTCCCGCTCGTGGAGGTACGCGGCCACCGCGGCGTGGCGGGGCAGCGAGTCGTCCAGCGCCGCGAGCGCCGCCAGGCCCGCGCGCGGTCCGTCCGCCTCGCCGACGGCGACCGCGCGGTTGAGGCGTACGACCGGACTGTCGGTCAGGCGCGCGAGTTCGTCGTACCACTCCAGGATCTGCACCCAGTCGGTCTCCCCGGCGGTGGGCGCGTCCGCGTGCAGGGCCGCGATGGCCGCCTGGGCCTGGAACTCGCCCAGCCGGTCGCGGGCGAGCGCCGCCTGCAGGATCCGTACGCCCTCGGCGATCAGCGCGGTGTCCCACCGACTGCGGTCCTGCTCGGCGAGCGGTACGAGGCTGCCGTCGGCGGCGGTCCGGGTGGCGCGGCGGGCGTGATGGAGCAGCATGAGGGCGAGCAGCCCCGCCACTTCGGGGTGGTCGACCGCGTCGGCGAGCTGCCGGGTCAGCCGGATCGCCTCGGCGGCGAGGTCCACGTCGCCGGAGTAGCCCTCGTTGAAGACCAGGTAGAGGACGCGCAGCACCGTGGCGACGTCCCCGGGCCGGTCGAACCGTACGCCGGAGACGGTGCGC
Source organism: Streptomyces sp. NPDC001903 (assembly GCF_042891345.1). NCBI lineage: Bacteria > Bacillati > Actinomycetota > Actinomycetes > Kitasatosporales > Streptomycetaceae > Streptomyces > Streptomyces sp. NPDC001903. Next base: position 44,470 of record NZ_JBIASZ010000018.1, read on the forward strand.
TTGGCCCGGCTGATGCGCTGCGCCATGGTCGCCTCGGGCACCAGGTAGGCCCGGGCGATCTGGCGGGTGGTGAGGCCGCCGACGGCGCGCAGCGTGAGCGCGACCGCCGACGAGGGCGTCAGCGAGGGGTGGGCGCACAGGAAGTAGAGCCGGAGGGTGTCGTCCACCGAGGGCGAGGGCCCGGCCGCCGGCTCCTCCTCGACGCGGTCCTCCCGTCTGCGGCGTGCGGCGTCCGCCCGCGTGGCGTCGAGGAACCGGCGCCAGGCCACGGTGACCAGCCAGCCCTTCGCGTCCCGCGGAGGGTCGGCCGGCCATGTGCGCAACGCCTCGACCAGGGCGTCCTGTACGGCGTCCTCGGCCGCCGCGAAGTCGGCTCCGCGGCGGACGAGGATCGCGAGGACGCCCGGTGTGAGACTCCGGAGCAGGGCCTCGTCCATCGGGGACGTCACTCCGTGATGGTGGGCGGCGCAGCCAGGAACGGACGCAGCTCGAGCCACTCGTGGATCGGCTTCCCGCCCGCCCCGGGAGCGGCCGACAGCTCCCCGGCCAGCTCGACGGCGCGCTCGTAGCTGTCGACGTCGATCACCATCCAGCCGGCGATGAGGTCCTTGGTCTCGGCGAACGGCCCGTCGGTGACCGGCGGGCGCCCCTCTCCGTCGTACCGGACGAACGTCCCCTCGGGGGAGAGCGCCTGACCGTCGACGAACTCGCCGGTCCCCTCGAGCCGGGCCGCGAAGTCGTGCATGTACTGCACGTGCGCCGAGATCTCCTGGGGGGTCCACCGGTCCATGGGCACGTCGTTGACCGGAGCCGGGGCGCCGCGGTAGTGCTTGAGCAGCAGGTACTTGGCCATGGTGTTTCTCCTCGGTGCCGGTGCGGCCCATTGTGGTCGCCTTCACCCCGGGGACGGAGCCGGCCACGGGTTCTCGACATCGCCGTCCGGCTTTTTTCACCGCCGTCCGGTTTTTTCGGGCTCTCGGGGCGGCTGGAAGGCGGCCGTACCGCCGAGGAGGCGTTCCACGAGGAGATCCGGGTACCCGGAGGCCGGCGGATCGATGCCGAAGATCGCCCGCAGATAGAGCGGCGCGACGAGCTGGTCGAGGATGTGGTCGAGCGGCGGGGGGACCTCGCCGCGCGCGACGGCGCGGTCGCGGATGCGCTCGATGGCGCCGAGGCGGCGCTGGAACTGCTGCGCGCGCTCCCCCTGAGCCGTGGCGCTGCCCGGCATGGACAGGGCGACGGCCCGGATCAGCAGCCGCCCTTCGGCGGTGCGGATGCTCGCGACGCCGGCTTCGGCCCACGCCGTCAGATCGCCGCGCAGGGTTCCGGTGTCGGCCAGCGGCCAGTCCCGTTCGAGGCGGGTGACGACCACGTCGGCCAGGAGCGCCTCCCGGCTGCCCCAGCGCCGGTAGACGCTGGTGTGGTTCACCCCCGCACGCTGCGCGACCGCGGGGATGGTCAGGTCCGCACCCTCGGGGTCGGACAGCAGGTCGATGACGGCCTGGTGGACCGCCGAGCGGACCTGCTCGGGGCTCTTGCGTTGGCGCGGGGCCGGTTCTTTCGGAGTCACCCCCACATCGTAAGCACAACTATTTGCTTAATGGGACCCGGAGCCTCTACAGTCCTGCCATACGCACAGATCTGTGCTTAAGGAGAGTGTGATGCAGCCGCTGATGTTCCCCGGGAACCCCCAGTTCTGGTACGAGACCCTGCGCTCGATGAGCCACATCGCCTACGGCGGCGCCGACTTCGGCGAGGTCGTCTCCACCGCCGAGCGCATCGAGGAGGGCGACTACGACAGCTGGCACGAGGAGTGGATGGCGACCGCCGACCGGGTGGCCGCCGAAGCCCGGAAGGCCCTGGACGCGGGCCACACCGTCAGCGCCCGGGACGGATTCCTGCGCGCCTCCAACTACTACCGCTCGGCGGAGTTCTTCCAGCACGGCCACCCGTGCGACCCCCGCCACGACCACGCCTACGACCGCAGCGTCGCCTGCTTCCGGGCCGCGGGCGCGCTCCACACCACCCCGCGCATCGAACCGGTCCGCATCCCCTACGAGGACACCACCCTCCCCGGCTACCTCTACCGGGCCGACGACACCGGCACCCCCCGACCGACCCTGATCATGCACAGCGGATTCGACGGCACCGCCGAGGAACTCCACTTCAGCGGCGCGCTGGCCGCCGTGGAGCGCGGGTACACCGTCCTGACCTTCGACGGCCCGGGCCAGCCCGGCCCCCGCCACCACCAGGGCCTGGTCTTCCGCCCGGACTGGGAGAACGTCATCACCCCCGGTCGTCGACTTCGCCGAAACGCTCCCCGAGGTCGACAACCGCCGCATCGCACTCCTCGGCAGCAGCATGGGCGGCGTACTGGCCCCCCGGGCCGCGGCCTTCGAGCACCGCCTCGCCGCCCTGATCGCCGTCGACGGCGTCTACGACCTGGGCCGGATATCCGTCCGCAACATCCCCGGCGACCGGGCCGAGGCCGAACGGCTCCTGCGCGCGGACTCGGCCCCCGAACTCGACGCGCGCTTCGAACAGATCACGGCCCAGGACGCCACCGCACGCTGGGCGATCAACCACGGCATGTACGTGATGGGCGTCGAGACCCCCCGCGCCTTCAGCGCCTCCTACCTCGACTACACCCTCGCCGGCGGCATCGCCGAGCGGATCCAGTGCCCCACCCTCGTGTGCGACGCCGAGGAGGACGAGTTCTTCAAGGGCCAGCCCGAGCAGCTCTACGAGCGCCTGACCTGCCCCAAGACGCTGATGCCGTTCACCGCCGCGGAGGGCGCCGGCGCCCACTGCCACCCCGGCGCCATGCGCCTGGCCCTCGCCCGCATCTACGACTGGCTCGACACCACCCTCGCCACGACCGCCTGAAACCCGAGCGCCCGCACCGCAGGGGCTGTCAGCGCCGGGGCGGCTCGCACTCCCGGGGCAGCGTCACGGTCCCGGGCCGGTGCTCGAAGGTGTCCATGACCAGCCACTCGTCCAGCGCGGGATCGTAGAGGTTCTGCACGCCGAACTGCAGCACCTGCCAGAAGGTGCCCCGGTCGGCCTCGTCGACGTAGATGTCGCCCAGGGCGAGCGGCAGGCGCGGGTGGTTCCCGGGAGGCAGCTCCGGGAAGACCACGCCCACCCTCCAATGGTTCACGCGCCGCTCCGGCGTGCGCCGCAAGGTCTCGCGCCCCACGAACCGGGCGCCCTCCAACCCCTCGTTGAGATCCTCCAGGCTGAAGCCGGGGATGCGTGAGCACGCATGCTCGTCCAGACCGGGCCATTTGTAGGTCAGGGTGTAGAGGGTGTCGTGGTAGATCAGGTTGGTGAACCAGATCGGGTACTGCGGGCCGCCGGCGACCATCCGGCTCTCACCGTCGCGCCCCTCCCAGGTGAAGGGCACGGTGATGCCCAGGTCCCGGACGATCCACTTGCCCTTGCCGCGGAAGTCGCGGGGCAGGCGCGGCGGAAGCGGAGTGGGGGAGGAGGCGTCCGGCCGGGCGGCCACGGTCCCGAACGACGGCGCGGCCCCGCTCCGGGGCCCGGCGCCGGCCTGGGGCGCAGCCGCCAGGACGAGGGCGACCGCCCCGGCCAGAGCCGCCGACGTGACCGTCCGACATGTACCTCTCCAGCCCATGCTCTTCCTCGACTGCCGCGTCAGGCGCCGCGATGGCGCAAGGAACTTAAGAGGGCAAATGCTGCCACAACACCCCAGAGATCAAAGGTTCCGAAACCGACGACCACGAAGCGCACACCCGTGTCGGCCGACAGGACCCACACCGGCAACGGCATCTGACGACCCGCACCCCAAAACCCGCACCACGTCACACCACACGAACAGCCGCAGCACCACACACAAGCCCGGCCGCCCCGCCGTCTCCTCTACCGTGCTTGTTGCACAGCTCCGTTCGGCCGAGCCGCTTGCCTGAAAGAGGGGTCGTCTGCATGAGCCGCATCCGCACCGCCGCGACCGGCCTGGTGGTCCGTGACGGCCACGTTCTGCTCATCAACGGGAGCTGGCCCCAGCCGGACACCTGGCTGCCGCCCGGCGGCGGGCAGAATCCGGGCGAGCCCCTGCACCGCACCGTCGAGCGGGAAGTGTGGGAGGAGACCGGCGTGACCGTGCGAGCAGGGCAGTTGCTGTTCCTGCGCGAACACATCCCCGTCCATCACGACGACGGCCCGATCGCGTACGACCGTAACCACCGGATCGATGCGCTGTTCTGGTGCGAGGTCGTCTCGGAGCCGCCCAAGCTGGGCGGCAGCATCCCGGATCCGACCCACACGCGGGTCGAGTGGGTGCCGCTAGGCAAGGTCGGAGGGCTGCGCATGATCCCCCTGTACCTGCGCGACCGGCTCACCGACGTCGTTGCCCGGGTCGCTGCCGGTACGTGGCAGACGAGGTACCTGGGCGACACGGCCTGACCACGGGCCGTCCGACACGGGACGACGCCGAACGAACCGTCGGGCGCCTCTTAGTCCCAGCAGGGTATGGACGAGCCGTCGATCTCTGCTCCGACCAGTACCTCGACTCCGGTTCCGGCCCCGAAGTCGGGCACGGGGAGGTACTTTTCCCCGCTCGGGAAAGTCACCGTCAGTGTCATCGCGCTGCCGTCGCCGCCTTTGCTGAAGCAGAGGCCTTCGACCTCCGCCGGAACGTGCAGCGGCGAGGCGTGCTCCTCGAGCTTCCAGCCATCGGCCCTTGCCACCTTGGTGTAGTAGCCGAGGATCTCGGTCTTCGATTCCGAGGCCGAGTACAGCCGTGCGGCCGAGAGCCAGGCGTCGCCGCTGCTGTCGTCGTCGCATGCGGTCTCCACCTGCGGGTGGCCCGCCGGGGGAGTGGCCTGGGGCGGCTTCGCGTCGAGGATCGGCAGGGCAGCCATCTCCTTGAGCCGCGGCTGCGACCCTTCGCAGGAGGCGTACGGGTTGATCAGGGAGCAGCCGGCCAGGCCGCCGGCGAGCGCGGTGACGAGTGAGGCCGACAGGAGCAAGGCGGTCGACCGGCCGGTCCGGGCTGGCAGGTACACGATGCTCCAGTCGTTTCGCGCTGCGAGAGGGGGAAGGGCGGCGGCCCCGCATCTCCGCAGAGCATCGCAGCAGCCCGACCTCGGCCGTCAGCCGGGTCCGCAGGCGCGCGGGCCGACGCACGTCGCCATCAGGCGTCGAGCCCCCGCAGTCCCCACACGCTCGCCCGCCTCGACTTGGCCCGCACACTGCGTGAACTGGGGGTCGACCTGTCCACGGTGCGCAAGGTGCCGGACCGGGAGGCGTCTTTGCCGGAGGTCACGCAAGCGCACGGCCGACGCGTTGGACGTGCAGATCCGCGCTGCCCGAACCACCTGAGACCCCCAGGCGCCCGAACAGGTCGACGCCTGGTTGCAACTGGCCGGACTCCACCGACCGCGGACTTCCGTGCCGCGATCCGACGGACGGGCGAAGAGTCCCCGGTCGGCGGCGGCAACCACCGACTCCCGCTTATTGCGAACGACTTGCAATAAGCCATACCCTGATCTCCTCCCCAGGATGCGGAGCACGCCATGCCCCACCTGCTGCCGGAAGCCGGACCGCAGCGCACCATCGCCGCCTCGAACTTCGTCTACACCGTCGGCAGTGGTCTCTACCTGACCGCGGGAGTCCTCTACTTCACCCAGGCCGTCCACCTGCCGGCGCCCCAAGTGGGTCTCGGGCTGGGGATCGCCGGCGTGCTCTCGCTCGCGGTGGGGATCGCGGTCGGCCACTTGGCGGACCGGCGCGGGGCACGCGGGGTCTACGCCGGCACCCTCGTCGTCCAGGCCCTGGCAACGGCCGGGTTCCTGCTGGCCGACAGCTTCTGGCCGTTCGTCATCGCGGTGTGCGCGGCCACCGGGGCGAAGGGAGCGGGCCTGGCGGCACGCAGCCCCATCATCCGCCACCACGGAGGGGACCGGCCGCAGGAGTTCCGCGCCTACCTGCGCGCGGTGACCAACATCGGCATCTCGATCGGCGCCGTGCTGGCGGGGTGGGTCGTACAGGTCGGCACGCACAGCGCCTACCAGCTCATGGTCGTCGGCAACGCGCTCGCCTTCGCGGCCTCCGCCCTGATCGTGCTCCGCCTGCGGCCGGTCGCGCCCGAGCCGGCCGCGGGCGGCCCGCGATGGATCGCCCTGCGGGACCGGCCGTACCTCGCGCTCACCGCCCTGGACGGCGTCATGGCCATCCAGTTCAAGGTGCTGACCGTCGCCGTCCCCCTCTGGCTCATCGCGGCCACCGAGGCCCCCCACTGGCTGATCTCGGGCACGATGCTGCTGAACACCGTCGTCGTGGTCACCTGTCAGATGAGGGCGAGCCGAAGTATCGACACGCCCGCGGCCGGCGCCCTCGCCTACCGCCGTTCCGGCTTCGCCTTCCTCCTGGCCTGCGTACTGATCTCGCTGACCCAGGACATCCCCGGCTGGGCCGCGGCGACCCTCCTGCTGACCGGGGTCGCCGTGCACACGATCGGTGAACTCTGGCACGCGGCAGCCGGGTTCGAGGTCTCCTTCGCGCTCGCGCCCGAGCGGGCCACCGGCCAGTACCTCGGCGTATTCGGACTCGGAGCCGGCCTGGCCGAGGCCGTCGGCCCGGCCCTGATCATCTTCCTGTGCATCACCTGGGGCCGCCCCGGCTGGTACGTCATGGGAGCCCTGTTCGCCCTCACCGGCCTGGCCGCCCCCTTCGTCGTCCGCTGGGCGCAACGCCACCGCCCCGCCGAGCACCGCCACTCCGACAAGGAGACACACAGCACGGCCACCGCCTAGGGGGTGATCGCGGCAAATGCGATGAAACCGTCCCCGCAATCAAAGCCTCCGAAACCGACGGCCAGTGCGCTCGCACTCTCCAACGCTCCTTGGGCCCGGGCCCGGCGGACGGCGAGGCGATTTCCTGTGCGCCTTGACGGTGACCGTGATGGCCACCGTGACGACGATGGCGATTCCGCAGAGCACGAGTGCGCCGAACAACCAGGCGAGCATGCGGGCCGCTGCCCAGACCAGGTCTTCTTCTGTGAACGTCATGGTGGTCCTCGCCGGGAGTGAGGGTGCCGTGTGGTCCGGCGAGTCTGCCCGGCGCCGCGCGTCGCCTGCCCGCCCGTTACCGAACCGCTCCCGGCACCCCGCCTTCCCTCACCCCGTCGCGGGCCGGTCCCGGAGTCCGGGCCGGAAGAGCCGTGGGGTGGCCCCCGCAGGCGATACATGCCCTCGTGTATCGGATGAGTAGGGGGTGTGGATCGCCCCTTCCTAACGTTCAGGTCATGCCCCGGTCGCACACGGACGGGGCGGAAACGGACGGGGAAGGGACGCGAGATGCAGACGGTGGAGCGGGACGCGACGAGCGCGGAGACACCCCCCGCGAGCGGGGTCCGGGCGGTACCGGACGTCCACCTCGGCGAAGCCCACCTGGCCGCGGCGCGGGCCGTGCTGGACGAAGCGGTGGGCCGGGACAACGTACGGCTCGCCTTCGTCAGCGGATCGCTGGCAGCGGGCCTGGGGCACGGCCTGTCGGACATCGACCTCTACGTGGCGACGACCGACGACGCCCCGCGCCCCGAAGTGTCGTACGAACGCCAGGGGTTCGTCGTACAGCTCACGCCGGTGTCGCACGCGGAGCTCGACCGCATCGTGCGGATCTGCCGCGACTACACCGACACCGCCACCGACCGGTGGCAGACGGGCCTGAGCGACGTGGAGCTCCAGCGCGCCGTGCGGTTCGCGATCGGCACCGTACTGGTCGACAACGGCAGCGGGGTCCCGGAGGCCGCGCAGGCCCGGCTGACGATCCGGCGGGTGCTCATGAACCGCAGCGCCTACCAGCTCAACAGCTACGCCGAGGACGCGCTGGGGGCCCTGCAGGTGGGCGACACGCTCACCGCTCTGCAGACCTCGCTGATCGCGGTGGAGCTCTCCCTGGAGTGCGTCCTGAGCGGCGTGGGCGACGTGTACCTGGGCCGCAAGTTCCACCTGCGGCGCGCTGCCCGCTCCGCGGCGCTGCGCGAGGTACTGACCGACGTGTGGGAGGCGCTGCGCCAACCCGCCGACCTGGGATGCGTGCAGAGCGCCCGCCGGATCGTGGTGCGCCGACTCCTGCTGGTGTCGCACCTCGTGGCCCACGCCCTCCTCGGCGGCTGGGACGCCCCGCTCGATCGGGTTCCCCGTTTCGCCGACCGCCGTGCCGAGGGCGGTCCGGTGCGCAGCCCGTGGGTGACCCCCGTCCGCTTCTCCGACGCGTGGGGGATGTCCGGGCCGGACATCGGCTACCGCGTGACGGAGGCCATGGTGCGCGTGTGGGCGGCCCTGGACGGGCGCCCCCGAGAAGAGCTGCTCACCGCAGCACGGGACACGTTCCCCGAGGACGTTCCCCGAGAGCTTCTCGACGCCGCGGTGACGCGGCTCGTCGAGAGCGGTGCCGCCGTGCCGGACGGCGGACCGATCCGGATCGAGGACAAGGAAGGGGGTGTCCGATCGTGAAGAACCAGCTCGAGATCGTCGTCGACAAGTCGTACGCGGCCCACCGCGTCACCTGAGGTCCCTGACCCACCGCGCATCACGCACCACGCGTCCCGAGTCATCGGAGAGGAGGTGTCCGACCGTGAAGAACCAGCTTGAGATCGTCGTCGACAAGTCGTACGCGGCCCACCGCGTCACCTGAGGTCCCTGACCCACCGCGCGTCCGAGGGACGCATCCCCGCCGGGACCGGCCCCGTGCCGGTCCCGGCGGGAAGCCCGCGCACGGCGCCCCAGCACCGAAGAGGAGGAGGGAACGCGCATGCCCCCGCACACATCCGTGCCGACCACCGTGCCGGCACCCGGTACGACACCCCGCGCCCGCGACTGGCCGCAGCTGACCACCGTGCCGGAGAAGATCCACTACTACATCGACGACCTCGCCTTCCGCGACGGTTGGGCGACCGCCCGCAGGGCTCTCGGCGACCGGTGGGCAACGGCACTCCAGCGGACCGCGCTGCTCACCCTGCGGCCCGACGGCATCGCGCACGGTGCCCTCGACGGCACACTCGCCCACCTCACCGGCCACGGGCTCGACGTGATCGCCGCGCACCCCGTGCGCTACGGGGCCAACCGTGCTCGCGAACTGTGGCGTTACCAGTGGAACGCGGCCACCGCCGACCGACTCGCGGTGACGCGCGAGGTGCTGGACGCCGGTGACGGGCTGCTGCTCGTGTGCTTCGCCGCCGGACCGCTGGCAACCCCCGCCAGCTCGCTGCTCGCCCGGACCAAGGGCTCCGCCCTGCCCGAGGCGCGCCGTCCGGAAGACCTGCGCACCCGGCTGGGCGCGCCCAACCGCGTGCTCACCCTCGTGCACGCCGCCGACGAACCCGCCGACGTACTGCGCGAACTGCCCATCGTCCTGTCCCGTACCGACCAGGCCGCGACCTGGCAGGCTGTCCGCGAAGCCGACGAGGCCCGGCGCGCGGACGGCCGTCCGCGGACCGTGCGTCCCGTGCCGCCCCTGCCCCGGGGGCCGCTGCCCGAGCTGTCGGCCGCCCTGCGCACCCTGCGCCGCCAGGCGTCGGAGCACGGCCACCCCGCGGCGCGGCGGCTGGGAGACCTGCTGGACGCGATGGTCCGCACTCCCGATGACGCCACGGAGCACTGGCGGGAGCACGGCTTCGACTGGGAACTGTGGGCCACCGCGCTCCATTCCTGCGGAGCCGACCACCGCGGCTGGGCGTCGCTGGTGGCGGCGAGCCACGCGGTGGTCTCCAACCTCGCGGCCGACTCCCTGATCCGGGGCGCCGGCCGGAGCCGGTGGCTGAACGGGGAAGGGGACTTCGTTGCTGCCTGAGCCGAACGGCGCCCGCGCCGCAGTCCTGTCCGGCCCTCCGGGCCCGGCCCTCCGTCCCGGCGCCGCCTCGCTCGAACGGAGCGTGCACGCCGCGGCCGCGGCCGATCGGCTGCGGCTGCCCCTCAACGCCAATGAGAACGGCCTGACCGCACGTACCGCGCGAGTCCTCGCCACCCCCCTGGGCCAGCGGTACCTGATGGACGTCGAACGAGAGGTCTGCGTCTTCGGGCGCAATGCCGCCTTCGCCGGGATGCCCGAAGTGAGCGGCCCCGTGAAGGCCGGACGCGACGCGCTGCGCCGGATGCTGGGCGCGGACCGGGTCACCCTGGACTGCCTGTCCGGCGTGCACGCCATGACCAGCGTGGTGCTCGCCGCCACCCGGCCCGGAGACACCGTGATGACCGTCCCCTCCGATCAGGGCGGCCATCACTCGACGGCGCCGATCCTGGCCAGTGCCGGACGCCGCCACGCGTTCACCCGCTACGACCGGGCCGCCGGAACGTTCGACGTGGCGGCGACCGCCCGGGCCGCCGCGGAGGAGGGGGTCACGGCGCTGTACCTGGACACCTCGGTGCTGGTGGAACCGGTTCCGGTACGGGCGCTGCGGGCCGCGCTCGCGCCGCACGTCACGATGGTCGTGGACGCCAGCCACCTGCTCGGTCTCGTCCTCGGGGGAGCCTGCCCCAACCCCCTGGACGAGGGCGCCGACATCCTGTGCGGCAGCACCCACAAGACGTTCCCGGGGCCGCAGAAGGGGATCGTCGCGGTACGCGACGGCCGACGGTTCGGTGCCGTCATGGACCTGATCGAGGGCGCCCTGGTGTCGTCCGTACACACCGCGTCGACACTGGCTCTCGCCATCGCGCTGGTGGAGTTCGAGGAATACGGGGCCGATTACGCGCACCGTACCGTCGCCAACGCCGACGCACTCGGCCGTGCCCTGACCGCCCGGGGACTGACCGTGCGCACCACCGCGGAGGGCCGGTTCTCGCGCACGCACCAGGTGCACTGCCGCATCGAGGACGACCGCGCCCTCGCGTTGCACCGCTGCCTGGCCAACGGCATCACCACCAGTGTGAGCGGCGCTCTCGGAGACCACCGCTTCCTGCGCCTCGGCGTGCAGGAAGTCACCCTGCGCGGCATGCGCGAGGACGCCATGGAAGACCTTGCCCGACTGATACGCACCGCACTGGACGGCGGCGACTGCCGCGCGGACGTCGAACGGACCGTGCTGCGGTTCCCGGCAGCGACTTATGGAGCATCATGAGCACCACCGTGACCCTGGGCGGCACCGACACCCTCGGCACCGCCGCGTACGGAGCGTTCCGCTCCTACCTCGATTCCACGTACGGGACCAAGGCCGAGCAGAGCGTGGCCGGCCTCTCCGTGGGGTACCCCACCGCTCGCGCGCTGGACCTGCCGCACGCGGCGCTCGCCACCCTCGCCCCGTTCCGGGACGGCCGGGCCGTCCCGCGGCCCGGATACGGCTGGGAGCAGGGGTCCGCAGAACTCCGCGGCGACCTGCTGGAACTGGAGAACCTGCGCACCGGCTTCGGCTACCGGCCGGAGAACATCGCGGTCTGCGCGGGTGCCACCTACGCGGTGAACCGGGTGGTGGAGCACATCTTCGAGACCACCGGACCGGGCCACGTACTGGCGATAGCACCGACCTTCTACCGGATGCTGGGCCGGCTGCTGCAACGCGGTGAGCTGCGTTCGGTCATCGGCGGCCCCGAGGACGGCTACGTACCCGACCCGGCACGGATCGAGGCCGCGCTGACCGGGGAGACCCGGGCGCTGTTCCTGGTCAACCCCTCCAACCCGTTCTTCCAGTACTACGGGGACGATTGGCTGACGGAGGTGGTGGCCCTCGCCGGCCGGCACGGGGTGCCGGTCGTGGTCGACGAATCCGGAGACGTCTTCCCCCGTGAAGGACGCTTCCACCGCAACCCGCCCGCGCTGGGCGCCGACCACGTCATCCGGATCGTCACGGCCTCCAAGCGGTACCTCATGGCGGAGTACCGCCTGGGCTACGTCCTCGCCTCGGCCCGTGTCATGGGCACCAAGCTCCACGGCCTGGTGCGGACTCTGGGCGACGACATGGGCAACCCGCCGCTGGCCGGAAACACCCTGTGGTCGCACCTGGTACGGCACGAGGCGCTGCACGACAGGGGCGGGTCCTGCCCGGACCCCGGGTGCGACGAGGCCGAGGCGTGGGGGCGCAACCGGAGCTGGCTGGACGAGCGGGCGGCCCAGGTCGCCGAGTTCTGCACCCGCAATGCGGACCTGGTCGAGCAGGTTCCCGCGGACTGCAACTACAACACCACGGTCAGGCTGCGCGCCCCCGGCTTCGCCACCGACCTCGCCCTGCAGGAAGCGCTGCTGCGCGACCAGGCGGTCGCCCTGTGCCCGGGATCGGGTTTCGGGCTGCCGGCCGCCTCCCTGCACTTCCGTATCACCCACGCCATCGACGAGGGCGAACTGACCACCGGACTCCGCGGGCTGGAGTCCTTCCTGCGAAAGGAACGCACGTCGTGACCAGTGAGCTGCTTCAGCTGCACACCCCGGTCAGCACCGAGCTGCAGACCCCGTTCGGCGGTTTCACCGTCTCGGTGCCACCGGGGGAGCCCGGCCTGTCCGACCGGACGTGCGTGGCCCTGCACCGCGGACCTCTGGACCAGCCGGGCCCCCTGGTGCGGATCCACTCCGCCTGTCTGTTCAGCGAGACCTTCTCCTCGATGGACTGCGACTGCGCCGACCAGCTGCGCAGCTCGATGGAGCTGATCGCCCGCGAGGGACGGGGCGTGATCGTCTACCAGTACCAGGAGGGCCGGGGCCAGGGCCTGGAGGCGAAGATCCGCGGCATGGCGGTGATGGACCGGCAGAACCTGACCACCGCCGGTGCGTACGCCTCCCTCGGGCTGGCCGCGGACGTACGGGAGTACGAGGCCCCGCTGGCCCTGCTCGACGTGCTCGGCGTGCACCGCTCCGTACGGGTGATGACCCGCAACCCGCGCAAGCTGGCCGCGCTGGCCCGCGCCGGGTACGAGGTGCGCGAGGTGGTCGCGCTGGACTACCCGATGACCCCGCGCGTGCGTGCGTACGTGGCGTCCAAGCAGAGCGAGCTCGGCCACCTTCCCGATCAGCCCCGGACCTGATCACCCTTCGCCCGATCACACCCCGACCCCGATCACAGCCCGACCCCGATCCGCCCCGACCCCGATCGTCCCGGGCCCGAACCCCCTTTTCCGGCCCGTCCCCGTCCGAGGAGGACTACATCCCATGCGCGTGTCCCACCAGATAGCGGAAATCCTGCGAGACTCCGGCTTCGCCCGCGTGTTCGGCGTGCCCGGCCGCGAGGCCAGCGCCATCGACTTCCTGCTCGACGAGGACGCTTCCGTCGAGTGCGCCGACCCCGCCGGCCTGCCCTTCGTCCTCACCCGCCACGAGTACACCGCGGCAGGCATGGCGATCGGCGCCTCCCGAGCCACCGGCGAAGCCCAGGCGTGCTGGGTGACCCTCGGCCCCGGCGTCACCCACATCATGTCGGGCGTCGCCACCGCCATGCTCGACCGCAACCCGGTACTGATCCTGGGTGCCCAGATCGAGACCGGAGCCATCCGGCACAACGAGGCGCACCAGTGCCTGGACAACGTGGCCCTCATGCGGCCGATCACCAAGTACGCGGCGGAGGTGCACGATCCGGCGGACGTTCCCCGGGTCCTCGCCGAGGCGATCGCCGCGACCCGCACCGGCCGTCCGGGCCCGGCGTTCGTCAGCCTGCCCATCGACGTGCTCGAAAGCGAGGCGACGGCGGCCCTGACCGCCCTTGCCGCCGCGGAGCCGCCCGCCCCCACCTGGGGCGCCGCGGAGGTGAGCCACTGGGCGGACGCCCTGCGCTCGGCCCGGACCCCGCTGATCGTCGCCGGTGACGGCGTGGTCAAGTCCGGCCTCGCACCGCAGCTGGCCGCCTTCGCCCGGAAGTTCGACATCCCCGTCGCCGCCACGTACACCGCGCACGGAGTCGTCCCCGTCGACTCGGAACTGTACGGCGGTGTCATCAGTTCCTACGCGGACGTGCTGTTCGAGATGAAGTACCTCGACGCGATGTTCGCCGACACCGACCTGATCCTCCTGGCCGGCTACGACTCGATGGAGCACTACCCCAACACCTGGCGCGGCCGCGGTGGCGCGAAGCGAGTGCTGGCCCTGTCCGAGTGGGAGCAGGACGACAGCGCGTTCGGGGCGGAATCCTCTCTGGTCGGCGCCCCCTCCCTGTTCCTCGACCGGCTGGCCGAAGAGCTGGGCGACCACCGGCGACCCGTCCCCCACATGCCGGTGCCCGGCGGAAGTCTGGTGCCCGAGGACGGCAGTGGGCCGCTGCGCGGTCCGGAGATCCTCAGCGCCCTGTCCAAGGCGTTCGGCCGGTTCCGGCTCGCCGCGGACATCGGGATGAACCGCCACCTGAGCGGAGTCCACTTCACTCCGGGAGCGGCGGGCGACTACATCACGTCACCCGGCCTGTCCGGCTTCGGCATCGGCCTTCCCCTCGGCATGGGCGCGGCCCTGGCCGACCCCTCGACGCCGGTGGTGGTGCTCGCCGGAGACGGCGGGTTCCACTCCAACAGCGGCGACCTGGAGACGGCCGCGCGCCTCGGCCTCAAGCTCGTGGTGATCGTCGCGGACAGTACGGGGAACGGACTCATCCAGCGCTACCAGGCACTCGGCAAGGACGTCAGCCGACGGGCCGACCTCACCGTGAGCAACCCGGTGGACTTCGTCCGCCTCGCCGAGGCCAACGGGGTCCCAGCCGTGCGGGCCGAGAGCTTCGACGCCCTGCTCGCGGCACTCACCGCGAGCGCCGCCACCCCCGGACCGCTGCTGGTGCACGCCCCGGTGCGCTACGGAGACCTGTTCATCAACGCCTACGAGAAGAAGGCTCCCGGCCACACGGCTGCCGCCGAGTACGCCGTGGCGGCCTCCTGATCCCTTTCGAGACCAACAGGCAACGGAAGGACGGGACCGGCCCATGCGACCGGAACTCATTCCCGCGGCGGAAGCAGCCGGGCTCGGCGACAGGGAAACCCTCACCGGGCTGTTCGGCGGCAAGGCGGCGGACCTGGTGGAACTGCACCGGGACGCCGGCGAGGACAACGAGACCCACGTGGTGCCGTTCCGCCTGGTGGCGGCCGAGCTGCTGCTGGCCGCGGCCGCGCCGGGGCCGCGCCGGTGGACCCATGCCGAGGTACCGGCGCTGGACGAGACGCCCGGCAGCGCCGGAAGCGGCCGGCGCTACGCCGAACTGCTCGCCGCACTGCCCGGCTTCGACAAGCTCGCCGGACACGACACCGCACTGCGCCTGTCACAGCGCTGGCCCGCGGCCCGGCCGGTCCTGCCCGGGGCGGACTCCAGCATCCTGGTGCGGGACTGGTCCACGTGGACCGCTCAGGTGGAGGGCCTCGTCTCGGGCCTGTACAAGGCGTACACCACCCTGTGCCGCACCGGCGGGCTGGCAGACCGGGGATGGCGCGACGCGGGCCTGATCGTCACGCCGCGCATGCCCGGAATCGTGGCCAAGGGAACCGTGTACAGCCAGGGTGAGCGCTTCGCGGTGGAAGTGGCCGAGGCGGCCGGAACACGGCCCTCCCACTACGCCACCAGCCGGGCGGAGCTGCGCCGCACACCGTTCCTGCGGCCCGAGGAAGCCGACCGCCTGCTGGCGGCGGCGGGGCGGCTGCGCCTCGACCCCCAAGCGGGTGTCACGGACCTGGAGTTCGTCATCTCCCGGACCGGGCTCGTCACCTTCCTGCAGCGCCGCCTCCTGCCGGCCCCGGCGGCTCCCCGCCGCGCGCAGTCGGACGGTCCCGTACTGGACCTGCGCGCCCACGACCGGGTCACGGGACTGCGGAAGCTCGCGGAAGCCGGTGACGGGCTCGCCCACCACATCGTCGTCCTGCCCCATCTGGACGCCGCCCGCGCGGACGCCTTCGCCCTCCTGGCCGGATTCGTCCGGGGCCACCACCCCGCGCCCGCCGGGCTGCTGTGCGCCGAGGACACCGGCCACGCCCGGTTCGGCATGCGCAGCCACCTCACCTGGACCGTCGAACACTTCCTGCCCGGCACGGCGGTCGCGCTCCTGCCTGCCGGCGCTCCGGACCCCGCGTCGCACGGGGCCCGGCTGGAGGCCGGTACCCATGACTGGCCCAGGCGCTGGCGGCTCGCCCTGCCGGGAGCCACGGCCCCCCGCGCGCCCCGCGTTCACCCACCTCTTCGAAAGGATCACCCCGCCATGGCCCCGCACCACCCCGTCGCCCCCGACGGCCCGCGCCCGCTGGACGCCGCCACCGAGCTCCACCTGGCCAAGGACCACTACGAGCGGCACGGCTTCGTCCACCTGCGCAACCTCCTCGACGCCGACCTGGCGCCGCGGCTGCGTGCCGAGTCCGACCGGCTGCACGGCGGACCTCACGTCCATCCCGACAATGTCCGCACTCCCTTCCGGAAGCAGTCCGGCGACGCGCCCGAACGCATGGACCCCGTGTGCGACATCTCCCCGCTGATCGACGGCGTCGCCCGCGACAAGCGGATCCTGGACCTGCTCACCGAGCTGTTCGAGGGCCGCCGGGCCGCGCTGTTCAAGGACAAGCTGATCTTCAAGATGCCCGGGACCAAGGGCTACACCGCGCATCAGGACGCCGCCTACTTCCCGGAAGGCCACTCCGCGTCCGTCTCGGTCCAGATCGACGCGGCCGACCGGGACAACGGCCTCCTCAGCTTCTTCTCCGGCTACCACCGCACCCTGCTCACCCCGCCCGGCGAGCTGCGCAACTGGACCGCGGAGGAAGAGGCCGCCTGGCTGGACCCGGCCCGTGAGTACGCACCGCCGACACTCCCCGGCGACGTCATCGTCTTCTCCGGACTCACCCCGCACCGCAGCGGCCGCAACACCTCCGACCGGGCACGCCGTTCGTTGTACCTGACCTACCTCGCGGGTGGCAGCGAAGACCTGCGCACCGAGTACTACGAGGCGTACGTCAGCCGCTTCGCCACCGACGGACGCTTCTTCCGGTGACCGCCGCAGGAAGCCGGCGCGAACACCCCGCGATCGAACTGCACGGCGTGGGCCGGATCTACGCCGAAGCGGGGCGCCGGCACACGGCCCTGGAAGACGTCTCCCTCACCGTCGCGCGGGGTGAAGTCGTCGGACTCCTGGGCGAGAACGGCGCGGGCAAGACCACCCTGACCAAGATCCTCGCCACCCTGCTGCTGCCGAGCACCGGCACCGCCCGCGTCATGGGCGCCGACGTGGTACGGGACCCGACGGCCGTCCGGGCCGTACAGTCCGTCGTCTTCGGCGGCGACCGGGGGCTCTACACGCGCCTGTCGGGTCGCGAGAACCTGCGCTTCTTCGGCATGCTGGACGGTCTCCCGCACCGGCAGCTGACCGCGCGCCTGGAACCGGCGCTCGCCGAGGTGGGACTGGCCGAAGCGGCCGATCGCAAGGTCTCCGCCTACTCCAAGGGCATGCGCCAACGGCTGCACATCGCCATCGGGATGATCTCCCGTCCGCAGGTCCTGCTGCTGGACGAGCCCACCGTCGGGCTCGACCCCCTCGAAGCCGCCCGGCTGCGCAGCGCCGTCGGCGCCCTGCGCGCCGACGGAGTCACGGTACTGCTCACGAGCCACCACCTCCTGGACATCGAGGAACTGGCGGACCGGGTCGTGCTGCTGGAGCGGGGGCGGATCACCCGCGACATGTCCGTCGCCGCGTTCGCCGCACTGCTCGGATACGTCGCCACCGTCGTCGTCCACGGCACCGGACCCGCGCCTGCGACGCAGACCCTGGACGCCCTGGACACCGTCAGCCCGTCCGTCCTGCACCGGCCGGCCGACCGGCCGGACGCCTGGCGCCTGGAACTGCGGCTGGCCCGCTGGTCGCCCCGTCTCCTCGGCACTCTGGGCCAGGCCCTCGCCGACACCACCCTCACCGGCATGGACGTCCAACCCGCCAGGCTGGAGGACGCCTACCTCCACCACCACACCGCACGAGGCCCACGATGACCGCGCCGCCCTCCGTGCGACCGCTGCGCGTCCTGGCCACCGCGGCCCGCGCCCAGGTCCTGGCGGTGGCGGGCAACCCGGTCACCCTGCTGACCTCGATGGCCCAGCCCGCCGTGTTCTACGCCCTGGTCGCCGCCCGCCATCCCGCCACATCCGGGGACCGCGCCGCCCTTCTGGTCGCGACCCTGCTCACTTCCCTTTGGGGTGCCACCCTGTGGACCGGCGGCGGAACCCTCCGACGGGAGATGGCCGAGGGAACCCTCGCCCGCACTCTCACCAGTACCACGGATCCGCGCCTGGTCGTCCTCGGCAAATGCCTGGGCAGCACCCAGCTCATCCTCGCCGGACTGCTCACCACCGGCACCGGCCTGGCCCTGGCCGACGGCATCTCCGTCCCGGCCCGTGCCGTGCCCGCACTGCTCCTCGGCTCCGCCCTGGTGGCGGTCTCCGGCATGGCAATGGGCTACGTGCTGGCCAGCGTATTCGTACTGACCCGGCACGCGGTGCACGTCACGGCCGCACTCACCTACCCCGTGATGATCGCCGGCGGTCTGCTCATCCCGGTGGACATGCTGCCGGATCCCCTGCCCTGGTTCTCCCGCGGCATCAGCCTCTACTGGGCCAACCGTTTTCTGGCCGCCGCCGCGGGCGGCGGCGATCCGCAGCCGTGGACGCTGGTCCCGCTGGTGCTGTTGACCGTCGTGTACCAACTGGCCGGTCACCTGCTGTTCAGTCGGGTCGTCGAACGGGCCCGGGCGGACGGGACGGTGGACCGTGAATGATCTGCTGCGCCGCTGTCTGGTCACGGTCCGCACCGGCGGACTGCTCTACACCTCGGCGAACCCCGTACGCGTCCAGCTGGTCACCGACCTGCCGAGGATCCTGCTGCAGGCGGCATTCCTGATCATGCTCGGCCGGACGGCGGGCGGCGTCGGAGCCGCCGCCGACGCACTCACCGGCGCGGCCGCGTTCGCCGTCAGCAGCCTGGTGGTCGTAGGACTGTGTGACGTGCCGATGGACGACGAATGGTCCGGCACCCAGTACCGGATCCAGACCGGTGTACTGCCGCCGGTCCTCGTCCACCTCTGCCGGGCCCTGCCCCATCCGCTCGCCGCGATCGTGGCCGGCGCGGCGGTGCTGGCCGTGGACGGCCCGCTGCTCGGCCTCGGCGCGACCAGTGCCGCACTCGTACCTGCCGCACCGCTCTACCTGCTGATGGCCCTGAGCTCCTCCGGGTTCGGGCTGGCCGTCGCGGTCCTGGCCGTCGGCCGCCGCGCCGATGTGCTGTTCGGCAACCTGGCGGCGTACCTGGTCCTGGCGCTCACCGGGGTGCTGGCGCCACGCGGTGCGGGCCTGCCCTGGCTCGTGCCGGTCGCGGATGCCCTGCCGGTGAGCCACGGACTGCGCGCGGTGCGGGCCCTGGTCGACCACCGCCCCTGGGCGGTTCAGGCATCGCTGGAGGCGGCCGTGGGAATCGGCTGGCTGCTCGTGGCCGTGCTGCTGGCCCGCTGGCGGATGCGAGTGCTGCGCCGCCCGCGGCCCCGCCCCCGTCCAAGCCGTCCCGCCGGCACCGCACCCCTTCGCGGCGGCGACGCACCCCATCGACAGAAGGAGGAAACCCCGTGACCCAAGAGATCGAACGCAAATTCCTGATCTGCCCGGACGCCCCGCTGTACGTGCCCCCCGGCACCCCGATCATGCAGGGGTACCTGGCGGTCGGCGCCGACCATCGCGAGGCCCGGCTGCGCAGAGAAGGGCCCCGGAACACGCTGACGGCCAAGAGCGGATCCGGGCTGGTGCGAAAGGAGTGGGAGATCGAACTGACCCCGGAGCAGTTCGACGAGATGTGGCCCGCCACTGCCGCGGCCCGGCTGACCAAGGTGCGCCACACGGTCACGGTCCCCGGCGCCGCCGCGGTCCTCGACATATATTCGGGCCGCCACTACGGCCTGCGGGTGGTGGAGGTGGAGTTCGAAGACCTCACCGCGGCAGAGGCCTTCCGCCCGCCGGTCTGGTTCGGCCGGGAGGTGACCGGTCGACCCGAGCTGGCCAACCAGTACCTGGCCACGGCGTCACCGGCCCAGATCGTCGCCCTCGCCGAGCTGCGCTGACGCCCGGCCGGCCCGCGGCGGGCCGGCCGGGCGCTGTATATCGGATGTAGATCCTGGTGCAGGATGCTGCATCCACGCACAGAGCGGGCCGCCAGGTGACCCGCAGACCAACTGGGCGCCGGCAAGAACACTCGGGGGAACCCTCATGAACCGTCGTACCCGCACCACCACCCCGCGCACCGCGATCGCCCTGGCCCTCTCGGCCGTCGCGGCGGCACTGGTCCTCGGCGGCGCCGCGCTGCCGACCGGCCCCGCCCAGGACACGTCCGGCCGCCACGTCGTGGCCGACGGCGCGGTCGCGGGCGAGGGGACCGAGTTCCCGCTGGAGCTGGCCGGGGACAAGACCGAGGACCCGCTGGAGTGGAACAGCAAGGAGTGACCGGGCGTTCGGCTCAGGCGCCCGCGGCCCGGTCCCGCCCACGGAGACCGGCCGCGAGGGCCCCGGCCGTCGCGGCGTCCGGAAGCCCCAGCTGCTCGAACACCGTGCGGGCCTCCTCGGCACGGACACGGGCCTGCGCCGTGTCGCCCAGGTCGGCGAGCACCTCGGCCATCGTCATCAGCGCCAGACCGCGGTCACGATTGCCGGCCGGCTCCGCGCACAACGCCAGAGCACGTTCGATCTGCTCCAAGGACTCCTCGGGGCGGCCCGAGGAGCGCAGCACATCGGCCATCCGGACCCTCGCCTTCGCCTCCTGCCGGGGCATCCGCACCGCTGCGCACACCTCCAGGCACGCGTGGAGGCTGTCGAGCGCCGGCCCGGCCCGGCCGATCCGGTGCAGGGCCAGCCCGCGCAGCGACAGCGCGTAGGCGGTGCTGGCCGGATCGTCCACGTCCGCCAGCTTCGCCAGTGCCCAGTCGCACTCCTCCAGAGCCTCGACGGCGCGTCCGTCATGGATCCGGGCCAGGGCGCCGTTGAGCACGATGGTGACCTCGCCCGACGCCTGCCCCAGTTCGCGGGCCAGGGCGAGGGCCTGGTCGTAACAGGCGACCGCGTCCTGGTACCGGTGCTGGAACTGGGCAGTCAGCCCACTGTCGTTGAGCGTCTGGAACAGGATCACCCGGTCCCCGGCCCGCTGTGAGGCGGCCGCCGCGGCGACCGTATGACGGGCGGCGTCGGCCAGCCGGATGTCCTGAAGCGCGGCATTGCCCTGGACGAAGTGGGCGCGGCCCGCGGTGCGGTCGTTCCCGCACCGCTCCCCGGCCTCCGCCACCTCACGGGCAGCCGCCGCGAGCACTCCGTACGGGATGTCCTTGCCGAACGGACTGATGGAGACCAGGAGGTCGATGGCCGTCGACAGCAGCCCCTCGTCCGCGCTCTCCCCGCCGACCGCCAGACGCACCGCGTGGGCGATCCCCTCGGCCTCGGCCGCGACCCACTGACGTGCGGCGCCGAGGCCGGCGAAACCGGGTGCGGGCACCGTGGCCGGTTGCAGGATGCAATCGGCGGAGTCTCCCGGAACCATCAACGCGAACGCCGCTCGGCCGCAGGACAGGTAGTGGTCGAGCAGGTCCGCCAGGGCCGGGGGCACCAGCTCCGCCCCCGGCAGGTCCAGCGCGAAGGACCGCACCAGGGCGTGGTACTGGTACCGGCCCGGCGACGGGCATTCCAGCAGGGCGGCGTCGACCAACGACTCCAGCGTGTCCTCCGCCTCCCACCGGTCCAGGTCCAGAGCGGCGGCGGCCGCGTCCAGGCCGATTCCGTGCCGGGCCAGCGGAGCCAGCACGCGGAAGGCCCGCTCCTCAGCCGGTGACAGCTGCTGATGACTGAGCGAGAACGCCGCCGCCACGGCCAGGCTGCCGGACCGCAGTTCACCGATGCGCCGGTGCTCGTCGGCCAGCCGCCCTGCCATCGTGGCCACCTTCCACGAAGGTCTGGCGGCGAGCCTCGACGCTGCGATCCTCAGGGCCAGGGGCAGGTGGCCGCAGGCGACCACCAGATCGGAGGCCGCGGCGGGCTCGGCCGTCACCCGCTCGGGCCCGACGATCTGGCACAGCAGCGCCCCCGCCTCGACGTCGTCAAGGGTGTCGAGGGCGATGCGCAACGTGGTGGGCAGCCCTGCGGGCTGAGAGCGGGAGGTGACCACCACGGCGCATTCGGCGGAGCCCGGGAGCAGCGGCCGCAGCTGGTCGTGATCACGCGCGTCGTCCAGGAAGATCAACACCCTGCGCCCGTCGAGCACGGTGCGGAACAGCCCCGCCCGGCCGTCGGTGTCCACGGGCAGCATCTCGGTGGGCACGCCGAGGGCGGTGAGCAGCGTGCCGAGAACCGCTCCGGAATCAGCGGGTTCCCGTTCGCTGCCGCGCAGGTCGGCATGGAGCTGCCCGTCCGGATAGAGGTCCTTGGTCCGGTGCGCGGCCCGCAGGGCGAGGGCCGTCTTGCCCACCCCGCCCATCCCCGTGACGCACACCACGGGCGGCGTGTCCCGGTCGGGCTCCGACAGCGCCGCGCACATCCGCCCCAGTTCGTCGCTGCGGCCGGTGAAGTCGGCCGTGTCCGAGGGCAGCCACTTGGGAGCATCCCGTACCGCCGCCGCGGTGTCCGCACCCGGGATCGCGACGGCGGGAGCGGAGGAGCCGGGCGCGCGCAACGCCCCGTCGGGGTCACCGGCGAGGATCAGCCGCTGCATGGCCTGCAGCTCCGGGCCGGGGTCCACACCGAGCTCCTCGGCGAGCACCTGCCGGGCCCTGCCGAAGACGTCCAGCGCGTCGGCCTGCCGCCCCGCGCGGTACAGGGCCTGCATCAGGAAACCGTACGGTCGCTCACGCAGCGGGTGCTCGCGGGTGAAGATGCGCAGGTCCGGTATGAGCTTGGTGTCCTCCCCGCACTTCAGGTCGCACTCGAAGCGCTCCTCCGACAGCGCCAGCCGCAGTTCGGACAGGCGGTCGCGCTGCTGTGCGGCGAACGGCCCGGGAACCCCGGCGAGCGGCTGCCCCCGCCACAGACCGCCCGCCTCGGCCAGCAGGAGGCGGCAGTCCTCGTGCCTGCCCTCGGAGCGTGCCTCCGAAGCCCGGACGACGAGCTCCTCCGCGACGTGCACGTCCACCTGACCCGGTGCGGCGTCCAGACGGTAGCCGTCCCGCATCGAGACCAGGATCCGCGGAGTGGAACGGTCCACTTCGAGGGTCTGGCGCAGTCGCCAGGCGTACGTGCGGAGATTGGCCAGAGCGGAGTCGGGGGCCTCTTCCCCCCAGATGGCCTCGATCAGCTCGTGTGCCCCGGCCCCGCGTCCCGAACGCAGGAGCAGCGCACACAACAGGGCTTGCTGCTGAGGTGAATTGCCACCGGCGGGAATGCCATTTCGCTCGATCCGAACATCACCGAGGAGAGTGAAATAGAGCTCTTCCACGACACCACCACTATTCCGTATCGCGAGCCGGGGACCCTGCACGGAAGGATTGCGGATGCTGAGATGGCGACTGCGACGGTCGAACTGATAAACGTACATTAACCGATCTGCGAACGCGTCGAGCACCCCGCCGAACAGCGAAGACGCGACTTTCGAGCCCTTTCGGCCACGACCGGCCAGGCTGGGGCACGCGCCTCCCTGCCCGCCGGAGGGGCAGGGGCTGAAGGGACTCAAGACTCCCGGTCCGATCGCGACGGACACGCCGGTTCGCGGCGCGTCCGCGCGGCCCGCAAGGCCGGCGCTGCGGCGGCGGCCAGGCCCACCAGCGCGATGCCCGCACCGGACAGGCGCAGCGCCCCGGCCGCGCCGAGGCCGGCCACCAGCGGTCCTCCCAGTGCGGTGCCCAGCGGTACCGACAGCACCCGGACGGCAGAACTCGCCGCGAGGACCTCGGGCAGCAGCGCGCTGGGCGCCGAGCGTTGGAAGAGGGCGGTCGACAGCGACGAGTACGGCGGCCACAGCAGCCCGGCCGCCCCGAAGCAGACGAGCGACACGGCCGTCGGGGCACCCAGGCCCAAGGGGAGCATCAGCGCACCGAAGCCGATGACGATGCCGACCGTCGTGGGCCACGACCGCCACCGGCCGAGAAACCCGGTGAGCACCGAACCCGGCACCGCGCCGATGCCGAACGCCGAGTAGTACGCCGCCAGCACACTGGCGGAGGCGCCCAGGTCGTCCGATACGTGCAGCGGCAGCGCCACGTACACGGGGCCGAAGAGGAAGAAGAAGACGAAGCTCAGCGCGAGGAGCCCCGACAGCGCCGGAATGCGCCGGATCACCGCGAACCCGGTCGCCCGCGAGGCCGAATCCCCCTCGGGCTCCGGGACCGCGTCCCGGTCCACCGCGACCAGGAAGGTGACCGCCAGGACGAGGAACGTCGTCGCGTCCACGGCCAGTACCGCCGCCGGACCTCCGAACCCGATCAGCAGCGTCGCCAGCGGCGGCCCCGCCACCGTGGCGAGCGAGCCCACCCCCGACAGCACGGCGTTGCCCGCCAGGTGGTCGCGCTCCGGCAGCAACCGCGCGATCAGCGTGTAGACGCCCGCCTGCCCCCAGGAATGCAGCACGGAGGAGACGGCCAGCAGCGCGACGTACCCCTGGATGCCGAGCGCGCCGAAGGCGTGCAGTACGGGGATGGCGCCCAGCGCGCCGGCCCGCAACGCCGCGTCCCAGCCGGCCAGTCGGGCGGGCCCGCGGCGGCGGAGCAAGCGGCCGAGCAGCAGAGCGCCCACCGCCCCGGGCAGGGTGTAGGCGGCCGCCGCCAGAGCCACCCAGACGCCGCGGTCCGCGGCCGGTGCCAGCTCGATCGCGAGCCAGCCCACCGCCACCACGGCCATGCCGTCACCCAGCGAGGAGACGGCGAACCCCGGCAGGATCCGCCGCAGTGTCGTGTGACGGATCACCGGCCAGTACGGCGAAGAGCGCATCACACGACTCATGTCCAGGCCCACGGGTACCTCCACACATCGACGAACCGATGCCGTGACCCTTGCCCCCGCAGCGGCGCACGAGGCGGCCTTCACCGTTCGGCTCAAACGTCACGCCCGTCGCGAACACCCACCCGCCGTGACCACATCCGTAGGCTGCTGCCGGTGACCCGCCATACACCCCCGTCGCCCCTGGACGTCGAGCGGTACTTCCCCGAAGTGGCCCCGCTTCGGAGGCGGACCGTACGTCTGCACCCGCGTGCCGGGAGTCCGACGCGGCGGGAGAGTTCGGTGGGCGGCCCGCTGTCGTGGCCCGCCGAGGAGCCCTGGCCGGTCTGTCCCGAGCACCGCGCGTCGCCGATGGTGCCGGTCGTCCAGATCCACGCCGCGGATGCCCTCGGACTCGTACCGTTCCCACCCGGATGCGACCTGTTCCAGGTGCTCTGGTGCCCGCGGGATCACGAGGACCGATGGGTCGTCCCAGCAGTGCACTGGCGGAACGCCAAGGCGGTCGGGAACGTCCGCGAGGCGCCGCCGGCACCCGTCCCGGTCGGGTCCGGACGGGTCCCGAGGCCGTGCGTCGTCCATCCGGAGCTGGTCACGGAGTACCCGAGCTGGGACCTGCAGTACGGCCTCTGGGACGAGTTGGAGCAGCGTTTCGAACAGGTGGAGGCGGAGACCGGCTGGGACTACCAGTACCACTTGTCCACCGCTCCCGGGACCAAGCTGGGCGGGTACCCGGGCTGGTGCCAGGACCCGGACTGGCCGCACTGCTCCGGCTGCGGCAAGCCGATGGACCACCTGCTGACGGTGGAGAGCACCGAGGCGGACTCCGTGTCCCGGCTGACCTGGACCCCCGTCGAGGACCGGGATGTCGACTACGAAGGCGCCGACCTGAGACTGGGCGACCTGGGCGGGGTCTACCTCTTCGAATGCCGCACGTGCCCCGGCCGCCCGTACGCAGACCGCTTCGACTGCTCGTAAGGGAGCCTTCAGCCCCGATCGGCGAGACCGGCGTACGGGGTGATCCAGAGCGCGTCGTGCCTCGCGAGGACCGCCCGGAGTTCGCGGGCGCTCCGCGGCGTCATGGCCGGCAGCACGCGGTCGAGGAGCGCCCGGCCTTCCAGCGGGTTGCCGCAGCAGTACCAGTGCACGTCGCCCCACTCGCAGTCGTCCCACATCCGGCGCCTGGGGCCGCGCACGTACTGTTTCCACCGGTCCAGGGCCAGGATGACGTCTCCCGGCTCGAGGTGGTTCCGGGTGTGTTCGAGGCGGGCGATCTCCGCCACCGCGCGCCCGGAGAGCCCGTCGATGCCCGGCCTCCCGCCCCTGCTCGGGTACTGCCACGCGCAGGCGCCCCGGAGACGCCCCGGCCGCCTACGTGGCACGGACCTTTCTGATGATCGTCATGCGGCGCATGCTGCCACGACGCGCACCGCCGAGGCCCGGATTTTTCCCGCGGACAAAACCCGGCCCCACTCCGGTACCGACAACCAGGAGGCGGCACGGCGAACCGTTCGTGACCCTTGCCGAGTTGGAAAAGCTGATGGCCAGGCGTGACTTTGAAGATGATCCCAACGCTCCCGAGGCGCACAGCTTGGTACCTGCTGCTTCGGCCGTCATCGTGGATGAGAGTGGTCGTGTGCTGTTGCAGCGGCGCACCGACAACGGAATGTGGGCTTTGCCCGGCGGGAAGATGGATCTAGGAGAGTCCATCGGAGAGTGCGCAGTCAGGGAGACGTTCGAGGAGACCGGGGTGACCGTCGAGATCACGGGCATCGTCGGGACGTACACCAACCCAGGGCATGTGTTCGCCTACGACGATGGGGAGGTACGTCAGGAGTTCTCCATCTGTCTCCTGGGCCGGCCCACCGGTGGCACGCTCCGGACCTCGGACGAGTCCTTCGAAGTAGCGTGGTTCGCTTTGGACGAGGTGGACAATCTGCCCATGGTGTCGAGCATCCGTAAGCGCATTGATGACTGGAGAGCGGGGAACGGGCCCGTCGTGCGATGACGAGTTGGGCAGCGACGCACCTGCTGGATGCCTTTGTGGTTGGGGCGGCGCCGGCGCCACGTCGGCACGCCGTGCAGGCGGGCAGGTTCCCGAGCACGGAGCCAGGGGGAGGGTCTGACGGACGGTGTTCACGACCCCCCCCGCCGATGTCCCTGCCTCCCTTCAGGGAGTGGTTCTCGTGTGGTCGAGCCGTTCGACGTGCGCCACGTTCTCCCGGTCCTCGGCGTCCACGCTCGCCTCGGCGGCGAACCAGGCGTCGAGGATCTCCTTGAGCAGCGGTTCCGAAGTCAGACGCAGGCTGAGCGCGAGCACGTTGGCGTCGTTCCAGCGGCGCGCACCGTCCGCCGTGTAGGCATCCGCGCACAGGGCCGCGCGTACGCCGGGCACCTTGTTCGCGGCGATCGAGGCGCCCGTACCGGTCCAGCAGCACACGACGGCCTGGTCGGCGTTCCCGGCGGCCACCTCGCGGGCCGCCGCCTCCGAGCAGGCTGCCCACTGCGGATCGTCGCCCGGGCGCAGCGCCCCGTACGTCACCACGTCGTGTCCGCGGTCGCGCAGCTGCCCCAGGAGTGCGCGCGCCACGGGTTCGTCCATGTCCGAGGAAACGGCGATCCGCATGCCCCGAGACTAACCGGCCGCGGAACGGCCGAGCCGTTCCCCGCCGGTTGATGTCAGTGCGGTTTGGCAGGATCACGGCATGAATGATCTTGTGGCGGACCTGTTCGATCCCGGCAACAGCTGGAGCACCCGTACGCGCGAGCGGTTCACCGGCCTGTCGCCCGAGTTGGGTGAGCTGCTCGTGCACCTGGGGACGTCCGACGGGTTCTGGAACTGGCGGTACAAGGTCGACGCCGCCTGGAAGCGCCGGGCGAAAGCGCTGCTGAAGGCGGACGGCGCCGACGAGCTGGTCCGCTACGCGGTGCGGGAGTTGGCCCGGGGCGGGTCGTTCCACGACATGGACGACCCCGAGCACGTGATCCGCGAACTCGGAATGATCAGGCCGGCCTCCCCGGCGCGCCGTCTCGCGATCGGCTTCCTCCTCGCCGCGGGCTGGCTCCGTCGGGACACCGAGGGGCTGAGCGCCGACCTCGCCACGGTCGGCCGTAAGAACGCCCAGGCCATGGACACCTACCACCGGGTGGACCACGACATCGCGGGCGCCGCCTTCGCCGCGCTCGGCGACCTGCCCGGTGCGGAGGCGATGGAGGAACTGTGGGCCCTGCACTACGACGTCGCCCGCGCCCTGCACCCGCAGAGGGTCCTGGCGAAGTCCGTGAAGAAGGCCGCCATGCGGCTCGGAGTCCCTGCGCACGAGCTCGCCGAGCGCACCGTGCCACGGCACGGGCTTGAGCGCGACGGGACTCTGACGGTCGGCTGGTTCGGGAAGGGCGTGCTGTGGTGGAACGCCTCGGTCGACGCGGTCGTCACCCTGCACGACACCGGGCAGGTCACCGTCGACTGGGCCGAAGGCGACCAGGTCACCCGTACGACGGCCCCGTTCCGCTCCCCGGCCGGGTACAACACGCCGATGCGGGCCGACAGCGTGACCTTGGTCCGGCGCTACGCGCAGAACGTCGGCAAGACCCTGGCGGAGGAGCGGGAGCGGCTGGAAGCACTGGCCGGTGGGACGGGGACGGGGACGGGGACGGGGACGGGGACGCGGACCTGGCGGTGGGCGGACTGGGTCCGTTACTACCGGGACCACCCGATCACGGGCGTGGCCACGCGAGAACTGGCCTGGGAGTACCGGCTCCCGAACGAGACCGTGTACCGCACCCTCCACCCGGACCTCCACGCCGTACCGGCGGCCGGAATGCCGACCGCGACGGAGGTACGGCGGGTGCCGCGCTGGTAATCTCCGCAGGTTGCGGTGTACATGACGGATACGAGGGTCGGAGACGATCACCGGAGCCAAAGCCCGCCCACACAAACATCTTTCGTCCGTTTTCGGCCCGGATCCACATGCTTCGGTGGCGACCCGGACAAGGCCATCCGGCATCCCTGAACGCCGGTTGCGTTTCACCCCCTGATCAAGGAGCTCCACCCCGCATGTCGATACCACCACCGCACCCGCAGTCGTCCCCTGGGCCGTACCCGCAGCCCGGACCGTACGGACAGCCGGGGCAGTACGGCGTTCCGCAGGGCTGGTACCCGCCGCCGGGGGCTTCGCAGAAGACGAACGTGCTGGCCATCGTCGCGTTCATCATGTCGCTCGTCTGCGCGATTCCGCTGGTCCCCCTGATCCTCGGGATCGTCGCCCTGTCCCAGATCCGCAAACAGGGTGAGAAGGGCAAGGGCCTGGCCATCGCGGCCATCGCCATCCACGGCGCGACGATCGCGTTCTACGCGGTCTTCGTGGTCCTCGGGTTCACCGGAACGCTGGACGGCGGCTCGGAGCCGAAGCGCGACACCACTGGTCAGGTCACCGGCTCCGGCTCCAGCCAGGTGAACGACATCCGCACGGGCGACTGCTTCAACATGGACGACGACCTGGCGGGCGTCCAGGACAAGGACGGCGGCCAGGCCCGCCGCTCGGTGCGCATCGTCCCCTGCGACCAGCCCCACAAGGGGGAGGCGTACGCCGTCTTCAACCTGGAGGACGGGGCGTACCCGGGCACGGACAAGGTCGTCGCGATCGCCGAGGAGAAGTGCGGCGGCACGAAGCTGGCCGACTACGTGGGCAAGGACGCCAAGCCCTCGGAGAAGGTGGACGTGTATTACTACTACCCCCAGCTCAGCTCCTGGACCTTCGGCGACCGCGAAGTCACCTGCTTCCTGGCCGACAGCAGCGGCCCGAGCACCGGCTCGCTCCGCGCCACCGGCGGTTCCTGAACCGCAGCCGGCTTGAGGGAGGCAGGGCGGGGGAGCAGCGGCCCGGCACGCGGAATGTCGAACGCGGTTCCGATGTCCGTTGCATCTGGTAGTCCTGCTGGTGATCACGACTGCTCACGGCTGATCACAGCTGATCGCCGATCACCTTCCCAGGGGGGACTCACCACATGCAACGTGCCCGCTTACTCCTGACGGCGGCGCTGGCCGTGGCGCTCGGCCTGCCGCTCGCCGCGGCCCCGGCCTCCGCGGCCGACACGGATCCGGCAGCGCCCCGTACCACCGCGCCCCGCACCAGCCCGACGCCCGGCTTCGCCGGCGAGGACCGCTACTCCGACTGCGCGACCGACCCGTACGCCGGGACAGGCGCCGGCTGGGTCGGCCTCTCGGACGTTACCGCCCGGGTCACCACCGCGTCCTCGACGGCCACCCAGCTGAACACGACGTTCCAGCTCTGGGACACCGCGTACGGCGGCCCGCGCACCGACTACCCCACCTCGTGGGCGCCGCCCGGCGAAGCCCGCGCGGACATCCCGCGCGACCGCCTGAAGGACGGCGGCCAGTACGCCTGGCGCGCCCGTACCGCGGACGGAAAGCTGACCGGCCCCTACACGGCCTGGTGCTACTTCCGCGTGGACCACACCCCGCCGACAGCGGAGGTGACGACGGACGCGACGCCCAAGAGGGTCGGCGAGGAAGCCGTCTTCACCCTGCACGGTTCCGATGCCGACACCGGCTCGGGCATCGCCTGCGCCCGCTGGCGTACGAGCCCGACCCCGAGCGTCGGCTGGCGCTGCTCGGACCAGGCGACCGACGCCCACGTCGTCCGCCTCACCGACGGCACGCTCGACATCAGGCTCAAGCCGCCGACCTGGGGCAGCCAGGCCGTCTACCTCGAGACGATGGACAACGCCGGGAACGTCTCCCAGTCGGCCCCCCTGTACTACTACGCCCAACCGGCCACCGCCCCGGCCTCCTTCGGCGACATCGACGCCGACGGCAAGCCCGACGTCCTGGTCCCGGACGCCGACGGCAACCTGCGCAAGCCCGGCTCCGATCCTCGGGTAACCCCCAGCGCGCGCCGCTTCGCCGCCCCCGATGGCAGCCGCAGCTGGGCGGGGATCCAGTACACCCACCGCGGGACCTTCAGCTACAGCCAGGTCGACGACCTCCTGGCGCACGCCCCGGGCGGCCGCGGACTCGACCTGTTCCGCAACGACGGAGCCGGCCGATTCACCGAGCAGGGCCCGATAGGCCTCAGCAAGCCCGACACCTGCCGGAACACAGCAGGTGAGGCCCTCGACTGTGCGCAGCACGGCTTCCGCTCCGACTGGTCCCAGGTCACGCAGATCGCGGCGTACGGCTCGACCCGGGGCGACACGGCGGTCGACGGAATCCTGCCGGACAGCTCTCTGCTGTCCGTCGAGAACGGCCGCCTGTGGCTCACTCAACGTGACGGCAACCAACTGGCCTGGGAGTCCACCCTCCTCTCGCCCAACGACGACAGGTGGGCCGGGTACGAGCTGATCACCCCCGGCCCCGCGCAGGGCACCGCGTTCCCGACCCTGTGGGCCCGCTCCACGGCGGACGGCGCGATCCGCGCCTTCTCCGTCACCGGCACCGCCGACGCACCCGACTTCTCCGCCTTCGCCGACCCGGCGGCGGGACCCGTCCTGACCACCATCTCCGCAGCCGCGCACCCGCGGATCGGCTCGGACGGCGACCTCACCGGTGACGGCCTGCCCGACCTGTGGTCCGCCGACGCCCCCGGCACCTTCACCGTCCTCCCGGGCACGGGCACGACCGGCCCGCACCCCACGGTGACGGGCTTCGCCCCGGCCGTCTGACCGGCACAGTCCCTCCGGCGCCGACCCCACGCGCCGGAGGCCCGTGCTCCGGGGCAATTCGAGCCACCTGAGCCGACTCTCACCAGATTTGGCGCAATACCGTCAATCGGCAGGTAGCCCCATATGGGCCGAGGCTTGCGTTTGTCTGTTCGTCGTCCGGGTGCCGAATAGGAGTCGTCCTCTGGTCGATCAGAGATGTAGCGTCCCTCGGGCTCCCCATTCTCAGGGGTGGGGATAACTGTCTGCGACGAGGGGTGGGTATGCAGATCAAAAGAGCAGCCGCAATAGCACTGGGTGCAGTGGCCCTGCTGGGCAGTTCGCCGGCGATGGCGTACGACATCAACTCCTACAAGGACGGCGCGGTTCACGCCTACTCGTACGGGACGAACACCCGTGTCGCGGTGAGTGACACCAAGCAGGACGGCCATCCGGTCTATGTGAATTACAAGCGCGAGACCAGCACCGAGCTGTACACGCTGTGGAACAAGAGCGGGAACGGCACGACCATCACGAGTGCCTCCGCCGGCGCGATCTACGTCATCCAGGCGTGCGTGTCCATCGACGGCTGGCCCGACAGCTGCGACTCCAAGCGCGAGTGAATCCGTATATCGGATCACACGGGATCGGATCCACTTCACTGCATAGGGGGAGCGTGTGAGGTACAGGAAGACGGCAGCGAGGAGCGCTGTTCTGCTCGGTGTGGCGGCAATTCTCGGAAGTTCGCCCGCGATGGCGATCGACATCCACTCGTACAAGGACGACGCGGTTCACGCCTACTCGTACGGAACGAACACTCGTGCCGCCGTGACCGACACGAAGCAGGACGGTCACTCGGTTTATGTCCAGTACGGACGTCAGGCCGAGTCCGGGCGGTACACGCTCCACAACAAGAGCGGCCTGGGTACGACCGCGACCAGCGGTGCGGGCTCCGCCGTCTGGTACCTGGCGGGGTGCATTTCCCTGTCGTGGGAGCCGGACCGGTGTGACATCGACCGCATCGGCTGATCACGGCACGGACGTCGAGTGGGGTTGCCGGTCCCGGTAACCCCACGGCCCTTTCAGTGAGTAGGGAAACATGGGAAAGCACGCCGGGTCGCAGTCGGCGCGAGGGTCCGCGGCGCTGGAGTTGGGGTCGCTGACGTACGCCATCGGCGGTCGCACGCTGTTCGAGGGCCTCGATCTCCGGCTGCCGGTGGGGGAGTCCGTCGCCGTGATGGGCCCCAGCGGCAGCGGGAAGAGCACGCTGATCTCATGTGCCCTCGGCCTGGTGAGGCCACAGGGGCTGGTGAGGGTGGCGGGCACCGACATCATGCCGATGCGGCGGCGCGAGCTGGCGCGCCACCGCGGCGCCCACACGGGGGTGGTGTTCCAGTTCGGCGAGCTGCTGCCGGAACTCACGCCGGTGGAGAACGTGGCACTGGCGGGCCTCCTCGCCGGCGCCTCGCGCAATGACGCCTACGGCGACGCGGAGAAGCTGCTGGCCGAACTGGGCGTGCCCGGAGCGGAGCGCTCGACCGGAACCCTGTCGGGCGGTGAGCGTCAGCGCACCGCGGTGGCCCGCGCGCTGATCAACAAGCCGGCGCTGCTGCTCGCGGACGAGCCGACGGGGGCCCTGGACGACGCGAACCGCAACAGTGTCGCCGACATGCTGTTCCAGGTGCCGAGCCGGTGGGAGTGCGGCCTGCTGGTCGTCACCCACGACGAGCAGGTGGCGGCCCGGGCCGATCGCGTACTGCATCTCGTCGAAGGCCAGCTGCGGACGCCCGCCGGGCCGCGGAGCACCTCATGAGTCGGACGACCCGCGCATCCCGCGCGATGAACGGGCGCCGCGCACCCCTGTGGTGGCAGTTGCTCCGGGTCGGGGCTGCCGCGGGCCGCGAGGCATCGGCCGGGCGAGCCCGGTTCGTCGCGCTCGCCTGCGCCACCCTGGCCGTAGGGCTGGTGATCTCGGCGCTCACCCTGATCTTCGCCGCGTACGAGGGACGCGACCTGCGCGACGCCGCCCGGTCACCGCTCCACGCCTCGGCCGGGGCGGGCACGTCGGACGCGTCGCTGCTGTACCGGCCCACGTTCGACGTGGTCGACAACCTGCAGTTCCAGGTCGTGTACCTGCTGCCCCTGCGCGACGACGCGCCGCTGCCACCCGGGGTGTCGGCGTGGCCACGG
The DNA here is from genome assembly GCF_042891345.1 of Streptomyces sp. NPDC001903. Taxonomy (NCBI): domain Bacteria; kingdom Bacillati; phylum Actinomycetota; class Actinomycetes; order Kitasatosporales; family Streptomycetaceae; genus Streptomyces; species Streptomyces sp. NPDC001903. Next base: position 78,151 of record NZ_JBIASZ010000018.1, read on the forward strand.
CCGGGCCAGGCGGTCCTCTCGCCGGCGCTGCTCGCCGCGGGGCGGGACGAGGGCATCACCACCCGCTACGGCGCCCTGGCCGGCACGATCGGGGAACAAGGGCTGGCCAGCCCGGGGGAGCGGTTCGCGTACGTCCGCCCGCCCGCGGCCCTCGACGACACCGCCAGGATGTGGCCCGTCACCGGCTTCGGTGCGCCCTCTCCCTCCGGCATCGGCGAGGGCCTGTTCGTCAAACCCCTCTACCTGCTGATCGGCATAGCCGTCTTCATGGGCGCGATTCCGGCGGCGGCGCTGTCCGTGTCCGCCGCGCGGGCCGGATCGGACGCCCGCGACCAGCGCACGGCCCTCCTCGGCGCCCTCGGCGGCGGCCGGCGAGCCCGGGCGCTCGTCAACACGGGCGAGGCAGCGATCCCGGTGGCGATCGGCGCCGTCGCGGGTGTGGCGGCGGGCCTGTGGATCCTCTCCGGCGACACCCGACTGCCCTGGGTGGGCTACACCCTCGCCGCGGCCGATGCACGCCGGTGGGTATGGGCCGTGATGGCCGCGCCTCTGCTCGCCGCCGCTCTCGTCCTGCTGGGCGTGGTCCTCACCCATCCCCCGCAGGACCGCCGCGAGGGCGTGCGCCCCCGCCTCCTGCGGAGCCGCCTGCCCCGGTGGTGGCCCTACCTCTGCCCGTTCATGGTGTTCATCGCCGTGCAGGGGCCCGCACTGGCTCCGAATCCACCCACGCGCCTGCTGATCTACGTCATCGGCGTGGGCGGCACGATCCTCACCCTGCCCTCGCTGATCGGCCTCGCGGCGGTGGCCGCCGGGCACGGCCTGGCCGCCCTGGGCCGCCGTACGGGCCGCTCCGGCGCCCTCGTCTCCGGACGCTGGGCGGCGGCCTGGCCCGGCGCGACGGTTCGGCTCACCGCAGGTGTCGTGATCGCGTTCGTCCTCGTCGGACAGACCCAGCTGTGGGTGACCCGCAACACCGGTCCGGCGGTGCAGGCACAGCAGACGGTCAAGCGCGTGGGGACCAGTGCCGTCCTGGTGGAGCTACGGGACGACAAGCCGGTACCACCCGCATTCCTCGGGGAACTGCCGCCAGGCGTCCAGGCCTTGCGATTGAGCGTCGACCACGCGAAGGGGACCGCCGAACTGGGCGGCCCCTGCGAAGCGCTGCAACGGCTCGCCCTTCCGTGTACTCCGGACCACCCCGCGCCGGTCGAGTCGCGGAACGCGGACGTGCGGGTCAAGGAGCTCTACAGCTGGGACACGCCGGGCCAGGGCCTCTTCGCCCGGCAGACCGAGACCCCGAAGGGTTCCGTCATCGTGCTCGTGGGCCGGCCGGGGCAGCAGATCTCCGTACCCGCGGTGAAGGAGGCCGCCAACCGCCACCTCGGCATGGGCGTGCCGGTCGAGACGATCGCGGGCTCCTGGCTGACCGCGGCGAACCTGGACGACCGCCAGGGGCTGTGGGTGCTGCTGTTCGGCGCCTTCGCCGTCATCGTGATCGCAGTCTCCATCGTGGTCTCGAACCTCGCCGAATTCGTCCGCTTCAGCCGCCAGATCACCGCGCTGAGCGTGCTCTCCGGCAACCGGACCATCTACCTCAGCACCGCGTTCTTCACCCTCTTCCTCCCGCTCGCGGCCGCGTCCCTGATCGGCCTGGCCACGCACTACTGGCTGGCCACACCCATGACGGCCGGCTCCTACTCCGACGGCGCCACCCACTCGTGGCCGGTCCTGGCCCTCGTACTCGCCACCACCCTCGCGATGGCGCTGCTCGTCTGGCTCTGGGGCGCCTACGGCGCGGTACGGCTGACACACCGCTGGCGCCCCACGGCCGACTGACCACTCGCTCCACCTTCGGCTCGGCTTTCGTGGAGGAGGGCCGACTGCGTGCGCCCGTGTACCTCTCCGGTCGGCACCACGATGTCGTCATGATGGCTCTGCTCGCCGACGAGTTCGCCGAACTGCACGCGATGACCATCTGACGGGCGGACCCGGCGTTCCACGACGCAATGGCGGCAGCGGCCGCGCTCCCGACTTCGGGAGGGCGGCCGCTGCGTGTGGTTTCGGTGGTCCCTTCTAGGGGGCGGGGGCGGGGAGAGGGGCCGTGCCGAGGGTGGGGATGGTCCAGCGCTGGGCGGGGCTGCTGTTGCAGTCGAAGAGCCAGAGCGGGGTTCCGGGACGGGTGTCGAGGTTGCCGAGGTCGAGGCAGCGGCCGGAGACCGGGTTGTGGATGCTGTTGTCGGCCCGGGGCAGGAACCGCTGGCTCGGGGCGCTGCTGTCGCAGACCTGGAGTTCGATGAGGGTCGTGTTCGCGGTTCCCGCGTTCACCGCGCCGAGGCACATGCCGTTGGTCCGGATGGTTCCGTCACCCCGGATCTGGAACTTCTGTGCATCGCTGCCGTTACAGGCGGCGATCTGGATCCTGTTGCCGGGGTTGGGGCGGTTGAAATCGTTGTCGACGCAGTTGGTGGCCGAAGCGGACAGCGCGATCGGGCCGGCGGCGCCGGGGGCGGTGGGAGCGACGGCATAGGGGTGGACGGCGAAGTCGCTGATAGCGCCGTCGAGCATGTCCCGAACAATTCCGTTGGCCTTGTACCGGCCAAGGACGAGGGGTCCGCTGGGGGCAGGGCTCGTAGACGCCCGGTGTGTTCCGGTGCCGGCGAGCACGCCGTTGACGTAGAGGCTCATGAGGCCGGTGTCCGCGTTGTAGACGGCCGTCAGACGGGTCCACGTGGAGGGAATGAACCGGGCCGCGTCATTGGCGATGTTGGTGTAGTCGAAAGGCCATCCGTCGGTGTCGGCATTGGCCAGGGCGAAGCGCCAGTTCGAGGAGTCGGCGTACAGGATGAAGGAGCTGGTCCGATTGCCGTCCTGGCTGGCGACGACCTTCCCCTGTGCGCCCGCCTTGGCCCACGTGCTGATGGTGAAGCTCTTCCTGGTGTCCACTGCCGGTCGGGCGGCGGTGATGGTCGACGGCGATTCCGAGCCGGCGAACCTCGCGTACGTGGTGGCGTGTCCGCCGATCGTGTCGGAGACGTAGGTGATGCCGACCGTCGTGGCGTCGTTCTTGCCGACGGTATCGGGGGTGGTGGTGCCGGTCGGCTGGGATGGCTCGGTCAGCGGCCACTGGCCCGTGGGGATGTTGAGGTTGCCCAGTGCCACGGCAGCTGTGCCGACTCCATTGGCCATCGGATAGGAGGCGCCCGTGCCCCCGGTCATGGTGCCGGCGCCGTTGAAGGCGACGAGCTGCTGGTTGGTGTCGACGGCCCACAGGTCGGGGATGCCGTCCCCGTTCAGGTCACCGTCGGAGCCGACACGGGGGTAGGTCTTCGGTTCAACCTTGCCGGAGATCAGGCCGACGGCCGGGTCGGTGAAGCCGGTGAGGTCGGGCGCCTGCGCGGTGCCCTTGACGGAGAAGGCGTGCAGCGTGCCGTCGGTCTTGGAACGGGCCCACAGGGTGGGGAAGTCGGTTCCCTGCGCGCGACCGGGGGTGATCAGGTCGTAGCCGTCCCACCGGGTGTCGTTGGCCGAGAGCAGGATGGCGCCGGTACCGAGGCCGTTTACGGGTCCTGCCAGGGCCAGCCAGAGCCGCCCGCTGTCGACGAAAAGAAGGGAAGTGCGTTCCAGCGCACCGTCCTCGGCGGTGTCACCGGCCGGCGAGCCGAAGGCTGCGATCTGGGTCGTCTTGGACCAGTCGGCGCTGTATTCATGGGCGGCGCAGTCGATCGCAGTCCCGGCGGGCGTGACACAGCTGGTGGGTTTGGTCAGGGCGACCGGTGCGGTGCCGTCGAGACTGCCGGCCGAATCATTGAGGTAGATGTACAGCTGGGGATGGCCTGGCTGGTGAGCGAAGAGGTCGTCGACGTTCTTGTCTCCGAGGGTGCCGCGGTGGGTCGTCTGGATGCCGTTCCAGGTGCTCCACCCGCGGGCAAGCTGGGGCCCGGCGTTGGGCGCTGCGGCTGGGTCGGCTCCGGCGCCGATCACGCGCAGGGCCCCGGCACTGTCGGGCAGGAGGATGTCCGCCCGCCGGTCACCGGTGAGGTCGCCGAAGATCGGAGCCGGGCTGGTCGGGTTGGCCGGTGCGTAGAAGCCGTACGCGACGGGTTGAGAGAGGTTGCCCGCGTTGTCCTGGGTCTGCAGGTAGAGGTGGTTCGTACCCCATCGCTGCGGGGTGACCTTGACGTTGGCAGTGCCGCCGGTGAGCTTGACGATGCCGGTCTCGGTGTCGGTGCACTTCCAGTTGGTGGCAGCGGCCTTGACGGGGTCGGTCGTCCAGCGTGCGCAGGCCAGGCCCGAGGAGCGGCCGCCGGCTGCCGGTGCCGGGTCGGTGCCGGTCAGGGTGAAGGTGCCTTCGTCGCCGGTCTGCTTGGGGTGGGCACCGATGGTGCCGGAGGCGGGGAAGTCCGTGGAGCTGACCGCTGCGGTGGGCGGCGTGCGGTCGACGCGCAGGAAGCACCACTCGGTGGCCGCGCTCGTCAACGTGCCGTCCGTGGTGCGCGCCGCCCAGCCGTATTGGTGTCCGTCGGTCAGGGGGCCGATGTCGACCGTCGCGTCCCCGTAGTCGCCGTTCCAGCCGGTCTGGGCGGAGTCGGTCTTCCCGGCCGCGTCGTCGTCCCAGTACTGGAAGGTCGTCTGGAGCTGTCGCTTGGTGGCGGAGTACGTGGAGGTGGTGAGGGTGACGTTGCTGTTGGCCCCGACCCAGCCCGGGTTGTCCCACGGGTTCGCCGTGCCTGGCGTGCGGCAGTCGGCGTACGAGGCCGAGCTCGCGAATCCGGGCGTGGGGCGCGTACGCGGCCACCAGACGGTCGGTGTGATGTCGTACTCCACGACGATGTGCGGGGTGTTCTCGTACCGCTGCCGGTAGTACTTGTTGTACTCGTCGTCGGGGGCGAGGCCGAGGGTGATGGTGGGCCACTGGTAACGGGCGGCGTTCTTCACCAGGTCCGTGACGGTGAAGTCGATCTGGCCGGTGCCCGACATGCTGGTGTGCCCGACCTGGCTGCAGCCCTGCATGGTGGAGCCGGTGCCGCACGGCTGCCGGTTCCAGCTGGTCGGGTTGCCGATGGCGTTGGTGGAGTACAGGCCCATCGGGGTGGGTGTGCTGGGGCTGGACGAGGAGATCACGGTCGCGGAGAACGTCGCGTTGAGGATCTCGGCGTTGTAGAGCCGGGAGTCCACGCCGATCTGGAAGTAGGTGCGGGTGCGGCCGATTCCGGTGCAGGGCGGGTTGCCGATGTTGTAGCCGCAGTAGCCGGTGGCCGGCTTGTCCTGGCCGTACTCGGTGCCGTTGAACTCGTTGGTGTCCGGGTATGCCTCCTGGACCTGGGCCCAGGCCTGGTTGGTGTTGTCGAGGACCGGGTTGATGCCCGGGTCGATGTACCAGGGGCCGGTGCCCTTGCCCAGCAGTTCGGCATCGGGGACGAGCTCGATCCCCTTCGCGTCGGCCGTCGTCTTGACGGGCTTCACGGCGGCGCCCGTGCCCGGGCCGTCCGCGGTGGAGGTGGTGGAGGCCGCGGGTGGATCATTCGGGGACGGGGCGGACTGCGGGGCGGCGGCCTTGGCCGACTTGCCCTGCTGCTCGGCGCCCGCGGGAGCGGATGCGGCGGCCGAGTCCCACATGAAGGAGGTCGGGCTGGTGAAGCGGGTCCGGCCGCCGGCGTCCTTGATGTCGAGGTTGCCGGCGGCGTCGCCGGCAACGGTCAGTCCGTCGGTCTCGATGTCCAGCCGCAGCTTCCTGACCGCGGGGTTTGCCGCGGCCTGCGCGGTGCGCACGATCAGGACTTGGCTCCAGCCGCCCTGCCGGTCGGCGCTCAGGCGCAGGTCCACGTCCGGAAGGACGTTGCGGTAGAGGGCGCTGTCCCCGGTGAGCGCGGGCTTGGGCAGCGGGAACGGCGCCTTGAAGGCCAGTTTCCGGCCATCGGTCGTGGCCATGGAGACCATGGGCCCGGTGCCGCCGCCGGAGAAGCTGAGCTTCGAGGAGACGGCGGCCGGTACGATCGCGCCGTCGGCGGCGGCATGGAGCGTGGCGTCGAGCGGGCGCCACTGCCCGTCCGCGCCCTTGAGGCGCTCCGGTACGGCGGCGGTGTCCGTGGTCAGCGTGCCGCCCGGATTGGCGAAGGTCTGCGAGCCCGCGGTGGTCAGGTCGGCGATGGCCACCCGCTTGCCGCTGCTCTTGGCCTCGGCGAGTGCCTTGGTGATGGCCGATTCCTGGGCGCTCGGCGCCGGTTTGGGCGTAGGAGCGGGCCAGGCGTTCTGCCCTGGCCCGTGGCCGCGGTCGGTGTTGGCGGCTGCGGCGGGCGGAGCCGCGATCAGGCCGGCTCCGAGCGAGAGTACGGCCGCTCCTGCGATGGGCAGCATCGAGACGCGCCAAGCCAGCCGACCGTGGCCCCCCGGCCTTGGTTTCCGCAATGCTGGAAATGAAGATCTCACGCGATGGCCCCCCTGAGCTGTGAGATGGACAGAAGTCAGCGGCACCATGACTTCACTTCTGCAATTCTGTCAACGGGTTTTCGACCTTCGGGTGCCCGGTTTGGGTGGTGAACGCCCGAGGTGTGCCGTGAGTGACAAGAGTCACGGGTGGGGAATGTGAGACTCCGCTGAAAAATCGAACGCACTCTTCGTAAGGTGCGCTTGTTCTGGACCCTGCCGGTCCGGAGTTCGTGCTTTCTGTTTCCTGTGGGGGGATTCGGTTGTCTCATGGAAGTGGCTCCGTCGTGCGCTCGCGCACCAGACGGTCGCGTGTCGCGGTCGTCGCCGCGCTCTCAGTTCTCTTCTCCGGCCTGGGCCTTCCTGCCGTTGAGGCTGCGGACAAGCCGCCAAAGGTGTGGGTCCCACCCCATACGCCGCTGCCGGATGTCAAACCCGTCAAGGGGGCGAATGCGAAGGCTCCGGCCAAACAGGCGCCGGCTGGCCGGAAATGGACCACGGATTCGAACGCCAAGATTCCATCTGGCTCGGCGAGTGTCGGCTTAGGCCCCAAGGAAACGGCTCGCGGCGCCACCGCACCCGGAGCCGTTCAGGCCGGTAAACTCCCTGTCTGGATTGCGCCTGTGAATGGCGTGAATCGGTCGGCAAATTTATCAACTCTCGCCGTCGGGGGTCCGGGCACCGATTCCAGCCACGACAGCGCACTGCGCGTCGAGGTGAAGGACGCGGCCAAGGCCCGTGCCGCCGGAGTCAACGGCGCGCTCGTCGCCCTCAGCGGGGCCTCAGGGGCGAGCCCCTCGGGCAAGGTGGAAGTCGGCCTCGACGTCTCCGCATGGGCCAAGGCCGCCGGAGCCAACTGGGCCGACCGCGCCCGACTGGTGCAGCTGCCCACGTGCGCCCTGACCACCCCCGGCGCCCCCGGCTGCACGACCCGTACGCCCCTGGCCTCGCACCGGGATGCCTCTGGGCGCCTGGTCGCGGAGGTCGACGCGCCCAAGAGCCCCGCGGCCCCCACCCCCGCACTGAAGACGCAGCCCGGCTCGGCCGCCAAGCCGGCAGCCCCGCAAGCCCCGCAGATGCTCACCGCGCAGGACGTGGCGATCGCGATGGAGGCGGGCCCCAACGGCGCCGGCGGCGACTACAGCGCCACCCCGCTGCTGCCCTCGGCCTCCTGGCAGGCCGGGGCGAACGCCGCCAACTTCACCTACGGCTACACCGTCGAGGTGCCCAACGGCATCGCCGGCGCCGGCCCGGGCATCTCGCTCGGCTACGACTCCTCCTCCGTCGACGGCCGCACCGCGTCCACCAACGCCCAGGCAGGCCTGTTCGGCGAGGGCTGGGAGTGGAGCCCGGGCTCGATCTCGCGCTCGTACAAGGGCTGCAAGGACGCGGGCATCAAGGACTCGGGCGACGAGTGCTGGGCCGGCGACATCCTGTCCCTGAACCTGGCGGGCCATGCCGGCCAGATCGTCCGTGACGACACCAGCTGCGTCTACCGCCTCCAGGGCGACGACGGCACCAAGATCGAGCGCCTGACCGGCCAGCGGAACTCCGCCTGGAAGGGCGAGGGCTTCAAGGTCACCACGACCGACGGCACCCAGTACTACTTCGGCTCCAACCGCCTGCCCGGCGGTGACGGCACCGACCCCGAGGCCAAGTCCGTCTCCACGGTCCCCGTCTACTTCAACAGCGGCCAAGACAAGTGCCTCGGGGCCGAGACCCCCGCCAACGGCACGTGGCAGCAGCTGGGCTGGCAGTGGAACCTCGACTACGTCGTGGACCCGCACCAGAACCTGGTCTCCTACCGCTACGAGCAGGAGGACAACCACTACGGGCGCGGCGGCGGCCAGAACAACGGCACCGGCACCTCCACCAAGTACCAGCGCGCCAGCTACCCGACCTGGATCGGCTACGGCCAGCGCCTGCCCGAGCAGATCGCCGCGAAGGGCGCGGCCAAGCCCGCAGCCCAGGTGTGGCTGCGCGGCGCCGAGCGCTGCTTCCCCGGCGGTGCCGTCACCTGTGATCCGGCGCAGCGAACCAAGGCCAACGCGAAGTCCTGGCCCGACACCCCCGTGGACCAGGAGTGCGCGGCCACCGGCCAGTGCCTGAACCTGTCGCCCACCTACTTCTCCACCAAGCGGGTCAAGCAGATCGACACCGAGGTGCTGGCCGGCACGGACTACCGCCGCGTCGACTCCTACGTCCTCAACCAGTCCTTCCAGGACCCGGGAGACGGCACCTCCCCGACGCTCTGGCTCGACTCGATCGTGCGCAAGGCGTCCAACGGCCAGCCCGAGAAGGAACTGCCCGCGGTCTCCTTCGAGCCGCTGCAGATCCCCAACCGCGTCGACGGCGTCGTACGACGCCCGGACGGTACGGACGCCTCGGCGCCCCGCTACTACCGCCCCCGCATCCAGAAGATCACCACCGAGACCGGTGGCCTGATCAACGTCGTCTACAAGGCCCCGGAGTGCTCCCGAGTCAAGGGCACCATGCCGTCCTCCGAGGACGGCAACACGATGGCCTGCATGCCGGTCAAGTGGTACCTGCCCAAGCAGTCCTTCGAGGACCCGGTCAACGACTGGTTCAACAAGATCGTCGTCCAGTCCGTCACCCAGCAGGACATGGTTGCCGGCCAGGTCACCACCGTGACCGACTACGAGTACGGCGGCGGCATCGCCTGGCACCGCAACGACTCGGAGTTCGCCGACCCCAAGACCCGTACGTGGGACCAGTTCCGCGGCTTCGCCACGGTCACCACCCGCACCGGCAACGGCAACGCGGCCGAGGCCCCGCGCACCAAGAGCGTGGCCACGTACCTGCGCGGCATGGACGGCGACGTCCTCGCCAACGGCACCAAGCGCAGCGTCACCATCGGCGACGCACAGGGCGGAACCATCAAGGACGAGGACGTACTCTCCGGCCGGGTCCGCCAGACGCAGACCTACGACCGGGACGGCGACGGCGGAACCGTCGTGGCCGACGAGGTCACCACCCCCTGGCTCGGCAAGAAGGTCACCGCGACCCGCGCCCAGTCCGGCGACCTGCCCGCCGTCACCGCCCGCGCCCAGAACACGGCGCAGATCACCAGCCGCGCCAAGCTGGCGGACGGAACCTGGCGCGTCAGCGAGCGCACCTCGGAGTACGACGACACCCTCCTGTCCCGCCCGACCAAGGTCGACGACAAGAGCGACCGGGCCCGCCCCGACCAGCGCCTGTGCACCACGTTCGACTACGCCACCGGCCCCGGCGGCGCCCTCACCCAGCTGGCCTCCCGCACCCTGGTCCTCTCGGGCGCCTGCGGGCAGCCCCCGACGGCCGCGAACACGGTCGGCGACACCCTCACCGCCTTCGACGGCCTGCCCACCGGACAGGCCGGCGCCACGGGGGACCAGACCGGCACCTCGGTCCTGGAGAAGTACGACGCCGCGGACAAGCCGGTGTACCGCCTCAACACCACCGCGACGTACGACGCCTACGGGCGCGTCACGAGCAACACCAACAAGACCCGCAAGGACGCCGCCCACCCCGACGGCGCGGTGACCACCACGGAGTACAAGCCGGCCACCGGCTCCGTACCGACCGAGGTCACCCACACCAACCCGCTCGGCTGGAAGACGGTCACCACCCTCGACACCGGCCGCTCGCTGCCGCTGAAGACCACGGACGAGAACAAGCACGTCGCCGAACGCGAGTACGACGCCTTCGGCCGAGTCACCGCCATCTGGCAGCCCGGTCAGGAACGTGCGAACAACGCCCTGCCCGTACGCAAGCTCTCGTACACGATGAACGGCACCAACGCGCCGTCCACCGTCCTGAGCCAGGCGCTCATGAACGACAACTCGTACACGTCCAGCTATACGGTCTACGACGGACTCGGCCGCGTCCGGCAGACACAGGCCACCCCGGGGTCCGTCGCGGCCGGGCGGCTCGTCACCGACGCGCTGTTCGACTCACACGGTTGGCAGGTGAAGACCAGCGCTGCCTACTACAACAATGAGGCCGCCCCCTCAGGCACGTTGTTCCTGCCCAACGGCGGTGTCAACCCCGACAGCAAGCTCCCGGCGCAGACTGTCTCCGTCTTCGACGGCCTGGGCAGGACCACAGCCGCTGTCTTCCAGTCGTACGGTGTCGAGCAGTGGCGCTCGAAGACCGAATACCCCGGCGCCGACGAGACCCGCTCCATCCCGCCGAACGGCGGCTTCGCCACGGCGACCATCGTTAACGGCACCACCTCCCTGCTGCGCCAGTACAAGAGCAACACACCCACCGGCCCGTACGACGAGACGACGTACGAGACCAACGCACAGGGCAAAGAGCTCCGGCGCAAGGACCCTGCAGGCAACGAGTGGACCTTCGCCTACGACCTGCTCGGCCGAACGGTGAAGACCACCGACCCGGACGCCGGGACCAGCACCACCGTCTACGACGACGACAAGAACCTCACCACCGTCACCGACAGCAGGAACAAGAGCGCCACCACCGTCACCGACCTCCTCGGCCGCTCCATCGCGACCTACGAGGGCAAGGCCGTCGACCCGGCCAAACAGGTCGGTGCCTTCACCTACGACACCAAGGCGCTGGGCAAGCCCGCCACGAGCACCCGCTACGTCGGCGGAGCAGGCGGTAGCGCCTATGTCTCGGAAGTCACCGGATACGACGGCGGCTACCGCCCGCTCGGCACGAAGACCACCGTCCCGGCGGTCGAGAAGGGTCTCGCGGGTACCTACGAGTCCAAGAACACCTACGACCAGTACGGCCAGTTGAAGAGTGCCGAGCTTCCGGGTGTTCCGCAGGCGGGTCTGGGCGTCGAGACGATGACGTTCTCGACGGATACCGTGGGCAACCTCACGGCCTTCGACGGCACCATCGGCACAACCCGATCCCCGTACGTCGCGGACCTGCGGCGTGACCCCCACGGCCGCATGATCCGCAGCACGGTCGGCAAGTCCGGCAGGCAGATCGTCTCCACGATCGGATACGACACCGCGACCGGACGGCAGGTTCGTTCGACCCTTGACAAGCAGACCGCGGAGAGGGCCAGCGTCGACGTCGTCGACTACACCTACAACGAGATCGGGCAGCTGACCTCGATCGGCAACACGCAGGATGGCGCGCAACGCGACCTGCAGTGCTTCACGCACGACTATCTGGGCCGCCTGACCCAGGCCTGGAGCGACACCGGCACCCAGACGACGGCCGCCCAGCCCAGCGTCCCGGGCCTCGGAGGCTGCACCAACACCAACGGCCCGGCCGTCGACGGCGCCGGCAAGCCCAGTGTGGGCGGCCCGGCACCGTACTGGCAGCAGTACGAGTACGACCTCCTCGGCAACCGCACGAAGCTGGTCAGGAAGGACCTCACCGGCAACGCCGCCAAGGACACCACGGTCACCCAGACCTTCGGCGGCCGCCAGAACACCCCCTCCACCGACCCGAAGACCGGCGGCGGCACGGGCGGCCCGCACGCGCTGATGGCCTCCACGGAGACCGGCCCGTCCGGCACGAAGGTCACCTCGTACACGTACGACGCGGGCGGCAACACCGCCTCGATCACCAGCACGCCCGGTACCAAGAAGCTGACCTGGAACGACCAGGGCAAGCTCGACAAAATCACCGGTACCAGTGAGAGCGCCGGCACCAGCTACCTGTACGACACGGGCGGCAACCAGCTCATCCGCCGCGACCCGGGCAGCACCACGCTCAACCTCGGCACCGACCAGATCACCCTGGACACCGCCACCGGCAAGGTCGCCAACGTCCGCACCTACACGGCACCCGGCGGCCTGTCCATCACCCGCACCACCACCGGCGGCACGTCCGCCCTCACCTACCAGAGCTCGGACCACCACGGCACGGGCGGCGTCCAGTTCAACGCCACGGACCTGGCCCAGGTCCGCCGCGCCTCGGACCCGTTCGGCAACGACCGCGGTGCCCAGCCGGCCCCGGGCGCCTGGGCAGGCGACAAGGGCTTCGTAGGCGGCACCAAGGAGAAGTCGACCGGCTTCACCCTCCTCGGCGCCCGTGAATACGACCCCACGACGGGCCGCTTCCTCAGCCCGGACCCGATCATCGACGCCGCCGACCCGCAGCAGTGGAACGCGTACGCGTACTCCAACAACAGTCCGATCAACGCGTCCGACCCGAGCGGCCTCTACATCGACGACGGCACCGGTCACTCCGAGAGGCGGGACGGCACCAGCCCCAAGCCGACCCCTCCCCCTTCGGACGATGACGGCGAAAAGACGCTCAACGACGCCAACAACAAGGTCCACGACGCCAAGCGCAAGCGCGACAAGCTCATCAGCGAAGTCGTCGACCTGGTCGGCGACCTGATCGGCTACAACGACGCCCGGGACTGCTTCACCAAGGGCGACGCGATGGCCTGCATCAACACGGCCCTCAACTTCGTCCCCTGGGGCAAGCTCTTCAAGGCCGTCAAGATCGGCATCAAGGCCTTCAAGGTCTACAAGGAGATCAACAAGTCCTACGACGCGATCCACGAAGCGGAACGCGGAGCAGCCCGCGCGGCCGAGGCGGTGACCAAGTCCAAGAAGGCTGCCAAGGAAGCGCGCGAGGCCGAAGCGAAGGCCGCCGACTCGGCATCAGAGAAGGCCGGCAAGGAGACAGCCACCGACAGCGCGGGCACGGAGAGCAAGGCCGGCAGAGAATCCTCCGACGCCGAGTCCAGCGCCGGCTCGAGCGAATCCCACAGCAGCGGCGGCTCGGAGTCGGGTGGTGGCTCCTGCAAGACGAACAGCTTTCCTACCGGCACCCGCGTTCAGATGGCCGACGGTACGACCAAGGGGATCCAGGACGTCCGCGTCGGCGACACCGTCCTCGCCACCGACCCGCAGACCGGTGAGACCCGTCCCCAGCTGGTGACGGCCACCATCACCACCCCGGACGACAAGGACTTCACCGACCTCACCCTCACCGACGAGTCCAACCCCCGCGCCCCGCCGGTCCAGCTCACCTCCACCTTCCACCACCCGCATTGGAACGAGACCCGCCACCAGTGGGTCGACGCGGGCGAATTCACCCCGGGCGACCAACTCCGCCGCCCCGACGGCACCACGCTCACGGTCCAGTCCAAGCGCAACTACCCCTACGCAGTCACGACGCACAACCTCACCGTCAACGACTTCCACACGTACTATGTGCTCGCAGGCGCCACCCCGGTCCTCGTGCATAACTGCGACACTGTCTACCGAGGTGACTCGCGAGGACCGGAGGTAATCGAAGCTGCTGGAGGATTTATGCCCCAGGCGCCGCACAGCCAGACCTCTCTCCTTGACTATGTGTCCGCACAGCGAAACCACAGTCGGTATGTCGGGACATCTACGAGTCGGGATATAGCCCGAGACCTGTTCGGTGGTCGTGACGGCTATGTTTATGAGATTAGGGGTGCTCCAGGCGGGATTGACGTAAAGAAGGAACTTGGCCCGTTGAACCCGACTCCCCATGAGGCCGAGATGGCATTCGACGGTGGAATTCCTTGGAAGTATGTGACTAGGGTTTGGAAGAAAGATGAATGGGGGGACGTGGACTTCGAGTTCGATGCGCCGATCTGGGAGAGGTGACTCGTCCTTTCGTCTAGAGGTCGAGAAAGGAGGTGCCGACCGTGTCCCTGTCGAATAGAAAGCCACTTCGCTACGGAGAGGGTGTCGCCATTGCGGACGTCGAAGGTGTCCAATCGTTCCTCGTCGCACGAACGGATTCGCTTTTCCGCGCGCATCGGGGAAGTGTTGAAAGGCATGTTGTGCGCGGAGTGAGAGTTGCGCTATTGCAACTCGTTGGGACGCTTCAGCATTCGTTGTCATTTCTCGACTCGGAGTCGCTTTCTGAAGTTGAACGGCTACAGCTGCGCCTGCAGATCACCTTGTCATGGAACGCGCTCTGGGCGCTTGTTTCTCCATGGCAGTGGCATGACGATTACGACCATGAGCGGTGGCGCCACGTTAAGTACTGGAATGTGAGCCACGAGGTGGAAATTGAAAATCTTTTGGCGGATTCCATCTCGAATCGGCCCGGTCAGGGCGAGCCTTCGGGTTTCGAGGTAGATTGACGATGGGCCTGCAGCTCATTCTATGGGCTGCAGGCCCATCGCTTGCGAGGTGTCGGAACTCCGTCCGGTCTCTAGTGGAATGGAACGGCAGGTTCGGTATTCTCTGCTGAGCTGCGAAAACGCAGATGACAGTGCCTCAGCGCGGACACGGACTATGTACTGGCGGGCGCCGCACCGGTCCTGGTTCACAATTGCGACTTGAATGCGGATGGGTATCTATATCATCAAGGGGCATACCCAGTATGATGCCGCCACTCAAGGTCGTGCGGCGCCTAACGGGGGGCGACTCAAGTGTAATCGACCAGGTGGATAGAAATCGGACAGATGTCGACTTCACATCCTGCTCGGATGCTCTCGAAGTCGCGTTGATCATTCTCGGCGGTGGGTTGGGGAAGGTGTCATAATGCGCATCAGGGTGACAGGTGTCGATCCACGTGTTGGCCTGTCGAGGAATATTTAAATTACATTGCAGCGATGAGGTCCCTAGGAATCTGCAGTGCGAGGATGATCGCTTTGCGGCGGCACGGTAAGTCGACTGTCGGTGCCGCAGAACGCCTTGCGGGTCTTGTTGAGATGGGCGAGAGGGGATTTCTTGAGGCATACGTGGAGGATCGCAAGTGAGCTGGACGCCGCTTTCGGCTCTCCCTCCACCCGCACCCGCTTAAAGTAATCGGATGATTCGGAGTCAACATCTCCCCCGAAGGCGGCCCCATATGGCGGGCGGGCGGGCAGGCTAAGTTAAGGGCGCTCTGGATTTCCGCTCTGCATGGAGTGCAGCATTGTCCACTGTCGCATTCTCATAGTGCCCCAGGGGAGCCCCACCGGATCTGTCCGGTGGGGTGTTTGACGGCGGTGGTTGACGGTCATTTCAGTGGACGGCAGTTGCACCAGGCGGTGGGCCAGCGCTGGCGTCCGAACCGGTGGCGGCCTTGGGGGGTTGTGGAGAGTGCGACCGAGGAGATCGCTGGCGTCCCGCTGGAGCCGAAGTCTGACGTGGGCGTAGACGGTGTAGTCAGGGAAGCGGCGGGATCATCAGCCAGGTCCGGATCGACAACTTGATCAAGAGGGACCCAAGGACCCAATTCCTGCGACGCTCATGGTGTCCTTTTCCGGGCGCTGCGGCGGGCGGCCTGGACCTGGTGCCAGGGGTTTTGGGAGCGGGACTGGGGGCGGTCCAGGTATTCGCGTTTTACCGTCGCCGAGTCGGGCTTCCAGCGGCCCTGGTGGGTGGGGTCGCCGCCGGCGTCCGCGATTTCCTGGGCGCCGCCTCGGTGCAGGCCGTGCGAGGTGATCAGGTGCCAGCCGGGCAGCCGGGCCAGGTGTGCGCGGTGGCGGATCCAGTCCTTGAGGGCATCGCCCGTGACGTATTTGCCGCGGGTAGTCGTGGCCGTCCGGTTCTGGAGGCGGCCTTTGAGGTGAGGGCGCGCATAAGCGGGCCTTCGTGGATGCCCATCCCGTGGAGGCAGCTCAGCCAGTCCCGTACGGCCGACATCGGGTCGTAGAGGGGAGAGTCGGCCAGGTCGGCCGGGATGAACGTGCTTTCTCCCTTTCCCTCTTGGTCGGTCTTCGAATAGGCGATCCAGAGGTTGACCCCGGTGTCCTCGCCCTCGACGTCGTCGATGTCCAGGTCGGCCAGCTCGATACGGCGGTTGAGGGCGCCGCGGCCCACCAGCGGCGCTCACCGGTCCCGCTGCCGGGCCGATGTGCGCAGGTCGCAGGTGTCGACCATGGCGCGCAGCATCGGCTCGGTGATGGCCGGGGCCTTGCGGAGACGGTTCCGCTTGCCCCATTCCTTGCGGTACTCGGCCGGCATTCCGCGCGCCTCGGTCGTCCCCGGCCGCTGGTCCTCCGGCATCCATATATGGACGCCCGACATGTACGTCCGGATCGTGTTCGGAGCCATCTCGCGGGCGATCAGGCCGGCGACCCACTCCACGTACGTCGCCGTCATGCAGGGCCGCGCCACCCGGCCCATGGCCTCGCACCATTCGGCGAAGTTCCTGCGCTGGCTGCGTGGAGGATGGTGTGCCGGTCGAGCAGGGGGCGAGGCGCTGCTGCGGGCGTGACGGTGTCGGGCAGCAGGGCGTCGTCGACGAGCTCGGCTTCGAGCACCTCGTCCTCCTCGACCCGGATCTCTCCGGTCGACCCCTGGCGCCCGGTCATGAGCCTCTCCCCGGACGATGGTTCCTGGACAATCACAGCAGACCGGCTTCCGACCCGTACCGGCTCAGGGCTGGTTGCCGAACACAGTGCAGCTGCGGCCGGGCAGCCTCCGTGCTCACACGTGACAGCGACGAGGTGCCGGCGACCCTGCCGGAGTACTCACGCGCACTTGGGGCAGTCGGTGACGTGAGTGGCGTGTAGGGACTTGATCAGGGCGAAGTCGCGGTCGACGATACGGCTGGAGAACGAGGCGAGGGCGCCGAGTCCTACCTGCTTACCGTTCTTGAGGACCAAGCCGGGAGCCTGCGACGGGGCCATGCCGGGACCGGCACCGGTGATGACCGTGTCGATCGCGCACCACGGAACGGCCTTCGATCGTCCCAGGCCACGTTCGGTCAGGCCCGTGGAGTTGATCTCCACTCCCATGACCCAGCTGCGAAACACAATCCAGAGACTGCCTGCGCCCATGACGACGTAGAGCACTATGCCGAAGGGGTCTCCGGCGACCGACCCGCTGGTCAGCATCCCACCGGCCAACAGCGCAAACGCGCACCCCAGGAGGAACAGGAGTGCCTGCTGCCCTGGCCTGTGGAGACAGGTAGGTATCAGGCTCGGTGAAGTTGGCTCCATGGCCACGACCATAAGCCGCAGGCGTACACCGCATACGGGTTTCAAGGCCACAAGATCAGCGGGCAGCGCCCGCTGAATTCGGCCAGCGCGTTGCATTGCCGCCAATCCCCGGCATTCTGGTCACTTCGCCGCTGACCTCGCGCTACACAAGAAGCCGGGGTTGTCGTCCGCTGCCCCGGTTCTGGCGGGGGGCTGGGCGCTTGCTGACGATCAACGTGGCGGTACTTCTAGTGGTCATCGTTGTGCTGCGGCTGCGCCGCCGTACCGAGGCCCGGAGCCGGTTCGACGAGAAGATGACCGTGGTCATCGTCCTGGCGCTGGGCATCATGCTTGCCCCCACCGACGTCGGCCAGGGCATGGCAGGCTTCCTCGGTCAGCTCGTCAGCGGTATCTCCCAGGCGGGCCAGTGACCTTGGCGAACCTCCTTCGCGCACCCCTTCGGCGGAACACGGTGGACTCCTCGCCTGTGCGGAGTGGCCGATGAGTGCGCGTCGTCGTCCGGTCCGGCGCGCTGCTCGGCGGCCCCGTCGGCGCAAGAACCAGCACATGGAGCAGGTGCTCCTGGCTGCTTTCGCGGCCGCGGTCTTTCTCAGCCTGGCGGCCGCCGCGCTGAGGTGGCTGGCGGACCACCCGTGGGTCGTGGTCCTCGCCGTCCTGGCGGCGGCCGGGACGTGCGGGGTCTGGATGTGGCGGCGCGGGGAAGCAGCGCGATGGGAGCAGGTTCGCGCACAGGGCCTGCGCTACGCGGTGGAGCAGCTGGACCGTCTGCACCACACGCAGTTCGAGTTCGCGGTGCGCGACCTCATGCACCGGGACGGGTGCGCCGACGCACAGCGGGTCGGTGGCCGCGGTGACAACGGCGCGGATGTGAAGGCCACCGATCCGTACGGGCGGCGCTGGGTGATCCAGTGCAAGCACCGCAAGGCCGGCTGGTCCGGGAGGCCGGTCGGTACCCCTGATCTCCACGTCCTCAACGGCACCGGCCGCCAGGTCCACAACGGCGACGTCCTGGTGATGCTCACCAACGGCCGCATCACGAGCAACGCCGTGGACTTCGCCGAGTCCCAGCACCTGCACCTCGTAGACCGCGGGGTGCTCGCCGAGTGGGCCGCCGGCTCGCGCCCCCTGTGGGAGCTCTTGCGGGCTGTACCTCCGCCCCGGCGCCGGACCCCCCTCTCCTAGGGGGTGTCCGCGAAGTAGCGCCGTGCGCCCGCGGGGCCGGCGGGACTTTGCGGACACGCGCTGAACTTGTTCTTTATCTTCTGGCGCTCCTGAAGTGGTGCGGGCAGGGTGGGCGGCATGACAGACAGTTCCGGCCCTGTTCCTCCGGACGTGGACGACCGCCAAGCGATGGAGCACATCCTCGGTCGTCCCTTGAGCCATGCACGGCCGACGGGTGCGCTCGCACCGGGCAGCCGGGTCACGGTCGTTCGCGACCGGGAATGGGACGGTCCTTGGCGGGTCGAGTTTGCCGGAACGATCGATGCCATGGGTGCACCCGAACCCAATGAACATGCCCGGTCGCTCAGTGGCGAGCTGGTGTACTGGGTGAGCTTTGACGCGCCGCAGTACGACTGCGACGGGGCCGGTCCCTATCGCAAGGCCCAGATCTGGGGCCGGTACCTAAGGGCCGAGCCAGAGCCCGAAGCGGGTGTCTGACCGCCCGGCGCGACGAGCTGTTCGCGCTGGTGGACGCGGTGCTGTGTGCGGATGGTGCGGTGAAGTCCCCGGTGGACTTGACGCTGTTGCCCGAGCATCGGCGTGGGCACCTCACCGAGTAGCCGTTTGCGCTGGTGACGATCCTGCTGGCAGCGGTCAGGGTATCGGCCTGGCGTCGCGCCAGCCTGTGGTCCGCCGGGTCCGTCGCGTCGAGGTCCGCGACTTCGGCAAGGAAGGCAACGGCCCCCTCATGGCTGCTGCCCAGGAGAGGCAGCAGAGCATCGGGGCGCGCCAGCACGCCGGCCGATGCATTCGATCCGTTTACCCGGCAACGGTAACCAGGGCGTCGGCTCCGGGGGCACTCGTCCGATCTCACCGACCCTTGCCCGTATCCACTCGGGCGCAACTCCGACAGCCGTTGTCGGGATCCGGCTGCCTGTGCGGGTAGCGGATATGCGCCGGAAAGCGGAGCAAGCGGTCAAGGTACGGTTGCCTTGGGGCGCTGACCGTTGCTTAGGGGAAGAGGAACATGGAGTTGACGGGGGAGATTGCGGCCGTTCGGGATGGGCAGGGTGATCCGGCGCGGCTGGTGGGGGAGTTCCGCCGGGCCGTTCTGCTCGCCCCGCTCGCGGACGGCCCCGGCGGTGGTCTGATGTCCGCCGTTCAGGGCGGGATCCGCTGGTTCTACGCCTTCACGGACGAAGAGGCATTGGCCCGGTTCGTACAGGCGCGCGGCGCCGGCGACCAGGAGTGGGAGTACCTGGCGATCCTGGGCGCCCGTCTCGTGGATGCGGTGGTTCCGATGGTCGATGGTCCGGCGGGGGTGGCCGTGAACGTGGCAGATGAGAATGGTTCGATGTTCTTCCCGCCGGTCGCGGGGATCGTGCCCGACGCGTACGCGGTGGACGTCGATCACGGGGACGCGGCCTGATGGCGGGCGACGGGGACCTCGAGGTCTCTCCGGCGGCCGTCAAGAACATCCGGGACGGTCTGCGCGCGGCCATATCCGAGCTGCGCGAGTCCTCCGACGCGGCGGGCGCCTCGCAGGGCGAGGGGTTCAGTGACCTGTCGATGACGGGGATGGAGGCCGGGCACGCCGGCCTGGCCACCGACTTCGAGGACTTCTGCGAGCGCTGGGAGTGGGGCGTGCGCTCGCTGATCCAGGACGCCTCCACCCTCGCCGGGAACCTCGGCATCGCCGCGGGCACGGTGTGGGAGGAGGACCAGTACATGCAGGGTGCCTTCAAGGTCGTCGTGAACGCCGGCTACGGCAACCCGCACGCCACCGAGGACGAGATCGAGCAGAAGGGCTGGGGGGACCTGTTCCGGGCGGACGTCTACAAGCCGGACTACAGCCAGGAGTCCTTCGACAAGAGCGCCGAGGACATCAAGAAGACCTGGTCGGACACCAAGGACACGGTGACCTCCACGGGGAAGATCGGGTCGTTGAAGGACCTGCTGGAGCAGACGAAGGGCAACGGGGGCGGTAACTGATGGGCTGGCGGGACTTCATACCCGACTCGATCGAGGACAAGGCCGAGCACGCGGTCGAGAAGGTCGGCGACGCCATCGAGTGGGCCGGCGACAAGACGGCCGACCTGGCCGAGGAGGTCGGGCTCGACGACGCGGGCGAGTGGATCCGCGACAAGAGCCGCTCGGCCGCCAACGTGCTCGGCGCCGACGTCGCCGAACTCGAACTCGGCCAGACCGACGACCCGAACAAGCTCGTCTACGGCAGCGTCTCCAAGATCCGCGCCCAGGTCTCGCACCTGAACGACTTCAAGGCCTCCTTCGAGCAGGTGGGCAACGGCCTCAAGGGCATCGGGGAGCCCGACGGCCTCAAGGGCAAGGCCGCAGAAGCCTTCCAGAAGGCGGTGGCCAAGGAACCGCCCCGCTGGTTCGAGGCGGCCGCGGCCTTCGGCAAGGCAGCCGACGCGATGGGCCGCTTCGCCGAGACCGTCGAATGGGCGCAGGGCCAGGCCAAGGAGGCCCTGGCGGACTACGAACACGCCCAGAAGGTCTCCACCGACGCCCGCAGCGCCCACAACAAGAAGGTCACCGCCTACAAGGAGGCGGTGGAGGCCAAGAAGGACCCCCTGCCGCCCAGGCCCGTCGACGCCAAAGACTTCGTCGACCCTGGTGAGGCGCTCGCCACCGCTGCCCAGGACAAGCTCGACAGCGCCCGCAAACAGCGCAACGAGGTCGCCGAGACGACCCGTACGGCGGTCCGCACGGCCCGCGAAAAGGCCCCGAAGAAGCCCTCGTACGCGGAGCAGCTCGGCGACGGCCTGGACTACCTCGACCTCGCCTCGACCCACCTCGTCGGCGGTGTCCTCAAGGGCACGGCCGGCACGCTCAACTTCGCCCGCGCGCTCAACCCGATGGACCCCTACAACATCACTCACCCGGCCGAGTACATGAGTCACCTGAACTCGACGGCCGCGGGCCTGGTCACCATGGCCAACGACCCGTGGGGCGCGGGCAAGCAGATGCTCGACGAGTTCATGAAGGATCCCTCCGAGGGCGTCGGCAAGCTGATCCCGGAGTTGATCGGCTCCAAGGGGCTCGGCTCCCTGAAGAAGGTCGGCTCGGCCGCCTCGCACCTGGACGACCTGAAGGGGCCGGCCCGGCGGGGCCTGGAACGGGAGGGCCCCGAGGCCCCGGCGCGTGCCCCGGGCGACAAGGTGTGCATCGACGACCCGGTCGACGTGGCAACCGGCCGCATGGTCCTTCCGCAGACAGACCTTCTGTTGCCCGGTTCGCTCCCCTTGGTCCTCACCCGGACCTTCGAGTCCTCATACCGGTCCGGCCGCTGGTTCGGTCCTTCGTGGGCCAGCACCTTCGACCAGAGGCTGGAGATCGATGCCGAAGGTGTCGTCCGCATAGGCGAGGACGGCAGCCTGCTCCAGTACCCGCACCCGGCACCGGGCCTTCCCGTGCTGCCCAGCCACGGGCGTCGCTGGCCACTGGCCCGCACGCCTGAGGGCGAGTTCACGGTCACCGATCCTGAGACGGGCCGGGTGTGGCGCTACACGGAAGAGGGCGCGCTGGCACAGCTTGACGACCGTAACGGTGCCTGGATCATCTACGAGTACGACACCGAGGGCATGCCGGCGGCGGTCGGCCACAGCGGCGGATACCAGGTGCGTGTCACCACTGACCAGGGCCGGATCACCTCGCTCTCCCTGGCGGACGGCACCAAGGTCCTCGACTACGGCTATGAGAGCGGCCACCTCGGCGAGGTGGTCAACTCCTCTGCGAAGCCGCTGCGTTTCGCCTACGACGATCACGGCCGCATCACCTCCTGGACCGACACCAACGGCCGCCGCTTCGACTACACCTACGACGAGCACGACCGCTGCATCGAACAGTCCGGCACCAACGGCCATCTCGGCATGCGCTACACGTATGAGCCGGGTGTCACGCGCGCGGTGAACGCACTGGGTCACCTGCGCAGGTACGAATCGAACGAGCGGGCGCAGGTCATCGCCGAAACCGACGCCACCGGTGCGGTGATCCGCACGGAACGGGACCGTTTCAACCGCTTGCTGTCGCGTACCGACCCGATGGGTCACCGGACCACCCTCGCGTACGACGAGGCGGGCCGGGTCACGTCAGTGGTGGGTCCGGACGGCCGTGAGTCGACGGCCCAGTACAACGAGCTCGGTCGGCCGGTGCGGATCGTCAATGCAGACGGCAGCGTGGTCAGGCAGAGTTTCGACGAGCGGGGAAATCGCACCTCGGTCACCGGCGCATCGGGAGGGATCTCCCGCTTCGCCTACGACGCGCGTGGCCACCTCTCAGCGGTGACCGACGCGCAGGGGAGCACGACGGCGGTCCGTTGCAATGCCGCGGGACTTCTCGTCGAGTCCGTCGACCCGCTGGGCAACGTCACCCGCTATGAGTACGACGCCTTCGGCCGCCCAAGTGCGGTGACGGATCCCCTCGGCCACACCGTGCACATGGAGTGGAGCGTGGAGGGCCGGCTGCTGCGCCGCACGACCCCGGCCGGCGGCTCGGAGATCTGGACGTACGACGGCGAGGGCAACTGCGTCCGGTTCACCGATGCGGCCGGCGGCACCACCGAATCCGAATACGGCGACTTCGACCTGCTCACCGCCCGCACCGGCCCGGACGGGGCGCGCTACACCTTCGTCCACGATGCCGAACTGCGCCTCACCGGGGTGACCAATCCGCAGGGTCTGACCTGGTCGTACACGTACGACCAGGCCGGGCGCGTGATAAGCGAGACGGACTTCGACGCGCGGACCACCGGCTACGCGTATGACGCGGCGGGCCGTCTCACGACCCGTACGACGGCCACGGGCGAGCGGATCGTCTATGCGTACAACGAGCTGGGCCGGGTCGTTCGCAAGGATGCCGCCGGCGCCGTGACGACCTACGAGTACGACGTGTCGGGCAAGCCGGTCCGGATCACCGGTCCGGACTCAGAGGTCACCCGGCTGAGGGACCGTACCGGACGGCTGTGCTCGGAGACGGTCGACGGGCGCACGCTGACCTTCACCTATGACCAGTTGGGTCGCCGTACCGGGCGGAGCACCCCCACGGGCGAGCGGGTCGAGTGGACGCATGATGCGGCCGGCCGCAGGACCGCCCTTACGACCGCGGGGCGAACGGTGGCCTTCCGACGGGACGCCGTCGGCCGCATCGTGTCGCGTTCTCTGGGCGGTGGTGCGGACCTCTCCCGTACGTTCGATGAAGGCGGCCGTCTCACCGGTCAGCAGGTGATCGGCCACGACGGTCGGACCCTGCGGCGCCGCGGATACTCATACCGTGGGGACGGCGCTCTCATCGGGATCGACGACAGCCTGACCGGAACCCGCACCATCACCCTCGACGCGGCATCTCGGGTCACATCGGTGGACGCCGACGGCTGGTCCGAGCGGTACGCCTACGACGAAGTCGGCAATCAGACCTCGGCCTCATGGCCGCTCTCCCACCCCGGAGGCCAGGCCCAGGGGGAGCGGGAGTACGAAGGTACGCGGATCCGGCGTGCCGGATCGGTCCGCTATGAGTACGACGAGGCGGGCCGGGTCACCCTCCGCCAGAAGTCCCGTCTGTCGTGCAAGCCCGACACGTGGCGGTACACGTGGGACGCCGAGGACCGGCTGACCTCACTGATCACGCCGGACGGCACGACCTGGCGCTACCGCTACGACCCGCTGGGCCGACGCGCCTCCAAGCAACGCCTCGCCGCATCTGGGGAAGTGGTGGAGGAGACCTTCTTCGTCTGGGACGGCCCCGTGCTGTGTGAACAGACCACGGTCTCGTCGGACCTGCCGCACCCGGTGACGTTGACCTGGACCCATGAGGGCGCACATCCTCTGACCCAGACGGAACGCATCCACTCCGACTCCTCACAGTCCGAGATCGACAGCCGGTTCTTCTCGATCGTGACGGACCTGGTGGGCACGCCGATCGAACTGATCGACGAAGCCGGTGAGACGGCCTGGCGTACCCAGGCCACGGTATGGGGCAAGACCACATGGAACCGGGACGCGACGGCATACACCCCGCTTCGTTTCCCCGGCCAGTACTTCGACCCTGAATCCGGCCTTCACCACAATGTCTTCCGGACATACGACCCGGAGACTGCCCGGTATCTCTCACCCGATCCCCTGGGCCTGGCGCCGGCAGCCAACCCCGTGGCCTACGTATACAACCCGCACACATGGGCCGATCCGCTGGGGCTGACACCCTGCCCTGAGGACGAGCACCTGTTCCGGGGTACCACGCACGGCTTTGAGGGAAGCCCGGGCGTCCAAGACCTGACCATCACCCCGACCTCCACCGATCCCGGTGTGGCGACGGTGTTCGCCACCCGTGCGCAGGAGTTCGGAGACGCGGTCGTCCAAGTCATCCCGCGCAGCTCACTCGACGGGGTGGAGACCTTCCACGGCTATATCAGGCGGGAGGCGGAAGTGCCCGTGGGCCTGAGTCCTGCGGAACTCACGGCTCGCGCGACGGCGCAGATCCCCTCCGCTGTTGCCCGTGACATCTTGGGAGACATGGGCATCCATGTCCCCGGTCGGGTCGGGCAGTCGGACATCGACCCCCTCTTGGAATACGACGTCCCTAAACTGACGCCGGAACAGATATCGGAATTCGTTCGAAGGGCTCATGAACATGGCGGCTGATGGCCACCGGCTCCTCGTCATCTCGGTCGAGACCGTGGACGGCTCGCGGGCCGAGTGCGTGGTCCGGAGCCTCCACGGGCCGGCGAGCGTCGGGACGGTCTACCGGATGCCGTTCCCGTCGGATGACACCGTGGAGCTGACGGAGATCGAGTGGTACGGGCAGGCCCGGCAGGTGCTGGACGAAATGCACCACGGGAAGGTCTGCCTCGTCGGGCCCGGAGCGGCTGCGCTCCGAGCCGAGGACGCCCTGGTGGTGCAGGAGCAGGTGTAAGACTCGCCGAACTGCGCGGAGCAGCTCCGAACTCGAGCGGCCGGCGAGCTCTGTGGGTCCGTGGCCCAACGACGCTCTCGCGGCGGCCACGGACGAGGCTGTCGAGGATCTGCTCCGCGCGCGTGCGGGGATGAACCCTGCACACAGCGTGCACGCTGCCGGACCCCTACCGTTCGTCTGGCTTGGCCCTGGGTGCCTCGTCACGCCTGAAAGTGGTGTCGTCATTTCGCCTTGGCTCGCTCGGGGCGGAGGGGTGGCCCGACGGGCCGTGACGTACTGGGTGCGTCAACACGCATTGAGACCGGCACCGAGATGATCCGGCTTCCTCGTGGCGTTCTGACGCGCTGTTGGCTTGGCGTGTGCTGACGGTGGACGGCCTGGTCGGAGGGCTGGGCAGCAGGACCGCTCTGCCACTGTTCTGCTCGTCGGCGCCGCACTCGTTAGATCTGCCCATCACGCAGCTTGCTCTCTGTCGAGCCCTCCTTGGAGTCCTCGATCCATGATTTCCGAGGGGCGTGCCTGTTGCCAGGGCGGCGGGATCATGTGGTGTTGCAAGGGGCATGTGAGTGTCAGTGGGGTGCTCTACAGTCGGCCGTGTGGATGACTTCTTCGACGTCTTTGCAGCTCAGGCGCAGCGCAGCGGGCTGGAACAAACGGTCCTCAAGTTCCGGAAGCGTTTCGATCAGGACGAAATCGACAATTATGTCCGGGAGTACCAGAAGCGTGCCGAGTCCGTCAGGGTCGGCTACCCGCCGAAGATTCTTGCCGCGCCGGGGATGAAGCCGTGGTATCCGGGTCCTCTGTCCGACGACCCCTACTGGGTGCCGTATGCGGAGTTCCTGGAGCAGCAGGAGCGTTGGCCCAAGGATCGCCTGAAGGTGCTGAACGAGGCTTCGTCGAAGGTCATCGCCTTTACCAATGACCCGTCTCGGGCGACGTTCCTGACGAAGGGTTTGGTCGTCGGGTACGTGCAGTCCGGCAAGACGACGAACTACACGGCTGTGATCGCCAAGGCCGCCGACGTCGGGTACCGGCTGATCATCGTTCTGTCCGGCATCCACAATGGTCTACGCCGCCAGACCCAGGAGCGCTTGGCCGAGCAGTTGCTGGCGCGCAAGGACGATGGATGGTTCACGCTGACGTCGGTGGACTCCGATTTCGAGGAGCAGAACACCAAGGCGGCCGCGTACCTGCACCAGAGCGGCACGGGGGTGACCTTGTGCGTGGTGAAGAAGAACCATCTGCGGTTGGAGCGGCTGATCAATTGGTTGAGGCCTGCGGGCCAGGCCGGCGGTTTCGCCGATCTGCCGGTTCTCATCATCGATGATGAGGCCGACCAGGCGAGCGTGGACACGGCCACCATCAACCCGCAGATACGTCAGTTGATCAATCTGTTCGACAAGCGCACGTACCTGGGCTACACGGCCACGCCCTTCGCCAATGTGCTGATCGACCCGTCGGCCGAGGATCTGTATCCGGAGACGTTCATCCTGAGTCTGCCCCAGCCGGAGGGTTACTTCGGGGCTGAAAAGATCTTTGGGCGGGAGGCGGTGGAGGGAGAGGCCACGGGCAGTGACCTCGACGGTTACGACATGGTGCGGATCGTCCCCAACAAGACGGTCAACCTGCTGCGCCCCCACCGCAGGGTCGACACACCGGACTTTGCACCGACTCTGACGAAGGAGCTGACCGAGGCGGTCCGGTACTTCTGGATGGCGACCGCGGCACGTCGGTGCCGCGGCGACCAGGAGCACTCGACGATGCTCGTGCACCCCAGCATGCAGACCGTCGTGCACGAGGCATATCGGGCGCCGCTGTTGGCGATGCGGCGAAACATGGTCGACGCTCTGGAAGCGAGTGATGAAGAGGTGCTGGCGCAGTTGCGTCGTCAGTGGGAGGAAGAGAGCGTCAAGGTCCCCGCCGCGCAGTTCGGCAACCGCTTCATTCCCTTCGATGACCTGCTTGAGCACCTTGCGGAGGTCGTGGCACAGACGAAGGTGGTGCTCGACAACCATCGCAGCCGGGACCGGTTGGACTACTCCAAGGACAGGGTGGTGGCCATCGCCGTAGGCGGCAACACTCTGTCGAGAGGACTGACGCTCGAGGGGTTGGTGGTCAGCTTCTTCGTGCGATCGGCCAAGACCTACGACACTCTGCTGCAGATGGGCCGCTGGTTCGGGTTCCGGCCGGGTTATGAGGACCTGCCTCGTATCTGGATGACGAAGCAGCTCAAGGAGTACTTCAGGCATCTGGCGACGGTCGAGCACGAGATCCGGCTCGACATGAGGCGCTACGAGGAGGAGAACATCCCGCCCAGTGAGGTGGGGGTGCGTATTCGTACGCACCCGGTGCTCAACGTGACGGCGAAGATGGGACGAGCCAGGACGGCGTACACCTCCTACGGCGGCCGACGCGTGCAGACGCGCTACTTCCGTGAAAACGACCGACAGTGGCTGGCCGACAATCTGGAAGCGGCCCGCACGCTGATCGGTGACGCCCTGCGCGACGGTGCGAGTCTGCATGATCGAGGCACCGGCGAGGTGCTTCTGCGCGATGTGGACGTGCGGCATGTCCTGGGCTTCGTCGCCAAGTACCGGGTACACGAGGACTCGCCTGATCTGGAGCCCAGGTTGATCCGCGCGTACATCGAGAAGGAGAATCGGCAGTCGCCACAGAGCCTGCTGAACTGGACCGTCGCAGTGATGGGCGGTCCCGCAGCGGATTCCCGGCACGTGGTGGAGTTCGCCGAGCAGGTACGGGTCGGCACGATCAACCGATCCAAGCTGAAGGACGGCGGTGGGGAGAAGGCGGACATCAAGACGCTGATGACCAAGGAGCACCGCGTGGTCGACATGGACGTGCCTGCGGCCGAGGCACGTCGTAAGTCAGAGGAGGGCCTGGTGGCATTGCGTAATGACCACCCCGACTTCCAGGACCAGGGGCTGCTGCTGCTCTACCCGATCGCCAAGGACTCGCCTCCGGACGACGCCAACCAGGACACGCGTCTTCCGCTGGAGGCGGTCGAACACGTCATCGGTGCCGCCTTCGTCTTTCCCGGCAACTCCAAGGACAAGGTGGCCAACCGATACGTGCAGGTGGGTATCGATCACCAGGCGATCGACCCCGCGGAGTACGACGATGTGGCCAGCGCCCTCAGTGACGAGGCGGACGAGGCATGAGCACCGCCGACATGGACTGGCGGCGTGAGCTGCGGGTGACGTGGTCGATTCTGGCGGCGCAGCGGACGGCCGGCGCCCCCCTGATCATGGCGCCGATCGGGCTCGTGGTGAAGGCGGGCGCGGTGCAGGTGGGCCTGGATGCGCGTGGGGATCGTCATCTGCTGCTGCCCGTTCGCAAGGAGGACGTCCGCGAGGATTTGCGGTCGGCGCACGTGCGCCTCAAGAAGGAAGTCGTCGTCGTTGACGGCCGAATACAGCACTATGCGGATCTGGTGTGTCATCGCACCGACCTGGGTGATCTGTTCGACGACGTGGTCAGTGAGATCCTGGTGCGTTTGGCCGCGGACGGCGCGGATCCTTCGGAGACCTGTCGACGGGTCCTGGAGGCGTGGCGTGAGATGTTCGCAGGCCGCGGTGGACGGCTGACGGCCACGGAGCAAAGGGGTCTCTTCGGAGAGCTGACCGTGCTGGAGCATCTGCTGCGTGGGGACGCGTTTCTGCGGCCCGTGCACACCTGGACCGGACCGGACCGCAAGCCGCACGACTTCCGTCTTCCTGGTGGAAGCTGGGAGGTCAAGGCCTTGGGCCGGAACGGGTCCACGGTTGAGATTCACGGCCTGGACCAGCTGGCGCCCCCGCTCGGTGGGCACCTGACGCTGATTCTGGTCCGGTTGGTCGAGGACGCTTCAGGCACGTCCCTGCCGGAGCTCGCGGAGCGGGTGGTGAACGCCGCCGAGGACTCGCGCGGTGTGATCGAGCAGTTGGCCAAGACCGGATACAGCGAGGCGGACGCGGAGTTGTATGCGGGCGTGCGCTATCGACGTCCGCAGCTGCTTGGCCTCCCGGTCGACGCCGGCTTCCCCGCCCTGACACACGCCAGTCTGCGCGGCACGTTGCCGGCCGGTATCGAGGCCGTGCGCTACAGCCTCGATGTGGCCGACCGATTGCCCGACGCCCTCGGACATGAGGAGATCGTGGCGCAGCTGCAAGGACGGTCGGCCACGTGAGTGATGCAATGTGGTGGGCACAGCCGTCCGCGCCGGAAGGCGCCTCGAGCGGTGAGGGCATCCGCAAGCAGCTGGGTCGACCTGACCTGGATCCGCTACAGGTATTGGTGCGGGAAGCTGCACAGAACACCTGGGACGCTCGACTGAACACCGATGAGGTCGGCTTCGGCATCGCGCTGGCCAAACCGGGCCCGTTCGGTCTGCAGCCATGGAAGGACCTCCTTCTGCCGGCGTTCGGCGACGGCACGGCGTTGCCTCTGGCCACCGTGTTGGAGGATCCCGACACGGTGCTGCTGACCATCAGCGACCGCGGTACGGGCGGCCTGGGCGGCCCCCTCCGCGGCGATCGGGTCCACCACGGCAGCGCGGACTTCGTCGGTCTGGTCCGTGACATCGGTCGCACCAGCCACCGTGAACACAGCGGGGGCACCTACGGGTTCGGCAAGGGTGTGCTGTTCACCACCAGCACGGCCGGTACCGTCTTGGTGCGTACCCGATGCCGGTGGCAGGACCGCGTCCAGACCCGTCTGATCGCCGTCGCCCTGGGAGACAGCTTCGACCACCAGGAGCGGCGCTACACCGGACGCCACTGGTGGGGCGCCATTGCATCCGACGGCATCCCCGACCCCCTGCTGGACGAGGAGGCCGACGCCGTCGCCGAGGCCCTGGGCATGCCGGCGCGCGCTGCCAACGAGTTGGGCACCGACATCGTGATCGTGGGCGCCCGACTGGGCTCCGTCACGACCTCGACGGCGGACGGGCTTGAACAGCCCCGCACGATGCAAGAGGCTGCCTGGTTCATAGGCTCCGCCATGCTCTGGGAACTGTGGCCCATCATGATCGACACTCCGCATGGCTCCACCCGCATGCGTTGTCGGATCAGCATCGACGGCCGGGAACTTGCTCTGCCCGAAGCCGATCGAGTGGCCAGGCTGCAGCCGTTCGTCCGCGCCTACCGCAGCGCGCTCAGCGATGGCTCGCCCGTGCGCAGCAGAACACCTTCCGTCGACCTCGGCCGCTTCGCCGTCGAGGCCTTCATGACTCCGGTGCGTCCGCACTGGACGGACATCGCAGGCCCCACCGACGGACCGATGCACCACTGCGCCCTCATGCGGCAGGCCGGCCTGGTGGTGCAGTACCGGCCCGGACCACAGCTACCCGAGCCCGACGTGTCCTACGGCGCGGTCTTTCGCACCCACGTCGGCGTGGACGATGCATTCGCCGCCGCGGAACCTCCTACGCACGACGCCTGGGTACCCAAGAACATGGAGGACGCGAACGCCAGGAAACTGGTCCGCTCGGCGCTGCGCACAATCGACAACCGTATGCAAACGTACGTCTCGGCCGAACCCGAGCGGGCCGCGGCCGCCGGCACCCAACCTCCTCTGGGCGCTTTGTCCAACCACTTCGCCTCCCTGATGCCCACCGGCACGGGATCCGGCGCCGGACAACGGCCGCCCAGAGCGGGCAGCCGGCCAACCGGTCGAGGCGCGGACACACTGGTGCGAACCTCCACCGCGCCCCGGCTCATCGAGATCGACCAGGAGTTCTTCGTCGTCACCGAGATCACCGTGGTAGGCAACTCTCGCCCGATCCTTGTCACCGCGACCTCGTCCGTGGCGTTGGACAACGGTGCCGAGACGGACCCGCCTGCCGGCGCGGCCAGCCCGCACGTGGTGCGCTTCGAAACCCTCGACGCAGCCGAAATACGACCCGGCGCCGATCTCACGCTCAAGGCCGAGGATCCCCGCGACTGGCGGGTGGTGGTACGCCCCGTCGATGGAGCAGCCACCCGGGTTCGCATCAGCGCGCAGTACATGCAGGGGGAGGCGCCCTGATGGCCCGCGATGTCATGCCCTTCGTCCGGCCGCCTGCCGAGGCGGTGGTGACCAGCCTTTGGGAACTCGAGGACGCCGGGGGCATCAGAGAGTTGCCGGAGCTGCTGCCGGACTGGGACCCGCAAGCCGACCTCGCGTTGCATCGTCGAGTGGCCGTCAATTATCACGAGGTTCTGGCCGCTTGCCGACTGCCCGCCGGCACTGTGCTTCTGGTGGTCGTCGACTGGCATTCCTCGGCTGCCCATCTCGCGGGATCCGCATTCCGCCACATCGTGGTCGAGCCGACCGAATTGACCGTCAAAGCCAGGCTGGCCGGTGCCGACCTCGGGGGGACGCTCGTCCTCAAAACCCGGCTGGTGCTCGCCGAGGACGCTCCCGACTTCGACCGGGCGAGACCTTTCAGTCCCCGTCATGCCGGCGAAATCCTCTGGGAGGACACGGCCGAGGTTCACCTGGAGGGCGTCGCGTCACGCTTCCCGACCTCAGTGATCGACTTCAGTCTGCGCGGATTCGACGAGGACGCCCGATGGGCGATCGACATCCCGGACGATCCGGCCGTACCGGTCGCAGGCGGCGTGCGGTTGTACCTGAACCGGTCCGACACCGAACTGGTCACCGCAGCCACCCGTGCAGCAGCGCCCACGCCCCTGCAACGGCGCCTCATCGAGGCAATGTACGACGACGTCGCCCGCCAACTGGTGGAGGCATGCCTGCGTCCCGCCTGGCGTGACGCGCTGCTCGACGCCGCCGAAGAGCCCGGAAGCCTGGCCGAAAGCCTGATCATTCTGGTCTCCAACCTTTTCGAAGGCGAGTCCCTGGAGACCGTCGCGGCGCGCCGGGACGCCGACGCCTCCGTCTTCGCCACCGCCCTTCAAGGCGCGCTGCGACGCACCCGACGGGAAAAGCCATGACTCTGCTGTACCCCCGCATCACCCCCGCCGAGGCCGCCGCGCTTTTGACGGAGTACGACGCATTGTCCGTGGAGGACCTGGAAAAGCGGGCCGGTGTGTCACCCGTCGCTTTCTACGGCACCACCGGCGGCCATCCCGCCGACGTCGCCCACCTGGAAAGTCTCGCTCAGGATCTGCGCGCCTGCGCACAAGGTGCCGGCTATCCCCAAGCACCCGATGACCGCAACAAGATCCTCTTTGACCGTGCGGCTGCCAAGATCCTGCACGCCACGATGGACATCACCCCTGCCGAGGCAGGCCAGCCCGACATGTGGACCCACTTCGCCACCTGCCTCGTCCCCGATGTCGTGGCCTGGCGGTTCGGCACTCGCGCTCCCAAGCGCTGGATCGGAGCCGGTCTGGTTCGCCACACCCTCGCCCGCCTGTGGTGGCAAGCCCACGTCCTCGCCGTCACCCGGGAGGGTTCCACGGACTATGGTTTGCTCGACGACCTCACCGAATCCGACCTCAATCAAATCTTCGAACGGCGTGCCATTGGCGGAACACCCCCGCTGGCCCGCGCCTTGGCCCGCGAGCTGACCACACCACGCCTGTACGGGGCCGCCGTGCCCCGGCGGGACGTCGTCCGAGACACCGCCAAGCGGCTGCGCCGCTTGCTGCCGTACACCTCTTTCACCTCCTTGGATGAAGCGGTCGTTCAACGCCGCGTGCACGCCCTCGTTTCAGAGTCGATCGAAGCGTTGGAAGGCAGCCGGAGTTGGGCTGCGTCTGACAAATGATCACTGTCATGGACCTGGTGCTCGGCACGATGCTCTTGCCGTGTTGACGTCGGCCGGCGACTCTGGGCTGGTGCCAGGACAAGGCAAGAGGAAGCGGTGACAAAAGGCCGTGAGCCAGCGGTTGGGTGCTCGCACTGCGTCGGACGTGGGACGGTGGGAGTGGTCTTTGGAACAAGATTCCAGGCAGAGTTGCGCGCACTTGCGCCGTCTTCGAGAGGCGCGAATCGACGAATCGCTCATCCGGATCGACACGCTGAGTCGACGTCCACTGGAGCAGGGCACGTATCGGTTGAGTCGGTTCGTGCCAGACACGGCTGCGCGGGTCGAACCGTGAGCCTCTGATCGTTGATCCTGTGGGAGGCGAGTTGACAGACACGGCGTCGGCTGGACAGAAGGACGGTATGGAGCGCCAAGTCGCCTTGGTGCCGTGGAGCCGTTCCGGGTTCTCGCCGCTGCGGTCAAGAGCCGCTGTGATCAAGACTGGTCGCAGGGGCTCGAGGCCGACGTCCGCGTGGTGGGACCTTCGATCGCTTCGGTGAGGTCTGATGTCCCGTCGCCAACCGTCCGGGAAGTCCGTAGAGTGCGGACGGGCCGCCCCAGGTTGAGTGGGGCGGCCCGTCTCGTCGTGTGCTGTGTGGTCGGTGGGCCGGCCTCTTCAGAGGACGCCGCGCGGAGGCTTGAGGCTGCTGAACGCCGCCCCGGCAACAAGCACCGCCATGCCCGCCAAAAGGGCGGGCATGCTGGTCGAGGGGTGCAGGACGACAGCCCACGGCTGCGCTCCGCGGCCGCCGTTCTTCCATCCTCCGACGGCGAGGACCAAGGGTACGGCGGTGAGGACCGGGGCCGCGATCCGGGCGCCGGTGAGGGGGTTGAGCAGGAGCGCCAGGCCGAGGTAGAAGGCGGTATTCCGGCCGATGGCCAGGGCCACGGGAGCGGCGCCCGCGAGGTGCCCGAGCACGGCCATGCTCAGGGCGACGATTGCACAGGCGACGGCGAGGGAGGCGTCGAAGCGGTGGACGGCACGTACGGCGACGTCTTCCGTGGCATCTCGGGCGCGGCCGGTGAAGGCCAGCCATGTCACGGCGGGGACGACGGTGATCAGTGCGGCGAGAAGGAAGTGTCCGGCCCCGCCGACCATCGCGGGTACGGGAATGCGGCTCTGTCCGAATGCCAGGCCGGCGCCGGCCGTCACAGCGGTGACGGTGGCGAGGGCGGGGACGTTGCGGGATGCGGCCCACCAGTTCACCGGCCCGCTCCTTCAGGGTTCAGGGTCGGCTTCTGGTCGCAGCCGGTGAGCGCCGTCCGGTTCGTCTCGTACCAGGCGTGCTGACGGTCGGAGGGCAGTGTGAGGACCTTCTGGGCGAGCTTCGCGTCGTCCGGGGAGACGCGGCCCTGCACCGGTGCCGGTGGCTCTTGGGTGGCGACGGCGGTCAGCCATGCGGTGAGCGGCCCCCGGGCGGGGAACGCCGGGTACTTGTGGCTGGTGCGGGCGCATTCGGGGATGGGTGGCAGGAGCGTGTTGGTGAGGTTGGTGGCGATGTCCTGTTCTCGAACCTGGCCTTTGCCTCCGAACCCGGCTTGCCCGGGCTTGAGGTTGCGGTTTTGGGTGAGAGAAGGGGGTACGGGAAGCCCGGCACCTTTCAGGCGGCCACCGTAAGTGCGGGTCGTCGACACGATCCGGGTGCGTCCCGGTGTCTCGGGCCACAGGCATACTTCCGGGACACCAGCGGTGTCGCAGACCAGCGCATCGGGGTTCCGGTCGGTTACCGGGTCATAGTCCATGTCCACGACCAGGAACACCGAGACCACGGACGCGGCGACGAAGGCGGCAAGCGGCTTCCAACGGCGGACCTGCGCAATCGCGAGGAGGCATGCGGTGCTGATCCCGCCGGTGAACAGGAGCGGCGCCCACACGGCCACCGGGTCGATGACCGATCCGACCGAGCAGCAGCTGTCGTAGGCGCCGGCGACCAGGTGGCGGGGCCACGGTGTGTCCCAGGACCCGGGGAACGCGGTCAGGCAGAACCCGGCGACCATGGCCAACGGTGCGGCCGCAAGCTGCGGAAGAAGGCCGCCCAAGAGGTATCCGGCCAGTGTCGCGGCCGCCATCAGCAGTGCGTACACCACGAACATGCCCAGGTGGGAGAATGACGGAAGGGTTCCCGCTGCGGAGACCGCAACACCGACCGCGACAAGCATCCCGGCAACGCCCATCGCCCACACCGGAGCCAGCAGCGGCAGCGCGATGGCGAGGCGGCTGCGGGAGGGAGTCTGTCCGAAGACATTGCCCCGGCGCAGACGTGCGCCTTCCCACGCTCCGCTCGCCGCGCACGCGGCCGCGGCGAAGGGGATCGTGTAGGAGGCATTGCCGAGGACGGACGGTCCGTATCCGTGAACGGTGCCCATGGTGATCGGATCCGACAGGAGCAGCAGGACGTAGCCGGCGAGGAAGACGAGCATGAGCCCGGCGGAGGAGGACCGTAGGAGGGTGACGACGCGCATCGGTCAGATCTCCCGTCCGACGAGCATCACGTAGGCGGCTTCGGCCTGTTCACGTCCGCGTGGGGCGGACGGTGCCAGGGCATGGAACTCGGCGGGGCTTCCCTGGAAGCAGATCTTGCCTTGGGCGAGGACGGCCACATGCGTATACAGGTCGGCGAGGTCTTCGGTCTGGTGCGTGGAGACGATCACCTGGACGCTGCCGGCGAGCTCGTCAACGAGCTCGCGGAAGACCAGGCGTTGTGTGGGGTCGAGGCCGGCGGTCGGCTCGTCCATCAAGATCAGCTCACTGCGGTGGGTCAGTGCCCCCGCGATGCCCATGCGGCGGAGCTGCCCGCCGGACACCTGGTGGCTTTTGCGCTGCGCGAGGCGGGTGAGGTCGACGCGGCGCAGCGCGTCCTCGGACGCTTTCCATGCAGAGTCTTTCGGCATGCCCTTGAGCCATCCCGCGTAGGCGACCTGCTCGCGTACGGTCAAGCCGGGTATGGGGGTGATCTGCTGGGGTATCCATGCCACGCGTTCCCGGTAGACGGCCCGATGGCGGCCTTTCGCAGCGCCTCCGTTGAAGCTGACTGATCCGGACGAAGGGGCCAGGTGGGAGGCGGCAATGGCCATCAGTGTGGACTTGCCGGCTCCGTTCGGGCCGAGGAGGACCGTTGCCCGCGCATCAATCCGGAGACTGAAATCATTGAAGACGGGCGCATTCCGGCCGTACCGAAATGAAATATGATCAAAAATCAGAGGCATGGAGGAACGCACAATCCGCCATCCCACCGCCAGTGGGATGGCTTTGGTTGTGGGACAGTGGACGGGAGAGGGTCCCGGTGCTGATTCCACCGGGACCCTCGTACTACGTGTTCAACAACCGTACTACCAGGCGACCTTCACGTAGTCGACGGAGATGAACGTGCCGTGGGACACGTCCGTCAGCGCGAAGTAGTAGTTGCCCGCGTCGTCCGGGTCGCCGTAGTCCACCCATCCGCAGTAGTTCGTCCGAGTCCCCTTGGAGCGATCCGGAGCGGAGGCGATGTCCTTCCACAGCCGCAGCCCGGCGTAGTTGTACCCGCCGCCGCCGTCCGCGTAGCAGCCCGAGAAGTAGATACCCGTGTAGTCCCAGGTGTCGTTGTTGTCCCACCAGCGGCGCGACTCGTTACCCGCCCGCCACGAGTTGATGGACGATTCGAACTGACCCTCCGCCGTCACGCCGGCGTGCGCCGGAATCACCGACACCGCACCCAGCAGCGCGGCACCGGCCATGGCTCCGGCCCACGATTTCAAACCGATCTTCACTTGATCCCTCTTTCGTCTTTCCGGCATCGCCCCTGCCGGGCGGCGCCCTCGCGGGCCGGAGATCCGACCCTTGAACTGGCCTGCGACTACCAGGCGACCTTGACGTATCCGATGTTTATGTAGTCGCCGTTGCCGACGTCCGTCAGCGCGAAGTAGTAGTTGCCCGCGTCGTCCGGATCGCCGTAGTCAACCCACCCGCAGTAGTTGTTCCGAGTGCCCTTGTTGCGGTCCGGGGCGCTGGAGATGTCCTTCCACAGGGTCAGTGACGCGTAGTTGTAGCCGTAGCGGTCGTCATCCGACTGGCATCCCTGGAAGTAGATGCCGGTGTAGTCCCAGGTGTCGTTGTTGTCCCACCAGCGGCGGGACTCCGCCGGAGCCGTCCACCACGAGATGTGGGACTCGAACTGGCCTTCCGCAGTGACGCCCGCATTCGCCGGCGTGATGCCGCCGATCCCGAGGAGTGCAACACCTGCCATCAGGCCGGCTGCTCTCTTGCGCCGCGTACTCATCGGTTTCCCCTTCCCCTGCTCATTGGCCCTGTGCGAGGGCATGGCGGAGGGAGGAGACGATGTGCGGTGCCTCCCCCCGAGGCGAACCGAACGCTAACCGCGGAATACTTGATTCTGCGAAAAATTGTTCGAGTATGGATCAAATGCAGACACGCCTCTACTCCGTGCGGGACCGGCCGGACCCATGGGCCACAACCCATTCCGCCCCACCCCGCCCGCCGCCGCTTTGGCCGAGACCCATCGCCTCCTGAACCCGTCCACACACCCGTCGTCGTGGCCCAAGTCCCTTGAAAACAACACTTGTTCAGTTGATCAGGCGCGGAGCCGGACGGTGAGGGCCGTGGCGGTTCCTGTGCCGAGATGGACGTAGCTGCGCTTGTCGTAGCGGGTTGCCACGGTTCGGTGTGGCCTGCGCGGGACGGCTCATGGGGGATGGACCTCGAACAGTTCTGCCCCGAAGATCCCGACGAAGCCACCAGACCGGTCTGACCATCAGTCGGCAACAGGTGTCAGCCGTACGTGGACCGGTGTACCCCGTTGTTCTCCCACGTCGACCACACCTACCTGCGGTTTGGCGGCCCACCGGGCCGCCAACGCCCCCCTTGCTCGCCGCGCAGCCATCGAACCCGCTCGCACAGAGAGCGGCGGCCTGATCGCCCGGCGCCCGGGCTGCGGACGGGCGGAAGACACCGGCCTGCGCCGTCAACCGCTTCACCCGATGCGGGCACGTTCCTGGCAGTTGGTCGATGCGCGCGGTGTCGGTGATCGCGGACGGACACCGATGCCAATACCTTGCTGGTCGGTTGACGTCCGTCGGTCGGGTGAGGAGCCTCATGCCCCGTTCCTCGCAGAACACCCCTGTCCCGGAAGAAGGCGGTCACGTCCGCCGTCTGTGGCCGCTGCTTGCGGTGTTCGCGGTCGCGGTGCCCGCCGCGCTCCTCGTGGTCGAGAAATTCGGCGCCCACCATTTCGGGTTTACGTTCTTGCTGATTCTTGTCGCCGGCCTGGCCGGATACGCGGTGGCGGTAGAGAAGATCGTCCAAGAGAAGTTCGCGGAGTCCCGGCGCCGGACACGCATGCTCGTGTGGTTGGCAGCCGCGGTCCTCTATCTCGGCAGCGTGGCCGTGTTCCTCGAGTTCCGCCCCCCGCCACCTCCGCTTGCGCGAATGAAAGGGCACCGGGACGTGGCCGTGGCCGGCTTCGCCGCCGCGGACGGCAAGCAGGACCAACAGAAACTGGACGACTTCGCCGCCGACTTCGCCCTCGCTCTGAAGGGGCAGCTTCC
The DNA here is from genome assembly GCF_042891345.1 of Streptomyces sp. NPDC001903. Classification (NCBI taxonomy): domain Bacteria; kingdom Bacillati; phylum Actinomycetota; class Actinomycetes; order Kitasatosporales; family Streptomycetaceae; genus Streptomyces; species Streptomyces sp. NPDC001903. Next base: position 116,817 of record NZ_JBIASZ010000018.1, read on the forward strand.
CTCCTCGACCGCCGTCAGCAGCTACGCGGCCGAGGCGAGACTGCCGCTGAAGGAGCTGAGGAGCTCGGACGACAGCGAGCTGGAGCGGAAGACGGCTGCCTTCGCCGATGAGACGGACGCCGAGATCGTCCTGGCCGGCCTGGCCGAGCCCAGTGGCGGCCAGACCCACCTGTGGCCCGCCGTCTACATCAGGTCGGACCAGGTCACCAACTTGCCCGAGCTCGAGGGTTGGTACGTCGGCGAGTCTCCGATCATCGTGACCGGTTGGGACTCATCGGGAGAGCGGGAACAAGTACGCAAGGAGCTGGCACACGAGGTCGGTGCACTGGCAGAGTTCCTGGACGCGATGGACGCCTGGCGCAAGGGCGATCCGGCGAAGGCCGGACACACCCTGGACGACCTGCTCGATCCGAACCGGCAGGGCGGCAAGAACGGCTTCGTGCCCTCTGACCTGGCTCTCCTGTTCCACGGCGCAGCGGCTGAACAGCGAGCGATCGCGGAGGCGGAACCCTCCCGCACCAAGCTCCTGGAGACGGCCCGCAAGGACTACGAGCACATCATCAAGGACAGGCCGGCCAGCCGCCCGGGCACACGGGCGGCGGCGCGCGCCCGCGCAGCCCTCAGCCTGCAGGAAAACGCATACCGCAGGGCGATCGATCCCTCGCAGCTGTGCCGGCCCGATACGGTGAAGGCCGCGGAACTCGCACAGGTCTCACAAAGCCTGAAGGCACTGGCCGACAACCCCGATCTGACCGACCTCGGCCGCCTCAAAGCCGTGGTGGACCGTGCCCAGGTCGAGGACTGCCGCTTCTCCGCGGGTCTGGTGACGGACGACGGTGCTGTGAACGAGGCCGTGAAGAAGCTCAGCGAGGCCCGGAACATCACCGGTGCGGCCGAGCTCCGCGCGTTCGCCGAGTCGATCGCCGCCACCCATGCGTACAGATCCGGGGACAGGCCCGCTGCCATCAAGCACATCCAGGCCGCCATCGACCACGGAACGGACACGTTCCAGCGCGCGCTCTGGCACGGTCTGCTGGCGCGCTGGAGCCTGGAGCTCTGCGACCTGCCCACCGCACGCAAGGCGCACCAAGAGGCCCTGGCCCAGTTCGACGCCGCGAAGAGGAGACATCGCGGAGACCCCAACCGCCGTACCGAGTACGAGAAGAAGCACGCGGAAGAGCTGAAGAGCGCCGAAGAACGCTGCGTACACGATGAGAGAGGTAGTGGCGAGTGAACCGGCGACTGTGTGCGGTGCTGACCGGGTTGTGCCTTCTGGCCCTCGGCTGCGAGGCGCGACACCCCCCGATGGCTTCGCCCGCCGGGAAACTCCCACCGGCGAGGGCCGCGAGCCCTTCGGCGACGGACCCGCTGCTGGCCGCGCAACTCGACATCATGGCGTCGGGCGCGGACGCCGGGCCCAGGCCGCCCGACGTCGGCGACGGCCCGAACGTACCGGGCATGGGTCTGCCGGAGGGGTGGGACACCACACACGAACTGCTCGTCTACGGCTACCCCGCCGGCACGAGCGTCCCCATCGGGCTCTACCAGGTCGAGAACGACAGCCAGCCGATGCCGGTGGGGCTGATCGGCACTGTGGTCATGCCGCCCTCACGGATCGCCACCTTCGTCATCCCCCCAGAGCATTTCGACCTCCTGAGGAGCCACACCGACACCACCACGCTCGCCTACTGCCTGAGCATCCCAGCGGTCCGCACCTGCGGCCTGTTCGGGTAGCCGAATCACCGTGGCTCTTCCCCGGCCGTCAGCCCGGATAGCCGACGGAGAAACATGGAGCCGATTCACCCCCGGCGACCACCAGCGATGAAGCGCGGTACTCACGCCGGTTCCGCTGAGCTTCGTTTGTCCTCAACGTGGACGACATGAAGCTCGACGCCGTCCTGATGGCGCTTGGAACGTCCGAGTAGCCCGACAGCGGTCTGCGACTGATCCTGAGGCTCATCGAGGCCGACGTAGGTGAGGACGTCGTTGTGATGCCCTGTGACGACCCATCCCTCGACGTCCTTGAGGTCGATCACTCCAAAGTCTCCTGCCGAAGATCCGGCGTGCGCCGGGCCGAACTCCTTCAGGAGATCGGTTGCCTGTTCAGCAAGGTCCCCTTCCGGATCGGTCAGCACGACACAAGTGCCGTGCTCGAACAGCACCCACGACTTGCGAGGGTCGGCGAGAAGCCGCTGCCAGACGTCGATCAGTATCTCGGTGGTCACGTCGATCATCATGCCGCAGAGCACTGACACGGGGTGCTGACCGGTCAAACCTGACGTGATCACCAGCCTGCACTGCCGTCAGCCGGTGGGTCATTCCGGGCCAGCGGTGAGGGTCCGGGCAGCGGCCGAGCGCTTTGGTCAGTGGGCGCTGCCTTGTCCGGGGCCCCGAGGCCGGCGGCTGGTGGGCCGGTCGTTGGCGGGTGACGCGCGACGTATCCGGGGTTCCCACACGTACGGTGGTCCTGTGTCAACTGCCGCCGGAGGGCGGGACTTCGAGCCGGAGCAGCGACATCGTGACGGCAGGCCTCGCCCTTCACCACGCCGCACCAGGCTGGAATGACGTGGCCGGGTCCAGCCCGCAGGTGCCCCGGGTCAGCAGCGAGTCGGATTCCGGGCGAGTCGTGTGAGGCTCGCGTCGGACGGCCGCCGTATGCGGTGGCCGTCGGACGCTGAGGGGCAGGTGGCCTGCGAGGAGCCTGGCGTGCACCGTGTACGACACGACCGGGTGGCGCGGGTTACGCGGCCTGCTTCTCGTCGGGCTGGGTCAGCCCGACGGACGTCTGCAGCGGGGCCTCCTTGATGAAGAGGCAGAGCAGGAAGGCGAGGAGCGCGGAGGGGGCGGCGTAGAGGAAGATGTCGGCGATGCCGTGGCCGTAGGCGCTCTCCAGCCAGGTGCGGACCGGGGCGGGGAGCAGGTGCATGTCGGGCAGTGAGCCGCTGCCGGTCGCCTGGGCGGCAGCGGCCCGTGCCTCGGGGGCCAGGTCGCCGATGGTGTCGGTGGCGTAGTGGGCGATGCGGCCGGCCATCAGGGAGCCGAGCACGCCGACGCCGACCGCGCCGCCGAGGGAGCGGAAGAAGGTGATCACGGAGGAGGCGGCGCCGAGGTCGGCGCGGCTGACCTGGTTCTGGGCGGACAGGACGAGGTTCTGCATCATCATGCCGACGCCGATCCCCAGGAGCGCCATGTAGATGGCCAGCTCCCAGTAGGGGGTGTCGTAGCGCATCAGGCCGAGCAGGGTCAGGCCCGCGGTGAGGAAGACGCCGCCGGAGACCAGCCAGCCCTTCCAGCGTCCGGTGGCGGTGATGAACCGGCCGGAGAGCGTGGAGGACACGAACGTACCGGCGATCATCGGGATGGTCATGACGCCCGACATGGTCGGCGACTCGTTGCGTGCGAGCTGGAAGTACTGGGAGAAGAAGACCGTGCCGCAGAACATGCCGACGCCGACGAACAGCGAGGCGAGCGAGGCGAGGGTGATGGTGCGGTTGCGGAACAGACGGAGCGGGATGATCGGTTCGGCGGCCCGGGTCTCGGTGAGGACGAACAGCAGGGCGAGCAGGACGGTGCCGCCGACCATCGTGTAGGTCTGCCAGGACAGCCACCGGTACTTGTCGTCGGCGAAGGTCACCCAGATCAGCAGCAGCGAGGCGGCCGCGGTGATGAGGAAGGCGCCGGTCCAGTCGACCGTGACCTTCCGCTTTGCGACGGGCAGGTGGAGCGTCTTCTGCAGGACGGCCAGCGCGATCAGCGCGAAGGGGATGCCGACGAAGAGGCAGTAGCGCCAGCCGAGCCAGTCGGTGTCGGTGATGACGCCGCCGAGGAGCGGGCCGGCGGCGGTGGCGACGGCGACGGTGGCGCCGGTATAGCCGGAGTAGCGGCCGCGCTCACGCGGGGAGATCATCGCGGCCGTGATCACCTGGACCAGGGCGGTGAGACCGCCCGCGCCCAGGCCCTGCACCACACGGGCGCTGATCAGCGTGGCCGGGTTCTGCGCCAGACCGGCGATGACGGAGCCGATGATGTAGATGGCCAGGGATATCTGGACGAGTGCCTTCTTGCTCACCAGGTCGGAGAGCTTGCCCCAGATCGGGACGGAGGCGGTCAGGGAGAGCAGCGCCGCCGTGACGACCCAGGTGTACGCGGACTGGCCGCCACCGAGGTCCTTGATGACCGCCGGCAGCGCGTTGGCCACGATCGTCGAAGAGAGGAGCGCGGCGAACAGACCCACCAGCAGGCCCGAGAGCGCCTTCATGATCTGCCGATGCGTCATGGGCGCGGGCCCGTGGTCGCCTCCGTGCTCGGGCGTGCCCTTCGGCTTCGCGTGGGCCCGTACACCAATCGGTGTGATCGTTGCCATGGTCTTCCTTCTCCAACGTCTCGGATTCGCCTGAAGCACACATCCGCGCTTCTTCGTGCAGGGCGTGCTCGCCCGGCTCTCCGATCGACCGCCAGTACGGTGCGTCGTTCGGCATGACCGAGACTCCGACGGGACACCGTCCACTTTCCAGAGCAAATGAGAACGACTGCCGTTCACTCATGTCCGCTCATGTTCATTTCGGTCCCGCCGTTCACGAAAAGCGTGCGGCATGTCATCGCGGACGCTTGCACGTGCGGTGCGCAAGTCCTGAGTGGCGCACGTAGATCCGGCTGCGCGACGCAGTGCCGGCCACGCGTATTGACCGGGCTCGCCTGCAAGCTGAGATCAGCGACGTCGTCGTGTGGAGCATGGTGAGCGTCGACTCGACGTCTCGCCGAGCGCACCATCAACCGGCGCAAGGCGTTCCGGGCGGCCGCCACCTTCCAGGACCCTCACACTTCGCCACTCCCGATCGGCAGCGGGCGCGAGTGGACAGGAGTGGACGGTCCTCGTCCCAGTTGGCTCTGGAAAGTGAGCAGCTGCCCGTCAGAGTGTTGGCCACATCGAACGACGCACTGTGAATGGGTCGATCGAAGGAATGCCCCGAGCACGGCCAGCACGGCCGAAGAGGCATGAATGCCTCGGATGAATGCTCGCTGAACACACTTTTTTACGTGAGCACTGCTCTGCAGCAGTGAACACCGCCGAACGAACCCGCCCCTCGTGCGTGACCCGCTCTGGTCGCGCCGTACTGTCAGAAGGTCTCCCCGTGAACTACTCCTCCTCCGAGTCACCGACCGAAATCGTGGCGCGGCTGCGTGCCGCCTTCCGTACCGGTCGTACCAAGTCGCTTGAATGGCGCACGGCGCAGTTGCGCGGGCTGCGGGACATGCTCACCGAAGGCGGCGCAGACCTGGCCGCGGCGCTTCACGCCGACCTCGGCAAGCCTTCCGGCGAGGCGTACCGCACGGAGATCGATTTCACGATCCGGGAGATCGACCACACGCTCGACCACCTTCAGGCGTGGCTGGCTCCCGAGGCCGTGGCGGTCCCGCCCACGCTGGGGCCGGATGCATCGGCCTGGACGCAGTACGACCCGCTGGGGGTCGTACTGATCATCGCCCCGTGGAACTATCCGGCCGGGCTGCTGCTCGCTCCGATGGTCGGCGCGCTGGCTTCCGGGAACGCGGTCGTGGCCAAACCGAGCGAGCTCGCTCCCGCCACTTCCGCGGCGCTGGCCAGGCTGCTGCCGGCCTACCTCGACACCGAAGCGGTGGCCGTCGTCGAGGGCGGAATCCCCGAGACCACGACACTCCTGGCCGAGCGCTTCGACCACATCTTCTACACAGGCAACGGCATGGTCGGCCGAATCGTCATGCGGGCCGCCGCCGACCACCTCACCCCCGTCACCCTGGAACTGGGCGGCAAGTCCCCGGTCTTCGTCGACCGCGGCACCGATCTCGACGTGGTCGCAGAACGGCTGGCCCGCGGAAAGTTCCTGAACGCCGGGCAGACCTGCATCGCTCCGGACTACGTACTGACCGACCCGCAGACCGCCGCCGCCCTCGAGCCCGCCCTCACCCGCGCCATCGAGGCTCTCTACGGCACCGATCCCGCGACGTCCGGGGAGTACGGACGGATCGTCAACGAGCGGCACTTCGACCGTCTGACCGGCCTGCTCGGCTCCGGCCGCGTGGTGGTGGGAGGAGGCAGTGACCGGACGAGCAAGTTCATGGCCCCGACCGTCCTGGCCGATGTCGACCCCACCTCCCCGGTCATGCGGGAGGAGGTCTTCGGGCCCATCCTGCCGATCGTCACCGTGACCGGCCTCGACGAGGCGATCGACTTCGTCAACGACCGTGACAAGCCGCTCGCCCTGTACGTGTTCACCGAGTCCGACGACACCCGGCACCGCATCGCCGCCGAGACCTCCTCCGGCGGTCTCGGCTACGGCCTGCCCGTGGCCCACGTCATGGTCCTGGACCTGCCTTTCGGCGGCGTCGGGGAGAGCGGCATGGGCAGCTACCACGGCCACCACTCCATCGACACCTTCAGCCACCGCAAGGCCGTACTCGCAAAGCCACTGGCCTGAGAGAGCGTCAGGTCCGATGCGATGGGCCAGATGCCCACGTTGCATTCCTGAGGTGCGGGGCGCGAATGACCTCTCAGACCACAGGCGCAGTGAAGAGACGGGCGCACGGACACCGCTGTAACCGTGTCTGTGCGCCCCCGCCGGAGGCGGCGAGAAGACGGACATGCGTGCCGTCGAGGCGGGCCGTGTACTGCCACCTTTCCCGCACCGCGCATGTCATCAGATGAAGGAGAATCGAATGAAGATCGAGGCCGCGGTGCTGCGCGGGGCGAGTGCCCCCTACGCGATCGAGCCGGTCGAGCTGGCGCCCCCCGGCCCCGGCCAGGTGCTCGTACGGATCGTGGGAGCGGGGTTCTGCCACACCGACATGCTGCCGAGGACGCCCGGGTTCCTGGCCCAGCCGCCCATCATCACCGGACATGAAGGCGCCGGGATAGTGGAGGAAGTGGGCCCCGGCGTCACCGGAATCGCCCCCGGCGCCCACGTCGTGCTGTCCTTCGACTCCTGCGGTGCGTGCCGGAACTGCCTTGGTGGACAACCGGCGTACTGCGAGAACTTCTTCCGCCTCAACCTCACCGGCTCCGGCCTCGACGGCGCCGGCCCGGCCACCGACCGCCACGGGCACCCCGTGGCGGCCCGCTGGTTCGGTCAGTCGTCGTTCGCGACCCATGCACTGGCCACCGCGCGCAGCATCGTCGAGGTGGACAAGGACCTGCCGCTGGAGGTGCTCGGCCCGCTGGGTTGCGGGATCCAGACGGGCGCCGGTTCGGTCCTGCTCTCCCTGCGGGCCGGGGCAGGCTCCAGCATCGTCGTCTTCGGGGCAGGCGGGGTGGGCCTGTCCGCGATCATGGCTGCCCGGGTCGCCGGGGCCACCACGATCGTGGCAGTGGACCTGCACGAGAGCCGGCTGTCCCTGGCCCGTGAACTCGGCGCCACCGCCTCGGTGCACGGCGGTGACGAGGACATCGTGGCGCAGCTGCGCACACTCACCCGGGGAGGACCCCAGTACGCCCTGGACACCACCGGGATCCCCGAGGTCATCAACACGGCCATCGACGCCCTGAGACCCACGGGTACCGTCGGCTTGATCGGCGTCCCATCGCGGCCTCTGACCCTTCCCCCCGCCGCCCTGGCACAGGGCAAGAACGTGAGGGGAATCCTGGAGGGTGACGCCGTGCCCCAGCTCTTCATCCCACAGCTGCTGGAGCTGTGGCAGCAGGGCCGCTTCCCCTTCGACCGGCTCGTGCGGACCTATCCGCTCAGCGCGATCAACGACGCCGAACGGGACTCGGTGGCAGGCACGACCATCAAGCCCGTGTTGTTGCCGGGCAGCTGAGCTCGGCGGCAAGAGGAACACACCATGAAACACATCCGCGACTGGCCACTCCCCGGTGGCCGGCGCTGCACGATCAGAGACCACCGCGGCGTCCACGTCCGACGTGGCCAGGGTGGGTGCCCGACCACGGGTGACGGTGACGTCTGCCCCAGGACGGCAGCCAACGCCCGAGCGTCTCCTCGCCGAACAGGGTGACGGCGGCGTGCATCCCGGGTGTCGTCGACCAGGCCGAGTCCGTCCAGGGCGGCAAGGGCCCGGTCGATGTGGCGGATGCCGTTGGGGATCAGCAGGGGCCGATTGAGGTTCATGGCCTCGGCCGGCCAAGGGTGGTCCCGTCCCCCGTATGCGCCCGTGGACCGTCGCTGGGAGACCGCGCTTGCGGAGGGCTTGCCTCCCGATCCTGCTCACGCCTTCGGCTTCTTCGAAAACACGCTGTGCGGGATCGAGCTCCCGGGCATGGGGCCGTCCGACTGCCTCCGGCTCCCGGAACGTCTGAACGCATGCGGTGCATGGAGGGAAGTCGCAGTCGTCATCGATGAGCGTTGGCCGCGCGAACGGCGTGACGACCACGCACGAATCAGCATCGCGAAGCGGCTGGCCAAGTAGTCAGCACGGCTGCCACAAACGTATGGACGGCCTGGTCCCGGCACTGAGCTGACGCCGCCCGAAACCCCCGTCCTCGGGCGGCGTCAGCTCAGTGCCGGGACCGCGATAGGCCCCGGTCGTCGGCGGGGGCTCCGGTTTCCCGTCCCCTCACCGACCCTCCGGCGCCCACTCTGCCAAGCCCCAAAGCACCGCGCATTGGCCCGGCGTGCACAGTGTCTTGACGGAGAGTCGCCCCGCCGCCCGCGCCCCGGGATCCCGGCTCTTGTTGCGCGGGTCCCCAGGCCGGTGTAAACCCGTGATCATGCTGCCCGAGACAACGTTCCGCAGCGCGGAACTAGCGCCCGCCGACCGTTTCGACAGCTGGCGGGCCCTGATGTCGGAGACGCATGCGCCCATGGAGATGCGCAGTGAGCACGCCGCCGACTTCTGGGTGAACCAGCGCGTCATCTCGCTCGGCGGCATCACGGTCTATCCGATGGAATGCCGTCCCCTGACCTGGCTGCGCACACCGAAGCTGATAGCGAGGTCGGACCCCGAGGCGTTCCACCTCTCGCTGATCAAACGCGGGGCGGGAGCGGTAACGCTGGGCAAGGACACCGTGGTGCACGGTGTGTTCGACATCCACACCAGTGACACCTCACGGCCGTTCGAGATCAGTACCGGCCCGCATTCCGTCGAGATCATCGGGGTCGAGGTACCCAAGGCGCTGCTGCCGCTGCCCCCGCACACCGCCGGCCGGGTCATCGGCAGGCGCATCTCGGCCCGGGAGGGAATGGGGGCCCTGCTGGCCACCTTCCTCGACCAGGTGACCAAGGACAGCCGGTCCTACCGGCCGGCCGAGGGCCCGCGCCTGAGCGGCGTACTGGCCGATCTCGTCGCCTCCCTCTTCGCCGGTGTCCTCGAAACGGACCGGTCCTTGACCCCGGAGACGCACCGGCGCGCCCTGGCGCTCCGCGTGATGGCCTTCATCCGGGACAATGCCGACGATCCGCTGCTGGACGTCCCCGCGATCGCCGCCGCCCACCACATCTCCGTCAGCTATCTCCACCGGGTGTTCCAGCAGGAGGGGGACGGGGCGACGGTCGCTGCCTTCCTTCAAGGCCAGCGGCTCGCGCGGGCACGCCAGGACCTGGCGGACCCGCTGAACCAAGAGGTGCCCGTGCACGTCATCGGCGCCCGGCGGGGCTTCGGGCACGCGTCCGCGTTCAGCCGGGCGTTCCGCGAGGCCTACGGCCTACCACCCGCGGCCTTCCGCAGGCAGGCCCGGGCGGAAGAGGTATAGCGATTGACGCCATAAGCGACGTTTAAATCACTCACTTCGACGGCTTGGTGAGAATGATCGATTCCGCATCCAGCAGCGTGACCGACAGGATTGCAGTCGGATCCCAACCGGCTGGCCTGGCATTCGAACCTCACAGCAATCGGCTGTACGTTGCCAACAGTGGCGACGGCACCGTATCGGCAATCGATCTTGCTGTCCATTAGGTGACGTATTTGGCGCAGCCGCGACGGCGCCTGCCGTGTCGAGGCGGGCAGGATCGGTCCTATCACCCTGCGGATCGGACGCGACGGCCCCGCCCACCGGGCTGGCGCATCCCGCGACGCGCTCACCACCCTCGTCCTGGGCCTCAAGCCGGCCGACGTGGACGGCTTCGCCGCGATCGACAGGCTCCACAACCATCTCAAGACGCCCCGGCGGCCCCTTCGTGTAGGGGTGGCGCGGCTACGCACCGCGCTCGCTTTTCTCCGCAGCGCTCCAGGCCCGGCACTCCCGCGTCCACCAGGCCCCGCCGACATCGTCGCCGAGCACTTCGCCCGCCACCTCGCCCCGGCCGCCGACGCGAGCGCGTCACCGGCCCGCGCACTCGGAACGTGGACCGCGGGCCGCTACCTACCCCGCCTGCTTGACGCAGGTCTGGTCCCTCGCCGGCAGCTTGCCGGTGGCCAGGTAACGGTTGACCTGGTCGTCCACGCACGAGTTGCCGTAGCGCCCGAAGAGGGCGTGCCGGTTGGCGCCCTCGAGGGTGACCAGCCTGGAGCTCGGCAGCTGCTTGTGCAGCTCGACGCTTCCCTTGTACGTCGTACGCGGGTCACCGGTGGCGGCCACGATCAGTGCAGGGGCATCGCGCCGCACCCGGGTGGGCTCTTCGCGCGGCGAGTCCCAGAAGGCGCACGGGTTGATGTTGTTGGTCAGAGCGCCGAACAGCGGGTGCGTGATGCGGTTGCGCTCGATGTCCCGCCAGTAGAGCTCGGGATCGCGCGGCGCGGCCACGTCCCCGCAGATGACGGCGGACTGCGCGCCGGTGGGCTCGCCCTCGCCGCGCAGCACGTACCGGAGCTCCGGGACGAGCGTCGGCGGCACCGTTGTCGGCCGGCCCTCCGCGGCTTTGGCCAGTACGGAAACCAGCTCGCCGAACGACGCCCGCGCCGGGGCGGTGTCGTCCGCGATGCCCGAGAAGAGGAGGAGCGGCACCTGGCTGTCGTCGATCCGGAAGGCATCGGCGCCGGCGCCGATGGTCAGCGGACCGCGCGCGGCCGCCGCGACGATGCGGTCTACGGCGGCGAGCACCTCGGCGCGGCTGCGGCCGAGGCCGTAGGTGTCGTGGTGCTCCGCGGCCCAGGCGGCCCAGTCGGACAGCGCCTTCTCGTTCTCGCGCTCGGTGCCCTTCAACAGCCGGGGGCGGTAGTCGCTCGGGTTGATCGCCCCGTCCAGCACCATCCGGTCGTGGCGGCCGGGGAACATCTGCGTGTAGACCGTGCCCAGGTAGGTGCCGTACGAGTAGCCCAGGAAGGAGATCTTCCGCTCGCCGAGCGTGCCACGGATGACGTCCATGTCGCGGGCCGTATTGCGGGTGGTGATGTGCGGGAGCACCGCGGCGTCGGTGGCCCGGCACTTGTCGGCCAGGCTCTTCTGCAGGGCGACCTGGCGGTCGAAGCCCGCCCGGCCGGCGCCGGCGGACAGCCAGGTCATCCCGACGGGCAAGCCGCAGTCCAGCGCGGTGCTGCGCCCGATGAAGCGCGGGTCGAAGCCGACGATGTCGTAGCGCGCGCCGACCTCCTTCATCGACGCACGGGCCTGCGGCGGGGACTGGAGCGCGGGACCGCCCGGACCGCCGTTGTTGAGGAGCATCGCGCCGATGCGGTGGCGGGCGTCGGTGGCCTTGAGCCGGGAGATCGCCACGGTGATCGTGGGCCCCCGGGGGTCGGCGTAGTCCAGGGGCACGGTCACGTCCGCGCACTGCACGCCTGCCTGGTCCAGATCGCGGCCCGTGGTGTCGTCGGGGCCCTTGTTGCAGCTGCCCCAGTCGAGGTGCTGGCGGTAGTACCGGTCCAGTGCGCCCCCGGAGCTGTCCTGGGCGGGGGTCTCGGCGGCCGTGGCCAGGACGGGGGAGGACGTGAGGCAGGCGGCGAGGGTGAGGCCTACGGCCAAGGCGCGGCGTGCGGCGGGGCTGACAGTGGTCACGGGGTTTCCTTGAGCATCGTCCGCTTCGTGTGATCGCATGCCCCGAGGCTAGGAACCCGCCCTGGTACGGCACATCGCCCAACGGCACGAGGACCCCGGTCCCGTCCCACCCCTGGTCCGGGACCTGCGGCCCGGTCCGGCCTCCTCCTCCGGGAGGAGACCGTCGGCGGGGCTGCGCCGAGGACCGTCCCGGCCACGCGCCTGCCGCAAGCCCGTCGTTCACCGGTGAGTGACGGGCTCTGTAATCACCACTGCACCTCCCCATCGCAGGCCAGCGGGGGGGGGGCGTGGGCAGGCCTGAACCTGGCGGCGGGTGACGCAGCCGCCTCTGAGAACGGCGGCGCTCCCGGTCGCTGTTCGCACTCGCGGGACGGCTCGGGGGCGGCCCGCCGCGCGCGGAGCAGGGCACACAAGGGGGGAAGCATGGGGGAACCCAGAGGGGGAATCACGGGGGGATGCACAGGGGGAACAGGATCCCGGTTCCGCTCCGCGTTAATGCAGGTCATGCGCCGTTTCCAGACCGGTGAGTTCGCAGACTCGTATCTGGAGGGGTGGGGGTTGGTTGTGGAGGCTGTTGCTGGGCGTCGAGTGCGGGGTTGGTGCTGAGGTGCTTGAAGGGGGCAGGGTGCTGGGCTGGCGTGAGATCGGGAGGGGTAAGGGCACGGTGGAGCGGGGTGTACCGGAGGGGGGATGGACAGGGGGCTGGACGGTTGGGGGACCGGGAGTGTGACCGCAGGTGTGAACCCCCGAAACCGCTGACCGTCCGTTTCCCCAGGTCACACCCGGTGGGCAAGCCTCCTGGGAAACGACACCTCTAAAAGAGTGTTTTGTTCCGCCGGGGCTGTTTGGCGGCAGTATGGATGCCTGTCCGGTCGGGGGCGTCTGAGCTTTCTGTCTGCTGCCGTGGCTCCTGTGGCGGGCAATGACGGGCGGGGGTTCATTTGGGTCCCTTCGCTCCTGTCTGATCCCAAGGCGCCCCAGCTCAACCCCGTTTGCGCCCTGCAATCGCGGGACCGTCGGCGGTACTACCGAAACATGCCTCGACTGCGACCGTATCCGAGCGACCTGTCCGATGCCCGGTGGGATTTGATGCAGCCCGTCCTGTCGGCCTGGGGGGGCCTGGACATCGGTCGCCCACCTGAGCACGACCTGCGCCGAATCATGGACGCCGTCCTCTACGTCGACCGAACCGGAATCCCCTGGCGCTACCTGCCGCACGACTCCGCACCGTGGGAGACGGTCTACGGCTACTTCGCCGCTTGGCAGAAGGACGGCGTCTTCGAACAGCTCAACGGGGTGTTGAGGCGATTGGTCCGGGAGGCAGAGGGCAGAGAGGGCGAGCCGAGCGCGTGCGTGGTGGACGCGCAGAGCATCAAGACCTCAGCAAACGTGCCGACCGCAAGCCAGGGCATCGATGCAGGGAAGAAAATCGCAGGTCGCAAACGTCACATCGGGGTCGACACGCTTGGTCTCCTCCTGGCCGTGCTGGTCACCGCCGCGAGCGTCTCCGACAACGCCGGCGGCATCCACGTCCTCTCACAGATCGCGAAGGCCCACCCGCGGGTGACGAAGGCCTGGGCCGACACCGGCTACCGCACCACAGCCATCGACCACGGCGCCCGCCTCGGCATCGACGTCGAAGTCGTCCGCCGCGACCCCGGCGAGAAGGGCTTCAAGGTCATCCCGCGACGCTGGGTCGTCGAGCAGACCTTCGGCTGGCTCATGCACCACCGACGCCTGGCCCGCGAATACGAAACCCTGCCCACCCGCTCCGAAGCCATGATCCGCCTCGCGATGATCGACCTGATGAGCCGCCGCCTCACTCGCGAAGCCACACTGAACTGGCGCGATACATAGCCCACCCGGACAGAACTCAACGGAAAGGCGCCAGCCCCCGTCAAAGCCGCAGAAGGCCCCTGATCCAGTCGGTCCGCCTGCTGCGGACGTACTTCACCGGGTGTCGTTCCAAGGGCGACCTCTACTACTCCGGCGCCCATTTCGAGCGGCTCCCAGGCGGCGGGGACCGCGAGGGCGTGGCGGACGGGTTCGAGGCGGCCGATCTGGTCGCCGTCACCATGCTCAAAGTCTCCGTCGCCCCTCACGGCGCGGTGAACCTCCTGACCGATCCCGAAGGGCACTGGCACCGGCTGCTGTCCTCCATACCCCGCGACGCACGGCTGGAGGACCCGGCCAGCGACCCGCTCGTCGCGGAGGGCGGACCCGCGTGGGAGCTCTGGGAGCGGCTGGTGAACCGGGACAAGACGTACCCGTCCAGCCCGGACGGTGTGCGCTCCGTCGTCGCCGGCAAGCTCATGGCCCGCAAGCGTCCCCACCTGATCCCCGTCTACGACACCCGCGTCAAGACGCTGTTCCGGCGCCCGAAGACCGACCACACCTTCTGGGCCTCGCTGGCGGCCGCACTCCGGGCGGACGGAGGGGCGTTCCGCCGGCACTTGGAGACGCTCCGGACCAAGGCCGGGATCGGCGAGGACATCGGCGTCCTGCGAGTGCTGGACGTCATCGCCTGGATGCACCAGGGAGAGCAGGCGGCCACCACCCCGGGCCGCTGAGCGAGTCCCCGCGGTTAAGCCCTGCCCGCCCGGTTCGCAGCCAAGCGGAGGCGTGGTTCGGTAACGCCCACCTTTGGGGCGCCGATCTCACGGGCACTGATCTAAACGATGCAGATCTGCGGGAGGCCGAGGGTCTGACCGCGGATCGCGGCTGTGGAGCATCGGAGATCCCAACCTGGGAACTGATCGTCGCGTCCACGTTGAGAACGGAGCTGTCGCTCTTGTCGTGGTCGTCAGCGGAGGACATCTGGTCGTCCGAACGATGACCGGATCGCCCCGACGCCCACCCAGCAGTGACAACGACCGTGGCCGCGTGCCAGTGCAGGAGCGCGACCACCTGCCTGGCGACCGCCAGCCCCGATGATGGTGCAGGCCGCCAGGATTGCGGAGCGACGCAGGCTGCTGAGGGCTGATGCCCACAGTTGTGACTGCCTCGTGCTGGGTGAGCAGATTCAGCGTGATGGGCTCTACGCGACTGGTATTCGCCTTCGGTGAGTGTGGTGTCGCCGGGGCAGCCCGAGCCCTCGTGGGAAACCGCAGGCCGCTTGCCTGCTCCGGCCCGACGACCCACCCCCCTCCGTGCTGCCGACAGGGCGAACCGGCTAAGCCAAGTCGTAGCCGGCCGTCGCTCTTGCCCGGCCATGCGCATAAGAACCGGGTAAGAATCGAGCGCATGACCGTCGTAGAGGCGGGCAGTCGCCGCTTCGGAGGTTGATAACTATGGTTCCCCTGCTTCTGGTTCTCCTGCTGGTCCTGGTCCTGTTCGGCGCTGGTTTCGCGGTGAAGATCCTTTGGTGGATCGCGATCGCGGTCCTGGTTCTGTGGCTGATCGGGTTCGTCGCCCGTCCGAAGGGCAGCAGCGGCCGCTGGTACCGCTGGTAGCGCGGCCTGCGTAAGTTGCGGCGATAGGCCATGGTGGGCCGCTCCCCGTCGGGGGAGCGGCCCACCGCCGTGTGCGGTTCTCCTGCCGCACAGACTTCTCGAAGGAGCTGTGTGGTGGGGACTGTCGTCGCGGGTATGCGCGTGATCAGCCGGGCCGGTCGTCGTGACGCAGCAGGGGACCTGCTCACCTCCAAGATCGGCGGCCGTCCCGGTCGCGTCGGCCCGGACCGACAGGGACCCAAGGGACCGACCTGGCCAACCACCGTCCCAGCAGTGCGCCGTCTGCGTAGGGCTGCTCATCGCCGAGGGGCACGCGTTGATGGCGGGTTGACGTCCGGTCAACGGCAGGCAGCATTCCGGGCAGCGTGGTGTCCGCCCGGAGCGGGTGGGTGTGGGGTGTGGTTGTGGACAGGGGACCTGCTGCCCGCAGGGGTGAGCAGGGGAGCCCGAGATGACCGATACAGCCTTTGCCACGCACGGCGTCTGACGAGGGCGGGCCGGCGGTGGGGGTTTGATGGCGCTGGTCCCGTGCACGGTCCCGGTCGCGCACCGGATTCTCGAAAACGCCGCCCGTACCGCTGGCCTGCCACGGGAGCTCACGGCTCAGGTGGTGCTGGGCCTGCACGAGGAGGTCTGCGGCCCGCACGGCGACGACCGCATGGAGCGGGCGGAGCGCGCGGAGATCGAACGCGCCCGCACCGCACCGGCACCGCCCGCCGCAACGGCGCTGTACCCGTCCCCGCTCGTCAGCGCCAGCAGGTGAGCCGCCAGCAGGTGAGCCAGGTACGGCCGGCGCGCCGCAGGACCCCGGCCGCTCCCCACGATCCCGCGCAGCGGGCGGAGCTGGAGAATTGCCTTTACCCCTCTACGTCCTCACCGCCGGCTGCCGCACGGCGCACGCCACTCTGACGGCTGCCGAGGCGTTTGTGGCGGCGGACCGGCTTCCTGGCGCAGGCACTGCCCCGGCTCCCGTGTGAGGAGCTTTGAACTCTGCTCGGTGGTCAGGCGGCCTGGAGCCAGTCACGGCAAGCGCGAGTGAGGCCGTCGTCTCGGCGCATTCCCCTTTTGGGGGTGGAGATGGTGGCCGGCCAGACCCCGAAGTGGCGTGCTGCGGCGGTGGGAGTGATGCTCTTGGATTGCCGCAGAGGTCTCACGTCGGCGATGGCTTCTCGGGAATGGCTGCCTTGATACCGCGTCTGCGCAGCGGTTGCCGCGGGACGCGTGGGCCCTATCCGCGGCGACCGCGCCGGGCGTCGTGCGGGGAAGGCTCACAGCGTTCGTAGGTGCCGCCGCTGTCTCAGCGTGGAGCGAACCTGCCGGAACGGGCTCCGAGGGCAGGCGGGTCAGGAGTGGAGGCGAGCCCGCGTCTCCCGGGCCCTGCGGCGCTTGACGGCGCGCCGTTCCTCCTCGGTGAGGCCTCCGCACACGCCCATGTCCATGCCCCCGTCGAGAGCCCACTCCAAGCAGCGCTCCAAGACCGGGCATCGGCGGCACACCGCCTTGGCCTCCTCGATTTGGAGCAGGGCTGGGCCGCTGCTCCCGATGGGGAAGAACAGGTCCGGGTCTTCCTCGCGGCAAGCCGCTCGGTGACGCCAGTCCATCGTCGTGCCTCCGTTCACTTAGTGGGTCGCTCATCCCCGCACCTGACCGGGATCCGCGTCTCTATGCGGCCGGCAGGGGCATCAGCGCGTTCTTCACCACGGCCTGCTCCGAAAATGCCGCACTGACCTCTGTTGGCCATCGGCGTCCGGGGCAGGTTGTGCGCATGTTCAAGCACCGAGGTGTACGTACGGCCGTTGTCCTCGTGGTGGCCTGGGGGGTGCTGACGGGAGTCGAGCGGTGGGGTGAGTCGGCGGCGTGGCCAAAAGCCGTGCTGCAAGGGCTGCTCTGGGCTGCCGTTGTCACCGCGGCCTGGTGGTTCGCCGACTGGACCCGGGCGGGCAGCCCCCAGCTGCGACGCTTTGCGGGGAGCCGCGGGGAGGAGTGAGGCCGGCGCGGGCGGGCACCTATCCGGCCCTGCCTCCGCAACCCGGCGGCCGGGCCGGGATGTCCGCGGCGCCTCCTGGAAAACGGCGTGGAGCGCCCCGCACGGGTCCGGCCGCGGCGATCCCGGGCAGCCACCCGTGAGGCGTGACGCGGTGTGGTGCGGGCGTCGGGGGCCCTCACCCATGGCCCCCTGGCGCGTGAACCCCGGCTCCGAGCCTTGTTTCTGACGAGGTGGGGGCGGATGGAACCGTCCTGTGGCGATCATGATGAGGGCCGTCGCGGCGGCCGTTGCTCTCGCCCTGCCCCTCCTCGCCATGGCGCACACCGCCGATCAGCCGGCGCTCGTCCCGCAGGTCTTGCCGATGGGGGCGGCTGTCTCCGCGCTCCCGCTCGCCGTCGAGGACCGTACGGGCTACCAGCGCACGAGCTTCGTGCTGGACTGCACACGCTAGGCGGCCCAGGAACGCTACGGCCGCCAGGTATCGCGGTGACTACCGTACCGAGCCCCCCGGTCAGGATGGCGGCGGGCTCCACTTCGTGCAGGAAGGGCGGGTCCGGCCGGATTCGAACCGGCGTCCTTGGCTGTGAAGGTCGCGCGTCGACCGCTGCGCTACGGTCCCATCCGTCCCGAACTCCATGGCTTCGCGCGATGATGCAGCGGCTGGCCGCTCGGGAGAGCAGCACAGCCGAGCGGTACTCGGCTGTGCCTCCTTCTGGCGGAAGGGCAGCGCGAGTTCAAGGAGCTGTTCCGGGACTGGTGCGACCACCACCGTCCGTGAGCGCCACCGGACCCGGCCACTGTGGGCGGCGGCCTCGCGGCCGTCGTGAAGACGAGCCGGTGAGGGGCTCCCGCATGGCGGCTACGGTGCTTCGGGTGCGTTGCCTGGTTCGTGGGGGAGGGCCTGCCGCTTCAGCTCCATGCGTCTGTTCACCAGGACCTCGGCGGGAATGGTCTTCCAGTGGGGATGGTCGACCACCGCGCTCGACAGCACCCGCAGCTCGGCCCACATTCGGTCGACCGTCGCCTTCTGCTCGTCGCTCCAGCCGGGGCTGTCGGGCACGTCCCCGCGGTGGGAGTACCGCTCACCGCGTGCCCAGCCCTTCATGGGTTCCACGCTCCAGGGCAGTGCGGCCAAGTAGGCGCGGTGCTCGGCATGGGCCCGGTGGAGGCGTTCCTGGAGGTGAAGGAGGTCGTTGGGGAAGGAAGTCTGGTCGGTCACCTGTGAACGTAATTCTGTTCGATTCCAGAAGGGAAGCGGGCGCTCCGGTTCGTGCTCGTTCAGCCGAACGGTTTGGTGCTCCCGCCAGGTCGGATGGTGCGTGCCGGATGGGCGCCGAGCACTGGAAGGGGGCGAGTGGAGGAGGGGCCGGGCGTGGCGCGTCCCGTCTGGGCTGAAACGTGTCGTTCGGGCTGGCCGGTTCTCTGAACGCGGGGTGCGGGCAGGGCTGCTCCGGAGGCCCGTCGAGTTGCGCCTCGTGCTGTGTCGACCCCACGGGGGACCCGAAGCGCAGGGCTCCCTCCAGCCGCGCAGCGTACGAGGGTGTGGCTCTGCCGGGGCGACATGAGCCTGGCGCGGTACTTCTGGTGCGTTGGAGAAGGGATTTCGAGGCGGTCACGCGCTGCGCTGGTCGTGGGTGTCCTGCCGGAGCCGCTCGGTGTGCCGGGTCATGGTGTCGATGCCTTCGGCAAGTGCGGCGTCCTCGGGCCTCAGGTGGGCCCGGGTGTCGGCCAGGGGTTGCACGAGGCGGGCGGCGTCGTTGCCGCCGAGGGCTGCGTTCAGGTCCTCGACGGCACTCCGGGCGCTGGCGGGCAGGCCGGTGAGGGCGGTGATCTGGCCGGCGAGGCGGCGCAGGTCGGCCGCGTTGTCGCGGGCCCAGGCGTTCACGTTGCGGTCTGCCGCGCGCATCCCGCGGGTGGCCTGCACGCGTTCCTCGCCGGTGCTCCCGGCTTTGCCGGGGCGCAGTCGGAGGTAGCGGCGTTCGGCGGCCTGGCGGCTGGCGACTCCGAGGGGACCGGCGAGGTCGGCCCAGCTGGCGCCGTGGCCGCGGGCGGTTTCGATCAGGCCGGACTCCCAGCCGGCGAGCTGCTCGCGGACCTCGCGCAGCATCAGCAGGGCGGCCAGGGCCGGATGTGGGCCCCCGCCGCTCTCGGGTGCCGCTGCGGTGGCCGGTGCCCCTGCCAAGGGGTGCTGCGCGTTCTTGACGGCCTGGTTGATCGTCTCCAGTGCCGCCGCAGCGGCAAAGAAGGGGATGGGCGCGGTCGGCTCCGCGGCTTCGTTCATGATGCTCTCCGCTCTGTCATCCTCCAGATGACGACGTACTTGTCATCGTTTCGATGACATGTTACAACGGATGCACGTTGAAGCGCATTGGCAGTTCCTGCCTGAACCAACTGGAGGTGTTTCGCGATGTTGATGCGCACTGACCCGTTCCGCGAGATGGACCGGATCGTCCAGCAGCTGTCGGGGACGTCCGGGACCTGGTCGAAGCCGTCGGTCATGCCGATGGACGCCTACCGTGAGGGCGAGGAGTACGTGATCGCCTTCGACCTCCCCGGAGTGAGCACCGAGGCGATCGACATCGACGTCGAGCGGAACATGCTGACCGTGAAGGCGGAGCGCCGCCCGGTCGCCAAGGCCGACTCCGTGAAGGTGGAGCTCTCCGAGCGGCCCCTGGGTGTCTTCTCCCGCCAGATCGTCCTGGCCGACACCCTGGACACCGAGCGCATCCAGGCCGACTACGACGCGGGTGTCCTGACCCTGCGGATCCCGATCGCCGAGCGCGCCAAGCCCCGCAAGATCAGCATCGGCGGCGAGAGCGGCCGCAAGCAGATCTCCGGCTGAACCCTCCCGTACCAGCCGGCAGCGGAGGGCGGGGACACCCGATCCCCCTCCGGCACCCCGCCCTCCGCACCCCTTGGCTTCCTTCACCCCTCCCTGGAGGTGACCCGATGTCGATGCGCAGGGAGTCGTTCCTGGCCCATGTCCAGGAACGCGGCGAGTACGAAACCCTCGAAGACGCCGATCGCGTGGCCCGCGTCGTCCTGGCCCTCCTTGGCGCCCACCTCGTCGGCAGCGTGCGGGCCGAGCTCGCCGCCCGGCTCCCCGAGACGTACGCCCTGATCCTCCTGAACCCGCTGCAGGCCGCGGAGCCGCTCTCCCCTGAACGCTTCGTCCGTGCGACCGCGGCCTGGATCGAGGGCGCCACGGAGCAGACGGCGCTGTGGGACATCGGCGCGGTCCTGTCCACCGCGGCCGCCGCCGCGGGCGACGTCCTCACCCGTGAGGTCCTGCTCCAGCTCCCGCACGGCTACGACCTCCTCTTCGGACACCCCCAGCCCACCTGACCGACCAGACCCCTGACCTCCACCGGCCGGAGGCCGGATCCTTCGCAGAGAAAGGCAGCCGCAACACCATGTACGACCAGCCTCGACCGCACCTGGCCCAGCCCGCCATGACGTTCGAGCAGACGCTGGAACGCGTGCGCTACGAGGGCGCCTACCCCACCCGCGAACGCGCCGCGGAGGCCGTCCACCACGTCCTCGCCGCCCTCGGCCGACAGCTCACCGGTGACGAACGCGTCGATCTCGCCCAGGCCCTGCCCGTCGAGGCCGCCCTCACCCTGACCGCCCAGATCCCCGACACCCAGCACCTCACCGGCTGGGGCTTCGTCAAGGACCTGGCGGCCCGCACCGGGGTGAGCCCGGCCGTCGCCCGCTGGGACACCGGCGCCGTACTCGCCGTCGTCGCGCGCCTCGCCGGCCCCGACCTCCTCGCCCGCATCCTGCACCGGCTCCCCGACGGCTACTCCCTCCTCTTCGGCCAGGCCGAACTGCGCCGGCCGCAGCTGCACGCCGCAGCCGCCTGAGGGCCTGGCACCGCCCCCGGACGCATCGCGTGGCCGGGCCGCAGAGCGGCCCGGCTTCCGCTTGAGGCGCTCGGGCCGGTGATGCCGTGATCGGACCGACGACCCCAGGTCCGTCTGATTGGGATTCCGCTTGTGTGGGCACACGGCTGCGCAAGCCATTCGTTCAGGGGAGGAACGCTCTCATGCCTCAGGTCGCCACAGCCATCATTCCCGCCCGGGAGACCGCCCAGGACGCCGCCTTCACCCGCGCCGAGCCCGCAGCCGCCACCGGCCAGCTCGCGGAGCCCCTGCCGCGGATCGACAACGCCCGCGAGGTGGCGCCTGCGGACGCGCGGGAGCTGTCGCGACTGTTCCTGGTGCGGCTGAGGGAGCTGGAGGAGGGGACTCGGGAGTACCAGTACGCCCGCAACACGCTGATCGAGATGAACATCTCCCTCGTCCGCTTCGCGGCCCGCCGGTTCGCCGCCCGCATCAACGCCGGCATCGAACTCGACGACCTCATCCAGGTCGGCACGATCGGCCTGATCAAGGCCATCGACCGCTTCGACCCCGAGCGCGAGGTCGAGTTCTCCACTCTCGCCCTCCCGTACATCACCGGTGAGATCAAGCGGTACTTCCGCGACACCACCTGGGCCGTGCACGTCCCCCGCCGCCTGCAGGAACTCCGCGTCGAGCTCGCCAAATGCCAAGAGGCGCTCACCGAGGCCCTCGGACGCGCACCGAGCGTCAAGGAGATCGCCGAGCACCTCGAACTCTCCGAGGAGGACGTCATCGAGGGACTGGTGGCCGCCAACGGCTACACCAGCGACTCCATCGACTCGGCCACCGGCGCTGCCGAGCGCACGGCCACGCGCCGCGAGGGCCGCCCGCTGAGCGACACGGTCGGCGACGTCGACCCGGCCATCGCCCTCTTCGAGGACTTCCACACCCTCGCCCCCCTCCTGCGCGCGCTCGACGAACGCGATCGCAAGATTCTCCGGATGCGCTTCGCCCAAGAGATGACCCAGTCCGAGATCGGCGCCGAACTCGGCATCTCACAGATGCAGGTGTCCCGCCTGCTCACCCGCATCCTCAGCCACCTGCGCACCGGCATGCTGACCGCTTAGCCAAGCCGACTGCCGTCGAGGCGGTTACAGCGGGACGGGGCTTTAACCATCCCGGATCCCGCCAGCTACCGGCGTCTTCCCGTCGATGCCAAGCGCGTGGGCCTCTTCTTCGGGGACGCGCGCGGCAAGGCCCCAGGCCGCCGCGATGACCTTGCTCAGCTGCCGGACCCTGCGCGCCGCGTCCGGCCCGAGCTCGCCCCCGGGGCACGCCGAACAGCACACGGGCATGCGGCGGGGGGGGGGGCCCGCCCGCGGGGCCCCCCCCCCCCCCCGGTCCGGAAGGGGTTTATGCGGGCGTGGGGGTTTTCCTGGTG
>NZ_JBIASZ010000018.1:139410-177709 GCF_042891345.1 Streptomyces sp. NPDC001903
CCCCCCCCCTGATGTCCGCGCACGCGGGCGCCCCCCCCCCCCCCCCCCGCCCCCCCCCCCCCCCCCCCCCCCGCCCCCCCCCCACCCCCCCCCCCCCCCGGGCCGCCCCCGCCCCCCCCGCCGGCCCCCCCCCCCCGCCGCATGACGCTCAGTGCTTGAAGGCGTCCTTGGCCTTCTCCTTGGCTTCGCGTGCGTCGCCCTTGACCTGCTCCGCACGGCCTTCGGCGGTCAGCCGCTCGTTGCCCGTCAGGCGCCCAGCGGCCTCCTTGAGCCTGCCCTTGGCCTGCTCGCCCTTCGCTTCGGCCTTCTGCTCACCAGACACGCTGATCACTCCCTTTTGGGTGGAAACGCCTTACCCAGCCCCGTATGGCCACCGCGAGCGTTCGTAAACGGAGCCGGCGGCGACAGGGCCGCTCGGCGGCGCGTTACCGGGGGAGGAGGGCGCGGACGGTCTTGACGCCTGCCGGACCGGGCGTGACCACGGCGGCGAGGGCGAGGTCGTTGACCATGTGCCGGCCGAATCCCTCTGTCCCGTCCACGAGGTCGGGGGTCCGTGTCAGCTCGGAGACGACCAGGACGACCGTGTCGGCCTGCTCCCGACCGGCGGCGGGCTCCCCGAGGGCTTCGAGGAATACCCGAGCGGCCCGGCGCGCTTCGGCGACGGTGGCCAGAGGGCGAGAAGCCGGGCGCCTGGCGCTCGTCGTGGTCATGGCGCCTCCGGGCCTGTGGTGGGGATCCCGCTCTGCCTGCCCGGCCGTTGTGCCCCTGGCCGCAGCCGTTCAACCTCGACGGCACCCGATTGTTTCGAAGACACGGACCCCAAAATCTATGTCGGCCGGAGTAGACATTGGGTGGTGGCTTGGTTAAGGTTTCTCTCGTAGCCCAGTCGAGAAGGGCCCGGCAGAGACGAACTGCCGGGCAGCAGTACCCGCAATTGCGGTTGCAGTTGTTGGACGGTGCGGTCGTGGAGTTCCGAAGCCGGGATTGTGCAGGATGGCGACGGAGCTGGCGTCCGGACCGGGTGGCCCGCAGTCATCAGGGGCCGCCGCGAGCAGTACCGCAGTTAATGCAGTGGCGAAGTTGGCAGTACCCGGCAGTGAAGTCAGTGAGCAGCACCTCGGTGAAGGCGTCGGCTGCGGGCGCGCGCACCGGGAAGTCCGGCAGTGGGGTTCCAAGCCAGAGCAGATGCAGGATGGGCAACGGGGCTGGCTGCCGGAGCGTGGCGCTTGGCCAGGCTACGGGCAGTGAAGAAGTACGCAGTACCGGTAGTACCGAGTTGAGTAGTACCCGTAGTTCGCAGTACCGGCAGTTCGCAGTACCGGCAGTTCCCTGCAGATAGGTAGTTGATCATCCGAGGGATGAACGGAGGAGTTGGGACGCCATCAGGATCGCCCGGGCGGAAGGCTGAGCCCGGGTACCGCAGGACATCGATAGTGAGGTGGTCTCCGGTCAAGCAACCGCGATCCCCGCACCACCCGTCCCCATTCGGGCGGGTCAGCGGAAAACAGTAGCCCGGCGCCGTATCAGGGCCGGTAGATGGTGAAACTATTCCTTCGGGGCCCTGGTGCCGTACGGCACCAGGGCCCCTCCACGCGTTCCATATGAGAGGTTCGATGACAGCAGAAAACCCGGCCAGCCCGCTCGGCGGCCACTTGGACGACGACGACTTCCCCGCCTACACCATGGGCCGGGCCGCCGAGATGCTCGGCACCACCCAAGGCTTCCTCCGCGCTCTCGGCGAAGCCCGCCTGATCACCCCGCTCCGCTCAGCCGGCGGACACCGCCGCTACTCCCGCTACCAGCTGCGCATCGCCGCCCGCGCACGCGAGCTCGTGGACCAGGGCACGCCGATCGAGGCCGCTTGTCGCATCATCGTCCTCGAAGACCAGCTCGAAGAAGCCCAGCGCATCAACGCCGACTACCGCCGCGCCGCGGAATCGGCGGACCCGACCACCGCGGCCTGAGACCCACCGCGCCCACGCCGGCCGCCGGCGGGCTCCGGTATCCGCGGAGCGGGGGCACGCCGCTCTGTTTTCTCTGGTGACTGGACTCTGCGGGGCGGTCCGGCCGACGAGCAGGACCCGTACGGTGCGCTCCGCGTCCGCACCGACCGGCCGCGCTGCCAGGTGTCCCAGCCTCCGCCTGCGTGGACGCGGACCGGGAGCCGGCCCGCGCCGACGCCGTGCTCGGTCAGCCAACGCGGGCGGCTCGGCCGGTGGCCTGCGCCGCGCGGCGAGAGCCTCGCGCTCCTCCACCTTGTTCAGCGCTCGGTGCGGACGGGCTCGCGTCCCACAGACCTGAGGGGTCACCGCACATCGAGAGAGACTGGAGCCGTGGTTCCTCGGCCAGGAAACGCGCCCCTGGAACGTTCTGGTCGAGCATGCCCATGGCGGTGAGCGCCGCATGGCCGCAGGACAGCGCGGTGTCAGCGTTTCCCGAGCTGTGGGCCAACATGGCATACCTCAAGCAGAGCGCAGCGAAGAGGGCGTAGGTGTCGGCGACATCGGTGATCCCCTCCTCGTTCGGCTGAAGCTCCGGGAACCGCTCAAGCAGGCGCACGCGCTCGGCAACGCCGGCGAGTGGCCGGTCGGCATGCCAAAGTTCGCGAACGGACTCCGCGCAGAGGCCCAGGTCAGCTTCCCGCCCTGGTACACCCGCCCGCAGGCTCACGAACAGCGCCGCCATGCGTTCGGCACAGGCAGCGACATACAGGCGGACCACTTCGTCGTGCCCGTCACGGAGCGCCTCCGAGACGGCTCCCTCCACCAGCGTCCCCACGTCCACCCTCATCCCGTTCGGACAGATCGACAGGCTACACAGCGGGCTGAGGAGCGCGGTTTGACGAGTTAGGCGCTTGAGGTGTCCGGATGGCCCCGTTCGCTGGCGTGGCTCCCCGCTAGTTCAACCGGGTGGTGCGTGCGCTGCGGTGCGAAGGCGCCGAGATCGCTCCGCGAGGCCGGCCGTGGGGGATTCCGCTGGAGGACTGTGGGCTGATCGTCACGAAAGTCATCCGTCAGCATTGAACTGACGAACTCCGGAGTTCTCTCGGCCGCCTGGAAACATCTGCTCCGTAGGCGCCACCGCGGCCCGGACCACCGCCGCGGGTTCGCCCACCCCACTGCGATTCCACGACGGACGGCCGGAGCTCGGGCGAGGTTCGGCGGGCAAGAGATCGGCGGGGGATCGGCGCCGACCTGGTCATGTAGCAGGCCGCCATCCGGAACGCTCGTTTCAGGGGCGCTGCAAGGCTCTCGCAGGATCCCCGCTGGATGCACTGGTCAGCGCGTGCCACGCTCGCCGCCCGGACCCGTTCGCTCCGGAGGAAGAGCGCCGGAGCGAGACGGTCGTACCCGCTGTACTCGCGCGGCATCCTCAATCGGCTGGCACTTCACTCTGACCCTGAAGTCCAGGCTGCCGGTCTTGGTGCGGTTGCCGTGCATATGATCGGAATCCGTCGACGGGGGTTGACCAGGTCCTGAGGTCGAGTTGAACGGTCTGTAGGGGGCTGCAGTGCTGACGTATCACAAAGCCATGACCACCGATCTGGGTGTGCTGACGACAGCCGCATCCAAGTGGGAGGAAATGGCGGGTGAGCTGAAGAAGGTCGAGACGCGCTACGGGGACAGCGTCCAGAAGATCACCCTGGGCGGGAGCTGGTCCGGTGTCAGCTCCGGTGTCGCCCGATCGAGTTTCGC
The DNA here is from genome assembly GCF_042891345.1 of Streptomyces sp. NPDC001903. Lineage (NCBI taxonomy): Bacteria > Bacillati > Actinomycetota > Actinomycetes > Kitasatosporales > Streptomycetaceae > Streptomyces > Streptomyces sp. NPDC001903. The sequence goes on from NZ_JBIASZ010000018.1 coordinate 143,106, forward strand.
GGGGACCCGGTATGAGTTCTCCGCCGCACAGATCCAGGCCAAGGCAATCGCGAGTCTGCTGCGGGGCGCCTACCAGAAGTTCACCGAGCTCAGGAAGAAGCTCGAAAGCGCCCGGGACGATGCGATAGCCGCAGGCATGACCGTCTCCGAGCAGGGCCAAGTCGCCTTCGACTACGCCAAGCTCACCCCTGCTGAGCGCAGCGCCTACCACCATGACCCCGACGGCGAAGCCTCCATACGCACTGCCGTCACCAAGTGGCAGAACCACATCGACGACCGCGTGAAAGCCCTCTCCGAGCTCGACGAGGTGTGAAGGTCGCCCTCGGCCGGGCCAGTGTCGACAGCAACAAGGACGCCTTCGGCAAGGGCGCCGACGAAACCCTCAGCGGATTCAACGCCGGCGCCGAGGGCGATCTGGCCAAGGCCATGAAGCCCGACGAATCCAGCGTCGGGACGAAGCCGGACAGCAAGACCGGCGTCACCGTCACCGGGCCCAAGTACGGCAAGGAAGCCTCGGTCAAGGCGTATGCGGACCTGTTCCACGAAACCGCGAAGGGGTCGATATCCGAGGGAGACCTGACGCTCTCCGGGACCGCCGACATCTACGGCGGGGCCAGAGCCACCGCGAACTTCGGATTCACCGACCAGGGCCTTTCCTCCAAAGCAGAGGCGTCCGCGGGAGTACGGGCACTGGCCGAAGGCCGGGCCGAGTACGGCTATGTCGGGCAGTACGCGCGGGCGGAGGGATTCGCCGGCATCGAGGGCAGCGTCAGCGCCAAGGCCACGAAGGAGGAGGTTTCTGTCGGTGCGAAAGGGTTCGTGGGCGCCAAGGGAACCCTCGCCGGAGGCGCCGAGGCTTTCGGGTTCGGCGTCGGTGTGAACGCCGAGGGGTGGGCGGGCCCCGGTGCGGAAGCCTGGTGGGGTTACAAGAAGGACAAGGAGACCGGCGTATGGAAGCTGGGCGGTGACGCGGGTGTCTCTCCCCTGCTCGGCGGCAAAGTGGGACTCGAAATCACCGTTGATCCGCACAAGGTGTCCAACGCCGTCGGCGACGCCGCCGACGCCTTGGCCGACCTGTTCGACTGATGTACGTTTCCGTGGAAAGGGGGCTCTGAATGCCCACAGAACTGCCCGTGCCCATCGAATTCCGGTTGCCGGAGGGCTGGCTCCCGGCCAAGCCGAGCGGGGTGGACGCGGAGGATGTGGCCTTCGCCGCGGTGCACCCTGATCCGGATGGCGGATTCGCCGCCAGCATCGCCGTCGACGGAGGGTTCCTGGCCGAGGCCGAGACGCTGGACGGGCTCGCCGATGCATCGGCGGAACGACTGCGCAACGGCGCCTACGCGGCAGAGGTGACCCACCGCCGCGAGGCCGGCTCCCCCGACGCACCGGCCCTGACCCAGCGCCTGGCCCTCACGGCCACAGCCGGCGGCGTGCGCCGTGACCTCGTGCAGTCCCAGGTGTACCTGTTGCTGCAGGACGTCGTGGATCCGCACAAGCGTGCGGTGATCCGGCTCGCCCTGACCGCCACCGCCGCTCAGCACGACGCGGTTCTGGGAGAGTTCCAGGATTTCGTCCGCAGCGTGCGTCCGGACACCGGGGCGGAGGCATAGCCGTGGGCCGCATCACCGACCGGTGGACCGGGACCAGGTACCCGCGCAGCGGTGTCGCAGCACGGCCCGCCCCGGAGGTCCGGGCTGCGCTGCTCGCGGTCAACGGCCCGGGCGTACGGTTCGTCGTACGCGAGGGCACCCCGAAGGAAGGCGCCGACCTGGTGGCGGAATTCGAGTATCCGGCGCTGGACCTGACCCTCAGGACCCGGATGCGTCTGAACCCGGCGGCGCGCGAGGTGCGCGCCCTCGAGGAGCGGTGGGAGCCGTCGGCCGACGGCGCCCGCAGGCAGTACGGCCGCGGACCGGCGGACACGGTGTACCGGCAGTGGGAGACCACCACGGGGCCGGACGGCCGCCGGCACAAGGCCGAGACGTTTCGCTTCAGCACCCAGGACATGAGGAACCCCCTGCAGCGAGCCGTCCTCAGCGCCGGCTGGACCTGGCGCGGGGTGCTGCTCAAGCTTTGACGGTGGTGGCCGGGCCGCAAAGGCGTCCGAGGGCCCCAGGGCGGGATGCCATGAGCAGTATGTGCCTTGACCGGACACGAGAATGCTGCCCCAGCACTCGAGGAGAAGGTCGTGCAGCACGGGCAGCGGGGCGGTCTCGAGGACCTCCAGGGCATCGACGGTGAGCCCGGGCCGGCGCGCCCGGTGCGTCGGGGGCGATCCGGTCCGCGTCGGTTGGGGAGTGAATCAGGTCGAAGCAGGCGGTACCGCGCCCGCAAGCAGCGTAACGAGGTCGCGGAGACGACCCGTACGGCGGTCCGCACGGCCCGCGACAAGGCCCCAAAGAAGCCGTCGTACGCGGAGCAGCTCAGCGATGGCCTGGACTACCTCGACCTCGCCAAGGCGCACCTTGTGGGCGGTGTCCTCAAGGGCGCGGCCGGCAGGCAGCAGAAATCCGTGGACGGACCCGCGGAAGATCACGTACCGTGTGGCTCCACGCCCTGAGATGAACGGAAGGAGGCGAGTGCCGTGTGGTTCACACCTTTCCAGCGCTCCCTCTTCCAGCATCCCGGCGTGGTTTCTCAGTTCTGACCGGGGGCGCTCCAAGCAGCCTGTATCCCGGAGGAATCCATGACCGATCTGGTCATCCGTGCGCTCTCCGCGAGCGACGCACATCTCTTTGACGCACTTCCCGACCCCCTGGGCGCCCGTGAGGGTCATCGGCGTACCCGGTTCCGCCCCCACTGGAAGCGCGTCGCCCTGCGCGATGGCGAAGTCGTTGCACGCGGCGCGTGGTGGGGCGGCCCCGACGACTCGGAGCCCGTCAACATCAACTGGTTCGACGTGGCCGAGGGGGAGGAGGAAGCCGGAGCCGAACTCCTCCGCTCCGCTCCCTGGCAGGTCGAACTCGAGATCAACGTGCCCAGCGGCTGGCGGGACGACCCCGAACTGCGGGCCGGCGCCGAGACGCGCTTCGCCGCCGCACGAGCCGCTGGGTACGAACTCCTGGTGGAACGCTTCCTGTACCGCTGGACCCCGGAGCAAGGTCTGCCCGAGCGGCCCGGACGCCTGCGCTTCAGCGCCGAACCCGACGACGCCGTGTTCTTCGACGCGTTTCGCCGCATCCATTCCGTCACCCTGGACGCCCATGCGCTCAGGGCCATCGAGGAGGGCGGTCTCGACCAGGCTGCCCAGGAGGAACTCGACTTCCTCCACTGGTGCCCCTCACCACGGGAGTGGTGGCAGATGGCGCACACGCCCGAGGGCGACCTGGTCGGCATCCACATACCGGCCCACAACCCCTCCGGCCCGACCATCGGCTTCATCGGAGTCCTGCCGGAGCAGCGCGGTCACGGCTACGCCTACGACCTCCTCGCGGAGTGCACCCACCTCCTCGTCGAGCAGGGCGCGGAGGTCGTCACCGGATCGACCGACCAGGGCAACTTCCCCATGGCCGCGAACTTCACCAAGGCCGGCTTCCCCGTCATCAGGGAACGCATCAACTTCCACTCAGCGGGCCCGGAGGCCTAGCGAGGAGTAGCACCCGGTGCGAGCGGTCCGGTCCGAGGGCAGGTCCGGACCGCTTGCCAGTGCCCGGTGGCAGGCTGGCTGGCAGGGGATCGACAGCGGGCTCGGTTACCGCGGTCTTCTCACCCGCCGTGAACCTCTTGACGGGCTGAAGCCGGATCCCCTCACGAAATGCCCGAATCTCAGAGGTCAGCCCCCAGCCCTCCGGATATCTCACCCCACCGTCATACCGAAGGGACCATGAACCGTCACTGCCCGACGCCGAACAGAAAACCTCAGTAACGGCCTCGGTTGACCGGACCGGCTACGCCGTCCAGGCGGCCGGACGCGGGGGCTGTACGGCAATGGCCGGCCCGGGGGCCGCCAGGTGCGGCAGGAGGGCCGGCGCCTTCCCGCTGGAGGTACTGCGCGAGGGTGGTCACGCCTTTGTGGAAGCCTTCCGCGCCCCGCCCGGACATAGTGCGTGCTCTTCTTGGCAGGCGCCTGGTGGGCTCGCACAGCCCGTGCCGGGGTGATCCCGAGTGCTGGGTGGACCTGCGCCTGATCGGACGCGGACGCTGCCCTGCGGCGTTGTCCTGTCGAGGTACGAGACCAGACGCTGAGCTTCCGTACCCCCGCACTCCCGGCGCGGCGGCGCGCCGGCCCCGCACAAGGCTGCGGGCCGTCTCCGTCTGCAGGCGCACCGCGCCTGCAGACGGAGACGGCCTCGTCGCGCCCGTCGCGACGGTGTCCGTCAGGCGAGCGTCACGGGAGCGCAGTAGGCATACGCCTGGACCACGGCGTTGGTGGACTCCGTGGGGTTGTACGCCTGGACCATCCACGCGTCTCCCGCGGCCGGGCCACTGACGCTGGCTTGCTGGGACACGTTCACGGTGACCCCGAACGACGAGCGGAAGCCTCCGGAGATCGCCTTCTGCCCTGCCGGGCACTGCGCGGTGCTGCCGACCGCGGTGCCGGGAGCGATGGTCACCTCGGGCCCGAGGACCTGCTTGAGGGTGAGGGTCGGTCCGGCGGGTCCGGCGGGTCCGGCAGGCCCTGCGGGGCCCTGTGCACCGGCGGCCCCTGCCGCACCTGCCGCACCTGCCGCCCCTGCTGCCCCGGCGGCTCCCGCCGCCCCGGCGGGACCGGCAGGCCCCGCGGGTCCGGCAGGTCCGGGCGGGCCGGGCTGCCCGCCGCCGCACTCCCCGTCGGACCCGTGGGGCCCGTCGTGGCACAGCTGCGGTGGCGCCGACTGCCGGGAGGACGGTGCCGCCTGCTCCAGCGCCTGCGCCTGCGGGGCCGCCCAGCCCATGAGCGCGCCGGACGCGAGGGAACCCGCCAGCGCGCACGCTCCGAGCCAGCCAACTTTCATCCGATTTCCTCTTCTCGTAGCACGGGGACCCCCGCGGGGATCGCGACGCCACCATGCATATCGAGCGATGATCGGCACTAAACGGCGGCGAAGCCGTTGTCGCTCGGTTGCCCTCGCGGCCCGGGCCGTCTGGAGCGCGTCACCGCTTCGACGATCCTGCCCGGCTGTTGGTTGGAACGACCTGGCAAATTGGCCCACCCTGGACTCCCTGCTGCGTGCCCTGTGTCAGCTGGGGAACCAGGATCCGGACCGACCGCGCTGGTCCGAGAGCGAGGACCGGTGGACTGTCGTTCCAACCTGTCGAGAGCATCTTCGCCTTGTCTGGGACCGCGCGGTCGAAGAAGACGCGACCGAGGAGTTCCCGGAATCGCCACCCCCGCAGTCCCCTCCTGCTCCGCCCGCCGCTCCAATCCCGTTCTCGCTGAGGGGGAGGGTGGTTGGGGTGTCGGTGGGTCTGTGAGCTGGGGTGTTGCAGGTTTGCGTGAGAACGGCTTTGTGGCGTCAGGTGTGGCTTGGCCTGGGGTTGTTGCAGGTCGGTTGGGAAAGTGTCTGGGTGTTGCAGATGGCGTCTGGGTCTAAGGGACCGAGGCGTCATTTCGCGTTTTCATGTGTTTATGCAGGTCAGCTGGGTGTTCGGCGGTTCGCTAGGTGCGGATTCGGGGCTGGTTTCGGCGTGGTGGTCGAGGGCGTTTTCGAGGTCGGCGACGGTGTCGGTGAAGGGATGCCTGTTGCCCAGACGGGCGGGGAGGGGCCCGCATTCGATGAGTGAGGCCCTGCCTGCGAGTTGCGCGCCGCGGACGCCGGTGAACAGGGGCGTGGAGGTGACGTCGATGCCGGCGTACACGAACGTCGCTTGGATGCGTTCGGTGAGGTCTTTGATGACGTCGGCGGTTTCGGTGCCTGTGGTGGTGCGGGGGTTGACGCGGTGGATTTCGTCGATGAGGACGAGGCGGACACCGATCTGGTTGTAGGTGTGGCAGACGCTCTCGGTGATCTGGGTCTGGGTCATCCGGGTCGTGATGGGGATGCCGAGGTAGCGGGCGAACTCTGCGGCGAGCATTTTCGCGGTCGCTCCTGGCGGGACCAAGACGTACGCGACGCGAACCTGAATGTCCGACGGCTTGCCGTGTGGGGACGCGGTGCGGGTGTGGGCGAGGTGGCAGGTGCGCCCGACGTGGAGGAGGGCCGTGGTCTTTCCGGCCGCGGCAGGCCCGGTGAGGATGAGTGAGGGTCGGGCGGCGGTCTGCTGGTAGCGCCCGAGGATCATCAGGGTGCGGATGTTGGCGGCGAGGGTGTCGATGGCGGGGGTGCGGACGGTGACGAACGCGGAGTGGTAGGCCAGACGCTCCACGACGCTCCGCGGCGGGGTATCGGGTGCGGGTGGCACCACGGCCGGGGGGCTGGGACGCGACGGGGTGTTGTTCACCATGTGAGTGCTTCCGTGTGTGCGTCGTAGAGCCCGAGCCCGGTGTACGGGCGGGCAGGGACGCCGTTGTCGCCCGCAGGCTCGTCTTCGCCTTCGGCGGCATCCGGTTCGTCGGGGCTGTCGTCCAAGGCGTCGAGGCTGTCGGCATCGGCATCGGCATCGGCATCGGCATCGGCATCGCCATTGGCATCGGCGTCTGTCGGGCCGGCGGCGGATTCTTCGCCGGTGTCCCTGGAGCGGGCCGGCGCGGATGGCAGGGCGCGTAGGGGCAGGGTGGCGCGGCTCACGAGACGCTGCTCGGTGCGTGTGGCGTCTCCGTTGCGTGCTCGCCGCTTGAGTTGGCCGAGGGCGTCGGCGAGGTCGGCTTCGTGCTGGTCGGGATCGGGGTGGCGGACGGTCTGGGCGCGGACCTGCCGCCAGGTGCGTTCGTTGAATGGCCGGTGGGTGTGGTCGCGGTGGATCCAGGGGATCTCGGCCAGGGTTCCGTCGGTCAGACGCAGCCAGATATGGCGGGGGCCGCGCGAGGTGATGGGGGAGGGCTGGCCGCGGTAGGGGGCGAGGAGGTCGTGGTCGTAGGTGCGGTGGTGCAGGCGGATGCCGCGTTCGGTGATGGCCGTCCGGCGCACGGGCAGGAGTTCGAGGTAGTCGTTCCCGGTGAGGGGGACGGGTACATGGCCGGCCACGCTGATGAGGGCGGCCCGCATGTGGTTCGGCGTGAGCGCCGCCCTGGGGAGCACCGGGTGGCGCAGGCCTTCGTGGGGGCGGTGGTGGTAGTGGACGAGCCACTCGTCGAGGAGGTCCTGGAGCTGGGGGACGGTGGAGCGGGCCTCAAGGTGGGTGTTGGGGCCGCGCTGGGTGATGTCGGGGCCGGTGTAGACGGGCAGGTGCTGGCAGAACAGCGTGTTGATGGTCCCGAAGGTCCGCTCCACGATGCCTTTTGCGGTCGGCGTGTACGGCGGGGCGGCGCGGCCTGGACGCTGACGCCGAGGGTCTCGATCGGGTCGCGGGCGAGGTAGGGGGACCGGCGTTCGAGCGCGTAGGCGGAGGCGAGCTTGTCGCCGGTCATCACCAGCGGCCTCCGGATCCGCCGCATCGAGCTGCGCGAGGCCACCGCGGCGGGCTCGGACGCGGAGCACCGCGAGGAGGACTTCCGGTGAACTCCGCCGCCGCGTGACCCTCGTCCACCGGGGTCTTCTCGGAAGACCAGGTCAGTCCGGGTCCCCGGTGGCCTGGAGGCGGCGCAGGGCCAGGATCAGATTGCCGCTGCCGAACGTCGCGAGCGCGGCGATGCCCCACAGGGTCGCCGCGACACCGGCTCGGTCCAGCACGGCGCCCGCGGCCAGGAAGCCCAGCGGCCCGGCCAGGGTGCTGATCGTGACCACGGCCTGCAGCACCTTGGGCCCGAAGCCGTCCGGCAGCCGGGCGGAGAGGAGGCCCATCAGCGGTGCGTTCGCCAGGGGCGCGGCGGCCGATGACAGGCCGACGGCGACGACGAGCACGCCGGCCGGCACGGGCACCAGGAGCGTCCACAGGGGCAGAGCGACGCAGACCAGGGCCGTACAGGCGAGTCGTACGGGGGCGACCCGTGCCGCCAGCACATAGGCGGCCACCGAGCCCACCAGACCACCGGCGCCATAGGCGGCGATCAGCAGGCCGCCGACCCTGGCGTCCCCCTCGAATCGGGTGAACGCCAGCACCGGCATGGTGATCATCTGGGTTCGCAGCATCAGCCCGAACACCACGGTGGACAGCATCGCCCGGCTCAGGAACCAGTCGCCGCACAGATGCCGCACCCCCGCCCACAGGCCGCGGGGCCCGGCCGCGGACCCTCCGGCCCCGCCACCCCCTGCCGGGACGCGGCGCAGCAGCAGCAATCCGGAGAAGGCGAACGTGGCCGCGTCCAGCCATATCACCGATGTGGTCCCCACCAGCGGGATCAGCGCGCCCGCGAGCGCTGGTCCAACGAACGCCGAGCCGTTCGTCACACCTGCCAGCGCGCTGTTGGCGCGGGCCAGAGAGCGGGCGTGGGGGCTCAGTAGTTCCATCGCCAGCACCCGCTGTGCCGCGTGGTACGGAACGGCCAGCGCCCCGAGCGCCGTGACGATCGCCATGAGGACGGCCAGATTGAGCGCGCCCAGGGTGTGCAGCAGCGGGATCAGCGCCACCACCGGAGCGCGGGCGAGATCGGAGATGACCATGGTCCGGCGGGCGCCCAGGCGCTGGATGACCTCTCCGCCCGCGAAGCCGAGCAGAGCCATGGGCAGCACCTGGCCAGCGAAGACCAGGCCCGCCCGGGTGGCCGAGCCGGTGGTCTCCAGCACCAGCCAGGGCAGCGCGAGCATGGTCATCTGGGTCCCCAACGCCGTCACCGCGCCCGCGACATAGACCGTCGTCAGCGCACGGCTCGACCTGCCACCCGGTGTGCCGTTCGGCGCTCCGGCGGGTGGGACGGGGGCTGTGCCGGGCTGGGTCGCCGCGATCGTCATCGGGTCGCCCCTTTCTCCTCGGTGGGTCCGGACCATGTGGTCGCCCCCGCACCCTGTCGCCCGCCCACCGTCCGGTGCCAGGGAGGGACCGGCAGTAGCCCACTGCCGGTGCCGCTGCGCTTTCTTCCCTGCCACGCAGCCCGCCCGTCCGGCAGTGTGATGGCCGTCGGAGCCCACCACAGCCAAGGCCACCGGCGGCGGAAGCGGACACCAACGAAGGGAGGGACGGCGATGAGCGGCGGTATCGGAACGGCGGTGCACGTCCCGTCCTTCGCAGCCCGCGACGGGCGGCGAGCGGTCGAGACCCGGTATGTGGACGGTCTCCCGCAGATCGTGGCCTGGGATCTGGCGACGGGTCAGCGCCGCCAGGCGACCACCGCACCGCTGGGTGTGGAGACCGCCGCCATCGAGCCGGACGGCCACGGCCTGTGGTGGTTCGACGGCGCTGCCGACGGTCAAGGCCGCTGGCTGCGCGGGCCGTTCGAGGGCGGCCACCCGCGCCCGGCGCTCGACGGCGTGCCCGCCGGGCGGATGCACGGCCTGGCCTTCGACCCCCGCAGCGGCCTCGCCGCCGTCGGCGTCGGGGTCGCGGACTGCTCGAGGTACTACCTCGGCCGACCGGGCGAGCGCGCCCGCCTGGTGGCCGAGGAGCCCGGCTATGCGGCAGTGGCGGGCCTGGCCCCCGGCGGCCGGCTGCTGGCCACCGCGGGGTGCCCGGCCGGACCGGCCGCGGTCCGGCTGTGGTCACCGGCCTCCGGCGTCCTCGTGGACGCCATCCCCGGCGCAGCGGGGGACGGCAGCGGCGGCGCGGTGTGGGCGCTGGGCTTCCGCCCGGACCTCACCACCGCACGGCCGGAACTGCTGCTCGTCCTCGAACGCGCGGGCCGCTACACCCTGGCCTTCTGGCGCCAGGGCGAGGGGATCCGTACGCACGGTCCCGGCTCCGCGCTCGACTTCGATACGGAGATCACCGCCTGCTGGTACGGGCCCGGCCGCACGGCGCTGGTCCAGCAGGACCGGGCGGGACGCAGCCGCCTGCTGCGCGCCGACCTCGACCGCGGTACGACGACGGTGCTTCCCACGCCCGAGGGCACGATCATCGACTTCTCCTGCGCACCCGACCGCACGGTCCACTGCCTGTGGAGCCGCGACGGCGAACCGCCCCGGCCGCTGACCTTCCACCCGGAAAAGCCGGAAGGCTCGGAAAGTGCGGAGCACCCGGAACCCACGGAACATCCCGACCGCTCCGACCGCTCCTACCGCTCCGGCCACTCCGGCCGCTCCACGACGGCGTCACGCGGCACGGCGCCCGGCGGAACGACCGGGTCCGGGCGCCGCGAGCTGTGGACACGTCGGCCGTACGGGCAGATCCACAGCTTTGTGGCCACCCCGCCCGGCCGCAGGGCGGGCCACCGCCCCTGGCCGACGCTCTTCCTCGTCCACGGCGGGCCCCACACCCACGACCGGGACGCCTATGACGCCCGGACCGAGGCCCTGGTCCGAGCCGGATTCGCCGTGGTGCGCACCAACTACCGCGGCTCGACGGGCTACGGCCCCCGCTGGCGGGACGACTTCGGCCACCGGGTCGGCCTCGCCCAGCTCGAAGACCTCGCCGCGGTGCGCGGCCACCTCATCGACGCGGGAGTCTCGGAGCCGGGACGTACCGGCCTGTGCGGCTACTCCTGGGGCGGCTATCTGACGCTGCTGGCGATGGGCGTCCAGCCCCGGCTGTGGGACGTGGGGCTGGCCGTCGCCCCGGTGGCCGACTACACGGCGGCGTACCGGGCGACGACGCCGGCGCTGCGGGAGGTCGACGACCGCCTCTTCGGCGGCACCCCCGAGCAGGTGCCACACCGCTATCGCGCGGCCTGCCCGATGACCTATGTGGGCCGCGTACGCGGCCCGCTCTTCCTCGCCGCCTCGGCAGACGACGAGAAATGCCCTCCGGAACAGATCGAGCGCTATCTCGCCGCGCTGCGGCGCCACGACGTCCCGCATCGCGTCCGGTGGCTCGGCGGCGGACACGACGTGGGCCGTGACCCGGCCGGATACGCCGCCGCCTGGGCCGCCATGGTGCGCTACGCCGACGACACGCTGCGCGCCTCCCCCAGAACCGCCGACCACCGCAACAGCGGGCGGACCGGCTCGCACCACCCCGTCCACCACACCGAAGAAGCCGAAGAAAGGTCAACCCCATGAAGCGTCACGGACTGCGCGTCGACCCCATCAGCGCCACCGAGCGGGAGCGCGGGCTCATCATTCATCCGGACACCCAGGCCGCCCTGGACAAGGCGGTCCCGGTCCGGCCGAACGACCCGGCGCCGGCCTGCACCACCCGCACGAAGAAGAACACGGAGAAGAAGTCGCCTCAGCAGTGAGCCCCAGCAGCGCCGTAGCGGGGTGCCACGCCCGGCACCCCGCCGCGGCGCCGGCCGTGCCGGTGAAGACAGGAGAACATCATGACCACAGCTACGGCAGCACCCCGGACGAACATTCCCCGGCCGGAGAAGCACCGGCCGGACAAGCCCGAGACGACGGAACCGCGCCAGAACCCGCCGACGTTCCTCAGCGACCCGTACCCGACCCTGGCCAGGATGCGGCAATCGGCCCCGGTCTCCGTGCTGCACAGCGACGGCGGCCTGCGGTTGTGGATCATCCCGCGCTACGCCGATGTCCGGGCCGCGCTCATCGACCCCCGCTTCGCGCAGGATGTGCGGCGCGCCCAGGCCCTGGCCGACAGCCGGGTCGAGGGCGTCAACCTGGGCACCGAGATCACCCACATGCTCAGCAGCGATCCGCCCGACCACACCCGCCTCCGCCGCGTTGTCCAGGCGGCGTTCAGCCGCAAGCGCGTCGAGGCGATGCGGCCGATGGTCGAGCGCATCACCCTCGAACTCCTCGACGGGCTGGACGCCGCAGCCGCGCCCCACACGACCCGCACCACCACCGCCACGGTGGACCTGGTACGTGACTTCGCCTTTCCGCTGCCGATCCTCGTCGTCTGCGAACTGCTCGGCTTCCCGCCCGAGGACCGCGACCTCTACCGGAAGTGGTCGACCGCCATCGTCACCCAGGAGGGCGACCACGCGGCGGTCCGGCGAGCCGTCCAGGAGATGGGCTCGTACGTCCTGGACATCGCCGACCGGCGTATCCGCCGCAATGACCGTCCCGCCGATCTGCTCACCGAGCTGCTGGAGGCCCGCGAGCGCGGGGAGCTGACGGACGACGAGATCGTCGGCATGGTCGCCCTGCTGCTGATCGGCGGGCATGAGACCACCGTGAACCTGCTGAGCACCTCCTGCCTCGCGCTGATGCGCGATCCCGGCCAGGCCGCCTGGCTGCGCGCCGATCCCACCCGTATGCCCGGGGCCGTCGAGGAGTTCCTGCGCTACGACTCCCCCATCTGCATGGCCACCACCCGCTTCACCACCGAGCCGGTGAACGTCGGCGGGGTGGAGATCCCGCAGGACGAGTTCGTGCTGCTGTCCCTCGGCGCGGCCAACCGCGACCCGGCGCGCTTCCAGGACCCCGACCGCCTCATCCTCGACCGCCGGGACGCCGGCCACCTCGCCTTCGGCGGTGGCATCCACCGCTGCCTCGGGGCCCTGCTCGGCAAGCTGGAGACCGAGATCGCGCTCACCGCGCTCCTCGCCCGCTTCCCCGGAACGACCCTGGCCTGCCAGGAGCGCGAATTGCGCTGGCGCAACACGATGATGCTGCGCGGCTTGGAGGCGCTGCCCGTCACCCTGCGCCGCTGACCCCCGCCCTGACCCCGTCGCCCTCACCGTCGCGGCCTGGGCCGGGTCGGTCAAGGAGAACGGGACACGGGGTGCGCAAGGTGGAACCGCGCCAGACGTACGGCAGGCGAACGGGCCGCCCTCCTGGAACAGCTCGACGTCACTGCGGCGGACGACAGCCGGCTGGTGAACATCGCCAAGGACTACATCGGCTCTGGCCCTGTTCCGCGAGATCCGCGAACGCGGCTACCGCGGCAGTCGCGTCGTGGTCACCAAGTACCGCTGCCCCGGAACCACGCCAGCCGATTCCCAGCCCCCGCCGGATCACGACCTGGATCATGCGCCGGCCTGACACCCTGACCGACGGCCAGCGCGATCAGCTCAACCGCATCCTGGACGCCTGTCCCGACCTGGCCACCGCCCGCGACCTCGCCCACGAGTTCAGTACCATCGCTCGCGAACGCCGAGGTCACGACCTCACAGGCTGGATGACACGCGCTCTCGACCAGGGGCCATCACCGATCCAGGGCTTCGCCGCCTTCCTCCAGAACGACTGGGCCGCCGTCGTCAACGGCCTCACGCTCCACTGGAGCTCAGGCGCCGTCGAGGGCCGGGTCACACGCATCAAACTGATCAAACGCCGGTCATACGGCCGAGCGTCCTTCTCTCTCTTGCGAACCCTCGTCCTCGCACAGCCACCATGACCCTCACAGCTTCAGACGCGTCGCCCGCGCTTGGTTTCCGCACGCACGCGGTCGCGAAGCTCGGCCTGGTAGAAGGCGGCTTTGTCACCGCCCAGTTTGAAGTACTCACAGATATCGGCGACCGTTTCGGCGTCTTCCGCAGTGCCCGTGAGTCGCCCAGACCCGCGCCTTCTGCATCCAGTTCATGGTCGCCGGAACCGCGGCCACGAACAACAAGGTCTGCAGCAGCACGTCTCGGGCCGGTGTCGAGAGGTCGCCCGCCAGCGAGGCCATGATCACGCCAACCGCCGGCGGCGTGCACTCGAAGATGACGGTGCCTCCCTCGACGTGATCATCAAGGGTGTACCCGATCATGTCCCGGGGCGCCTCAGCAGTGATGATCGCCTCGAACAGAAGGGGCACATGCTCCGCGGAATCGCCGCAGCCGCACTTCAACGAAGCCCAATCGACCCGTCGCAGTTCTGCGCGCACCAGCTCACCGACCACCACCGCGGACTCCCAAGAGCCATTCCGGACCCCGCGCTCCGGCGCTGGCGATCAAGCATGACCCAGCTGTCGGCCCCACCGCCATCACGTGCTTCACGAGGTATCCGCCGCAGCCGATTTCGAGGGTCGCATCGTCGTCGCCGCACGGGCCGGTATGAGGTCCTCCTCCCGGCCGGTCCACCGTCGCGGCGGCTGTCGCCGCCGATCCCCCGGGCCCCTATGGCCCGGCCACCCGCACCGTTCTGCAGCGGGTCGCGCCCTGACGAACCTCGTGGCGCTTCGATGGAACCAAAATATCGCCGTATCGATCTATACCTGCGAGGTCCGTTCGAGACCGTGTTCGAGATCCTTCAGTCTGCGCCGGAGTCCGAGTGAAACACCGTTCCGCCACGCTCTGCGCGGCCTTCGTCCTGTCCGTCGTCGCCGGGCTGTCCGGCTGCTCCAGTGACGGAGATCCCGTCTCCTTCGCTCCGAAGGAGACGGCGAAGCCGGGTGAGACCAAGGTCGCCAGTGACGTACGGATGCCGACCAACCCGCGTACGTGGGACCCGCAGAGGACGCTGGCGGACGGGACGCGGGTGGTGCACGTCGACCTGAAGGGGGCGAAGTCCGGCTTCACCGGCCGGGTGTGGGCCTGGGTCCCGAAACAGTACGACCGGCCCGAGTACAAGAACAGCGCCTTCCCGGTCCTGATGGCGCTGCCGGGTGCCGTGGGCTACCCGACGAACTACTTCTTCTCCAAGGAGTTCCGCCTTCAGGAGCGGATAGGGGAGGCCGCCGACAAGGGCGAGAGCCTGCCCTTCATCGTGATTATGCCGGTCCTGAACGCCAACAAGGACACCTACTACGACGGCAGCGACATACCGGGGCAGCCCAAGATGGGCACCTGGATCTCGGACGACGTCCCGGACCTGGTGCGGGAGAACTTCCGTACCTACGCCGACCCGAAGGGCTGGGGCTTCTTCGGCTCCTCCTCCGGCGGCTACGTGGGCATGAAGATGGTCCTCCAGTACCCCGAGCGGTTCAGCGTGGCGATCGCCGGCGGGCCCGATGCGGCCCCCGACTCCCCGCTGTGGAACGGCCACCCGAAGGAGAAGCTGGAGAACAGCCCGGCCTGGCTGGCCGAGCAGCTGATCAAGAAGAGCGGCGGCGCGGGCGGTCCCTCGAGCAGCCCGTCCAGCAGCGCCAAGGCCGACGCGAAGGCCGGCCCCAAGCCCAAGAACAGCCCCTCGCCCTCGGCGGCGACCGGTCCCACCACCGGCCACAAGGTGTCGATCTCCTTCCTGATGGGCACGAAGGAGCCCAAGGCGGAGGTCGCGGCGCTCGACAAGCTCCGCCAGGAGATCACCAAGGGCCCTATCGAGACCAAGGTGACCTCCTTCGAAGGCGGCCACGACGGCTACAAGTACACGGACACCCTGTTCAACGGTGACCTGAAGTGGATGAGCGACCGGATGCGCGGCCCGGTCGCCGCGAAGTGAACCGTTCCGACCTCTCTGCCGCTCGAATTCCTACTGACTTCGGCTCGTCAAGGTGATGTTGGGGTGTCGAGGGTCAGGCCAGTGCCTGCCATGAAGCCGTCGAGGGTGCCGGGCCGGTACTGAAGCCGTTTGAGACGGTTGCGGACGAGGGTTTCGAGTCGGTCGAGGGCTATGACGGCGAGGTTGGCCAGGCTGCGCTTGACGTGCGCCCAGACGCCTTCGACCGGGTTCAGGTCGGGGGCGTAAGCGGGCAGCAGAAACGCTGTCAGCCACGTCCGGTCCGACACCACCCGCGCCCGCCGCGAGGCTTCGAAGCTGTTCCCCCCGGCCCTCCTTGAGGCCCCGCCGACATGCCCGCTGCCTCCGGTACGCGGAGCACCGCGACACGGCCACGGGACCGCTGCGCGGCACCCTGGTCACCAACATTTAGGTCCTGATGCGACGCTGCGTTCTGGCCGGCCACCCGTGACCGCCCGCCGGTACGCGGTCGGGCAGGCGGTGTTCGACCGCGACCGCCACGCCCACGGCCGCGTCGTCGCCCTCTACCCCTCCCCGCTCGTGGCACGCCTGGCGGATGCGGCTGATTTCCAGTGGATCGCCCGCACCGTCACCTGCGAGCCGGCCCCGCGCGCAGGTTCTTCAGCGTGCTGGGCCACAGCTGGATGGCGGCGACGACTGCCACCGAGGCCACGAGTACAGCTGGCAGCACCAGGTAATCCTGTGCATCAGTACCCCTTGGAGGGTGACGGCGGTCGCTGAGGCGGCCCGCATCACGTTGTTGACGACGGAGCCCGTTCGTAGTGTTCAGCCTTGCTGGCAAAGCCCCGGGTGGGGAGCGCACCCGCTTGAGAGGGTCGGTTCACCGGGGGAAGGGCAGCGCGTCCGTCGCCCGTCTTTCCCCGGGTCGTGTTGGTCGAGGGCGACCCGGTTCTGCCGTGCCCGGTCGGCGGCCGCGGGTTGGATGGCTGTCGCCGCGATGGTCTGCTTCGCGGCGGCGGTGCAGGCTGAGCCTTCTCGCAGTGAAGCCCGAGGGGTTAGTGCTTCATTTCCTCGCGGGCGTTGCGGGCGCTGTTTGCCACTTTGGCAAGCAGTTCCTGCCGGGTCTGCTCGTCCATGGTGCGGGTCTGTGCCCAGGTGCGGGCCATGTCAAGGCCCTGGGCACGCAGGCGTTCCGCGCGTTGCTGTTCGGGGGTGTTCTTGAGTTCGTGGAGCCAGGTGGCGGTGAGGCGACCGGCCGGCTCCGACTGGTCTGCTTGTTCGGTGAGCAGACGGTCGAAGACCGTAGTGTTCCATTTGCGGGCCTCTTGGGCGTCCTGGCTTGTGGCGGCATCGGCGATGCCGTCCAGGATGCCGAGGGCGCGGGCGTTCTTCGTCGGCGGCAGAGAGAGCTCTGAGCCGGTCGCGTCCGCGGGGACAGCAGTGAGCTGCCCGGCTGCGGTGCGGGTCTCTGCCATCCGCAGCAGGGCGTACGCCCGAGGATCCTCGGCCACCGCACGCAGGTTTTTCCTGAAGACATCGGCGGGGACAGAGAGGTGGTGGGTTCCTCCGGATTCCCAGGGCGGGGTGTCGCGGCCGGCTTTGGCCACGTAGGTGCTGTCGAGGCCGGCGAGCATCTCGTGGACGTCGGGGGCGTAGTCGGCCAGCGCGGTGGCCAGCGGGACACGCAGTGCCGGGTCGAGGTTCAGCTGTTTCGACTGCCCGGATCCGAGTGAGAAGAGGACGTCTTTCATCGCCTGCGCCTGGGCCTGGGTGTGACGTCCCGGCTCGCCGCCTGCAGTGGCTTTGACGACGGCCTGGCCGAGTGCCGGGCAGCTCATGCCGGGATGAACATCCTGCCCCACTGACTTCTGCACCCGTGTGTCCTCGGCCAGGCCGTTGCAGGGTGGGGACGTCTCGTGCCCGAGGAGGAACCAGGCCCCGAATGCGCCGAGGAGGGCCAGGCATATGGCTGCCCCGGCCCACGCTTTCACCGGAACGGCTCGGCTTGCCGTGCTCCCCGTCATCGACGTCCCCACTTCGCTTTCTCGCTGCCCGATCAGTTGGTCGTGTCGGTCAGGTATTTGTGTGCCGTCTCCGTACCGCGGACCCGGCCTTCGAGGACATCGCGGGTGTAGTCCTGGATGTCGCTCTCCGAGATGTCGGCCCGGTCGTTGGCCCACTCGCGGATCAGGATCGGTGCTTGGGTGTTCACCGAAAGGTACTCGTCCGCGATCTGGGGGTTGACCTTGGCGTCGATCTCGCCCTTCATGCGGTTGCCCCACTCCCAGGCCCAGGTGTCGACGCCGCGCTGGATCGAGTCGCCGAAGGCGATGGAGACCCCGCCGGCCGTGGTGAAGTACATGGGGGTCACCGCGCCGCCGATGACGTGGTAGGCGAGCTTGGACTTCCAGTCGGCCTCGCTGTAGCCGGCCATCCGGCCGTCGTTGATCACGTCTTCCCGGATGGAACTCATGACGCCCAGAGCGGTGCCCGCCTTGTTGATCGGGTTGGTGAGCTCCGACCCATGAGCTCCCTTGGGGATCTCTTCGAGGGAGAGGTCGATGTAGCGGGACTCCGCCTTGTGGAGCGTTCCGTAGGCTTCCGGGTCCTCCGAGAGGCCGCGCATGAACTGGACCAGGTCCTTCTGGCTGACCGCCATGTGGGTCTTGTCGCCGTCTTGGAAGTACCCGGTCCCGGCAGCGGAGATGTACTTGGAGTCCAGGCCTCCGAGGATCTCGTGGGTGTCGGCGGTGTAGGTGGCCAGGGCGCGGGCCAGGGGCTCGCGCATGTTCTCGTGCACGCTCTGGTCGGGTCCGAGCCCGCCGATCACGTCGTGCATGATGCGCGCCTGTCCCTCGGTGTGAGGGGTTGCCGGCCAGGGGTCCTGGTTCGGGCCGAGCGGCGTGTGGCCGGTCGTGCCGGATTCCAGAAGCAGTCCCAGCCCGGTGCGGGCGTCTTTGCCCTCGCTCTCGGTATCGCTGTGCGTCTCGATGTTCCCGCGCCAGACGGGAGTGTCGTCGAACTTCCAGTCGCGTTCCTTCAGCAGGTACTGGAGGTTGTCGTTCTTGTGGTCCGCACCGGGGTCGAGGTAGGAGGTGGCAGCGGCAGGGTCCTTGGACATGATGCCGAGCAGACCATCGAGCGGGTCGTTGGCGAACCATCCGCCGTTCTTGCCGCTGAAATCCCCCTGCAGGTCCCAGATGTTCGGGTTGCCACCGCGCTTCTTGTCCTCCGCCGAGCGGATGTCGTCGGCGAGGTCGTGCATGAACGGCGCCGAGTAGCCGTCACCGTTCTCCATGAGGGTGATCAGACTCTGATAGCCCCGGACCTGCTGTCCGTGGCCACGGCTGATGGCGTTGGGACCCTCGGCGGCCTCCTTGAGATCGAACTTCTCGGCGCCGGCCTTTTTCAGCTGTTCCCGGAAGTCCTTGTAAAACTTCGACTTCGGGTCCTGCATCGCGTTGGACAGGGAGTTGGCGAGACCCCTCTCCAGGTTCAGGTAGGTCTGCTTGCCCTTTTTGTCATCGTGATACGCCAGGTCGTTGAGCTTGTTCGTGAACTTGAGCGTGTTCTGGGCACCCATCCCGTTGAGGAAGGTCTGGTTGAACTCGGTGCTCTTGGCGTTGTCGCGGAAGGATCGGTCCAACTCGGCGTAGTCGGCTGCCGACACCTTGTCGCCGCTGTTGATGCGGGTGGCGATGTCCTCGGCGTTACGGGCCTCGTAGACCTCGATATCGCCTTGCGCGTCGGCGTTGAAGCCGTTCAGGGTTCCGTCGTTGCCCTTGCCGAAGGCGTCCTTGTTGCTGTCCACCACGACCGCCTCAAGGGCGATCTTGACCCCCTGGTCGGCTTCGGAGACGGCTTTGACCTGGTCGTTGATGTGCTGCTGCCACTTGTTGACCGCGTCACGGATGGTGGTCTGGCCGTCAGGATCGTGGTGGTAGGCGCTGCGCTCGGCCGGAGTCAGCTTGGCGTAGTCGAACGCGACCGTGCCTTGCTCCGAGACGGTCATCCCCGCCTTGATCGCGTCGTCGCGCGCGGACTCGACCCGCTTCTTCAGGTCGGCGAACTGCGTGTGGGCATCGCGCAGCAGGCTCGCGACCGCCTTGGCCTGGATCTGTGCGGCGGAGTACTCGTACCGCGTCGCGGCGAAGCTCGTGTGCGCGACGCCGACGCTGACGCCGCTCCAGTCGGGCCCCATGGTGATCTTCTGGACACTGTCGCCGTAGCGGGTCTCGACCTTCTTCAGCTCGCCCGCCATCTCGTCCCACTTGGCCGCCGCAGTCGTCAGCAGGCCCAGGTCGGTCGACATCACTTCGTGGTACGTCAACATGTTCGTTCCCCCTCACAGACCGTTGAGCTTCGACTGGGTGCCCAGCGGGCGGAACCCATCCCCCGTGCCGAGGTCGTTCCGCACGAACAGGCCCGAGGCGCCGCGCAGCGAACCCTTTTCAGAACCCAGCCGGCCCATCAAGACCTTCACGTGCTGGTCCCACGTGTCCGCCACCTTCTTCAGGCCCACGGCCGTATCCCAGCCGTCGAAGCCCTTGACCGTGGTGCTGGTGCTCTCGTCCGCGTACTCGGTGGCCTTCGTGGTGTTCGGCTCCAGCTCGGTCTCGATCGTGTTGGCGGCAGACCTCTTCTGCGCCGGCGTCGACGCGAAAGTCCCCCCGCCCCCGCCCCCGCCGTCGGCTGCCGGAACGCCGTTGAGCCGCATCGCTGCCTGATCGGCGGCCCTGGCTCTCTCGCTGCCCCACTCCTGCGTGAAGTCCCCCGACACGACCGCCCCCGTTCAACTCGACACGTTGTTCCCTGCAGACCGTCAAACGGTCCATGCCCGCGGACAAACCACGAACCTACGATGATGTGCAGGAGCTGCGGTGGCCGCTGGCCGATGCCTGCCGCGTCCAGTACTGCCGCGCGGCAGCGACCACCGGATAACGGGCACGGCGCAGCTCTCCTCGACACAGGGCGTTCCTTGATCCTCTCGGCCGCTTCGCGGCAGCACATTGCCGTCGACCGGCAGTCTTCACCCACCATCAGCTGCCGGTGAAGGCCCCTTTGCTGCCTATGGCAACCTGATTGCGCGTCAACGGGTTCGCCGACGCGACGAGAACGGGGGGAGTGCGTGAGGGAGCGGGAAGCACCGCAAGACCAGCTGACGGGGTACGCCGAGTGCCTGCGCGACGCCTGCACCACCGGGCGCCGGATGACGCGCTCCGAGCTGGAGGCACGCCGCGCCGCGGGGGAGCGCGCCGCGGAGCTCGGCCTCACGCTGCGCGTGATGATCCGCGAGCACCTGGCCGTGTCCCAGGAGGTCCTCACCCGGGTGCCGATCCAGCATGCAGGCTCCCTGCTTGCCGTGACCGAACAGGCAGTGGACGCCTTCGTCGAAGGCTACGAGCGCGCCCAGCACCAGGCCGTGCGCCAGGAGGAGGCCGCACGTCGCGAGTTCATCGACGACCTCCTCTACGGGCGCAGCGATCTCGGGAGGCTGGCAGAGCGCGCAGAACGCTTCGGGCTGCGCCTGTCCCAGGCCCACGCGGTGGCCGTGGCGAGCGGACCTGAGCCGTACGGAGACGGTTACCCGGTGGCCCGCGGGATCGAGTCGGCGGTGCTGACCCGGTTCGCGGGCCGGCAGATCCTGCTCACCACCAAGGACGGGCGGCTGATCTGTGTGGCCCCCGGCGACCAGCCGGACGTTCTGGCGTTCTTCGCCAAGCAGGCGTACGGCGCCACCGATGGCGGCAGAGTGGCCATAGGCCGCTCCCATCCCGGCGCCGGCGGCGTGGTGCACTCCTACGAGGAGGCACTCAACGCCCTCGATCTTGCCGAGCGGATGGGCCTGGACGGGCCGGTGCTGCACGCCGCTGACCTGCTGGTCTACCCGGTTCTGACGCGGGACCGGCAGGCGATGGCCGACCTGGTGGAAAATGTGCTGGGCCCGCTCCGTAACGGGCGCGGCGGCGCCCAGACCTTCATCGACACCCTCACCGCCTATTTCGACAGCGGCTGCGTGGCGACCGAGGCCGCACGGAGGCTGTCGCTGAGCGTGCGGGCGCTGACCTACCGGCTGGAGCGGATCCACAGCCTGACCGGCGCCGATCCGGCCGACCCGGTCAACCGCTACACCCTTCAGACCGCGGTGATCGGCGCCCGCCTGCTCGACTGGCACGACACCCAGGGGTGAGCCCCCGCCTCAGGGCGCGCGGTTCCTGCGAGCCGCCGCCCGGTGCTCGCGGACGCGGCAGACCGTGCCGGGGAAGGCGGTGCCAGCATCGTTCGTCAGCTGACGCTCTGCTGTTCGGCTCGGGCTCGGGTGGTGGCGACGCGGTAGGAGTCGGTGCCCGTTTCGACGATGTTGCCACTGGTAATTTGCGGTCCTTCATTGTGATCTTCCTCCTTTCCGTCTGACCAGACGCTGGCCCGATTCACTGGATGCCGGCTCGTCTGCGATCGATGTGCCGGCGCGGTCGCCGGTGCCCGGCGCGTCCTTGGCGAGCCGGCCTGCGAGTGCGCTGACCGGGCATCGACCAGGTGAGGACGCCGAGTGTGAGCAGAGCGAGCGCCGGCAGCACGGCGACGATGATTCCCATCGGCAAGGCGTCGGTGGCGCCGCCCGCGCCTGCCAGCGGAGCAAGTGCCCCGCCGAACATGAACTGGCAGAAGCCGAGCAGAGCGGCTGCCGACCCGGCGTGTCCGCCGTGGTCGGCCAGGGCCTGGGCCGCGGCGTTCGGCATGACCAGGCCCACGCTGGAGACCAGGACGAACAGGCCGATCAGGAGCACGGGCAGGGGTGCCCGTGTCAGCACGGCGCCCAAGACCGTGGTGCCACCGGCTGTCGCGCCCAGCAGACCGGCGAGCAGCAGCACGCGGGCGCCGGCCCGGGCCACCAGCCGGCCGCTGATCTGGGCGGCCGCAATGAGTCCGGCTGCGTTGACGGCGAACACGGCGCTGTACTGCTGCGGTGACAGGCCGTGGATTTCCTGCAGGACGAACGGCGAGCCGGAGATGTAGGCGAACATCGCCGCGAAGACCAGGCCGTTGGCCAGGACGTACCCGGTGAAGACCCGGTCGCTGAGCAGCTGCCCGACGACAGCCGGCAGCGGCTGGCGTGGCGCGGAGGACCGTGTCTCCGGCAGTCCTGCGGCGGAGGCCGCCAGCATCACGGCGCCGAGTACGGCCAGGCTCACGAAGATCCCCGGCCAGGCCGTGACGCGCAGTAGCTGGCCGCCGAGGACCGGCGCGAACACCGGCGCCAGGCCGGTGATCAAGGTCAGTGCGGAGAAGAGACGTGCGGTGCGGGTTCCGGAGGTGCGGTCGCGGACCATGGCGTTGGCGATGACGATGCCGAACGCCCCGCCGATGCCCTGGACCAGGCGTAGGCCGACGAGGGTCCGGACGTCGGGCGCCACCGCGCAGAGCGCGCTGGCGATCGTGTAGAGGGCGAGGCCCGCCAGCAACGGACGCCGCCGGCCGTAGGTGTCGCTCAGCGGCCCGGCGATCAGCTGCCCGATGGCCAGCCCGGCCAGGCAGGCGGTGATGGTGAGCTGGGTGGCCGCGGCGCTGGCGCGCAGGTCGCCGGCGAGGTCCGGCAGTCCGGGCAGGTAGCCGTCGATGGACAGTGGTCCCAGGGCCACGAGCGCTGCGAGCAGGACGATGAATCGGGTGTGCCGGCCGGCGGCGTCGTTGCTCATGGCTCAGTACGCCACGGTGATGCGGCGGCGGATCGCGGTGCCGCTCTCGATCGTGTCGGCCAAGGCGATCGCGTAGTCGGCGTACGAGATGCGGCTGTTGCCGTCGTCGTCGGTGAGCAGGGTGTCCCCGGCGCTGCGGTAGGCCCCGGTCCGCTCGCCCGCTCCGATGACCGCGGCGGGCGACACGTACGTCCAGTCGAGGTCGTGCACGCCGCGGTAGAGGTCGAGCGCTTCGGACTGGGCCTCGGCGTTGGCCTTCCACAGCGCGGGGAAGTCCGGGTCGTCCATGACCCGGGCGCCGGTCGGCGTGCGCAGGCTACCGGCACCGCCGATGGTGACCAGGCGGGTGACGCCGGCTCGGCGGAGTCCGTCGATCAGCGCACGGGCGGCACCGACGATCGTGGCGCGGTCGTTCTCCTGGCCGATCCGGGGGCCGACGGCCGACAGTACGGCGTCGTGGGAGGCGGCGAGGCCGGCGACCGCGGCGGCGTCGGTGACGTCACCGGTGGTCACGGTCAGGGCCTTGTGCCCCAGTCCGTCGACGTGGCCGGCTCGGGTGACCGCGGTGACGGTGTGGCCGCGACGCAGTAGTTCCTCGGTGGTGGGCCGGCCGATGTTGCCGCTGGCACCGAACAGGACGATCTTCATGTGTTGCTCCTTGTTTCTGATGGTCACAGGACGGGCTGGCCGTCGGCGACGATGGCCGCGGTGATGCCGCGCTCGTCGGCGGCGTGCTGGAAGCGCTGCTCGATGTCGGGTTGTTCGGTGTAGAACGGCGGGTTGTGGAACAGGCCGTAGTGCATGGCGCAGACGGTGCCGGCGCCGAGTGCGACGGCGGCCTCGACGCCCTGCTCCGGGGTCATGGTCGCCGGGACGTTGGCCGCGTAGCCCTCGAAGTGGGCGATGACGCCGTTGACCGGGACGAACGCGACGTCGAACGGGCCGTGGTCGCGGGCGATCTGCCACCAGCTGCCGTGCCACTGGGTGTCGCCGCAGTGGATGACCCGTCGGCCGGCGCCTTCGACGACCCAGGCGACCTGGTCACAGTCGTTGCCGCGCCAGTCCAGCGAGGTCACCGGAGTGACGGTCAGCTCTCCGATGCGGCGTGACCGGCCCAGGTCCTGGGCGACGGGGGTGATGCCCGCCTCGTGCAGCGCCGCCGCGCTCGGGGTGTGGCAGCCGATCGTGCCGGTGGCCGCGATCCGGGCGATCAGGTCGTGGTCGTAGTGGTCGGGGTGCAGGTGGGTGATGAGGGCGTGGGTGCCGGGCGGGGTATCGACCGGGTCGACCGGCCGGTGCGGCGGCCCCATCACCGGCGCCAGCGGAGCGACGTTCTCGAGCGGGTCGATCAGCAGGCGGGTGTCGCCGAGACGGATCTCGACGCCGGCCCAGGCCAGCCGACGCACGGAAAGGGTGGGGGTCATGGGCAGCGACGCTAGACCGACGTTGTTGAGAAAGTCAACAAGAGAGTTTTGAATCTCAACACCACGATGTAGGGTGGTGGCATGCGCACCTATGGGCAGTACTGCGGCATCGCGAAAACACTGGACACCGTCGGCGACCGATGGACCCTGCTGATCGTTCGTGAACTGTTCGCCCTGGGTCCGTGCCGGCACACCGACCTGCGCAACGGGCTGCCCGGGATCGCCAGCAACCTGCTGGTCGACCGGCTCCGCGAACTCGAGGAAGCCGGCCTGATCCACCGCGAGGCCGCCCCGCCGCCGGTGGCCACCACCCTGTTCTCCCTCACCGAGCGTGGCCGCGAGCTGGAGCCGGTGCTGCGGGAGCTGAGCCGGTGGGGCATGCCGCTGTTGCGTGAGCCGGGCGGCAGCGACACCTTCCGCACCCACTGGCTGGACATGCCCGCCCGGGCACTGACCGACCACCGCCCCGACCAGCCGGCAATCGCCCTGCAACTGCACGCCGACGGCAGCGAGGACCTGGTCATCGAAGTCAAGGACGGCTCGGTTCACACACACGCCGGCCGGGTCGACCACCCCACCGCGTCACTGACCGGACCGCCGCACCTGCTGGCCGCGACCCTGCTCGGCGACCTCGATCTGAGCGCCGCAGAACAGCAAGGCCTGCGGCTCAGCGGCGAACGCGAGGCAGTACTGCGCATCCTGCCCCGCTGATCCGGTTGTGAGACTGGTAGGAACATCGGTACAGCGGTTGGCGCTGATATTGATCATGGTCGGGGTGAGGGCGCTGACCCGGTTCTCGTAGTCGCGGCTGGCCTTGCGCTGGGCCGGGACAGCGGGGAGGCCGTGGCCGCCGTCGAGCAGCTGGCAGCGGGCGAGGAACTGGCGGTGTACGGCGGGGACGGCGCTGACGCGGAGGGTGTAGCCCTGGCCGCGCCGTACGGTCATCCCCTGGTCGAGCGCGGCGCGCTCGGCGGGCTCCAGCTCGGTGGTGCGGAGGTGGTCGGCGACGCTGGTTCTGATCGCGCCGCGGCTGACGCCGTGGTCGCGGGCGAGGGCGGCGATGGAGCGGCCTTCCGGGTACGCGGTGCGCACGATCGCGGCCGTCGCGGCCGCCACGGCGGGGCGGAGCCCGCCCTTCGCGCCCTTGGCCTCGGCAGCGCGCAGCCCGTCGTAGGTCAGCTCGCGCTGGAGTTCGCCGGCGGCCGCGAGGGTCTGCACCATGAACTTCACGGTGGACACCAGCTCGCCGGTGCGCGGGTGGCGGGCGGTGAAGTCCATCGCGGTAGCCGTCTGCTTCGCTGTCCTGGGCGGCGCCGGCCAAAGCGTCCGCCACGGCCTGCGGGCTCGTGCTGTATGTACGGCACAGCCGTACCGCGCAGCGACCAGTGCCCGTCCTGCGCACCTGCACACGCCGGGTATGCCCGGCCCGTTCGCATGGACCGCGGCTGGCCCGCGGTGTCATGGACCATCAGTGTTCCCGCCCCGCTTCATCGCGGGCCTGCCCGGCACCGAGCCGACCCGATGCGATGACTGCAGGAAGGCAACGATCGTGCTCATCACCCGAAGGGCAGTGCTACGGGGCGGGGTGGCCTCGGCGGCAGGGGCGGCACTCGCCCTGGGACACGTCAGCGGTACGCCGGTGGAGGCCGCCACAGCGCCACTTCCAGCGCCGGCGGCCTGGCGTGAGTTGCGCCGTGCGGTGGGTTCTTCCTCGCGGCTGTACCGCCCGCAGGATCGCGGCCACGCCGCCCTGGCCGGCTCCGACAATCAGCGCTACGCGGCCGTCCGCCGCGCGGGAGTGCTCAGCTGCGCCACCCAGGAGGACGTGGCGGCTGCTCTGCGCTGGTGCGCGAGGCACGCCGTGCCCTTCGCACCGCGCTCGGGCGGCCACAACTACGCCGGCTTCTCGACCACCAGCGGTCTGGTGATCAGCGTTCGTCCCATCCGGCAGGTGGAAGCCCGCGGACGCCGGCTGCACCTGGGCGGCGGAGCGACCAACTCCGACATGCACGCTGCCCGCGACGCGGGGCTGTACTTCCCCGGCGGACGCTGCGCCGGTGTCGGCGTCGCCGGGCTCACTCTCGGCGGCGGACTCGGCTTCAACGACCGCAAGTGGGGCCTGACCTGCGATCATCCGGCCGAGACGCAGGTGGTCCTGTCCGACGGGACCGTGGTGCGTGCCAGCGGGCGCGAGAACACCGACCTGTTCTGGGCCTGCCGGGGCGGGGCGGGCGGCAACTTCGGCATCAACACGGCCTTCGTCTTCGACGCCGTACCCGTGGACCGGCTGCGTGCCACGGTCTTCGACCTCTCCTTCGATTTGCCGGCCGGGGTGCGGGTGATGGACGAGGTGCGCGAGATCCTGGACGCGCACCGCGCAGACGACTTCGACCTGCGCATCGGATTCAAGAACGCGGGCGACGGCACCGCCTCCCTCGCCCTGCTGGCCAGCGGCTGGGCACCGAGGACGCGCTGCGCCGGGTCCTGCGACCGCTGCTGCGCATGGGCCCGGCCAGGACGTTCGTTGAGGAACGGAGCTTCTGGGGTGCGCAGGACCACCTCATGGAGAGCCCGCAGCCGGGCTGCTACGCCTCCAAGTCCCTGATGCCCGACCGGTGGCCGTCCCCGGACAGGGTCAGCGCCGTCACCGAATGGACCCGTACATGGCGTCCCGGTCCCGGCCCCGCCGCCGGCCACGTGACGTTCTTCGCGATGGGCGGCGCCAGCGGAGGTCCGCGCCCCGACGGGACCGCCTACCCCCACCGCAATGCCGCGTTCGTCCTCGACATCGGCACCAAGTGGAAGCCCGGCACCGCGCCCGCCGACATCAGCACCCTGCTGGAGCAGACCCGCGCCATGCACCGGACACTACGCCGCCACCTGCGAACCGACGCCGCCTACGTCAACTTCCCTGCCCCGGACCTGCGGGACTGGCAGCGCGCCTACTGCGGTGCCAACTACGACCGCCTGGTCGAGGTCAAGCGCCGCTACGACGCGGCCGGCCTGTTCGACTACCCGCAAGCGCTCGGCGGACCCGGCAGCGGGAACAGGTAGCCCGGCAGCGGCGGTGCGAACGTGTTGAGCGGCCGGGGAGCGCGGCTGGTCGCGGCGCAGACGCGTCTCCTCGCGGTCCAGTGTTGCCCAGCGGATTGCGGTGCGCGGGGTGACTGGGATGGGACCGGACGGGTGGTGGCGGATCGATTCGGCTTGCGGTGTCCGGGTGAATGACGGGGTGGACTGCCGGGTGCGGGGCGATAGGGGCCTTTGACGTATCGGTCTCGGGAGGTCCTCGTGAAGCATGTCCGTACGCTTGCTGTGTCGGTCGCGGTGGCTCTGGCTGCGGGAGCAGGTATCGCTTACGCGCAGCAGGGTGCTTCGGCTTCGGCGGACGCCGAGCCGATCGCGCTGCATGCGGTGGGTGGCACCGTCACCCTTGCACCGGGGCAGGCGGGCCAGGTCCGCACCAGCCCCTGCCCGGCCGGTGAGGTGGCGATCAGTGGCAGTGTCGTCGCCGGTAACCCCGGCGACTTCAGCATCAGCGCGGATTCCGCTTACTGGGACGGTGTCCCCAGGGGCTGGTTCTTCAACGGGCGCAACACCAGCGGCTCGGCACTCAACGTGTACGCGTGGGCGTTCTGTACGGCAGGTACCGTGCCGACCCTTGCGGGCGCTGAGCAGAGCGGGCCCGGATCCTGGCAGATGCTGGGCCCTGGCACTCCCGCGGCGCGGTGACATCCTGGGTGTGAGTCGTGCAGGCTGCCTGACGGGTGCCTGACCCGCCCAGGTTGAGTACCTGATCCATATCCTCTGCGGTGCTCCTCTGCCGACGCGCACGTCGGTGGACTCTGTCGCTGATCTTGCCAACTGAGCTACGCGGGGTACGGCTGCATGGAGCCCACGTCACCGACCCCGATACCCACCTGGATCCTCAACAGGTCGGCGCAGCAACTAGTCCTGTTCATGGTGGTGTGTGTTTGTGCTGTTGGCCGCTGGGATGCTGATCAGTGGTTCGGCCGCCGGAGGTCCTTACAGCCCCGCGCCTCCGCCACGGCGGCCCGCTCCCGCTCGACCACCACCCCGACCGGCGCTGCGCCCGGTCAGGCCGCGCCTGCGGAGCCTGCCGTGCCTGCGCACCGGCAGCAGGCCGCCCCGGCCAGGACCTCGGGCCGGGCCAGGTGACTGCCCCCACCGCCGGGTCCGGCGGTGGACCGGGCGGGGCCAGCGGTGCGGCTCAGCTTGACGTTTAACCTCGGTGCCCGGCGGAGCCGATCCCAGACAGACGTGGTGCGGACTGGTGTATGGCCCCTTCCAGCGTTGTCAGGGGTGGGTGCGACGATCCCCGAAGTGGGCGTGAGCTCACTGGTATCTCGACTCGGGGGTGGCTCGGTTTGAACACGTGGCAGGAGTTGTCGACGTCGGTGGAGGAGCGCCTGACGGCCATGTCGTCGTGTGAGCGCGGAGTCTTCGCCGCTGGCACCGCTGAACGGCTCATGAGCTGGCATGAAGCACTGCCCGAGGAGGATCGGGCACCGTTCACGATGAGCCTGCGGCCACTGCTGAACTCAGTGTGGGAGGGCTCCCTCGGAGACTCAACCGCCTTCACAGCCGTGAAGCGGGGTGTGGCTGAGTACATGCTCAGCGAGTACTGCCACAACGATGGGCAGGACGGCCCGGAGGATGCGGACGACAATGCGGCAGCCGTGACGCTTTATGCCGCGCACGCCTACCTGTTCGAGTGCCGTGACTTCGCGGTCTGGGCCAGCCGACGGGCCGTGGACGCTGTGGACGAGCACCTTGAGCACCTCACTGAGCAGGAAGAGGAACTACCCGACCTCGACGAGGCAACCATTGCCGAGCTTCAGCGCCAGCTGCGGGATCTCGACCTCATCGCGACCCACTCGAAGGATCTGCAGCTCGCCAGCCTCGGGCTGCCCGTCGACACTTCGATCCGGCTTCGCGTGGAACTGCGGACCCCTCTTTCCCGCCGGGACTGATATGGCCCATTTGGTCCGGCGTCGAACGAGGGTCGAACTTGTTCGGCGTTTTCCCAGTTCACCAGCGGTGTGAGACTCTGCGGGCCGATTCTGTGCTGAGCGACAATGCAGTACAGAGGCCGGGATCGTGGGGCTGGTCGAGCACGAGGTTCAACGAGACGCGTTGTCGGTGGTGGCGGAGTTCCGCTCGGAGTTGTACGCGTGCCTGACCGCACGGAGCGACGCCCTGTTCGAGCTGTGCGACGCGCTGCTGTGCACCGACGGTCCGGTCCGCACCCTCGTGGACCTGGCGCTCGCTCCCGAGCATCGACGCGGTCACGGGGCCTTGTACTCCGGAATCAATCACGGTCGGATTGACCTCGCCCGGCTGCGACGAGCGCTGACCAGCGTCCCGCTTCCCCGAGCCGGCGACGGTCGGCTGGTGCTGGCGGTAGACGTCTCCCCGTCGCTGCGGCCGGACGCCGACACCTCCTCGGACCGCTCCTTCTGCCATACCTTCGGCCGCGGTCTGGGCAAGCACCAGATGGTGCCCGGCTGGCCGTACTCGATCGTCGCCGCCCTGGAGACCGGCCGGACCTCGTGGACAGCGCTGCTGGACGCGATCCGGCTGGAGCCCGGCGCCGACTTGGCCGCCGTCACCGCCAGCCAGGTCCGCGACGTCGTCCAACGTCTCGTGGACGCCGGCCAGTGGCGTGAGGGCGACCCGGCCCTCATCGACCGCAATGCCGCCGAGTTCAGGCGCCTCCACGTGCTGATTGAGTCGACCGGTGACGCCTTCCGCAAGGCAACCAAGGTCGAGTGGGAGAGCGAGGCCCGCGATCTCTACGTCAAGCGGCTCGCGGAGAGCAAGAGCCTCGCCGAAGCCCTCTCGGGAGCCTTCCGCACGGCGGCGTCGGCCCTCGCCCGTTACAGCGACGCAGTCACGACGGCCAAGGCGCACTACAAGAACGGCAAGACCACGGAGGGACTGCTCTCCTCGGTCATGTCCCGGGAAGCCCAAGCGATCACTTCGACAGCGCGAGCAGCGGAACCCTTGCGGCAGTGGGAGGATCTGCGCGGCACCACTGGCGTGCTGGATTTCTTCGCCGAACTGACGGTCGATGTGGACGCGATCCGGGAGGAGGCGGAGCGCTACTACAGCCAGACCAAAAACCACTTCGGCGACGCCCTCCGCGTCGAGTCCGAGGCCCGTGAGACCTGCACCGCCGACATCAGGGCGGCGTACAGGCAGATCCCGGAGTTCAAGGGGACGATTCCCGACCCGGAACAGTTCCTCAGGAATCTCGGACCGCTTCAGAGCGAAGCGCGGGAGGCACAGGCCAACCCGAACGTCCAGTTGCCGGGCGCAGGCCCCAAGGTTGACTCGATACCTACGCTGCGTTCGGATGTCGTGGTCTCCGAAGCGCTGATGCGCATCGCGAGCCGGGTCGACGGACTCCCGGAGGGGCAGGGCAACAACTACTGGCTGTGGTCCAGCTCCGACGACGGCCGCCGCGAGTACATCTCGGCGAACAAGAATCTGATCAAGGCAGCTGCAAGCGACTCGGGACTTCCGCCCGAAATGGTCGCAGGCATTGCCTGGCAGGAGGTGGAGGGCGACCCCGGCTGGCTCGACGAAGCAGCCTACGAGGGCCGCAAGATCCTGCCGGGCAGCGAGGACCCCGATCAGACCTCGATGGGGCCCATGGCCATCCAGGTCCGGCGCGCTGCCGAGGTGCTCGGGTACGACCCGCACAACCTCACCGACCCTCAGCGGGACCAGGTGGTGTCCGCGATCAAGGACCCTGCGAAGAACATCTTCATCGCCTCCGAGTACCTGGCGCAGCTCAAGGCCGAGAGCGGCTTCGCGGACGTGCCGCCGGAGCAGATGACGCGTGCCCAGATGCAGGAGATCGCCGCCCGCTACAACGGCGGCCCGTACTACGAGAGCGACGCCGCCCAGGCGTATGGTCGTGGCTTCGACCGGAAAGTGGACCAGGCGAAGGAGGCCTTGAGGTGAGCGGGAGCGCGGAACCGGCGGCCGACGTGCATCGCGGGCGCCCGCTGCGGACGGCGAGCCGGGTCGGTACGGCCGTGTGCGCCGTCGTCCTTGTCGTCGGGCATGTGGTGACGGGCTATGTCCTGCTCACCGCGTACATGGTCGAGCCAGACGGCCCCTGGGACAGCCAGGCCGTCAGCAACACCGCGTTCGCGGCCGGCCTCGGACTCGCCTTCTCCATCGCGGCGACCTTGCTCACATGGGTCTTCGTGAAGGCCCAATGGCTGCGCCGCTGGTGGTACGCCATCCCTGCCGGCCTGGCCCTGGCCGCCCTGCTGCGCCTGACGGTCCTCACGCCTCAGCTATGACCGTGGGCCCGGGGGCCACGGTCGTGGTCACCCCGGCAGATCGCCACGGCTGATCAGGATCGCGCGGTGCACGACTGCGACCTGGGGTGTGCCAGGCCCCTTCACCTCGATCCAGGTGCCAAGTTCGGGCAACCAGAAGAGAGCGTGGCATCCAGGCGGGGCAGGCCTGTACACCGTCGGCCATTGCCGTAGCCGATGGCCCTCCGAGAGCTCGGGCAGCGCGCTGCGGCCGATCACGCGGACCACTGGATCAACGCGGCAAAGGCCGTGTCCACCATGTCGAGGGGTCCGGCGGCGCATCCGACCACTGTGGCGCACCCGGGCCACCGGGCTCCCACGGCACGCCCTGCGCCGCCCGTCTCGAAGCGATCGACCGCAGTACTCCTGTCGGATCTGCCGGTTCGCCTGCCGCCTACCGCTGCGCGTCACCAGAATCGGCGCCATGCTCGACTGGATCCCCGCATGGGGGAGTGCCGCACTGATCTCGATGGCGACGACCATCTTCACCGGCCGCTACATCTCGCCACTGCTGGAGGTCCGTAACCGGCGCTTCCAAACGAAGATGCAGGCGCAGGAGAAGATCACGACCAACGCCCTGTCCATCCTGACCGCCGTGATCAGGCTGAGGGAGGTGCAGATTCCCGACGGCGTCACCGACACCCTCCGAGCCGCCCTAGCAGAGGTGTCAACGGGCTCTGAAATTGGTTCAGGCACGGATTCCGTGAAGGGGATCGTGCTGCCGTGCGCTGGTGACGCTCCGTCATCCTAGGCATCATCCTTCGGTCGTGTGAGACCTTGCCGGAGTCGGTGTTCCCGCACCTGGTAACGGTGCTGGTGGAACGCGTGGTGGTGGAGAGCGGCGTGCTGCGGATCGCGGCGAGCACGAAGGGTGAGACGGCGGCCGCGTGTCCGGGGTGCAGGGCATCGTCGATGCGGGTGCACAGCCGCTACGGACGCAGGATCGACGATGCGCCGGTCGGCACCCGGCCGGTACTCATCGAGTTGTCGGTGCGTCGCCTGTTCTGCGACAACAGCGGCTGCGCGAGAGTGACCTTCGCCGAACAGGTCGAGAGACTGGCCAGCCGCTACGGCCGGCGAACGCCCCCGCCGGATGACCGTACTTCGAGTGGTGATGGCGCTACCGGAGCCGAGCTGGGCGGTGCCGCGGGTGCTCGGAGTGGACGAGTTCGCGACCAGGAAGGGACGCCGGCACGGCACGATCCTGCTCGACTGCGAGACCCGCCAGCCCCTGGACCTGCTGCCCGCGCGAGGCCGAGACCCTGGCCGCATGGCTGCGCGAGCACCGCGGCGTCGAGATCGTCTGCCGCGACCGCGCGGCATTCTTCGCCGAAGGCGCGCGCACCGGCGCTCCACAGGCCCAGCACTGCGCAGACAGGTGGCATGTCTGGCACAGCCTCGGCGAAGCCGTCGAACGGCTGGTCTCCCACCACCGCGTTCTCCTGCGCGACCTCGTCGAGTCGGAGCCTACGCCCGAACCCGAACCTGTGCCGACCTCCATGGGCCAGGAGCCATCCGAGCCCTACCCGCCGGGGAAGTTCCTCGACCGGCTCCGCGACACCCACGCGGCGGTCCACGCCCACGTCGAGCAGGGCCTGAGCCTGCGCGAAGTCGCCCGCCGGCTCGGGCTGGGCCGCAACACGGTGCGGAAGTACGCCCGCGCGGCCAGCCCGGAGGCGATGCTGCACGGCCAGTGGCAAGACCGGATCAGCAAACTCGACCGCTACCGGCCCTACCTGGAGCAACGGATCGCGGAGGGCTGCACCAACCTGTCGACCCTCCACCGCGAGCTGCAAGAACGCGGGGCTCGCTGTGCCTACAGCACCCTGCGCGACTACGTCCAGCCGCTGCGTCCCGGGCGCCGGCCCGCAGCCACGCGTCCGCCGATGGCCCGGCCGCCCTCGCCTCGCGAAGCCACCCGCTGGATCATGAGCCACCCCGACCTGCGCGACGACGACCAGTTGCGGTTCAAGACGCTGCTGGCCCGTTCGCCCGAGCTCACGGCCGCCATCACCCACGTCAGGACGTTCGCGACCATCATGACCAACCGTGAAGGAGACCGGCTGCGCGGATGGATCGCAGATGTCTGTGCTGATCAGCAGTGCGGCCTGGCCTCCTTCGCCGCCGGGCTGATCACCGACCTCGACGCCGTCGTCTTCGGCATGAGCACCGAATGGTCCTCCGGTCCCGTCGAGGGCCGCGTCAACGACCTGAAAGCCCTCAAGCGCAGCATGTTCGGCAGAGCGAAACTTCCACTGCTGCGCAAGCGGCTCCTCCTGATCGTGGCCGGCCGCCGCCCCTAACCTCTGGCGCCTTGCGCCTGACGGTCCAGGAACTCGATCAGTCGTGTCTCCGAACGCAGAAGCCGTTCTCGCTGCTCAGGCAGAAGAGACGCGAGGAGGTCGACCAGGACTCGCTTCCGCGGGACGTACACCATGTTGCCGGAGTAGATCCGGCAAGTGGGACACCAGGCGAGCCCGATACACCGCTCGAACATCGAAGACTCGGCTGGATGGAAACGGTACTGGTAGGAACTGACGGGCGTTCCGCAGTCGGCGCAGACGCGTCGATCACCGTCGGGAATCGTGTCCCAGCTCCCGACCTTTCGCCAATGCTGTCGCCCGGCCGGTGCTCTTCAAGTCGTCATGTCGAACATTCTCGCGCACAGAGATCTGCCCAGCACAGCGGCCCGAGCAAAACTCCGACCGACCACAGAACGTAACCGGCTCTTGGCCACCTTCACGGAATCCGTGCCTGAACCCTTTTCACCCGTCACCGACAATCGTCGACATCATCCGGATCCAGCAACAGTGGGCCCGTTCCTTCCTCACCACCCGGGGAACACCGGACGGCGCGAACCCGCGCTTCCACTTCCTGCAGACCCGCAAC